>JASBYY010000007.1 GCA_029983675.1 Bacteroidales bacterium | reverse complement strand
TGTACTCAAAAATCCCTATCAACTCAATCCGAAACCATTCAAAACAGCTTCTAAAATAAATTCTACTTGTGTCACCCCAAACACAAACTGATAATACAATGAAAGACAGCATGTTGTGTTCTTTTCGGGTGACACGATGACGAAGTCAGGAAAAAACACGTTTGTCAATCATAAAGATATGTTTTTTGAGTGCGATTTTTCAGTTCTCGTCTTCGCGGGTTGCAAAACATGCAACGACAAAAAATCTGTAAAAGGAAACAAAAAGAAGGAACATTCTTCATACAAGTTTTTCCTTGATGGCCTTGATGATGGCTTCTGCTTTGGAGTTGACGGCGAGTTTACGGTACATGCTATTGATATGGCATCGGACCGTACCTATGGAGATGCAGCAGTTGTCTGCGATCATCTTGTAGCTGTCGCCAGCCACCAAGCGTTTCAGGATATCGAGTTCCCTATCGGTGAGCGTATATTCGTTCTCTTTTTCTCCACAAGGCGGAGTGCTGAAAAAGTCAAGCACTTTTCGGGCAATCCGGCTCGACATGGGCGATCCGCCACCGGCCAGTTCGGCGATGGCTTCAATGATTTGAATGGCGGATGATTTTTTGAGCATATAGCCTGTTGCTCCGGCACGAAGGGCATCGAAAATCTTATCACTGTCCTCGTAAACCGTCAGTATCATCACATTCACAGACGGGAAAGCCTCCTTTACCAGACGTGTGCCCTCAATGCCCGAAATGCCCGGCATGTCGATGTCCATCAGGATGACATCGGGCCTATTGGTCTTGCAGTTTTCAACAATATTGAGGCAATTGGGGTAGGCGCCGGCGAAAGTCAGCAAATTCGAACCTTTGATCAGAAAGGAAAGACTTTCACGCAGGGTGTCATTGTCTTCGTAAATGGCAACATTAATATCCATGGCAGCAGAGAATAGAAATCACGTGGGCAAAGTTACAGTTTAATAAGTCTTTTGTCAATCATATAAAGATATGGTTTTTACAGATAGGGAAATCGTCGCTCCGATGCCGATTTGCGATGCAATCGTCAGTTCGGCATCTATTTCATCGGCCCTTTTCTGCATGTTTTTCAACCCGTTGCGGCGGGTGTTGATTTTTTCCATATCAAAGCCTTTCCCATTGTCTGCAATACGAAGTTCCAAGGTATCCTCCGTCAGCATGAAAGTAATGTCAGCCTTGCTCGCTTCGGAATATTTGACCAAGTTGTTGATGGCTTCCTTGGCAATGAGGAACATGCTTTTGCGCACATCCATCGAAAGAGAGCGGTTGGGGAAGACATCAGGAACGACAAATGAAAAATCGATGTCCTTGCTCTCCAACAAGGGTATGGCAAATTCCTTGATGCGAAGAATCAGGTTCTCAAACTTATCGTTGGAGGGGTTCACCGACCAGATGATGTCGTCCATGGATTCGAGCATGTTGTGGGCATTGGTCCCGATTTCCTTGATCATACCAGCGATGTGGTCATTGCTGTCGGTTTGGTACTGCAGGATATCGCTCATGATGGAGATGCTGCTGAGCGTGGAACCCACATCGTCGTGAAGGTCGGAAGCGATTTTTTGCCGTATCTTTTTTTGTCTTTGCAGGTGTCTTCGGCGGTTCAGATAAATCAGACACAGGATGCCGATTGCCAGCACCCCCAATGTAGTCAGGAACCACCAAGTCTGCCAGAAAGGACGTGTCACCCTGAAATCGACATATTTGTTCCAGCCTAACCAAGTGCCTTTGTAGGCCACGTCCACCACAAAACGGTATTTTCCGGGTTGTAGATTGGTGTAACGCGCCTCTGTCACCTTTGTCGGTAGGCTCCAAGAGTTTTCCAATCCTTCCAACTTGTAGCGGTAGCGCACCATGTCGTAGCGGTCGAAGCAGATGGCCGTATAATTGAAGATGAGGTTGTTTTCATTGTGGAGGCCCGACAGCTTGATGGGTTTGGCAGTATTCCGGGTAGGGCACCATTCGATGGGATTGCCGTTCATCAATATTTTCTCGACAATCAGATTGGAAATGCCGATTTCCGACATACTTTTGGCTTCATTCATCCAGTTGACTCCCACCTGATCGGCACAAAACACATTGCCATGGTTGTCAAATGAAATCTGGTCGTCGCCGGAAAGATTCTCCAACAGCCCGTTTTGGTCGTCCACCAACATGAAAGACTCGTCGTAGGGATTGAAATACAGCAAGCCGTTATTCATTAGCCACAAGTTGCCTTTGGGGTCTTTTGCCATGTACCGCACCATGAGGTCTTTCAGTCCCTCGTCGGTTTGAAACACCCTGAACTTGAATGTTCCGTCAGGGTTTTCCTTTGCCGACACCAATCCTTGTCCCTTTATGGTCATCCATATTGTTCCGGTCGTGTCTTTAACAATGGAATAGGTATATCCAGGCAGGATTCCCGTTTGGTAAAGTTGGCGAGGGATTTCATCGGAAAAAGTCTCTGTCTGGGAGTCGAAGGTGCAGAAACCTTTATGGTTGCCTATCCAAATCCTGCCTTTGTCATCCTCTTCGATAGCCCTGAAATAAGAGCCTTCGATGAGCGAGGAAGGATTGTCGGGGTCATGCTTAAAGTAGCTTGCCTGTGTCCGTGATGAATCAATCCGTATGACACCGTTTTTGCCCGTTCCTATCCATAGGTTACAGTGGCGATCTTCTAGAATCTTGTACAGGGTTTGCTGTGGCTTTTCCAAGGGACGGCCATCGGGCAACACAAAAGGCTTCAACTTGTTGTTTTTCTTGTCAACGACCCACAAGCCTCTCGCTCCTGTCGTCACCCAAATCACCCCAAGATGATCTTGAAAAAGAGAGTAGGTGTTCAGTTCTTTCTCTTTCTCGGTTGCCGTTTGCAGGTAGCTCCATTCGTTGGTTGTCGCATTCCAGCACGCCAATCCAAAGGTCTTATGCACCAATCCGAAGTAGTAGTCGGCGTTTTTTTCATCATGTAGCACCGGCATCACCCAAGTGTAGAAGTAGGGCATGTCTAACTGCCGGAACCGGTTTTTTTGACGGTTTTGCCGCCATAAGCCTTCCCTGTTTGAAAGCCATAGCGTGCTATCGTTTTGCATAAAAATATGCATCTCGGTTCCGCGCAAGATGGAAGGAACAAGGCTGTCGTAAATAAAGGTTGAGGTTCCGACGCTTTTGCTGAAGACCCCCAGGCCTCTGTCCACATCACAAAACAGCAGCTCATCGCTGTTTTTGAGCATCATGCTGTTATTAATGACATACTTGCTGTTTTCGGTATAGGGATAATCGAAATTCGTCCAAGTCTCGCTTTCCATGTCGAAACGGTTGATGCCCGAAAACCACGACTTGCACCACAGATAATGTCCGTCAGCTACGATGCCCATGACGGCAGACTGCGAACGGTAGTAGGAGGCTTTGGTGTTGGGATAACGTTTGATAATGGCGTTTGTTTTCCTGTCAAAGCAGACCAGTCCGCTTTCTGTCCCCAGCATCAGCCAATCAGGGTTCACACTGTTCTGCTTGATACTATACACCTTCTTTATAAAGGCGGGATTGTGCCGTGATGTTATTTTGATGTCAATATCCAATCTTTTAACAATGCCTGAAAAATTAGGGGTAAAGCTATATAAGCCGTCCAAACCTCCCATCCAAAGCGTGCGCTCCTCATCCATGAAAAACCCGCCGACGTATTCAATAGGATTTCCTTTATCGTCATTTAGGAAGTTTCGTATCTCTTCCGTGTGGATATTCATTATGGATACCCCATGTGCCATGCCGACACAAAGCGCCGTGTCGCCCAATAGAAGGAGGGAGTAGATTTCCGTATCAGCAAGGGTAGTACTGTCGCCGGGCGTATGGTGGAAAAACTTGAAGTCGTGCCCGTCGTAGCGGTAGAGACCGTGCAAACCGGCCATCCACACAAAGCCACGCTTGTCCTGCACAATACCCAGTACGTTGCAGATGGGTTTTCCATTGGGAAGGGTGATTTCTTCGAAGCAGTACTGTTCTTTGGCGGGCCGTATGGGTAAATTCTGGGCGCAAAGCGGATTGAAAGCGGCGAGAAACGCCATCAGAATGACTATTCCGATGAGACAATCTGTGCTTGTTCTAATGGTCTTACCTGTCATGACAGTCTCTTTTTTCAGCTCTCTCAACGGGCTTTTGAACCTGACAAAGATACAAAGCATTTTTATAGCCGATGGGGTTATGTCAAAAAAATGAAGAAAAAATATCTGGAAGGATTTCAGGCACAAAGCGTTGTCACCTTTTTATCAGTAGTTGGTCATGCCGGACAACGTCATTCTGGACCTGATCCGGAACTAATCCGGCACACTCCATCAGGATCCGTCATGTTGAACCTGATTCAGCATCTCCTCACTAACTGCACTATCCTCTTAGAAAAACTCTCCCCCCATAATGAGTTTCCACATTGATCCCAAATCAAGCTTGGGACATGGTTTGGAATGACTGTGTTTAGAATGATGTAGCGCGGGCTGACGTGTTTGGAAGATACGGTGCAGGAAGATTGCAAAAGAGAGGTAAGATGGAGGTCCTGCAACCGAAGAACCGATCCTTATTTCTTTTTGTCCTTTGGCAGATTGTTCTTCCCCAATACCTGTTTGTAAGCGGCACAGTAGTTTTCATAACTCGTTCCGGCTGCCATGGCACGCAAGATGTCAATCCGCTTGTCGATGGGAGGATGGGTTGAAAACAATGCTTTAGAGCGCTTTTCCAAGTTAGGCATGTTGATGCACATGGCCGCAGCCATTTTTCCGGGATCGAAAGTGGTGTTGTCTCCCGAAATCTTTTCCAACGCCCTTGCTAACGATTCGGGATCGTGGGTGAACTGTACCGCCTTTGCATCGGCCAAGTACTCGCGTTTTCGTGAAAGGGAGAAATAAAACAAACGCGACATGATGACGGCAAGTGCTGCCAATGCAATAATGACTAACATTAGGATGATGCGCGCCGCTCCATTGCCATTATCGTTTGACGAACGGCTGCGTCCTCCTCTTGTATAGAAAAAGGAACGCATCAGGATTTCAGAAATCAACACGATGGTGCACATCATAATGCTGGCAAAGGTCATGTACAGCACATCGCGGTGATAGACATGCGACATCTCGTGGGCCATGACGCCTTGTATTTCGTTGCGTGTGAGGCGCGAGCGAAGCCCCCGTGTGATGGCCACCACGCTTTTGTCGAGTTTGGTTCCGGTGGCGAAGGCGTTCATGGCGGGCGTTTCAATGATGTAGATTTTGGGCATCGGCACCCCCGACGCCATGCTCAGCTCTTCGATGATGTTGTACAATTCGGCATCGTCCGCTTTGGAGATTTCCTTTGCATCCAAACCACTTAAAATAACCTCAGCACCCCTCTTGTAGGCAACAAGGGCTTGTATCCCCCAAATGAATATGGCGATGACGGCTCCAAGCGTGGCACCACGCCCCGACATGGGGTCGGTATCGAAGTAAAACCCGATGCCGGCACCCAATGCCAAAAGCAACAGACCCATCGCAATAAAGACAAAGACGGATTTGCGTTTGTTTTTCGCTATCAGCTCGTGCATGCTACGTGACGGTTAGAACGATACCTTAGGCGCTTGACGGGCTTCTGTTGTGGAGAGCTCGAACAGTTCCTTGTTGGTGAAATGGAACATGCCGGCCACAATCGAATTCGGGAAGACCTGGATCTTGTTGTTGTAGTTGGTCACCACCTGATTGTAAAGCTGACGTGAGAACGAAATCTTGTTTTCGGTGGAGGTGAGTTCTTCCTGCAACTGCATGAAGTTGGTGTTGGCCTTCAAATCGGGATAGGCCTCAAGCTGGATTTTAAGACCGGCCAAGGCTGAAGTCAAGTTGTTGTTGGCTTCGGCACGTTCTGCCATGGTGTTGGCATTCATGGCCTGAGAACGATACTGCGTAATCTTTTCCAAGGTTTCGCTTTCGTGTTTGGCATAGCCTTTAACGGTTTCCACTAAATTGGGAATCAGGGCATAGCGACGTTCCAACTGGACATCGACATTGTGCCATTCCTTGTCCACTTCGTTCCTTCTTCTGATCATGCCGTTGTAGGCGGAAACAAACCAAAGCACGAGCACCGCAATAATGGCGAGAATAATAATCAATGATACCATAGTGTCAGATTTTGTATTTGTTAAACATGCAAATGAAATATTATGCGATTTGTTTTTCAGCGCAAAGATACATGTTTTTCAATACACAGAATCTCGTTACTTACATAAAAGGACAAAATTGATGATATAGGTTGCAAATGTAAAACTATTTTTATCGCAATAAACTGTAAATAAAAGCATTAAATTGTCAAAAAAAAACTCTTTGCCGATATTGTTGTTTTTTCAGGGTCAATTCCGAGGGATAAATATGATTATGTGTATATTTGCGAGCTTTAATTTCTGCAAGTGTAATTACAATCGGTTCAAAAACAATTAATCTATTAAATCATTTCAAAACATGAAAAAACATTTTTTACTCGTTACAATGCTTTTCGCAAGCATGATGATGGGCATGGCACAAAGTACTGCTACATTGCTCAATGAATCTTTTGATGGAGCCGCCATGCCAACAGGGTGGTCCATTATGGGGCAGGGAACAAGTAACTGGGAAGTCAAAGCTACCAATAATTCCGGTGGTGAACCCAATGAAATGCATTTGAAATACAGTCCCCAGTTCAATGGTATTTCACGTTTGGTCACCCCTGCTGTCAATCTCACCGATATTTCCGAAGTGGTGTTCCTTTTTAAGCATTGCTTGGATAATTATTCCGGTTCCCACACCTTAGGCATTGCCACTTCATCTGATGATGGAGCAACATGGAACATGGGCTGGTCGAAAATTTACAGTACCGACGGGGTCTATTCCGTTGCAGAACACATTACGACTCCCGACATGGGCAAACCTTCCGTGCGTTTCTGTCTCTATTATAGCGGCAACAGCTACAACATTGACAATTGGTATTTCGACGACATCAAAATCCTTCGATTGGGAGAACTCGACATCAATCTCGATAAGATCGAGATGGAAAAAGTACTGTCGTTTGGATTTATTGCCCCTTCATTTCTTGTGACTAATTTTGGCAATCAAAGCATCACTTCCATCGAGGCTTCCTATCAGTTTGAAGGTCACGAAGTCGTGTCGCAATCTTTTACCACCGATCTCGCTTCGCTAACCTCCACGACACTTACATTTGATGATTCCACTTATCTTTATCCTGGATCTTATCTTTTGACTGTCACCCTCTCAAAAATCAATGGACAACCCATTGAAAAAACGCTGTCAAAAACCATCAACATCGCTATGGGTCAGACGCAAAAATACCCCATGATCGAGCATTTTTCAAGTTCTACCTGTGGCCCTTGCGTTTCGGTGAATAACGCCATGACGGCCTTTGAAAACGCCAATCAAGGGAAATACACCTATACAAAATATCCGATGAACTGGCCGTATGGTGGTGATCCCTATTTTACGGAAGAAGGCCGTGTAAGAAGGCTGTATTACAGTGTCGGTGCTGTTCCTCAGACCTTCCTCGATGGTGACGACCAAGGAAATACCAGTGTCTCGCAAACGGCGTTCGACGCCCACTACGCTACACCTACATTTGCCGATATCAAAGGTTCTTTCAATGTGGAAGGCAAGACGATCAATATTATTGTAGATGTCATGTCATACTGTAATCTTGGAGAGGGTTACCGGGTTTATGTCTCGGTCAATGAAAAAGAAACCCATGGAAATGTGGGCGGCAATGGAGAAACTTCTTTCCATCATATCATGATGAAGATGCTGGCAGATGCCGAAGGCAATGCTATCAATCTGGAAGGAGGGAAAAGCCAGCGTTTCGAATTCTCTCACGACATGTCGTCCACCCATGTGGAAGAGATGAGCGATCTCGAAGTATCGGTTTGGTTGCAGGACTATGCGTCTAAGAAAGTGATCAACAGCCGTTTTCTGTATCCCTACACCGATCTGCATCCTTATCCGGTTGAAAACTTAGTGTTAGAGGAGACTTCCGAAAATGCGATGACGGCTTCTTGGGAAGCTCCTGCATCGGGAACGCCTACGGGCTACAATGTGTTTTTGGATGGCGATACCTTGGCTGAAAACACCACTGAAACATCATTGGCTTTTGATGCTGAGACAGGCTCTTTCCACGTTGTCGAGGTCGAAGCCGTCTATAGCGAGACGATTACTTCCGTAAAGGTAGCCGCCTCCAAGAGAAACACATGGAAGGTGGAAGAAAACAAAACGGTGGCACAATGCCGTTTGTTCCCCAACCCCGCACATGAAACCGTGCGCATCATTGCGGACAGCAGAATCCGTCAAATCGCTGTTTACTCCATTACCGGCATGATGGTGGAACGTGTTGAAGCCGATGCCGAGAGGGTGAATCTGAATATCAGCAACTATAACAGTGGCGTTTATTTCGTTCAGGTGCTGACTCATGACGGCAACACCGTCACCAAGAAGTTGGTCGTGAAATAAACACTCTCTTTCGGGACGATAAGAAGTCTCAAATTCTTTGTAAACCCGCTAAATCGATCGATTTAGCGGGTTTACTATTGTTATGCCTTTCATTCATTTATTAGATATGACGGTCGAACATATTATGTTTCAGAGCCCAATCCTTGTGTTGGTGGCTTTTTAGAAGCTGCTTTGCCTTCACCTGTTTGAAAAATCCGGTATTTCACACATAATTCTAAGAAGCTATTTGGAGTTGTTTCGGATAGAGTCCATTCCGCGCTATGTCATTCTGAACATAGTCATACCAAACAGATTCTGGATCGTTGTCCAGAATGACGTGTTTGGGATCTATTCAGAATTTGCACGGAATCTCCTTACAAGGAAATGGTTTTATTGGGCTATTGCCGCTGGTAATGAGATGCTGCATCAATTCTGCATCAATTCTGGATCAGGTCTAGAATGACAGCGGCATGACTGGTTCTTGATGGAGCGTGACATAGCGGGCTATGCAAGCGAGACGATGGGCAAGATGAGCCAATGCATCTATTGAATCAACTCAAAACCTTTCGAAACAGTTTTTCAAGAAAATGAAAGAAAACCTCTTTTGAGCAGTGTAAGTAAATTTGCGTATTTCGGTTTGAAAAAAGCCACTATACCTTTGCATTTCTGATGATGTGAGATGCATGTGGCAATATGTTAGAAAATGAATGAATAATCATAATTGTTAAATATGGATAGAAAGCACATTTTACAACAATTTGAAGAGCTGATAAGGATTGCTTCGACCTATGCAGTTGAACACGGAAACAACGCTGTTTATCCTTGTCACTTGTTCAAAGCTTTGCTTCATAAGGACATGAATCTCGTTCCTTTTCTGGAGACGAATTTAGACAAAGACTACTATTATTTGATAGAGTGGGCTGATTGCGAAATCGGGATGACCCCCAAGGCTTCGCGGCCAATAAGCGATCCGGAACTCTCGGACGAATCAATAGCCGTGTTTGACATGGCGGAAGAGTATCGTGCAAAATTCAATGGGGACAAGGTTGACAACTATTGTCTTTTGGCAGCCTTGGTCACTCCGGGTGTGGGATTCAACTTCAATCAGTTGAAAACATTGCTGTTGACAGTCAACGAAGTGATCGACGGCATGAATGTCTCATCTGCACAAGGCGATGTGCACGTCAGTCCGGCCAAACCGCTGTCGGCCACAGCTAAAAAGACCTTGTCAAAGTATTGTTTGAACAAGAATGAGCTTGTCGCCAGCGGAAAGGTCATGCCCACCATTGGCTTCGAGAGGGAAATCGCAGCATTTTTCGAAATCTTTGGACGGAAAACCAAATCGAACTTGCTGATTGTAGGAGAAGCAGGTATCGGTAAGACCGCCCTCATTAATGGTTTTGTTGAGCGTCTGCTTCATGGGGTTGTCCCCGAGTTTTTGCAAGGTGCCGTCGTTTACGAACTCGACTTGGCCGCCTTGTCGGGAGGCTCTGTCAACAAGATGGAGACCGAAGACCGCCTTAAGAACGTCATCGCCGAACTTACTTCCATAGGGAAAGCCGTTTTGGTCATCGAAGGTCTTGACAAAATGATGGACAAGCAAGGTGCTCTCTATGGCACCGGCGACATCCTGAAACGCGAATTGAACAAAGGCGAGCTGCTGTTGGTGTGCACCGCAACTATCGATGGCTTTACAAAGAATATCGAGACCGATAAGGAATTGGTCAGGAAGTTCGAGAAAATTCAAATCGACGAACCGGATGCCGACACTTGTTTCCGTATTGTTAAAGGTGCCGTTTCGTCTTTTGAAACCTATCATGGCTTGAGCATCGGCGACGAGGCCATCACTGAGGCCATTCGTATGGCCAAGCGTTATCTGACCGAAAAAGCCATGCCCGATTCGGTGTTTGACCTTATCGACCGCACCATGGCGCTGATTCGCACCATGAACGATGTTTCGGCACAAGAGATAGCCTCCATAGAAGACAAACTGTCGCATCTGAAAGAAAATCCAGAAGGATTGGACGACAAGCACTTGATGGTAGAGCTGAACTGGTTGCACTACGAACTATTTAACAAGGTGAACGTGTTGCTTGTGGCCCAAATTGACGATGACACCGATTTTGCGAAAATCGAAAACAAGGAAGACCGTTTCAAGTACATCGAAGAGGTGCTCGCCAAGTTGAAGCCTCTTACGGCTACCAAACACGTTGCGGTTCTATCATCCGATTTGTTTGCAGTGGTGGCCAAGCTCACGGGTATTCCCATGGGCAAGGTGCAGTCGAAGGAGAGAGAGAAACTCGTTCAAGCCGAAAGCACGCTCAAGAAGCGTGTGGTAGGTCAGGATCATGCCATCAAGACCATCCTCGACTCTATTTACGAATCACGCTCGGGCTTGAATAAGAAAGGCCAGCCTATGGGTTCTTTCTTCTTCTTAGGTCCTACGGGAACAGGAAAGACCGAATTGTCGAAGGCCTTGGCGGAGTTCCTTTTCCAAGACGAGTCATCCCTGATACGCTTCGACATGTCCGAATTTAAGGAAGAACATTCGGTCGCCTTGATGTATGGAGCGCCTCCAGGCTATGTGGGCTACGAAGAAGGCGGCCTGCTGGTCAACAAAATCCGTCAAAAGCCTTATTCGGTAGTGCTGTTCGACGAAATAGAAAAGGCGCACAAGTCGGTGTTCGACCTCTTCCTTCAGATTCTCGACGAAGGCAAACTGCACGACCGCTTAGGCCGTGTGGGCGACTTTTCCAATGCCTTGATCCTGTTCACGTCCAACGTCTGTAGCCAATACATCGTCGATACGTTTGCCCAAGGCAACATACCGAAGAATAATGACTTGATGAACATGATGCAGCAGTATTTCAGACCGGAGTTCTTAGGCCGTTTGACGGAAATCGTGCCCTTTGCCCCGATTTCGGAAGAGACGGTCACCCTGATATTCGGCATACACCTGAAGGGCTTGCTCAAATTGTTGGACGAACAGAAAATCAAACTGCAAATTGACGACGAAACCAAAAAGGCCGTTGCCATGAGCGGATTCAACCCGCAATTCGGAGCACGTCCCATCATCGGCATTATCCGTAAGGAATTGCGCCGTCCCTTGTCGAAACTGATCATTTCCGGAAAAGTGAAAAGCGGCGATACGGTGACGGTAAAGCACGAGGACGGTCGGGTTGTTTTCTATGTCAACGGACAGTTGACGGAAGCCCTTCTTAATTAATTGATAACCAGAATAAATAGCATTAATAACAATTAAAATAGCATTATGGAAGAGAAAAACTTTATTTCAAAGGCGACCGATGAAGAATCGGGGAGTCAGGTAAGTGCCCTCGACACCAACAAGACCCTTATCATCGATCAGTTCACTTCGGACGCCCAAGCTGAAGACCCTGAGTTGTTCGAAGATGCCAAAACCATTGGAGACGTGTTCGACCACTTCAAGCCATCTGTCGAGGTAGAATTTACCGATGAGGCCGGAGGCACTGTTTCAGAAACCTTGCGTTTCAATAGCATCAAGGACTTCGAGGCGGAAGGCGGCAAAGGCAACTTAGTGGCCAACAGCGAGTTCCTCTCGAAACAGAAAACCGAGATGGACAGCGTCGCAAAGGTGAGAAAACAAATCGAACAGAACAAAAAACTGCGTGATATTCTGAAAGATGCCGACAGCAAGGAAGAATTGAAGAGCTACCTGGAATATCTGTTGAGTGAACTGGAAGAAAACAATTAAAAACCGAAAGAGATGGAAGATAGCAAACTGCAAAAATCCTCAGAAGTTGTTGTAGAACAACAGCAACAGGTACAACAGAAAAAAGAGGTCGCCGATCTCCTACAGAAGTACGGCGGCTTTTCCGCCATCAAGGGCATCATTCCCGCTGCCGAAGACATGAATCCCGCTAAAAAGGCCATCAAGGAATCTTTCCTGACCGACAGCCGCAAGAAAGCGAAACGCGAACTGTTAGCCACGGAGCTTAAGGCTTGGATAGCACTGCTTGGCGAAGGGAAAAAAACGGCTACCGAACTCGTTGACAGTTGCAAGGAAAAGGAATCCAAATGCCTGAAAGTGTTGTCGCAAGGCATCACTGATGCATTGGATGCTTCAAAGAACTTGGAGAGGACCTACCGCGCCATAGATGCGTTCTTCAAGAATTCCGGCTGTGAAAAAGTCGATAAGCTGAAGATTGTCAATGTGGCCAAGGAAGCCATCACCGACACGGACTCCAGTTTCAAGTCACAGGTGGACGAGCTGCTGAAACGTGCCTTTGACCGTCTGAGCCTGAAGGACAGCTACAGCTTCATCGTCATCCCCGGAGGCGTGTTCAAAGATCGCACCGAGTTGCAGCGTTGGGCCAAGATGGCTTACAAATACAAGGTGATGTTGGTAACCGACACTTCCATCGATGATGAAAATTCGTTGGAAGACCTGAAGGACATCACCAGCTCTTTCGTCGATAGCGATGCTTCGTTGCAAAACGTCGTCATGGCTTGCAACTGGCTGATTGGGCGCGAATCGGAAAAGCTCAGTTTTGACGAGCAGTACGAAGAAGCCTTCTACATTTCACCTGCCGGCGCTTTGGCAGGCATGATGTACGATGAAAACACGCCGATTTCACAAGGTCGCGCCGGTAAGAAATACGGCACAGTGGCCGATGTGAAAGGAGTGAAACTCGACTTGCTCAAATCGGAAATCGCCTCCTTAATGGACGACCATGTGGTGCCCATGGTGTTCTCCGAAGGACGGGTCATGGCCTTCAACAACAACACCTTATACAACGGCGACTTGGATGCCATGATGGAATATCCCATCGTGCGTGTGTTCGACTGGATTAAGAAAGTGCTGATGAACTATGTGCATGAAGTGGCATTGGAAAACTGGGATCCTTATAAGTCACCCCAAAAGCTGAAGAACAAGATTCAGGATTTCCTCAATCACTACCAAGGCTATCAGAACTTCTTCCAGAAGTATAAATTAGGCGATCCGAAACAAGACCCGAAGACGAAAGTCGTCTCTGTTGACATCTCCATCACCCCTTATTTTGCGGCAAAGAACTTTGTCATCAAGCTGGAAGCCGACAATAAGGACTATATGGACGCAGAGGCAAAACTTGAATAAATACACAATTATCAACTTAAGTAACACTACATTATTAACCCATTAAAAAATTAAAACTATGGCAAAAACACCAGTAACATTAAAAGTGGACGGCCTTACCGAACGCGAAGTCATGAAAGTCACCTATTCTTTCAACCAGGCCGTGGACGCCGAGGGCCAAATGTCGGGTATCCCGAGAGGCGGCAAGATCACCGTCCGTGTCAAGGCATTGAACGACGGTAATCCTGATTTGCTGAACTGGATGGTAGCGCCGAATCTCGCAAAGAGCGGCTCCATCGAGTTTAACGAGACCAAGTCGGGCAACCTGATGAAAAAAATCGAGTTCGTCGATGGCTATTGCATTGACTTTGTCGAGATGTGGGAGGACAATATGGGCCATTACGAGGAAATAGTCCTGTCCTGCCGTGAAATTAAAAACGGTTCGGTCTCTTACACCAACGACTGGGCGTAACACCAAGTTCCACCTTATGGGGGCGGAGCAAACACTCCGTCTCCATATTATCTCATAGGAAAATGGCACTAAACGCGACATTAACAATAGAGAACCATTCGTACACCGTTATAGAGTGCGAATATGAGTTCACCCAAGCGGTGGATATTACAGGGCGTCCAACGGATAGTCCCAGAGGAGGCCTCATCAATGTGGTGATTGCAGCCCCCGACGACTCGAACCTGGCCCTGTACGAATGGATGTTTGACAAGAACAAGATCCTCGACGGAAAAATTGTCTTCACCGTGAACCACGACAACATCGACCGTCCCAAGACCATCGCCTTTGTCGATGCGTATTGCGTGCGGCTGTATGAGTATTACAACAACAACAATGCTGTCCAAATGTATCTGAAGCTAAGCATCATGGCTGGCAAAATGGTGTTTGGATCCAACAATACATGCGCTTTTCAAATGATTGTCTAACACGTAAACTCCCAACTCATGCCTATCCCACTTATTGATTCCCATATTTATAGCACTGGCGGCTCTGCGAATAGCAAATGCCATTCCCGTCTCGACATCTGCATCAATGATGAATATTTGTCCGATTATGACTTCATTGAATGCAGTTTGACGCAGGAGCTGTTGAAACCCAATGAGTTTCGTTTTACCATGCGCAAGAAAAGTCTGAGCAAGACGGCTTCTGATCTTGACTTCGATTTCAGGAAGAAACTCTTAGGCGCTAAGGTTAAAAGCCTCATGATGTCCGATTCGAGAGACGAGAAGCAGGAAAAGACCGACGGCAGGCGGCATGGGGAGTTTACGGGCGTCATTTTCAATGTCAGTATGAGGCGCGACACATTGGGGGCTGGCATGGTGTACGAATGCGTGGCCTACAGCTTGGACTACCTGCTGATGGGCAGTCCACATTGCTGCTCCTTCGAAAACATGACACTGAAGGAAATCTTAGAAGAAACACTTGAGGGGGTAAAGGACACGGAAGGCAATCCCATCAAAATTACTGTTGACGTAGGTTATGGAGACCGGACTTTCGACCCCATACCTTATACGGTTCAGTACAACGAAACGAGATACCAGTTCCTATGCAGGCTGGCGAAACGTTATGCACAGTTTTTCTATATGAGCCGTAACTGCCTGTATTTTGGCAAAAAGCCACAATCGGTTCCCGTCCTGAACCTTTATCCCAATGTGGATCTCTTGTCGTATCGATATGACCTGAACATTCATGATGGAGAAGCCAATTCCTTTTTCTATGATTATAGGATAGAAGAAGAGAAGCAATATTGGCTTTATGCCACCAATAAAAAATATCGCACCGATTCCGAATTGGGGAAATCCGTTCGTGATGTCGAGTTTAAGCTGAATTACCAGAAAAGCAATCATGATATTCAATGTTTAACGAGAGAACATTATAATAGCACATCGTTTTCAGAAACGGGGGAATCAACTAATAATACCATCGCATACGGGACTGAGATTTACAAAGTTGCGAACAATGTAATATGTCGCGGGGTATCCAACAGAACTGATTTGATGTTGGGCGGAAAAATTGTCATCCAGGAACATGCAGATGCCGGCAATGAGGTGGAAATACACAAAAACGAGAAACTGATGGTGACAGGGCTTAAAACAACATGGAACTGCTTAGGCCACTACGAAACATTGTTCACTGCGATCAGCGATGGAGTGGAAGCCCCCCCCTATTCCGATTCTGATGTGTTTCCTACAGCCAAGCTCCAACATGCGGTAGTCATGGACAATGCCGACCCTGAAGGCTTGGGAAGGATAAGAGTACAATTCCATTGGCAGTATTATACGGGTCCAAACGCTGACACAAACAAGATTAACATGACGCCATGGATACGCATCGCCCAAGCTCATGGAGGCGAAGCCAAAGGCGGTTTTGTGATTCCTGAGATTGGCGATGAAGTGATGGTGGACTTTGAATATGGCAATGCCGAAAAGCCTTTTGTGGTAGGCACTTTTCACCATGGCAACCAGAAACCCGAAAAAGAATGGGTGACTGACAATAATGAAGTGAAAGCCTTCCGCACCCGAAGCGGTCACACCGTAGAAGTACACGACATGGACGGGGACGGCGGCTACATCAAGATATACGACAGCCACACCAAGCATTACATGTTGACATTCTCCACCGACGACAAGCTGATCCGTTTGGAGTCGAGCGGCAACATTGAGCTGAGTGCAGGCAACGACATTGTTCTCAAAGCGAAAAACAACATCCAGATGAAAGCCGAAAACGACCTTCTTGTGGAATCGGGGCATGACACCAAGCATAGGGCCGGCAACGACTACACGGTCTATATCGGCGATAGTCAAACGGGCATACATATCAATGAAAACCTGATCGACTTGGAAGTGCATGGGGGCGAGAAGGTGGTGAGCATTGACGGATCACAAGGAGTGCTTTGCAAGTCCGACGGAAAGATTTCTTTCCAAGGCAAACAAAGTGCCGGTATTAGCACAGGAGGCAATCTTGTCCTAAGTGCTGGTGGCAACGCCGAGCTAAGTGGCAGCAATGTAAGCGTGAAAGCCAAGGCGGAATGCAGTGTCAAGGGTGCTTTGATCAAGATCAACTAATAAAAAAATGATAGAAAATGTCAAAACTGTTTCCGCCATCAGATGTCGTTCGTTCCTGGCCTGAAGAAGAAGCCAGTGCTTTCGGCGATGCTTTGAACGGGGAATTGGCCGAAGCCCAAGCCTTGTATGACGAAAGCATGGAAGAATTGGCAGAGGCGGGAAACAAACTGGAGGAAATCAAGGATTCAAATCCGGTATTAAAAGAGATGGGTGATGCCACGGAGAATGAACTGGGTGAGGTCTATCAGGACGAAAAGGAATTTGTGGAAGGCAAGATCCAGGAATGCGAGGAAAAAATCGACGAAGCCAAGGCTGTTGTAAATGATGCCGTTGACCATTATGCCGAAGAATACGACCAATTAACCCAGGACTTGGAAGACTTAAGCGCTCTTTCTCCCAATTCCCCTGAGATTTTGGAAAGCTATTATGAAAACATCAACGACCTCATCCAACAGGATAAGCTATCGGTTGAGGAACTTGAGCAGCAATTGGATAACCTCAAGGACAAGTTTGAAGACACTTTGCAAAATGCCGCTGAGGAATTGCAATCACAGTTGGAGGATATAGGACAAGAGTTGGAGCAGCTTCAGGACAAGATAGAGGAAGCCCTCGGCAACTTGGTGGAAAAATACCAGGAGATCCTTTACGAAAAGAGAATGGAGAAGTGTCAGGAAATGGTCGATAAGGCCAAAGCCATGCTTGACGACGCCAAAGACAAAGTGATGAAGTATGCTGAATACCTGGCCGCCGGACTTCTCGACAAATTGGGTCTGCCTCCTGAGACCTTGCAATTAATCAAGGAGTATCTCGACAAGCTGAAACAGCTCATCGACAAGGACAAACGCCTCATCAAAGAACTTGAAAGCCAAGCCGCAGAACTTCTGTCGCAGAATGAAGACATAAGTAAAACGGCTGCTCAAGTGTCGAAGATCAGGCAGCAAAAAGAGCAATTGAAGAGAGACATTGTGTCCAACCAGCTGGCACTCTCTGCCTCCGCCCATACGTTTTCCGACATAGGTTCGTCCGCTGGCGCTGCAACCACGCTCATTCAAAACTATGTGGCTACAGGAGGCAAACTGTGCTGTTCCATGGGCATCGGTATGTCGGCGATAGCTGCCACTCCGGGGCGGACGGTGTTTCTCAATGGCACACCCATGACCAATATCATGGATAACAAACCTTTCGTCAATATCCCGTCATGCGGCATGTGTACCTCGTTGGCCAATCCCCAAGTGGCGGCGGCTACGGCAGCGGCATGGGGTGTGCTGACCCCACAGCCTTGTATTCCGGTCATCCCGGCACCATGGGCCGTAGGAAAGCCTACCGTTCTTGTGCAAGGACAGCCGGCTTTGCTGATTACCGATAAGTTGCAGTGTATGTGGGCGGGAACAATAAGTGTTTTACCTTGAATGTCAAATAATATAAAGGAGAAGGAAATGGAAATAGCAATGAATCGAAACGTGTTTGGGGCTCGCTTTCAAGGCGATAAGAAGATCTTATCCTATCTTGTAACTTCGAAGCAACCCTAAGTCATGAGCCTTTTTGATAACATAGAAAACAAAATGGTGACGGCTACATGCAAGAATGCTGCAAATGCGGTTTCGGATGTCATGGAACAGGATTTTCTTGTGAACAAGTTGCGGGACGCTGTTTCTGCCTCTTTTCACAAGGTCTATTCGGATTTTAACCTATCCATGCCTGGAATGGAAGATTTACAAGAAACCCTCTCTCAATCGGTCAGTGCGGCCTATAACAATCTAATAGGGGAAGCAAAGCTTGGTCATCTCTTGCAGCCGTCAAATATTGCCGATAAGCTGTTCCAATCAGCGGGAAGACCTTTATCTGGGATTGCCCGGATGAACCTCCCGATGCAGAATCCGAATGTCAGACAAAAAGTGGAAGAGTTTTTCTTGTCGTTAAAAACGGAGACCCTTCGTCAACTCAATGGCTCCGAATGGGATGTCAAGTTGAAAGATGTGTTGTCAGGCGATGTGGTTGAAGAGAGCAAGACGTTTATTCATAAGGGCATGGAACAGTTGTGTGATGCCATGGAGCAAGCAAATGCCGGTATTTCTTCGTTTGTAAAAGGGGGGGGGAAAATCTTGCAATCGACAGTATTGGCCAGTGTGCCGGATACTGGATTGGAAATGAGAGATTTGGGAAGTGCATTCGCTAACGAAAGCACATTTTCCTTGTTGAAGAGCGAATGGAACAAAAACAAAGACTTATTCCAAATGAAGGGCTTCATTTCATCGGATGAAAACCAAGTGGCTTCGGCTTTTTCTCGCGGCAAGTCGGTGATGGATAATGCGATGGGGAAAGCCATGCGAGAAGGACATAAACGCTTGGGTTCCTGTAATGTGAAGATGACAAAAGCTCATAAAGCTTTGATCAAGGATATATATAGAATGTCAGGAAGGCAGATTTCGGCTTTTTCAAAACTATTCAAATAGACGATAAAGTCATGATAATAAAAACGATAATGAGATGAAAAAGATGTTTCTGATAATTGCTTCGCTGTTTCTTTCCGCAATGCTTTATGGAAAGGGTTACAGGGTTACCGTAGTGCAGCCTGTTGGCGGAGTGATTGTGGCTTCCGACACATTGGCGGTTGCCGGCAAATCGGTAACATTGGCGGGAACTCCCTTGCAAGGATTTGTCTTTATGAATTGGAGCGTATATAAAAGCGACGATCCCAATACCTTGGTAAATGTTGTCAACAACGTTTTTGTGATGCCTGCATACGATGTAACGGTATCTGCCCGCCTCCCATTGTCTTTCCATCTCGATGCGCCTGATGCGATTTGCTCGGGCGAAATGCTAACGCTTCATGAACCTTTGATTGCTGAAGGCTTGGAAAGCGGCTGGCAGATAGCTTCCCAAAGCGAGTTCGGTCAGCCTGTCACCTATACGGGTCAGTCTTTGACGCTTGATTTCGATGGCTGGTTTTTGAGGTTTTGGGCAGGAAATGGAAACGATACGGTGTGTAGCAATGTGGTGCGCATCTCGGTCTTCGAGATTCCGGAAATCATCATAATAGGAGAAGGAACAGCTTGTCATCTTCAAACGGTTGACTACGAGGTGAAGCAAGAAACAGGCTGGCAGTATGAATGGACGGTGAGCAACGGGACAGCTGTCCCTCATGGCAATAAAGTCAGTGTGTTGTGGGATGGCGGGCTGCCCAAGGGGCATATAAAAGTTGAAGCACGAAAAGCGGGAACGAGCTGTTCTGCTGTTGGGGAGAAGGAAGTGACTATTTTTACAATGGTGGAGCCGGAACAAGTGAATGACATAGTGGTAAAAAGAAATGTATCGGGGCAGGCTTACATCCTGATTTACCCGAATCCCGCCGAAGGCATGAAATACCAGTGGTATAAGGATAATGAAGCCATTGAAAATGCCAATGGTCAGTATTACTATGTAAGTGGCGGTATGCCCCAAGGTACCTACCGCGTGTATGTCGGCATGAAGAGTGATGAATCCGGACGACCTTACTGTGGCGCTTTTTCCAAGCCTTGCCCCATATCGGATGGCGCGGCGGAAGCCTTTGTCGTTTTTCCGAATCCCGTAGGAATAGGAAACGAAATACACATTGTCAGAAAAGACGGTGCCAAAGCAATGGCAGCCGTATATTCGATAGATGGCAGACTGCTGTATCGTCAAATAGTGAATAGCAACATGGACAGACTTGACGTGAACCTTGAGCAAGGAGTCTATTTTGTCAAGCTGATCGACTGCTACCGGAATGCTATCGTGCAGAAAATTGTGATCAAATAAACAACCAAATCAATAAGAAAGGAAAGTATCATGGAAGATTTTCACCTCTTTTTAAGGTACAAGAACAAGACCATCAAATTCAAAATCACAGACCCCACCACAGGACTTGAAGTGCTGATGGGCAATTTGCGTCAAGCTGTGGACAACACAGGCACCCGTATATTCGATCTTCCTGAGATGATTGACTATGTGCCAACGGAATATTTCTTCGGCAAGAAAGACGAAGCTACGGGACGCGATATCATTTTGCAACCCAAAGTCGGGAAGACCAAAAAGACTTTGTTGGATTATAATGTCAAATCGGGCGACACTTTGGAGATCATTTCAGACCCCATTGCAGGCTGAGGAAAACAGATTAATTTCATGGAAGGCAATTATGGAACTGAAAAGAGAAATTGACGAGTACAAAAACAACCGGTATATCGGCAAAAACCGTCGTTTGATGCACGAATGGCTGGCAATCGACCAGCGTTTTCGTGACGACCCCGACATTATCTATATCATCAGGAAGCGAAACGCAGACAACTTGCCCATCATGTATGAAATCGTGTTCAAGGTGAAATCGTTCTGCGGTGTGCTTGCCCCCGACGAAAATGGACTGAGCAAGCCTATATGTGCCGATGTGTTTCGTATGAATATCAAGATTCCGAACAACTACCCTGCCGTGGATAGCAAATTGGAGTTCAAGTTCATTACTATGGATGCAGAGGGAAAGGAAATCCCGCATCCTTGGCATCCGAACATACGTTATTTCGGTGACTTTGCAGGACGCGTGTGTCTGAACACACCGGCGTGCGGTACCTTTACCGATTTGGCTTGGTACGTTGACCGCGTGATGGCATATTTGAAGTATGAAAAATACCATGCCTTGAACACTCCGCCGTTCCCTGAAGACAATACCGTCGCGGAATGGATCCTTGAACAAGCAGAACCCAATGGTTGGATTGAAGAACTGAAAAATCTAAAATGATAAGTCATGAAAAGAAATTTATTTGTAATACTATTATGTTTATTGCCGGCCTTGCTTATAGCGCAAGTAAAGCAGTTTCAGCTTGAAGCCCGAAGCAACAAACCCATGAACACTTTCGTCACCATTACCGGAAACGACCCAAAGTATCCGCCTGTCGAGATGAACGTGATTGCGGAATACAACCAAGAGAAGGAGCAAGTGAGCCTGACTTTCGGGAAGGCCATCACCAAACCTACATACAACTGTGTCTGGTTGCCGCAGGAAGCCATCAGCTACAAGGACTTGTCGGGTTATTTCAAAGACAAGGGCAATAAAATGAAAACTTCACGGATGTTTGACAAACAAGTCGAGTCAATGGGTCTTATGGACAAGTCCACCGAACCATCGATAGTTTGCGAAGGCGGCGTTTTCGACGGGCTTTACTACGTGTCGCCGCAGCCCAAGCTGGAAATGGACAAGCGGCTGATTCCTTTGGATGGCAAGGCGAGCTTGAAAATCATCCTCAGGGTGAGCAACCACGGAAACATGCTGTTGGTGCATGTCAAGAATCCCATTCCGATTGAGAAGAATGGAAAGACCGATGAGCTGCAGTATGTCGGCAACGACTTCGACATTGTGCTGAACATTCGTAGGGATTATTGTGACGAAAATAGCGACATGATGAAATCCATCAATGAATATTTAGTTTTGTTCGCCAATGGAGAAAACAGTCTGAAAGAGGCTTCAAGACCCATGAAAGGGAAGACAAAGGAAATGCTGCTCGAGCAGTTTGAGAAAATCGATAGTGAACGTTTCAATGGCACGGGTTGTCCTGAAATCCAAGCCAAGTACGATGAGCTTATGGCATGTATTGGAAGAATCAACGAGATGGAATCCAAGCCGGCTCCCGGTAAAGTTCCAGCAGCAACAGGAAGCGGAAATGACGAACCGCAGAACTTGTGTGATGTCAATAAACTGAACAACGACGTTGAACGTGCCATCGAACAGTTGAACAACATCTTCAATGGCTGGTCGCTGGCAAAAGATGCAGCATCCAAACAAGCCAAAAAGGATGAATTCGACACCAAAGTTAAGAGCGTGGAAGCCATGTTGAATGCGTTGCCCAAAAGTTGTCGCAACAAGCTGGATGCGAAAATCGTCAGAAACTACGAGTTTGTAAAGAAACTTTTCAAATAACTGAAATCCAGTCATTATGAAGAAGGCTTTCGGAATATTGTTCTTGATGGGGTGGATTCTCCTCGCTGTTTCAACAAGTGTAATGGCTCAGGAAGATTATGTTTCTGCTGAACTTACATCGTATTACAAGGAACTTGTGTCATACGACCGGCAAATTGTCACTGTGGAAGATGCGGAACGTCTTGAAACCCGTTATAAGACACACATAAAATTGGTGGAATCGTGCTATAACGATAACAGTGAATTTATCCGCTACGATAAAAAACTGCAAAAGATATACGAGAACTACATGGATCTGTACCAACAGATCGGCAAGCGCATAGAAGAGCTGAGGGCCGATAGCAATCGCCGCGAGAAGATAGAAAAGCTCACAGTTAAGTTTCAGCGCCACCTTGATGAAATGACCATTCTTGAAGAAGAAGGCAAGCATTATGTAGCCGAAGAAATGCGCGACTCGCTGAAACTTGTCAAGCAGAAAGCCAACGAGCATTTTGTTGACGAGGCCTCGGTGGAGTACGGAGCCAATCGCGAGCTTTTTGACGATTCGGAAGAACTGACTCGGATATGGAAAAGTACCAAGGAAATCTATAATCGGATCTCTTCCCTTGAAATCGCGGTGAAGCCTTCGTATTACGATTTGATTTTCAAAATTGTCATTGTTGTTGCCGTTGTGTTTTTCATCATCAACATGATATCGCAGAAAATGAAGATGAAGAAATTACAGCAAGCATCGAAGTTGCAGAGTCAAGTGAAAAAAACGGAAAACGATCTTCCGTCAATCTGATGGGATTATGACGAGACAAACTTTCATATTGAAAATGGCGGTGTCGTTTCTGCTGATGATTTTGGCGGGACATGCCATCGCACAAACGCCGACCATTACCTACGATGGCGAGGTGCTGAAAGTAAAGGTGTCTAATGGTCGGTTGGGTTTTGTGCAGGCTGAGCTCAAGGAGTTCCCTGCCATTAGCCGCGCTTTTTCCTGGGATGCGGGAGGAAAATGCCTTTTTATGCCCGGAGAATACGAGTTCATGGTCTCCGAACTGGAAGACGACTCCGGCAATGTTTGCATGCCTTGCACGCTAAACGATGAATCATACAGGATCTGTGTGGAAATCAATAGGAAGCCTGTCCTCGCGGAGCAGAATGTTGTTTCCGTTGAGAAAAAATCCATTTCTGCACTTCACATCGCCATCTTGATCGTGTTGGTATTAATCCTTCTGCTGTTGTTTGCCCTATTCATGTTGCGCCGGAAGAAGATGAAAAACGAAAAACAACAGTCAATCAAGCCATCGGATAATGTTTTTTCCATGGTAGAGGACAAGTCGGTGTGCAGCGAAAAAGGCTTGCGACATGTGAAAGACCGTGAGGGAGAATACCTCGCTTTCGATCTTCGGGAAGTATTTCACGACACAACGATTGAGAAGGTTTTTCTCGGTACCGTACTTGTCAAACAGCTGTACGATTTTTTCAACCGCTCGCTCGAAACCTCCGGGCGCACCAACGAAACCGGATGCTACTTGCTGGGCTGCTGGGACTATGTCGATGGGCGCAGTCAGCATTATGACATCAGCTTGGAATACATGGTAGAGCCGGGAGATGATGCCGATTTCGGCGAATACAGCCTGAACTTCGGAAAAAAAATCGGTATCAACATGGGGTCGGTCATCCACAACCTCGCATTAAAATCAAAACGCGACTATGTGCTCACTTGCTGGATGCACTCGCATCCGGGTTTAGGACTGTTTTTATCGCATCAGGATCTTATCGTCCAGCAGCAACTGGCCTATTCGGATCATAAGGGACGTTTGCTGGCCATTGTGGTCGATACCAACACTCCTGACTTGAAACTTGGATTTTTCTCCCCAAGGAAAGACGGCTCCATGAACAACAAGGAGGATGTGCTGACATGGTTCTCGTTTGAAGACATCTACAATAAGGCGAAAGAAACCGTGCGAAAACAAAACCAGCCGCAACCAAACAACGATGCGGGAAAGGAGGTTCCCGTCGATCCCAACTATATGCGTGTCGTTCTCGAAGGGGAAACGGTTCGCAGCTTGGATTTCTCAGGAAAGGCCATCAATAGGATGAACGATGTGCTATTTGCAGATAATCGCGGTGTTGCAGGCTATTTCTTTGGTGATGCTTCAAGACATAATGTATTGGTAGAGAATTGTTTAGAGTATGAAAATGAAGAAAAAATAGGATGTATCATCAATGATGCTTCAACCACTGTCGATGCTTTGTGTGCCAAGTTTGTGAACGAGGTTGGCGGATGTAGGTTTGTGATGGTTTACCGCCCCAATGAGCAATTGCAAATATGTCTGCCCGATTCCGACGGCAGCTTCGCATCCTGCAAAACGACAAAGACTGTTTCAATGTCACAAATGAAAGAATGGATCAGAAGAAAAAGAGTATGAGTATGAAAAGGATAACACTATTAGCTTTCTTGTTGGCGGGCCTGATGTTGCAAGCCCAGACAACGATCGAGTTTGGATCGGTCGAAAGCAACGGAACAGAGCGTTTCGTCGATTTCAAATTCATGAGGAATGGTCATAAGGAGCCTGTTTTCGGTCTGAAAGTTGAAAATGCCAGGCTGAAAGAACGGTCGAACGGCGACACCATCCGCCTTGTGATCGATAGTCTTCTTGACATCAGCGACCGCAAATGCGTTTCGAAAAACCTGAGTATTATCATCCTTGCCGATAAGGGAGTGTCGTTGAACGAAGTGGAGTATCTTAAGCTTCGCGAAGCCTTGGTCTCGTTTGTCGATGCCCTTCCAAACTATGTCAAGGTGTATATTTCCACGATGAGTTCGACGGTCAGTGCTACGGAAAGGGTTGCTGGCGGCGAAGGCATCCGGGCCTACGTCAGAAGAGACGATGTGGCGGAGCAGTCTTCAGGAGAAAAATCCATATATGCCTCCCTCATCTCTAAGATTCAGGAAATGAACAATACCGATCAGGCGGATTGCTATTACCCTGACGTTACGCATAACCTCGAATTGAGCTGTGATACGGCAACGGATAAAATACTGTTCGTCTTATCGGGAAACGTGATGAAAGAGGCCGACCCTACTTTTTTCAATGACAAGATTTTGTTCAACAATCCTGAATATCTGAAAATTCCGGATGAGCTGAAGGCGATCTATTGCATATATTTTGGTGATTCATTGACCGCCACGATGGAAAATGAGTTCAGGTTTATATGTCACAGCACACCTGAAGGGAAATTCTTCCCGGAGTACTCCACCGATTCGTTGAAACAGATACTTCTCGGAGCCATCGATTCCATTGCCATGGATTACCGCATGTATTTTTCGGTGGGAGAAAAAGCCATTTACAACGGACAGCCGCTTGCGCTTCATCTTGATGTGAGCAAACCGCGATCAGAGGGCGTGTTGAATTACTCTTTCGGTTCCACCTTGCAGCCCGTCACTTTGACACCCAATGCCGGCGAAGAAATGAGCAACACGGCTATTTTATTATGGGGAGCCTTGTTTGGCATAGTGTTTATCATTGTGGCATATTTGATCATGCAATTCCTTGTGCCGTATGTACGATACCAGATTTTCAAGAAAAGATATGTCAGAAAATACAAGCTGTCCGTAACGGATAAGATAGGAAAGCAAGTCGTACGGCAGCAATGTTACTATTGTATGGATAACTTTGAAGAAGGCGACACCGTTGTTACCAAGTGCAAGCATACTGTTCACTGGGAATGCTGGGAGGAAAACCACGACAGGTGTCCGGAATACGGCATCAACAACTGTAAAGACGGCATCTACTACTATAACCGAAAGAAACTCACCGATGAGCGAAACTCGCCGTATTTCACTTCTTGGTTGATTTATGGTCTCATAGGCGGTTTGGTGGCGTGGTTGCTGTTTCGCATAATTCCTTACGAATGGCTTTTCCCCAAACTGATTGCCACAATGGTCGGCTGGTTCTATGGAGCGGAGACCGACAAGGTGCTTACCATGTATCTGAACAAGATACAGCCCTTGTTGCTCTGTGGCATCGTTCTCGGATTCAGCACCACTTTCCTGTTCAGTTATTTGATTGAGTTTCGGAAAAAGACTTGGAAAAACATGTTGCTGATACTGGCGCGTTCCATCGGCAACAGCATCACTGGCTGTCTGGCTTTTCTGCTGGGTTCCGTCGTGTTTGTCGCCCTTGGCAAAAGCGGCAACTGCCTGTGGATTGACTGGGTGCCGTGGCTGTTTTTCGGCTGTGGCATCACATGGCTCATGTCTTATAAGACCGACATCGACTTCAAGGAAGCTATTATTGGCGGCCTGATTTCCGTGGTTTTGAGCTTTGTCGCTATCTATTTGATCCGAATGGAGGTCATCGGCATGTTCGGGTTCATGGTGTATGCGGCAGGACTTGGAGCATCCATTGCTCTGGTGCACTTCTCCTCTGAAAACTATTTTCTGCATATTGAAGGGCCGACCAAGGAACGCGATATCGCTATCTATAAGTGGATGAATGTGGCCGGAGGATCCAACCACGTCACCATCGGAAGGTCGCGCGATTGTGTCATTGAGATGAGTTGGGACCCAAGCGACCAAATTCAAGACAAACAAGTCGAGCTGTACATTGAGAACGATCATCCATACTGCCTCGCTTTGACGGAAGGAACGACGATCGGCAATGAAAACCGGGTCTTTAAGCAAGGCGATTCCATATTGCTCGATCATGGCGCCAGCTTTACCATAGGCAATACCAAGTTCACTTATGTTGAAAAAGACAAATGATGGTGAACCCATGCGAGATAATTAGAAACATTTAATACCCGTCGTTATGAAAAAGTCACTTCTAATAATCCTGTTGATGACGGCGACCCTCTCCGTGTTCGCACAGTCTCAGCTTACTACAATCCGTGGCAAGACCAAGGATGGCAAAACCATCAAGATTGATTATTACAAAGGTGCGGCGGAGGATTATATTGAAAATGTTAAATATCAAGTGGTTGACGAGTTGCAATCAAAAGTTGACGTTTTGCAGAAAGAGCTTGGTAGGGTCAACAAATCCATTGAAGAACAAAAGAAAACAATAGCGGATTTGAATGGACAGATTATGGGATTAGGCCAAGATGGGAGAAGCTCAGACGGTTCGGAGGTTTTCATGAGGCAGATTGCCGGAAAAGAGGCGGAAATCGAAATGCTGAAAGAAAAGGCCGCGGCCTTAAACTTGGAAGTCCAGACCTTAAAAGACCAGATTGCCAAATTGAATGGGCAACTGTATGACTTGAACGTGCAAAATACGGCTTTGGCGGCAGCCTGCAATAGGCTTGAAAACATCAATAAATCGCTTGAAGCAAGTTCGCAAAAATTGTTGGAAAACAATGAAAAACAGGAACAATCTAACCAAAAGACGGATCAGCAATTCGACACACAGTCAGTAGGAGTTGGCGCTCAAGCCAAAGCTGACGAAAACTTGGCTTTGAGCGAGAAGAAAGCTTTTCGCGATTCGTTGATTGTAAAGGAAGAAACCATCCGTTTGCTCAATGCTACCTTGGCAGAGGCTAACCAGCGTTTGGTAGAGCAGCAAAAGGATTGTGAAAAACAGATGGCGGCAGAGAAAGATAAGGTCAAAGCCATGACGAGACAGGAAAAGGCTTCTTTTGTGGGGCTTTCCGTCGCAGCTGGCCCAGCCTTTGTGTGCTTTTCCGATCTTGACGCAATCTGGGCGAAAACAATCAATATGGGAGGAGGATCCCATTTTTATTACGGCACGCAACGGCTGGCAGAGAACTTTTCTGTTTCTATGGAAATAGGAGCGGGAGTGCATTGGTTCAAAACGGACATAAGTATCGGTGCGTGTCAGAAAACCATTGAAAACCAAACGGATGTCGATGGTAATTCCTACAATGCGCTGTATTCTTTTTCGGATATGAAAGAAGCGTTGTCGTTGACCTATTTCGATATTCCGGTCGCTATTTGCTTCGGGCAACCGGCAAGAGACAGGATTACAGCGTATCTTTCAGTGGGTCTGATGGCTTCCATCAAGGTCAATGGAAAGTTTGAAGGTGAAGGGACTTATTCTTTGAAAGGCTATTATCCACAATGGGATGTCACCTTGGAGAATATCAGCGAGCTTGGCTTTGAAAATAATGTGAAGGGTTATGAGGGCGTGAATCCGGAACTGAAGAGCTTTAATTTGTATGGAAGCATGGCATTTGGCACTTACATTCCAATCGGCTGTCTGGCTTCACATTCGCATCCGTCCGACGTGGTGCTCAAAGCAGGCTTGAAGTGCGAAGGCGCTTTGCTGCCGCTTTCATCGGAGAAAAAGACAGCCTCTGACAAGGCTTTTGTCTCCGGGAAAAGCAATCTGTTATTAGGAAACCCGCGAGTGTTAATCCCTATGGTGGAGCTGGGTTTTATCTACATATTGAGATAATCATGGAAAGTTTTGATGGTATGGAAGAAGAAAAAAAGGAAGAAAAAGTGAAAAAAGAGTGGGGCAAGGAAGTGTTCGACTTGTTGTCGTGGTATCAGACGGACGTGGTGAAAAAAGCCAAAGTAATGGTCGTCGGAGCCGGTGCTTTGGGCAACGAAGTGCTGAAAAACTTAGCTTTGTTCGGCGTGGGCAATATTGTCATTGTTGATTTCGACACCATAGAGTATTCCAATCTTACCCGTTCGGTGCTTTTTAGGGAGGCTGATGCAGATAAGGGTTTATATAAATCTGAAGTGGCGGCGCGTAAAGTCAAAGAAATCAATCCGAACATCAATGTGCAATATGTTTGCGGACGTTTGGATGCTGATGTTGGCCTGGGTGTCTATCGCAAGATGGATGTGGTCATAGGATGTCTTGACAGCCGTTTGGCGCGCATGCAATTGAACCGTCTTTGCATGAGGGCGAATGTGCCTTGGGTGGAGGGCGGCATTGAGAACCTGACAGGAAGTGTTCGCGTTTACCGGCAGGGAGAGAACTGCTACGAGTGCGGTCTCACCGAAAATGCCAAAATGAACATCTTCATGCAGTTGTCTTGCGCAGGCATTGCCCATCGGAACGAGGATTTAGGACGCACTCCCACAACACCGGTCATTGCCTCTATCATTGGCGCCGTGCAGGTGCAGGAAGCAATGAAACTGATCCATAAGGAAGAAGTCAGAGAAGGAGTCTTTTCCACCTTGACGGGAAAATGGTTCCATTATGAAGGGATGCACAACAAGGTTTCGGTTTATGATTCGGCGGCTTTTGACGACGACTGTCCGTCGCATGAATGTTGGGACGAGGTGCTCCGCATTCCGAAATTAGGAGCCGATACGCGCATTTCAGATGCGTTTCTGATGCTGAAAGAGGCACTCACGGTGAAAGATGTTGAAATCAACCTGAGAAACGACAAGTTTGTCGATATCATCGTGTCGCGACATAACAACCAGCGTTTCACGCCGATGCTGCCGGAGTCGAAAATTCCGGATTATGTTGACAGCAACTATGACCTTTACACCAGCTCGCGTTCCGAACTGAATCAGAATGCCTACGAAAACATCGATGAGAACTTTCCGTACAAAAGGCTTACATTGAGAGAAATAGGCATTCCACACTACGATGTCATAGAAGTCAGTACCGAAAAAGGCATCTATCATGTTGAACTGGCGGCTGATGAAAATCGTTTTCCTTTTAACTTGAATGAATGACGAATTTTGATGGATTATGATTACTGAAAAAGGCATTATCGACATGGCAGATGCCAAAGCGGAAACCTGGCTGGCCGTTCATTACCCCGAGATAAGCAATTGGGAGGTGAACCACGCCGGTTTTTTCTACCGGAACTATACCGACGATTTGAAATCCTGTGAAGCAGAGCAACAAACGGTGAGGACTTCGAGAAACGGCATCTTTGATGTTTTGCCCGAGAGGATGTTTTTTTCCGACTCGGAACTGCGTTTCTTGGAGAATTACAGTTTCTCGAAAAAACTCGAAAAAATCTATGAAGAGAGGGATCTCATAAAGTCCTTTTTCATGCCTTTTGACTCCATGTTGTTCAATGCTTCTCTTCGTGTTGAGAAGACCACCAACATGGTGCTGGAACACAAAATAGCCGACTTTCTGCTCATGTATTTTGACTACAATATTCTGGAAGAAGAAAGCCCGTTTGTGCAGGAGCTGGCGCCACTGATTATTCATGCTTCAAGAATTAGAGGCGATCTGTTGCTTATCGCTCGACTTTTGTCCAACTTGTTGAACTGCAAGGTGGAACATCGTCTCTTGAGTAGTAATGACTTGCTCTTTGTTATTCATAAGCAGGGACTGGACCGCCGGCGTTACGATGAGTTTACCAACCAACTCAAACCGTTGTTCGATTTCGTGCAGTATTGGTTCCTGAGCATGGATACGATTTGTACCTACAAAGTAAAAGACAAAGCGCAAGTCTTTGTGCTGGAGGAAAAACAGCCCTTGGTGCTTGACTATAACACGCAAATTTGATAATAGAACACATTATGAATACTGATATTAGAATTGATTGGCATTCCGGAATGGAGATAACGCCGCAGACTTTCATAGAAATGGAAAATGCAATTGCCGAAAACCGCATGATGCTGCGAAAGATATTGTCAGCAAAGACGTTTGGCATCATTCCTAAAACCAAGTTTTCCATTGATTATGAAATTGTAGGAAACGCTTTGTACATCAATCAGATACAATGCTGTGCGTTGCTCCCGACCGGTCAGGTGGTGGTGCTGGAATCCAATGCTTCGCAATGTTATCCCATTCCTATGAAAGATGGGTGCGAGATGTATTTTACCGTTGAGTTACAGGACAACACCGTCACCTTTGAAAAGGGAGATCTTAGATACATCGAAAATGAATGTAAATTCGATTTTAAGGCATTATCGGAAATCAGAAACGCTATCCCGTTGCTGAAACTTATCGGAGGCAATAGGAAATGGGCGGTGTATAAGGACTATGTGCCACCCATGGTGTCGATTAGAAGTTCCATTGTGTTGATGGAAAAATTCAATGAAGTGAAACAGTGTCTTGGCAGTCTGTTGGCGCATGAGAACCTGTCGCTAATCGACAACAATATCATCTTGAGGATGGTGATAGACCAGGTCGATTTGTTTTCGGTGGATGATGGGCCAAAGGATTTGGCCGGTATTTGTGAAAAAGTCGTTTCTTTTCTTAGTTACACCCTTTATGGAAATCGACCCGAAACGGTGCCTTTCAGCCCGTTCGATGCAGAACGCTACTTGAATGGCTTTATCTCTTTTTCGAATGACGCGCTTGGAGCCATGACCGACTTGAGTCCGAAAAAGGAAGACAACCCTGAACCGGCTGAAGAAGTGTTTACACCGATTATATAATTATTGAAATGTTTGTAAAGATACCATTGAAAATACACTATCCGGTCACCGAAACAGGTGATGTCAGCATGAAAAAGTCGGTAGATGCCTTCCTCGACCTGCTGATCGCATCGGATAAATACAGTTGCATAGCCGATAGTGACTTTGGTTTTGCATTGGAGGATTTTCGCTATGAATCGTTTAGCGTTGACAAGGCGAGGTTCATGGAGAGCTTGAAATCTTCTTCTTTGGCAAACGAAGCCAACTTGCTCTCCTCTATTCGCAATCCGCTCTATTTCAAGAAGATTATCGGAAACAGCAAGAACGAAGACACCTTTTCGCGAGAACTGAAACTCACCATCGAACGTTATGAGAAACGTTTGTTTGATGTCAATGTCATAATGGATTTTCAGGACCATTGCAGCAAGGTCCGAATTATGGTCACCGGAAGACTGGCGGATGGTAACAATACTTTTTATTCATACGAATTTAAAACAAAAGTCTGGTAATGATGTACGAAGAATATGATATACAGCGACAAGTCGATGCCTTGATGATCAAGGTGCTTGATTTGTGGAAACGGGAAGGAAAATGGGATGGCGACAATCCTAACGCCCCTTTCTATGGCTTGGAGAAAGACCCCATGATGAACCTGTTGCTAACGGCTTTTGTCCACCAAGGGAACGCAATTGATAAGGAGTTGAAGGAGATGAAGGCTGGACTGATGAATGAGTTCGAAGACTTGGTTTTGCCCTATAAGCTGACGCAGGCCATGCCGTCGTTCTCGATGATTACAACGGCAAAGACGGCAGGAGACGATGAGGTGTGTTATGTTGACGAAAACCATCCTTTTCTGTTGAAACGCGAAACCATCCGTACCCGGGAGAGTTTCCCCTTTCATCCACTTTTCAGAACCAAGATATTGGGAGCTAAGATCTCTAAAGTAAGAAAATTGTCGGCGGATAAGTGGAATGTGGTGCTTGATGTCAGTGATGAAAATGCAGACTTGAGTAGTGTCGGGTTCTTTCTGGACAATGTAAAGATACAAGATCTCAATGTTTATTGGGGTGACGAAAAGATTCCGCTTATCAAGCCTTGGGATTATGACCGCTTTCCGCTGAATTCATGGTTTACAGAACCTAATATGCTGTATAACAAAGCCATGATGTTCAATGCTGCTGAACTTTGGTCGGATTTGTGGGCATCGCGCGATATCAATTTCTATATGGTTGATAGCCGGTATCATCGCCCCATCAACGAATCGGCAATAAGTTTAATCTTTGAATTTATCGGTGTCACCTCTTCTTTTGACTTCGGAACGGAGAACCTGGTCATCAATAGTTTCCCCATCGTCAACGTGCTCAAAAAGGAGTTCTCGTTGTCGCAGGCTTCCCCAATGGTCAAGATTTCAAATGAGAGCGGTTGGGAAGTGGATGATGACATTCATTTTAAGACACCGCACGGCACGTTGCCCGATAACAACCATCAGGATTATTTCATGCAGCTGGTTATGGATGATGATATCTCGATGGACGATTTCGAACGTATCGTCATTCGCCGTTTTGGTAACGAGCGGTTCAATTTGAACGAACTCGTAAATCTTGCCAATGAACTTAGCAAGCGTTATGAATCAGACTTTTATGCTTTTCAGCAGGTCAACGGCTTGCAGAACAGCGATAAGTCGCGCCGGTTGGAAATCGTGTTAAAGGACATCCTGAATGTTGTAAAAGACAGTGGGGTGCCCAAATCGGGCGTATATGCCTTGCTGAAACGAAGTACGGGTGCTGCCGGAGTTATCAAACTGTCGGCGCTTTTCACCGACGGGGCATACGCCAACGACATCGAAATGTCGGCATCTGTCGTTCCACCCAAGGATTTTGAAAAAAAGGAAACCCGCTTGCTGATGAGAACCGGCGGCGGGAAAAATGAACTCGTCGATCGTGAGGAAAAGAAAATGCTGACGAAGTATTTTTTGCAGACATACGATAGAATTGTCACACGTGCCGACCTCAAGGCTTTTTGCATTCGCTTTTTCACCCAGATAGGGTTGAAAAACGCAGTAGAGGATGTCGCCAGCACCATTGAGCGGCGTAAGGGCTTTCCTGTCCAACAAGTTGTAATCCATTTCAACGCTGATGCTGTCAGGAAAAGAGAAGACCTCCCGATGCTGTTGTCACGGCTGCAAAAGATGATCGCGATGCGCAGTACTGGATTTACTCCTATTGAGATAAGATCCGTCGGTCAACCGGATTGATCCTATTTACGACGGCAAACCATATAAAGACATACATGAAAGAGGTCGTTTTGCTGTTTTTATTGGTTTCGAAAGAAGAAAAGAGACGAAAAATCATATCTTTATATGATTGACAAGTGCCATAATCCTTACTTTCTTTGCAGTATCGAATATGTGATACTTGTGTGTGGGGAGGGCTCTGCTGATGGCTGGTTTTTGAAATACATGTCGGATGCAAGAAACTGCTTTGATTGATGAGAAAGTTCGCTTTTTTGATATTTAAAAGTTACCATATTGGCCCAAGAGATTAAAATAGTGCTTGTGGATAGCCATCCCTTAACGCGATTGGGGGTGCGGATGTCGTTTGAGAACTTCGGTCCGTCGTGTAGAGTGGTTGCCGAAGCCGACACTGTTTTTGTTGCCAAGCAGCAATTGGAGCAACATGCTGATTCGGATTTGCTGTTGCTTGACATTCTCCTTCCCGACAATACCGGCATCGACTTGGTTCAACATGTGAAAGAATGCCATCCCCACATGAAAATACTTGTCCTTTCCTCCGACACATCGGAACATACCTTATTTCGGCTACTCAATCTGGGCGTCAAAGGTTTTGTCAACAAGACGATTCGGGCTTCAGAACTGGTTACTGCCATTCACGAGATCATGAATGGATACTCTTATTTCAGTAAAGACTTGGCTCGTGTTATTGAAGAGGTGAAAATGGATGCCGATAGATTGTGCCGGTCATTAACCCCTCGCGAGATGGAAATTGTAAGATTGTGTGCATTAGGGCTTTACGTACAACAAATCGCCAATAAACTTGGCATAAGTCCGCGTACAGTGGAGGTACACAAAAACCATATATTCAAGAAGTTAGGATTTAATTCTACTTCTGAACTCATTTATTTTGCCTATCAGAATGGCATCGTGAGGGTGAAAAAGAAAGAAATTGGAATGGCATAGTAGTTTTTGTAGGAAGTGATGCCTAATTGATGGTTGTTTTTTGGGTTAATCAGAGTGCAGGATAGTGTTTTTCATGCTGTTTCAAGTAGCGGGAAAAGGGGTATGAAAAAGGGTGGTATAAGTGCTGTTTTCCGATAAACAGCAACCATTTCGCGGCTGAAAAGATTCCGTTTCGTTCCTTATTATTTCCGTTTCAGATAAAAAGAAGCCAAATTCGTTGGAATCTGTGTTATTTTTGCTGTCTCGTTGAAAAAAATGGAAAAATTTCAAAAAAAGCTTGTCGGATAATGTTAGGCACGATTATTGCATATTTTCAAAGAATCAGTAAGGCCCGACCTTCGGTAAAAGAACCAAAAATCAAAACCGATCTCGTTGATGGTCTCACTTTAAGAAATACCGTCTCGGTTGATAAGGCTACTGGTCGAACTGAGATTTTTGAAGTCGGGAAACCGTGTGTTATGGAACACCAGACAACAGGCTTCAATTGGGTAACGGAAAAAGGCGAGTTGTTGGCTGAGTTAGAAAAACTGACACTTTCCCCGAGCGTCAGTCAGGCTAAAGCAAGTGTCACTACTGCGAATAGCCTATTCAAATATGCAAAACTCACTTATGATCGTACTAAACAACTCTATGAATCTGACACGGTCACGCTCGCCTCTTTTTCTCCTTGCCAAAACGGAGAAAAAGAAAGCATATCCGGCGCGTGGTTCAACAATACCCTTTTTCATCCCTCTTTTAATCTCGATTTGTCGTTTTTGTTGGAATATACACTCTTATCCATTAAACATCTTGCGTCATGATTAGAAAACCGAAAAACGATACCAGCTTTCTCTCGCTTAAAACAATGATTATCATTTCGTTGGTAATCAGTGTGTTTTTTCATTTGTTTTTCATGTTGTCGTTTCACTACAGCGAAGCCTTGTTCATGAATTCAGATATTGTTGTAAGTAGGAAGCCTTTTTCATATTCGCGCATAGCGATGCATTCCTTGTTCAGTTTTTTCTTACTCCTGCTGCTGTTTCTGTATAACCGTAAAATCATGCGTATTGGTTTCAGAAAGAAAGCGAGTGAGCTTGCCGTTTTGATTTTCGGGTCATTATTCATCACCGTTATGATGAGCTTGCTGTTCACTGTGGTGCCATTGATGTTTCATAAGGGATTGGTGAAGCCCAATTTCATGTTTTTCATGGTGCGTGGCGGCTTGATGCGCGATTTCAGCTTCATGTGTATCGTCCTATTGACATCACAACTACTACGCTCCTTGTATTTCCAGCATATTGTGGCCGTTGAAAACGAAGCGCTTCGTACCGAGAACATGCGGACGCGTTACGAGACGTTGAAAAACCAGATGGATCCTCATTTCCTGTTCAACTCTTTGAATACGCTGCAGTCCTTAGTGGGTACCGATACTGAAAGGGCGCAGGATTACTTGCAGCAGCTTTCGGTGGTGCTGCGTTCTTCCTTGCACAACAAACAAGTGGTAACCCTCGAAGAAGAGATTCGCAGCGTGCGTTCCTATTGCGGCATGATGCAGATTCGTTACGGCGAGAATCTTACCTTTGTTTTCGATATCGACCCTGCCTTTGCCGACCGGTACGTTTTGCCGCTTTCGTTGCAAGGATTGGTGGAGAACGCCATCAAGCATAATGTGATTTCTGCCAAACAGCCGCTCTGTATCACAATCAGCACGGCTGCCGATGCCACGATAACCGTCTCGAACCCGATACGGCAGAAGCTGACCAACGAACCCAGCAACGGAATCGGACTGGCAAATCTTGCCGAACGCTACAGGCTGAAGTGGAACATGGAAGTGGTGATTTTGAATGACGGCGCACTATTTCGAGTGACTTTGCCGTTGATGAAGGAAGGTTGAACCCAATAGGAGACATGATATGAAAACCGTAATTATAGAAGATGAAATCATGGCGGCGCAATCGCTGCTGAAATTGGTGGAACAACTTTGTCCCGATACGGAAAACCAGGCTGTTTTGCAATCTATCGAGGAAAGCGTGGATTGGTTTGGTGACAACCCCATGCCCGACTTGGTTTTCATGGATATCCATCTGGCGGACGGGTCGGCTTTTGCCATTTTTGAGCAAACCGACATCACTTGCCCGATCATTTTCACTACGGCTTATGATGAGTATGCCCTGAAAGCGTTTGACGTGAACGGTATCAGCTATCTGCTGAAACCCATCAACAAGACCGATCTTGAAAAAGCGATTAATAAGTACAAGTCATTGACCCGACATCCTGTTAATAACAGCGAGTTGATTGCCAAGCTGATGGGTCAGATGGGCGGCATGACAAAAACCTACAAATCGGGTTTCTTGGTTTCGGAGCGCGACAAGTTGGTGCCTTTACCGGTAAGCAGCATCGCCTGTGTCTTTATCGATACGAAGATGATAAAGGCCGTCACGCATGACAAACGTTCCTATTACCTGAATCACAACTTGGATGAAGTGATGGGACAACTCGATCCTGTTTTGTTTTTCAAGGCCAACCGCCAGTATATTGTTGCCCGCAGCGCTATCAAAGATATTTCGGTATGGTTTGGGGGCAAGCTATTGCTGAATCTTTTTGTTGATACTCCCGAAAAAATTGTGGTCAGCAAGGCCAAAGCCGGAGAATTGAAAACATGGCTGCTGAAATAGGATGGGAATAAGATTTTTTCATTAGAAAAGTTATTAGCATCCTTTCCAAATGCGATTATTGAGAGGAAAAGAAGCGCTTTGGATTTTATTGTCTATTAATCAAAAAACTTATTTGTCCGATTATCAGTGAAATAACAAAAAAGGAGCAGAAACAAAAAAATCATTTTTGCTCGGTTTTGATTTTGTTATATCTTTGCGCAAATAATACGGGCGATGAACATTATTGACTTTTCGAAGACGAAATCCGTCATCAACCAGTATGTGGCTGAGTTGAGAGATGTTAGCATTCAGTCGAACCGCAACCGATTTCGTCATAACCTACAGCGTATTGGCCAAATGATGGCATACGAAGTGAGCAAGACACTCAATTATTCAGAGAAAGAGATAGACACCCCGCTGGCCAAGGCTAAGGTCAACACCCCTGAAGAATCCATGGTGATTGCTACTATTTTTCGGGCAGGCTTGCCGTACCATCAAGGCTTTTTGGATGTGTTCGACCAGGCAGGAAGTGCCTTTGTGTCGGCCTACCGCTACTATCTCGATGAGAAGCAAGAGCGTGTCGGTGTCAAGGTGGAGTATTTGGCTGCACCAGAGCTTACCGATAAGACTTTGATCATGGCCGACCCCATGCTCGCCACGGGCGGCAGTTTTGAACTGGCCTATCAGGCTTTGTGTACGAAAGGCATTCCGCTCCATTTGCATTTGTGTTGTGTCATTGCCTCCCAATACGGCGTGGAGCGGATCATGTCGCTTTTCAAACCGCTTGAGAACGTCACATTGTGGTGCGGTGCCATCGATCCGATACTCAACGAGCACAAGTACATCGTCCCCGGTCTTGGGGATGCCGGCGACCTTGCGTATGGCGACAAGATTTGAGGCATTTATTTGGTGCTTGAGATTGAATCAGAGCCGTGGACTTTATCTTGGATAAAGTCTGTGGCTCTTTTTTATGAAGAGACTTCATTGACAAACTAAATATTCAAGAAATATGAAACACTTTATCGACAATTCAAAAGGCATTTACGATGCCCGTGAGCTTGGACGTCCACGTATGTTGTTACTGGGCTTCCAGCATCTTTTCGCCATGTTTGGCGCCACTGTGCTTGTTCCCGTCCTAACGGGGCTTTCTGTGTCGGCCACCCTGCTGTTTGCAGGTTTGGGCACCTTGCTGTTCCATTTCATCACCAAACGTAAGGTCCCGGCTTTTCTGGGTTCTTCCTTTGCCTTTTTGGGCGGCTATGCCACAGTAACCGCCTTAGGAGCAGACAAGGGCATGACGCAAAGCGTTGCGCTGACCTATGCTTGCATCGGCGTGTTCTGCGCGGGACTGTTGTATTTGGTACTTGCCGGTCTTATCAAATGGTTCGGCACCAAAAAGGTGCTGCGTTTCTTCCCTTCGGTGGTGACTGGCCCCATTATCATTGCTATCGGTCTGACCCTTTCGGGATCTGCACTGAACAATTGCGTCAGCACGGATCACAGTTGGATAATAGCCGTTGTCGCTGTCGCTGTCGTCATCGTTTGCAGCATCTGGGCGAAAGGCATCATTCGTATTGTCCCGATTCTCATGGGAGTCATAGTTTCCTATCTGTTTGCACTGAGCATAGGTAATGTGGATTTTACATCGGTAAAAGAAGCGGCATGGTTTGGCTTACCTTTCAGATGGGAAAATACAGCGTTTTCGGTTTTCAGTCATCCTGACTGGAGTTTCATGGTAACGGCCATTATCTCCATCATTCCGATTGCCTTGGCTACCATGGTGGAACATATCGGCGATATATGCTCCATATCCTCTACGACGGATAAGAACTACCTTGAAGACCCCGGACTGCACCGCACTTTGATTGGCGATGGTCTTGCCACCGCTTTGGCCGCTGCCTTTGGCGCTCCCGCCAATACCACTTATGGTGAAAACACCGGTGTGTTGAATCTGACCAAGGTATATGATCCGAGGGTCATACGCATTGCCGCTTTTATCGCTGTATTGCTGGCATTTTGCCCGAAGTTCGCCGAATTGATCCATGTCATGCCTTCGGGAACCATTGGCGGCATTTCCCTGATACTTTATGGAATGATAGCAGCGGTGGGAGTACGAAATCTGGTTGAAAACCAAGTCGATTTCACCAAGTCGAAAAACGTCATGGTGGCGGCTCTGATTCTCGTGTTGGCCATCGGCATCAAGTATGCGCTGAACGATCAAATTCGTTTTGGCAGCATTGGCCTTTCGGGATTGGCAGTGGCGGCATTGGTAGGCATTTTTCTCAATACGGTGCTTCCCGACGAAAAGATTTTTCCATTTGAAAAAGAAATGAAAGAAAAGGATATTCCCGAAAAGTGATGTTATGAGGCTTTTCAAGATATGGGCCGAAAAAAAACAACAGGATGCGAATGATTCGTATCCTGTTGTTTTTTACTGTAGAAGGAGTTAATGCTTATGCAAAGTGTCATCCAAGGTTTCGACGATGGATCCGATCAGGTTGTAAGCTCCGTCATACACATCCTTGATAGTGGCGTCGAGCATGTAAGCCGGCGTGGAAAAGACGAGTTTTTCGTTATCAGCAACCACATCGCCAGCTTCGGTTTGTACGTGGCTGGCACCCATTTTGAACACATCGGAGCTGGCTGGGGTGCCGTCACTCCCCAAAGTGACACAAACGTCCTCGATGAGCTTTGCAAATAGGACGGGGGCGATACACATGCCGCCAATGGGCTTCTGGGCCTTGTGCATGTCGAGAATGGCGCGTGCCACATCAGGCTCGACTTCCATATCGGCACCTTTGAAGGCATAGCTGCAAAGGTTTTTAGCTGCTCCAAAGCCGCCGCTGAATAACAAGGCATCGTAGTCTTCGGCTTTGAACTGTTCAATAGGGAGAATGTTGCCGCGGGCAATGCGGGCGGCTTCCGTCATGATATTGCGTGTCCCGCGCTCCTTTTTCCCGGTAAAGTGATCAATAACTTCTGTTTGCGGTCTGTTAGGGGCAAAACATTGATATTCACAATGATGTTGATCTATTGACAGCAATAGTGTAATGGCTTCTCCGATTTCGGCGCCGTCCAGATGACCACAACCGGCAAGAATAACTGCAAATTTCTTCATGATAAATAATACTTTTACGGCTCAAAGGTAAGAAAAAACATGATTCCGCAAGGCGGCTGTTCTTTTGTCAGGGGGAAGGTAGAGCGTTTTTGAAGCGAAAAGTCTTGTGTCGGCAGCATGATTTTGAAAGGCTTGTGTTACAAAAGAACCAATAAGGGTTGTGACATGGTGATGTGTTGGCAAATATTGTATTTTTGTTCCGTAAATCCAATAGAATTGTTTTGATATGAAAAACACCTTATTATTATTGACAGCCTTGTTGTCATCTGTATTTGTCGTGGCACAGTCCATATCTTACGAGCAGTATTTCGAAGACCATACCTTGCGTATGGACGTGTACCAGTGTGGTACGCGCGATACTTCACATTACGTGTTCGATAGGTTTATCATCGAACCTTGGTTTGGCGGCTCAAAGGTCAATCTGATCGACCCGTATGATTTGGGTACCAATCGGGTGAAGGTCGTGGATGCCGCTACCAATGCGGTCATTTATTTGCATGGCTACAATACGTTGTTCCGTGAATGGCAGACTACTGATGAAGCAAGCCGTATGGAGCGTTGTTACGAGGAGTCAGTGTCGGTACCGAAGCCGTTGCACAAAGCCTATATTGTTTTGGAGATTCGCAACTTCAATGGCGATTTTGAGGAAGTGTTTTCGAAGTTGTACGAACCGGATGAGATTTTCAATACTACGGAGCAACGCTATATCTTTCCCCATTACGATGCGCTTGTGAATGGCAGTCCTGATACCAAAGTCGATATCGCCATTCTGCCCGAAGGCTATACGGCGGAAGAGATGGATAAGTTCAAGTCGGACTGCGACCATTTGGTGCAGGTCTTTTCGCACAACGAACCTTTTGCAAGCCATATCAGCGACTTCAATTTCCGCGGTGTGCTGGCTCCTTCCGAAGAAAGCGGTACCGATGTCCCGGCCAATCAAGAATGGGTGAGGACCATACTGAACTCGCATTTCAGTACTTTCTACATCGATCGTTATTGCACCACGCGCAATTATTTTTCGGTGAAAGATGTGGCGGCCAATGTGCCTTACGACCAGATTTACATCCTTGTCAACAGCACACGGTATGGCGGCAGCGGATTGTTCAATTTCTATTCCATCAGTACGGCGGGCAATATGTCGTCCGAAAGTGTCATCATCCATGAGTTCGGTCATGCTTTTGCGGGATTAGCCGATGAATACGTCGAGCCGAGCAATCCGTTGATCAATCTATACAATCTCAATGTCGAGCCTTGGGAACCTAATATCACTTCTCTGGTCAATTTTGATACCAAATGGTCCGATCTTGTTGCAACAGGAACGCCGATTCCTACTCCCAATAATGCGCAATACGCCAATGTGGTTGGAGCTTTTGAGGGTGGCGGCTATTTTGCGACCGGCATGTATCGCCCGCAGGTTCATTGCATGATGCGTGATTATGCGCCGTTTTGCGCCGTGTGCAACCGCACTATCGAAACGGTCATTGCCGCGCATGGCGACAGTCTGATCAGTAGCAATGCGGAAAATCAAGTTGTCCACGCCCATTTTAACGTTTATCCTAATCCTGCAACCGATTATATTGATATTTGTGTGCATGAAAATGATACCCAAGCCAATATATTAGATGTCAATGGTGTTGTCTTGATGACGGTGAAATTATCGGGAAATGTCAATCGTGTTGATATCAGCACGTTGAGCGACGGCATTTATTTTGTCAGCCTAAATGGTGGAAAGGCTAAGTTTGTGAAACACAAATGAGTGTCTTCTTGTCACTAAACTATAAGAGGGTGCCGCAAGACACCCTCTTTGCATATGGTTGACAATTAATCTTGATTAATACTTTGCAAACCTCGCCGTTTTATTTGATTGCGGGGTGATGATGCTAATCATATAGGTTCCGCTTGGTAATTCGGTCAGATCGACATCGGTCTGTTTGCCACAGTTTTCAGTGCTGTAAACCAAAACCCCCAGCAGGTTGTAAACATTCAGCCGCGAGATGTTTTCGGCGGCTTTCACATGAATCCTGTCATGGGCTGGATTCGGATAGACTTGCGTAGCTTCGCCAAGTTTGGTAAGGCAGGTAACGGTTACCGACACGTAGTTGTTCGCCGGATTATTCAGTGCTGATGCCGGATCTGACTCACAGAGGGTTCCGCCCCATTGGTACAAGGCTTTCACCTGATAGAAGTAGTGGCCGGGTTCGATCTGCTCGAAATAATCGTAGTGGGTTTCTTCTGAATAATCCACCTGAGCGATCTTGTCGTAGGTGTTGCCGTTTTCCGAGCGATAGACATTGAACCTGGTCAGTCCGCGCTCAGTCTTTGCAGCAGGCGCGTCCCATCCCACCAGTACACCGAAGTCTTCTTCGCTGTTGTACACGTAGTTTGCGTCCAGATTTTTCGGCTTGTCGCAAGGCAGATCTATGTCCTCGCAAGCTTGGTTCGACGGTTCGGATTCGCCATTCGGACAGATGCTCGTCACCGTGTAGCAGTAGTGTCCTTCGCCGAGATCCTCGTCCGTGTAGGTCGTTGCTGTCACATTGGAGGCGATGAGAGCGTTGTCTCTGTATACTTTGTAAGATGTGGCCAGTTGGTAGGCCGACCAGTTGAGTGCGATGTTCGTGGTATTCTGTACCGTAGCTGTTAGGTTGGTGGGTGCGTTGCAGGGGTCCGCCGTCGTTGCACAGGCTTGATTGGATGGGTCGGAGACACTTCCACTGGCGCAATTGCTCTTGACGGTGTAGCAGTATTGGGTGCCGTAGCTGAGGTTGCTGTCAGTGTAGTTAGTTCCTGTTACATTGCTTGCAATCTGTGTGGTTCCTCTGAAGACACGGTAGCTTGTTGCGGTCGGCGAAGCTGTCCAGTGCAGGTTGATGCTGTTGCCGTTGGCCGTGGCGGTGAGGTTGGTGGGTGCGTTGCAGGGGTCCGCCGTCGTTGCACAGGCTTGATTGGATGGGTCGGAGACACTTCCACTGGCGCAATTGCTCTTGACGGTGTAGCAGTATTGGGTGCCGTAGCTGAGGTTGCTGTCAGTGTAGTTAGTTCCTGTTACATTGCTTGCAATCTGTGTGGTTCCTCTGAAGACACGGTAGCTTGTTGCGGTCGGCGAAGCTGTCCAGTGCAGGTTGATGCTGTTGCCGTTGGCCGTGGCGGTGAGGTTGGTGGGTGCGTTGCAGGGAGCAACCGAAGTCAGCGTAAAGCTGCTGTTCCATGAAGACCCTTCATTGGTAGCCGTGGCTTGGATGTTGAAAACATGGTTGTTGGGCGTATTGGAAGCCGCTTTTACGGTAAAGGCATTGTTTACGGTAGCCGTACCACCGTTGGCCGCCATAGGTCCGAAACTTGCAGTGCCGTTGATGATGCTTAGATAGGAGTCGTTGGAGGTGATGGTGACGGTCGTATTGGTCGTAGAGGCAACATTCCCCGTGTTTTTCATCCTTACGGTGAGAGGCTGGCTCACGCCGTTTTCAATGGTATTGGGGGTGACTTGATCGACTTGAATGTTAGGGGCGTTATTTGTCCCAACGTTGATGGTTTGAATGTAAGGTTGCCGTTGGGGCTTGGTTACCACAATCTTCACTTGGCCAGAAGTAACGGGAGTGACAACAACATTCACAGAGCCTGATGCAGGAACCAAAGCTGCTCCCAGCAAGACATTGTTTCTCGAAATGCCCACATATGAACCGGCTTGTGCATTCACAGTGAAGGAAGTGGCTCCGGAAGGGAAGTTTTGCGCATGGCTGACGTTGTTTGGAGAGGGTTGCACACAATAAGGCATGACGGAGCCGTCGCCAAGGACGTGATAAGCCTGCCAATAATACAGATTGGTTGCCGTGGTACTGGAGTTATAGCCATTCGCATGAGCGTAGCAGACGGCGATATTACCCAAAAACAACAGCCCCGACAAGGTGTTGAAGCTTTCTTCTGAAAACAGGATGTCATACAACCCCGTCTTTGTAGCAGAGAGAGGAGGTGTTTGGTAGAAGACATTAGTTGCTCCTATATTGAAGTAATAGTCTTCGTACCAATAGGACGACGGTGCGGAACCGATATAACTGAAGGCCCCTTTGTTTTCTGCACGAATAAAGGCTTCACCGAAACAGGCCGTGGGAGAATAACCCCAGTCAGCGGCTAAACAACAGTTGCCCATAGCCCAGAAGTACTTGTTAATATTGGTCAAAGTATTGATGTTAGCTACGGAAAAAGAGGGATCATGCCAGCCTGTTTCATAGCCGTGAGCAGTATAGTTAATAAAACCGATACCTGTATTTAAGTGACTGTAACAACCTCCGTAAGAATTGAGATAGGCATATACGTTGTCGAATCCGTGTGCCGTATTGAAATAGTTCTGTGTGCCATAATTGACAGTAGGTTGTCCGACTTTCGGATTCCATCCCCAGCTGTCAGCTCCGGCGATAAGTACGGCATTGTTCAAATATGAAGGGTCTGACATAGTGTATTTTTCATACATCAGGATTTTATTGATGATGGCTGTCAGCTGTGAAGTGTTTTCGGCCGACATGCGGCTGTAAAACATGTCGGGATAATAGTCGTTATCAACAGATCCATAATATAAGTCCGTTACTTTTCCGGAGGCACTTCCTATGGCACTTTCTGGCACCTGTCCCTTGTCGCCGATGATGATGACAAAGGTAGGGGTCTGGTTGTTCTGGACACCGGTGTTGTATTTGTTTTGAAGGAATGCTTTAATGGCGGCAGAGGTTGATCCGATGGTGCTCGTGTAGTTGACATCCATATAGAAACCCTTCTGGGTCTTCCATTCGATCCAAGGCTGCAAGGCGGTCTGGAACATGTCGTTGGCAATGACGATCATGCGGACGGGAGCTGCCCAGAGGTCGGGGTGTTCGTCATAAACATCCTGAATGGCGTGGTAATTGAACATCTGTTTGTAAACAATGTCGAAGTAGGGGCTGTAAGTGGATACCAATAAGCGTTCGGTTTCTTCGTAATCGGCACCGTCAAAGCTGACTTCGACCTCGATGTCGTTGAAAACGCGCAAGACTCCGTTTGAGGGATCATAGCTGACCGGATTGACAACCAATGAGCCGACACGAATGCCGCGCATGGTGCCTTGCACCTCAATAGAGACTTCTGGGGCTTGACCCAGCCCTCTTTTCTGGTAGGCACTTGCCTGATACACAAATTCCACCTCGTTGGGATTTTGGTCTTTGCGTACAGAAGGCTGATGGGGGATAATGGTGTTGATGCCGAAGTCGGAAAGTCGGTAATCTGTTGTGCTGTAACTTGTTATTCTGACTCTTGGTGTGGCACCGAAAGGCACAGCCAGAAGTTCATGTGAGGCAGGTAGCTCCGGTGTCCCGATTTCACCGGAAGGATAAGTGTTGTTCAGGGCGATCTGCGAAAAGGTGCCGTATGGACTTTCCACAGGAGTGCTAACGATTGAAGCATAGCTGAAAACAGCTTTCAGTGTATGAAAATCGCTGCTTGTAGTTTCGGCTCTCGACACCGAACGCAGGTCGATGTGTCCGTTCTGAGCCATTGCGGTCATTCCCAAGATGACCAATAAGAGGAGAGTAGCCAGTTTTTTCATTTTGTGTTATAGATTGAAAATGAATATGATAATATTGATTGTTGCAAAAATACTATTTTGTTTTGGTTACTAGGTGAAAAGCAGACTTTTTTACGTAAAAAGGGTTGGGACATTTTTTGTAAATCTATTAATCCATCTGTTCGAAATCGCGTGCCAACCCTCCTGTTGAAGTCTCCTTATAAGGAGACGGCAAATCGTTTCCTGTTTCCATCATGGTTTCTACCACTTTGTCGAACGACACGCGATGATGGCCATCGGTGAAAGTGGAATAAATGTTCGAGTCGAGGGCGCGTGCGGCGGCAAAGGCGTTGCGTTCGATACAGGGTATTTGGACGAGACCGCAGATGGGGTCGCAGGTCATGCCAAGGTGGTGCTCTAAAGCCATCTCGGCAGAGTATTCGATTTGTGCAGGACTGCCTCCAAAAAGTTGGTTGGCGGCTCCGGCAGCCATGGCGCAAGCCACACCCACTTCACCCTGACAGCCGACTTCGGCGCCGGAGATAGAAGCGTTGGTGCGGACAATGTTGCCGATCAGCCCAGAAGTCATTAACGCTCGCAAAATGCGAATGTCGGAAAACTCGTAGCTCTTCGAGAGATGGTAAAGAACTGCCGGCATCACGCCGCATGAGCCACAAGTGGGTGCTGTGACGATTTTTCCACCGGAAGCGTTTTCTTCCGAAACCGCCAAGGCGTACGAAAACACCATGCCCCTCGACTTTAACGTGTGCGTAAACCCAGTAGCTTTGATGTGATAATAGGCCGCTTTACGGCTTAGGTTCAAAGGACCCGGCAACACGCCTTCCGCCTGAAGACCGCGCTCCACGGCTTCCTTCATCACCTGCCATACTTCCATGAGGTAATCGCTCAGCTCCGTTTGGTTTTCGTATTGTATCACGTATTCCCAGTAGGAGCGTCCGGTTTTTTCACACCAGTCTAAGATCTCGGTCATGAAGTTCAGCGGATAGATCTCATCGTATAGGGAGGCTTCCTGACCTTCAACAGCCAAATCACCGCCGCCGATACTATATACCGTCCATTCTTCCGTAATGTTTTTTTTCTCATCGAAAGATTTGAAAGTCATGCCGTTGGGATGATAGGGGAGAAAAATGTCGGGTTTCCAAATGATTCCTGTGGGGGCGTTCAAGGATTTCAAGATCGCCGTGTCGGTCATGTGCCCTTTTCCCGTTGCGGCCAAACTGCCGTAGAGTGTCACTTCAAACGACGAAGCGTCAGGATGACGGTCATTAAACTGTTGTGCAGCTTTCTGCGGCCCCATGGTGTGGCTGCTCGACGGTCCGTAGCCAATCTTGTACACGTCTTTGATGGATCTCATATTCCTTGCCAAGGAATTCCTGCAAAAATAAGCATTATTTCAGAATACAACTTATTGTTATTGGGGTTTTGGTGGGATTTTTTTAAATGGCTGTGAAGCCTTGTTTTGGGTGCAAATCAGAAGCTTATTATGGGTTTGAAACCAAGAATTTGTGTCTTTTCGAAAAAAAATCTGTAAAAAGCCTTGTTTTTGAAAAAAAAGCCTTATTTTTGCAGCCTTAAAACAAGGGGGCATTAGCTCAGTTGGCTAGAGCGTTTGACTGGCAGTCAAGAGGTCATCGGTTCGATTCCGTTATGCTCCACAAAAACACACGCAGCGAATCAATTGGTTCGCTGCTTTTTTGTCCCTTGGCAGAGGGGAAATGAAGAAACCGTGTTATTATGAGAAAAAACTTCGGGTCATTCTTCCCAAAACAACTCTGCGGCCACGCCGTCGGCAAAGAGCATCTGTTTATCCGTCAGGTGTAGGAATTCACGAGTGCGGCTGAGCCGTCCTTGCTGAATCAGTTTTTCTGCTTTTTCTTCGCAATACTCGGAAAAGGATGGTCCCAATTTGCGTTTCATGTATTTCAAATCGCATCCCCACAAGGTGCGCAGGTTCGTCATCACATATTCGTCATAGTGCTGTGCGGGCGTTAGGGTCTCTTTTTCAAATACGGCATCCGATAACCCCGCTAAGCGAATATACTGCTGCAAATTGGCGAGATTCCATTGTCGGGACGATCCGTCGTAGGAATGTGCCGAAGGGCCAAGGCCGATGTAAGGCGTTTCATTCCAGTAGCTTATGTTGTGTCGCGAATGTTTCTGTGGCAAGGCGAAGTTGGAGATTTCGTAATGCAGAAAGCCTTGTTCCGCAACCCGTCGGGTGAGAATTTCGTAATCGCGGACGGCAGATTCTTCAGTAGGACGAAGGCTTTTTCCCGTTTCGACTTGGCGTGACAGTAGGGTGTTCGGCTCAAGGGTAAGTGCGTAGGCCGATAGGTGTGGCACACCGGTTTGAAAAAACAAATCCAAGTTGCGGTTCCATTGTTCGGCATCAGAGGTGGGCAGACCATATATCAAATCGATGCTGATGTTGTCGAACCCCGTTTCAAAAGCCCAATCGATGCAAGCGCGGGCATGTTTGGAATCGTGGCGACGGCGCAGATACTGCAAATCGTTGTCAAAAAAGCTTTGTATGCCCATGCTTAGCCTGTTGATGCCGATTTTGCGCACCGCGCCGAGGTAGTCGCGCGACAGCGTGTCGGGGTTGGCCTCCAAGGTGATTTCCGCATCTGTAGCCACTGAGAAATGTTGTCCGATGCTTTCGAGTAAAGCCGCGATTTCACCGGGAGCAAGCAACGAAGGGGTTCCGCCTCCGAAATACACTGTTTTTATGGTTTCGTCGATGTATGACTTTCGCGCCACCAACTCGCGTTTCATGGCAAGCAGAAAGTCAGCTTTGTCGCGTTGCGAAGCGATGGAATAAAAGCCGCAATATGCGCATTTCGAGTTGCAGAAAGGAATATGGATGTAGAGGCCTGCCATGGTGCAAAAATAAGAAAAGCCCTGCAAATTTGGCGTTTTTTCAAATAGTCCCGCCCGGCGGGACTATTTTCCACCGCTTTTATAACTTTCCAAATTGAACTTTCAACATGCAACAACTATTATTTGTAAAAATGAAAAAATAATAAAAAAATGCTTGCTTTTTTCTTCGTTCTTGCCAATGTTGCCTTACCTTTGCAAAAAATCTGTGTTCGATGTTCTGGAGACTGTTTTTAGTGGTTTTTATTATTGTTGCGCTCGCTTTTGCCGGCATTGGCATCAAAATGTTCGTGAAAAAAGATGGACGATTTGAACGACATTGCGAAAATGAAGGCACTTCCCACTGTGTATGTGGCGGAAAAGGAGGCGATGCCTGCCGGAATTGTCCCAATAAGGATTTGGAAGCGCACGAGGCTCGATAAATTATTGCCAGATTGATAAAATATAAATGTTTATAAATCAACATAGTACAATCTAATTATTTGATAGGAAGGAATATTTTTTCAAATCCATACCTCTTGTTTCAAAAAAGGTTGTACTTTTGCGCCCTGAAATCATGCTTCCGTAGCTCAGTTGGTAGAGCACCTGACTCTTAATCAGGGTGTCCAGGGTTCGAATCCCTGCGGGAGTACGAAAACAATAGCCGGTGGTTGCCCATCGGCTTTTTTTATTCCACAATCAAGTGTGCAAATCCCTCGGTAGCATACGTCTCCAACCTATTATCGGCGTTTACATAGATGTAATAGGCTTCTACATCGGGCAGACTGTCAATCAGGGGAAGCGATTTTTCCATGCCCATCACCATGCAGATGGAAGCCAAGGCATCCGCCCATACGGAGTTTTGAGCTATTACAGTGGCGCTAAGCAAGTTGTGCTCGACAGGATACCCCGTTTTCGGGTCTATGCAGTGCGAGTAGCGTTTTCCGTTTCGTTCGACATACTTCCGGTAGCTGCCCGAAGTAACCAAACCTTTGTCTTTTAATGCAAGGCGCGTCTGTACGATACGTTCCGAATCCCAGTTCTCGGCGGGTTTTTCTATGCCGACGATCCAAGGCTCTTCATTCGGCTTGCTGCCTTTTGTCATGATTTCGCCGCCGGTATCGACCAAATAGTTGTCGATGCCTTTCGATTCGAGAAAACTGCCAATCATGTCCGATGTGTATCCTTGTGCTATTGCATTGAAATCTAATGAGATGAGCGGGCTTTTCTTGAGTACTTTTCCGTTTTCTATCCCAACGTTTCTATAGTCAACCAACTGACGCAGGCTGTCAATCAGGGCGGGCGTGATGCTGTCGCCTCGTTTGCGGCTGAAGCCCCAAGCCGCTACCAAAGGGGAAATAGTGGCGTCAAAATAGCCTTCCGATAGTTCGGCTGCTTCTTGTGCAATGCGAAAGTTGTCGATAAATACCTGATTCAATGCAACATCCTCGTTTCTGTTTACTTTGGAGATGATGGAATTGGTGTCCCACAACGATACCGACCGGTCGATTAGTGCGAAAACAGAATCCACTTCATGTTGAAAATCACGACCTTCTGCGTCAAAATAGGTGATAGCATAGTAGGAGCCTTGCGCCAGACCTTGAAGAACGACTTTTTTCGGCTGTCCTGATGTGCAGGATGACAAAGCAGCCATGACTATGAATAGATAAATCAAGTGTTTCATGTCTATTATAACTATTTGATTTCTAATATATTATTTCTATTTTCTCTTTACATATTGAGGCTAAGGCTCAGTTTCCAGGCAAAATTTTCCCTGACATTGTCAAAAGAATAGGGGCCGTATCGGTAAAAAGTGCCCACTCCGGCTTTTACGGTTGAAATATTCAGCAGGCCGTCGATGACGATGCCACTTTCGAAATAGCCTTTTTCTATGGTGTTGAAGTTTTTTGCCGGACTTGATGTTGCCCGTTTCATGTCGCCCCATGCGATATTGGTAGCGAGTATCAATTCCGGTTTGAACCACGATGAACCCGTGGGCAGCAGCAGTCCGCCGAAGTTGTGGCTCAGGTAAAGCGCGATAAAACGGTCGCAGAAAAACTCGTCGTATAGCATCGTGCTGAAACTGCCCGGAGCATACAGCCCGAAAGATTCGCCGGTGCCAAGCATGTCGAAAGCCTCGACCACAGGGGCGGAGGCATCTACCCAGCCACCTTGCATCAGGATTTGAGTCACACCGAATCGGCTGAAATAGAAGTTTTTAGTCAGCTGGATTTTGTAGCGGTTAAAGGCATACTGGCTGCTTAAGACATCTTTGAAGGAACGCAAATAGGAAAACCATACAATGGGGTAGAGCGTGCCTAACGAACGGATGCTGTTGGTCGTTTGAACAAACTTTTCCTTGTAGGCAAACCGCAGTTTTATTTCTGCCGTGGCATAACGTGCCTGCGCTAAGGAGTCGGAGGAGATGTAATACGCCTTTTGATAGTTTTTGTCGCACAAAGAGAGGTTGATAAATCCTTTCAGGTGCTCCCCGATGCGCGAAGTGAGTGAGGCTTGCACTTTGCGTTGATATACATCTATGTTTTCGTACAGATACTTGTAGTTGGAAGGCGCAAGTATGGAACCGGTTTCGTTAAAGCCGTCGAAACCGCCGATGGCGTCTGAGCCTTGGCTGAACTGCAATCCTGCCGTAGCCTGTCGCCTGCGGCTAAGATTAAATTGGATGCCGCCGCCGAAATCGGGACGCTTTGCATTAAACCAGTACGAGCCGTATGCGTTCAGGCGGATTAGCCGAGAGAACCGGTCGTTGGTGGCTGCTCCCAACCCGAAGCCGATACCTCTCGAAAAGGAATAACTGATCAGTTGACCCAGTTTGACATCGAACATTCCGATGGGGATGGCGTTGTTGAAAGTGAGGTTTTCGGCAAGATTGAGCATCACGTCGAGATCGACGACATGTTTCGATATGGAATCTACAAAGGCATAAGTGGCGGCTGTGCGTTCGCTGAGCGAATCGATGCGATGGGCAGTCCAGAATTTTTCATCACGCCGGGCGGCATCGGGAGCGGCATCTACCAATATTTCGGAAAAGTCGCTGCGGTCGAGTTTCGGGTTGATGCGGATGTTGTAGAGGTAACCTTTTCCGATGGCACTCATGGGAAAAGCATTGCCATTCACGTTGACAGCAAGTCCCGAAAATATCAAATTGGTATTCAGTTGTTTGGGAAACCAATGTCCTTCCACTTTCTCATAGAGCTGTTGGATGGTGGCTTTGAAAAGCCCGGTGCTTTTAGCCGGTGAGGCTTTCACGTTTTGAATCGCCCATCCGTCGGAATTGACTGTCATGGTGCCGTTTAGTCCGTCGATGCCCGCCCTTTCTTTCGGATGAAAGGAAATGACATAAAGCGTGTCGCCTTGTCCTATAGGCATCGTGGCTTCGAGTCGGAAGAAATAATGCCGCTTGCTGCCACGACTTATGGGATTGAGGTAGTTGTGTTCGGCAATGCTGAAATTGTCTTCATAGAAATTGGTGCTTTGCATATTGCTCACCATGTAATACAATGAAGGATTTTTCAACCCTGACACTTTGTTGCCCACCACATGTTGGCGTTTGTGGTCGGGAGCCATGAACGACTGTTCCGAAACGGTTTCCATCACCATCAAGTCATTTTTTTCTAATATCTGTGCCATTTCGGTTTGCCCGGAAAAAATCACGGAATCCATGTTTTGTGTGCCAAGCTCGCTGCTGTCGATGGTGATGACCATCTTATCATATAAGGTGAAGGCGTAGGATTGCAAGCCGTCGGGGGCGTTACGGCGGCGGTATGCCACTACGCTGTCGATGATGCGATGTGCCGGATTTTCGCCCGCCTTCACGGTCACTTCGCCCAGCTCAAAGGCGATGGGTTGCAGTGCGACATGGAGTTTTTCGGTGCCCGAAGCCACGTCAAGATGCTTCGCTTCGTAACCGATATAAGAAAAACCAATGTGGGTGATGGGTGCGGGGGACACCACTTCGTATTTCCCGTCGATGTCCGTCATGCCGCCATATTGTCCGTCGTTGACCACCACATTGACAAAGGCCAATGCTTGCCGGTTGGCGGCATCGGTGACTTTGCCCGTGATGGCGTATTGTTGTGCGCGGCAAGGTGTCAGGAAAAGGAGAAGCAATAAACACGGCAAAATGATGCGCGATGTGTGCCGGAGACGAATGAAGCGGACGTTTCTCATAAAACTCATTCCTCTTCGGGCTGCGTCTCGATGAGGTAGATGATTTCGTTGTCGCGTTTCATCAGATACTTTTCACGGGCCACCCGTTCCATGACAGAGGTATCGTTCTGCAAGTCATGGAGATACTGCTTTTCGTTGGCAATCTCTTCCTCATAGTATTCGATTTGCCTCTTCTGGTCTTTTAAGGTGCGGCGCAAACGAATCTGTTCAAAAACGTTGAACTGGTCGATGACGAGAATCACCAGCAGAAAGAGCAAGGTGGCATATACGTATCGGTTGTTGAGTTTGCGAAATATCTTTTTGAAATCCATGATAATACACTTTGTGTGCAATGTGCGGAAAACAATCCGCGCAATAGCAGTGCAAAAGTAAGGGATTTGTTTTATTGTGGCGGCCTTTTGGATGAGAAATGCAAATATTGTCTATTTTTGTGCACCAAAAAAAACTTTTATCAGTCATGAATCGACAGGATGCAGTTGACGATGCTGCTGTACGTATGCAGCGTTCCGTTCGGGTTACATGGAAAGGTTTTTTCATCAATGCGATATTGAGCATCGCCAAGATATTGGCAGGCTTTTTCGGACATAGTGCCGCCATGATTGCCGACGGTATCCATTCCGTCTCCGATTTTGTCACCGACATCATCGTGCTGGTCTTTGTGAAGATTTCCGCCAAAGGCAGCGACGGGAGCCACCGTTACGGTCATGGCAAGTTTGAGACTTTTGCGACTTTTCTTGTCAGCTTTGCCTTGCTGGCGGTTGGCTTTATGATTCTCTTCAAAGGCATTACCAGCATTATCTCCATTTTGCGAGGCGACTTGCCCCAAACACCCACATCGCTTGCGCTTATTGCCGCTTTTGTGTCTATTGTCGTGAAGGAGTTGTTGTTTCGGTACACACGGCATGTCGGCAGAAGCATCAACAGTCAGGCGGTGATTGCCAACGCTTGGCACCATCGTAGCGATGCTTTTTCGAGTATTGGCACCTTGATAGGCATTGGCGGTGCCATTTTGCTGGGCGGCAAGTTCATCATCCTCGACCCGATAGCCAGCACCGTTGTCAGCGTATTCATCCTTAGGGTGGCTTTTCAAATCGGAATGCCGAGCATTAATGAGTTGCTGGAGCGTTCGTTGCCGGTGGAGACAGAAAAGCAGATTGTCGGCATAATCATGGAAACGGAAGATGTGAAGAGTTATCATAAGCTGAAAACCAGAAAGATAGGTAATAATATTGCTGTTGACGTGCATGTGCAGTTGCCGAAAGAAATCAGTTTTATCGCATCGCACGAAGTGGCCACATCCATAGAGCGGCGTTTACGCAGCCAGTTTGGTGCGCAGACCCAGATTAATATCCATACGGAACCGGTTTGATAGGTTTTTCGTTTCTAAGAAGCTGTTTTTGAAATGGATGAAAGGAGTTGATGGACGAGGACGTGCAACGGTTTGAGGCTAAGGACTAGAGGGCATTTCAGAGCAATTCACTGTCAATCTGCGATGAAGTTTATTAGATGTGTACTGCCTTCAAATTAGCACTTTCTGCCCGCTTGATTTTAGCCTTTGTTAGCGGCTTGTGGATCTTCTTCTAATACTGTCAGGTTAAATGATATCTTTGTTTGTTTCAATAACGATTCAATTCTTTTCTTTGCAAGGTCAATATATTCTTTGCTTATGTCATATCCGACAAACTTTCTGTCCGTCTTCAAAGCAGAAACAGCTGTTGTTCCACTACCCATAAAAGGGTCTAAGATAATATCGCCTTTAAATGAATAGAGTTGAATTAATCTATTTGGTAATTCTTCGGGAAATGGTGCAGGGTGTCCAATTCTTCTCGCACTTTCTGCTTTCATTGTCCATATTGATTTCGTCCATTCCATAAACTGCTCTTTTGAAATGGTATTTTCTTTTATCCCTTTTTCTCTTTTATAATCTCCTTTAGAAAAAACTAAAATATATTCGTGTATATCTCTCAAAATTGGGTTGGCTGCACTTTGCCAACTACCCCAAGCTGTTGAAGGACTTGCGCTTGTTGCTTTATTCCAAATGATTTCGCCACGCATATTAAAACCAATATCTATCATCATTTTAGAAATGTAGTCTGATAGCGGGATATATGGTTTTCTTCCAAGATTTGCTACATTTATACAAGCACGACCACCATTAACGAGAACTCTGTAAGTTTCTTTCAATGAATTTTCAAGAAGCTGTAAATATTCTTTTAAAGACAAATCTTCGTCATATTCTTTTGAGACATTGTAGGGCGGTGAGGTTATCATCAAATGAACTGAATTATCCGGCAATTCTTTCATATTCTCGGCAGAACCAAGAATAAATGTATTCTCTAATTTGTCGGGGAAATCATTTTCGTTTTTATCAAGTACTTTTTTGTCCCCAAGCTCAGTATATAATATAGAGTTGTAAAATTTTGAACTATCGTGATTAATTCTTCCGTTTGTTCCGAAGGCACTTGATTCGGTTCCTTTTGGTCTTTTCATATTAGCTTTGGATTAAGTTTAAAAATTTTTCTGCCTCAGCAATATCAGTCGCTTCTTGGCTTGCAATTCGAATTATCTCTCCAAGTTTCAATTTAGAAATCATTGAAGAAAAATAATTCATATCGTTAGTTACAAGGTCTCTGCAATTGCTAAGTAGTTGTTCTCTGTCCAAGATAGTTTGAAAACCTAATTTGGGAGTGTTTTTTACATAGTCTGAATTGGTTGGTTTTGGATTTAACGACCAAAAGCCTTGTATAACGCCCGAAGTTTTTAGAAAGTCCACTTTTTTAATGTAGCTGTCAGTTATCGGGCTATTACCCAAAACAACAACTGGTATTTTTGTTGAAGCAATTCCAGAAACACGAATGTTTATAGATTTTCCGATTGCTTTTAACATTGAGTCAGAACGAAGCAATGCAGGATTTCCTTTATGTTGTTTGTAATCTCCAATTAATTCAACCTTATTTGGTTGTGTAAACTTGTAGTTCGACACAACACTCATTTTAATTTCAAAAAGCAGTTTAATGTTTTCAGGTCTTTGGTTTGTCTGATTTGTGGTACAAAAGGCAAGGTCTGCACTTGATTGTCTTGACAAGCCAAGTTCATCACAAACTATATTGTTAACTGCAAATAATCCCAATTCATTTGCAATTGGCTCAAAAAGAGTTTTACTCCATTTTTCTGTAAATTGTCCAATTAATGAGTTTCTGCTTTGTAAAGTTTGTCCTTCGGCATCTGAACCTTTTGGTACATATGCAAAGTATCCACCTTGCAAGTTATAAAATAATTGTTCTGGCGAAGCAAAGTTTCTTAGTGCTTCCGTAACTTACTTATACCCCTCACAAAACTTCTCTTATCCGACGTAATTTGGTCGGATTGTCGCAGATGGCGTGAGGTTCTCACATTTTAATTTCATGCTGCAAAGGTATGAAAAATTGTCATAAATCGTCAAAAGGACTTTTTATTTTTCTATGAAAATTCATAGGGCGAAAAGCATATTTTTGTAATTTTGGACTTTCGAAACAAATCAAATCACATACTATGAAAAAAGCTATTGCAACGACAAAGGCTCCGGGAGCCATCGGCCCCTACAGCCAAGCTATTGAGGCCAACGGGATGCTTTTCATCTCCGGACAAATCCCCATCAACCCGGCCACTGGTGTCATGCCCGAAGGCATTACAGCACAAGCCGAACAGTGCATGAAGAACCTTGAAGCCATCTTGAACGAGGCAGGATGCACATTCGACAATGTGGTGAAATCGACTTGCCTTTTGGCCGACATGAGTTATTTTGCCGACATGAATGCCGTTTACGGCAAGTATTTCAAGTCGGAACCACCTGCGCGTGCGGCTTTCGCCGTAAAGGAACTGCCCAAAAAGGCTTTGGTGGAAATCGAGATGATAGCCGTCAAATAAGGCGCGGACACCGTCCTAAACACAACAAGGCGGGGCTGCGAAGCTCCGCCTTGTTGTGTTTTCAGGCATCGTGGCTTATTCGATAACCTGATAATGCTCTATCTCGTACTGAATGGGATTGCCAGCTTGATAATAGGACACCCCGTTCAGTAACTTGTCGAAAACATAATACTGAAGAAGCACGAAGTCTTTTCCTTCATTGATCTGACCGTAAAAGCGGTCGTTGTCGAGATAGGTGTCTTCGTCTGTTTCGTCAGGATTGAACTGGTTGACACTGGCTTCAAAACGTTTTTTGAAGGTTTTGAGTTCCTGTGATTTGCCGTCTTTCGTGGTCAAAACGAGGTGGTGCATGAAAGGCGATTGCACGATGGAATCGATACGTTCTTTCGGAAGAATATCGGTGAGCAAGGCCTCGAAACGGATGTCGCTGAACGAGGTCAACAGATTGACGACCTTGAGCGTGTCAAAGGCAATATCCTGTTGATCGGACAGTCGGGTCAGTTTGTATTGGTGCTTGCCGGTATTGTCGATGCGGAAACTCTGTTGCGGATCATCGCCAAATTCGAGGCTGACGGACTGGATGTCGGATAAGGATTCATGGAAGACGGTGTGGTCGCGCCAGTCGGTGGGATTGGCGGAGAAACGGGTCGAAATAAAGCCACGGAATCCCGGGATGAAAACAATATAGGCGTTATCGGCTCCTTCTTTCAGCATAAAGGTTCCGGCATTGTCCTGAGTGGCTTCGCCCACGTAGAACACCTTGGTCTTTTTTTCATGATACAATAGCCTGACCTTATTGAACAAATTGATGCGCGGCACATATTGATAGACTTCAACCTTGGTGCTCCGACCTGCCATTTGTTTCACGACATTGTCGTGGCTGGCTACCGAAACGGGCATACGGATGCGCACCTTGTTCATGGTGTACAGAATCTGTTCGATTTTCTTCGAATGTGCCTTGTGCGTGCTGTTCAGTGTCCATCCGCTCTCTTGGCGCTCAAGAAGAGTCTCATGTTCATAGCGGTCGGCGAGGAATATTTTTGTAACCGAAGCCGTGTCCCACACCCTGAAATCAGCATTTTCGCCGCGAAGGGTGGTGAGGTAGCGGTTGTTCCAAATCAGCAGACTGGCAATGACAATCAGCACAATGGCGATGATGATGGAAAGATGATTTTTTCTTTTCATTGTATGATGTGTTTCTGTTTCAATACCTTGTCGGTTTGTTCCCTTGTTTCTTATTGTATTTGTTTTTTCGGATGAGTGACATGACAATGCCCAATGCCACAATTATTCCGATGGGCAACAGCGTGTTGATAAGTTGCCAAGAGGTGCGTATCTTGGTATCCGATTTTTTTGCCGGGTCGAGGAGGCGTATCTTCAGTTCACGTGAACGAATCGAGATGATGCCTTCTCCGTCAACAAGATAACTGATTGCGTTTTGGATAAACTCCTTGTTGCCATAGGTGTTTTGTGTGTATTGGTCGTAGCCCAGAGGCAAGGGCGTTCCAACCGGGATCTTAAACTGGTTGCGGATGATGTCGCCATCGGCCACCACAATCATGGCGGTAGGATCGCTTTCTTCTTTGAAATGCATCTCTTTGCTGTCGGCGATTTCTTCGGTGATGCGGTTGGCATACAGCGAGGGGAAACGGCCTTTCAGCAGATAAGCGACGTTTTGGCTTTTCGAAGGAAACATGCGTTGGTCAGGTTTCTGTCTGAGCATTGACAGGCTCACAAACACAGGTGTGCCTGAAACCTTCGTGTAATTCGATGTGGCGAGTAGCGGAATCTGTTCGATGTCGCTAATCATGGTGGTGGCATCCAACGAACTCACAAAGTCGGCTTTGATAGCATTCATGTTGCGCACCATGGGATGGTTGTTGGCGGCTTGTAGCAAGGGGAAATAAAACCAGCGGTAAAACTCAAGCTGTGCCTGTCCGGCCATCTGTCCCGTGCGTATGGGAAGGGCGGCGCAGTTCAAATCGAGAAGCAGGTTCTTGTTCATGCGTATGCCGTAACGGAACAGCATGTCGTCAAGGTTCAAGTTGAGGTCGGTGGCAATGGTCGATTCCTGCGAAGTGAGGCTGTCCATGGTGACGGCAACCGGATCGACGAGCCATAGCACCTTGCCGCCGTGCATGATGTACTGGTCGATGAGGAACTTGTCCTTTTCGTCGAAGGCTTGTGTGGGTTTGGCAATGACGATGGCATCGTAGTTTGGAAGCGCCATAACTCCGTTTTCCGTTTCATTGCGGCGCATCAGCACATCAACTTTTCCATCGATGGCGACACGGTTGACGTTATAGTTTTTCGAGAGTGTCTGGGTGATATCGTAAACCTCGTTTTCGTCTAATTCGCCATGACCTTCGATAAAAGCAATGCTGCCTTTCTTTGTGTGGGTCACCTTGCGGACGGCATCGATCAGTTTGAACTCCAAGTTTTGCATGGAGGCATTCAGGGCGGCTTCCGAGGACTGTCCCTGCTGTTGGCTTTCCAACAAATCGATGGCGGTTTCGGTCTGGTTGTGGCAACTTACCAACGCACCGGGCCAGATGATCAGCTGCGAAGTGCCGTCGTTGTTGCGTATTGAGACATTGGTGGGATTAAGTCCGGACTGATACAGCAGGTCGTAGGTCTCTTTTCGTTCGGCGGCATCGGTGCTCTCCGACGGATTGATAAACTCGTAATCAATGTATTTGGAATACACCCTAAACTCATTGAGCATCTCTTTGGTTTCACGACGCAGTTTCTTGAATCCGGCAGGGAAATCGCCTTCGAGATAGACTTTGAAATACACGTAGTCGTTCAGATCTTTCAATATTTCCTTTGAGGTGTCGGACAAGGTGTAGCGTTTTTCGCTGGTCAGGTCAAAACGGGTGAACACATACCCGCCGATGATATTTACGACGGCGATAATCACCAAGGTGATGAAGAAAGAAATCAACTGGTTCCGTTTCAGATTTTTCCTTTTGTTTTCCATACTATTTCCTCCTTACCATTTTCGGCTTGCCAGCACTAGTTTTGTAAGACTTAGAAACAACACCATCACGCTAAGAAAATAAAGGATGTCGCGTGTATCGACAACGCCACGGCTGACGGAGCTGTAGTGTGCCGCCATTCCTAAGCGTTGTATGAACAAGTCGATGCTGCCAAACAAAGCCAAGGAAAAGATAAATTCAAAGCCGATGTAAAGGAATCCGCACAGAAACACCGACAGAATGAAAGCGAGGATCTGGTTGCTCGTCACCGAACTGCAAAATATGCCTATGGAAACGAAACTGGCACTCAGCAGGAACAAGCCGATGTAGGAACCCCAGATGCCGCCGCTATCGAGGTTTCCTTGCGGAAGACCGAGTTTGTAAATCGAATAATAGTAGATAAAAGTCGGAACCAATGCCAGCACGACCAACGTGACACCGGCTAAAAACTTAGCCATGATGATCTGCCAGTCGCCGAGCGGTTTGGTGAGCAGCATCTCGATGGTTCCGGTGCGGTTTTCTTCGGCAAAGCTGCGCATGGTGACGGCAGGGACGAGAAAAAGGAACACCCAAGGCGCAAGGATGAAAAGGCTGTCCAAGTTGGCATAGCCAAAATCAAGCAGGTTGAAGTCGCTCTGAAACACCCAGAGAAACAGACCCGTAATGAGCAGAAACACCACAATCACCATGATGCCGATTAGGGAACTGAGGAAGTTGCTGATTTCTTTTTTATACAATGCGTACATGCGCTTCAAAGTTTATAAATGGCAAAAATAGGAATTTTTTGCGTATGCCGAACCGTGTTTTGCAAAAGGACATTTTTCAACGGTCAGGAAAAGAGAAGGATAGAGGTTTGATGGGGGCAGGTGGAGAAGAAAATGCTTTTCATCGTGTAAGTTGCTGGGTCATCTCAGCTTATTTTCTTCCGAAATCCGCGGGTGTTTCGCCCCATATTTCGGTTTCCCATTTGAGGACGGGGTTGTCGAAACGGTTGTTATGCAGCCAATTTTCGGCGCGTTGCACCAAGTCGAAAAGCTGAGCGTTGCGTGCGGAACGGGGATGTTTGGTGTTGCATTTTTTTTGCCGTATCCAGCAGAGGGCAGTCTTGCTGTCGCTGTAAACGGGAAGGCTCAGTTTTCTTTGCTTGAGCCACGCCACGCCGTGCACGATGGCGAGAAATTCGCCGATGTTATTGGTGCCGTCGGGGAAAGGCCCTTGGCGAAACACTTCTTCTCCAGTAGCTGTCCACACCCCACGGTATTCTACGGGACCGGGCACACCGCTACAAGCAGCGTCAACCGACAGGCTGTTCATTTCGGGTTTCACCCTTGCGTTGGCAATGGATGGCCGCTCAATGACATCGGGGTGCGCAATGGCTTGTTCGTAGGATTGTCGGAAAGCCGCTTCAGCCGCTTCGCGGGTGGGATAACCTTTGAATTGCGCTCCCTGAAAGCCCTTCACCTGATTTGAGCAAGTGTCCCAATCGGTGTAGATGCCGGGAAGCCTGCCTTGCCAAACGACGTAGTATTTGTTCTTTGCCATGGACGCAAAAATACGGAATTTTAAAATGAACGGGAAAAACTATTGATTCAGGTGGCAAGGTTTAAAAAAGGAAGCCATTGAGTTGAAAAAAGTAGTTTGTGCAGTTTGCCATGCAAATTTATAGCTTGTGGACTTGTGGATAAAAGGGTTTTTTTTAATATTGCACCATGAAATCTTATGGAAAGAAGAGATGTATCGGATTTTTGTGCTGTGCTAAGATCGTTTTTGTGTCAGTGACGGCTTGTTTTGCTCCAATACTTGTTTCCTCTCAAAGTGCCGAATCGATTGTTCCCGACAGCATTATGCGTCTTGCTTATGAAAACAGAAACGACGATGCGGACAGGGCTGAATCCCTTGCCAAAGTAATCGATTATTTGTTCGGTGTCCGCTGCTACCAGCAAGCCCTGTCCTATATCGATGAGTTCGTGGAATCTGAATTTGTCAAACAGGACAAGTATTATTCGGCTATGGGGAACTGCTTTCTAGGCCTGTCTATGGTAATCATGGAACCTTACCAAGCATTCAAAGTACTGAAGAAGGCGGAGCAAGATTATCTTCAGATGAAGAAGACGCATAGAACAGAAAGACTTGGAGCAAAAATCTATTTGGCTTTGGGTTACTACTATTATGAGTCGAATTTGATGTTCTCACAGTATTATGAATGCATGAAAAAAGTTGAGTCTATCAACAAAGAACAAAAGGACAATTGGATTGCTTATCAAATAGAACTGCATGAAGCCTTGACCGAAATCATTTTGGTTCATTACCCAGAAGCCCTTTCTTTGTATGTGAATCTACTTGAGAACAGTGATTACGAAGAGTTCAACAAATACGCTGTCTATTTCAATATGGGACTGATATACAAATGGGAGAGTCAATTGAATTCGGCCAAGATATGGTTTGAGGCTTCGTTATTGGAGGCGGTCTCGGAACAGGATTCTATCAGGGCGGTTAGTGAACTCATTCTCTTGCCTTTGCTTGACAAGGATTATGACAAGGTGATAAATAAGACTGAAAGTTGCTTGGACGGGATAAGGGAAAAGGGCGATGTGAAAACAGTGGTTAATGTCATGTATGGCTTGGCTAAAACATACCATCAGGTAGGCAGGTCTGATGAGGCGATTTCCATGTTGGAAGAATGTTTCGATTTTTGCGGCAACGAGACCTCTTATATCTGGCTGAAAATTCTTGTTTTGGAAGAACTGAAAAAAATATCTATTGACCTGTCAGAATATAAGAAATGCTGTGAGATTCAGACGATGTTGGATACAATCAACATTATTTTTAATGTGGAGGAGCAGGTAAGGGTGGTGAACCAAATGCAACTTCAGCATCAATATGCGGAGGCAGAAGCTCAAGCACAATACGAGCGGGATATGGAACGCATTAAGGAGACCCGTAAAAGTGTTGTCACTTATTTTATCATCGTTGTACTGCAGGTGGTCATTATCATGTCGCTGGTGATGCTTGCCAGAAAGAACCGTGTGCTGAAAGACAAAAAAGTGGAGAAGGAAATGCTGTTCAACGAGTTGGAGAGCAAGAAGCAAGAACTTGTCTCGAAGCTGCTTTCTCAAACCAAGACCAACGACGCGCTGAACGAAATCAAGGAGCGGCTTGCCTCGATAGAAGAGATGAAGGAAGAGGAAAGAACCGACACCTTGGCGAAAACCGTCAGAAAACTCAACAACGTTATCAGTGCCAATACTGACGAGAATTTCGACTATTATTTCCTGCGAGTACACCCAAGGTTTTATGACAACCTGCGGAAAGATTTCCCTGGCCTCACCCTCAGCGAGCTGCGCCTTTGCGCCCTTATCAAGCTGAATATGAATACAAAGGATATCGCCTCCATCAACAACATCACCATCAATGGGGTGAAAGTGGCACGGTGGCGCTTGAGGAAGAAACTTGGCATGAGCAATGCGAACGACAATCTCAGCGATTTTCTATCGAAGTATTGAGAAAAATACCTTTTCGGGAGTTATATTTGCGGATGCAAACCCAATGAATACCCAAATTATAGGTTTTGTAAACCTTATATAAACTTATATTATATTGATTTTATTATAGTTAGCTATAAATTTGCAAAAAAGTTTGCATACCTTTGCATGGTCAATAATACATCTTGCAATGGCGAGCTATATCCAAGAAATCCATGATTCACTAACCTAATAAATAAAATTACATTATGAAAACAAAACAATTTACATTAATTTTGCTGCTGGCACTTTTGTTGCCTTATGCGACACATGCCGATGTGGTTTCCATCGGCAATGGACAGACTTTTTCTCAATCCCCGTTTTATTCGTGGTACTGTACATCATGGGATGAGGAAATTTATCCCATGTCGGCTTTTTCAGGTTCTTGCATCATCAATTCCGTTTCCTATAACAATGTAGGTGTTTATGGCATGATGTTCGCCATGCCCACTGTGGCTAGTTCGTTGAAAATTTATTTGGGTGAAAGAACAACGGCAAGTCATTCTTCCAATACTGATTGGACACCTTTGGGCGACCTTACCTTAGTATATTCCCACGAGAATGTTGTTATAGGAGCCGAATGTGGTTGGGTGGATTTTGTCTTTGATGAGCCTTTTACATATGAGCACAACGGCAATCTTGTTATTGTGATAGCCTGTGTTTATGCCAGCCCTGCATGGGATGTTAACCTCTATGCGTCTTCATTTTCAGATAACGGGAATGTAACACTTCATCTTAAATCTACGAATCCAAGTATTTCAGGTATTCCAGAATACCCGACAGGAGCTGGTTTATTGAGTTCTGAATTTGCCAACATTCAACTGAATGTGACCCCGGTTGTTATTACCTGTCATAGTCCCCAGAATTTAGCAGTTTCGGACATCACGTCTTCCTCTGCCAAGCTTACTTGGACACCAGGTATAGGCACCAGTGCTTGGGATGTTTACGTGACCGATGGCGAGGCTCCTTCTCCTGAAACCATTCCGACCGCAACGGCGATTACTACCACGAATTATACCTTGACGGGTTTGAATAGCTTGACGAATTATTCGGCCTTTATCCGCTCCAATTGCGGTGGAGGCGATGTGTCAACATGGAAATCTGTAGGATTTCTGACCGCTCTGGATATTGGCGGAAACGGAACACTAGAAACTCCCTTCCTGCTATATACTAAAGACGATATTGATGAATTTTCAAGAGGTCTGACGCAGGGTTTCGACACCGAAGGTAAGTATTTCAAGGTGATGAGCGACATTGAGGAAATAACCACTCCTATTGTGGGGGGATTCAGAGGAGACCTTAATGGCAACAATCATACGATTACACTTAATTTGGAGGGAGAAGGAAACCTTGCGCTTTTTACTTGGTTGGGCGACGATGCAAGCATTCATGACTTGACCGTTGACGGCTATGTCCACAGTACTAATGGCTGTGCTGCGGGTTTTGTCGCTGCTGGTTATGGCATTCAGTTTAAAGAAAATGTATCAATAACCGATTGTATCAACCGAGCCTCTATCGCGACCGACTCGGATTATGTCGGTGGATTTGTGGGTAATGGCTGGTATATCATTCACAGCAACATCGTGAATTGTGTCAACAGGGGAAATATAAGTGCTTCAGGTGATTTGGTCGGTGGCATATTAGGCAACTCTTTGGGTTTTGAAGTCAGAGGCTGCATAAACAGAGGCAATGTTATGGGTGGAAGCATCTGTGGAGGCATTGCCGGCAAGATGCAAGACGCAAGCATAATCAATTGTGCCAATTATGGTCAGGTGACATGTTCGGACAAAGGTGGCGGCATTGTCGGAGAAAAAGGTGGCGGCTATGTCGGAAACTGCTACAATAGAGGTGCACTGAGTTTTGGTACCAATTCGGGTGGCATTTCGGGGTACAACTGGAACCTTTCCCATATTGAGAATTGTTATAATGCAGGCGCGATGACCGCATCAAATACAACCAATTGTGGTGCCTTGTCTGGTTTCAATCGGATTGAAACGTATACTACTGCACACTGTCACAACAACTATTATTTGGAAGGCACCTATTCGGTGGCTTATGGCACTGAGAGCGATATGTCGGGCACGCACTCCTACACAAGTTTCACACAAGCCGGCAATTTGACCGATTGGACGCTTGCCGAACCTATATTGAACACCACGGATCTTCTTACTGTACTTAATCTGTTTGCCAGCGAAAACGATGGGTATGTCCAATGGTATGACGACATTTACGGAAACAACAATTATTTCCCGACCTTCGACCAGGGCATGCCTCCAGGTCTTGCTATCATACCCAATCCGATTGTGATGGCACCACGTCCTATCGGAGCTTGGATGCAGGGCGAGCAGGTGACCCTTTCCAACACGTCGCAGGAAGACCTGCAAATTACTCGCATTGATTTCGATGACAACTTCTTTGTTGTGGACGAATCGCTCGGTACAGAGGCTTTCCCTTTTCTAATCTATTCCAACGAATCAAAAGAGGTCTTCGTCGGTACCGACCCTGATGCCATCGTGTTGCCTGGCAATATGACCGCCCACATGGCAGTGATGTGGAACCAAACCCATATTAAGCTGGCTGACATTGAGGTGAACAACTATACGTCTGTGTCGCCCGATGTGGCGGAATTGGCCGAACTGGTGGCCGAGCTGCCACAGACCATCACGAGAAGTACCGATGATCTGTACAATAACTACAAGCTGCCCGGCAACAAAGTCGATGCAGCCGATGCAGTTTATAAATTGATGTTTTCGGATGCTGTTTTGTTGAATGCCGAAGTCACCCTTGGTTCCAATGCAAAATTGGCTTTGTATGCCGAAGACTTTGCTGGCCGCCCAGGACCTATGGCTGATAATTATATAGATGCGGTTAATATCGGAAACAATGGCCAATATTCAATCAGTATCGGTGGCGACAATCCAATTACCAACTTAATGGTTACGCCGGGCACTTATTACCTTGTGGTTTCCACGACAAGTCCACAGTACACCTTACAAATAAGTACCAACGAACTGCCTCTCCCACTACAAGCTGCTTTTGTCGCGCCCATCGATGGTGCCACCGGAATTACTTCACCCGTGCAACTTCAATGGCAACTTGGTTCATTCACCTCCGAATATCAACTTTTAATAGGAACGACCTATCCACCAAATGAAGTCCTCGTGGACTGGACAACCGAACTTGCCGAATCGTATGTGGTCGACAACCTGCACAACAACCAAATTTATTTCTGGCGTGTCAACGAGCGCAATGCCTCTGGAACAACCAATGGTTCGGTTTGGGGCTTTACTACGACATTGAATATACCCTCGGGTCTTCATGCCAACACGCCTATTCACATAGGTGATGATGTATTGCTCGAATGGAATGCTGTCAGCGGTCGTGCTATCGTGGGTTACAACGTGTATCAAGACGGCGAAAAAATCAACGAAGCCCCTATCACTGCTACGGAATACATCGTATCGGATTTGGCCTATAACATGGAAGGCTGTACTTTTGCTGTGACCGCTGTTTATAATGAAGGCGAATCGGGGATGTCAGAACCGGTTATGGTTTGTGTGGGTGGAATCGGTACCATCAGCGGTACCGTTTATGAGCAGGACGGCAGCACTCCTATTGTAGGTGTTGCGGTCACTGTCACGGGATACGACGAGTTCTTGGAACGGCATACCTATATCTATCTTACCGAAGCTAACGGTACCTTTTCGGGAACAGTCTATTCGGGAAAATACATCGCAATAGCATCAAAGGAAGGCTATCAGGAAGGCAGTCACGGATCGGAAGTGTTGGTGTCCAATGATGCTGAAACAAGTTACGTAGATATCATTCTTTATGAAAATTACAACACAACAGGTCGTGTTGTGGCCGAATATTATCCCGATTCGCTCAATTCTGAGAGTCCATATGTGAAAGTTTACTGGGAAAGCGAAAATGTGCCTGAGCCCATCGGACCTGGTTGGCATACCTATTGTGAGAATGAATTCAATAATGCTGTTGCCTGTGTTAAATGGGGCTATCAATATCCCTTGAGCGAGTTGCAACCATACATAGGATTCATGATGACCAAGGTGGCTCTGTTTAGCGATAAATTGTTTGGTGCTGTGGGTGGCAACTATACTTGTCGCATCTATGTGGGAGGTACTGAACCTGAGGAGGGTGAGATGGTGTCGACCATCACCGTTGATGTGCCTCAAAACTTAGGTGACTGGGTTGAATTTGATTTGACGAATCCTGTAGAAATCAGTGGCATAGAGCCTGTTTGGGTTATTTGGCAAGCCAACACCACAGTCAGTGATTATCCAGCAGGATGTTGCCTAGGATTTAATACATACGGAACATGGTGCTGGAGTGATGACGGTTATGATTGGACACATAATCCTTATGGCATTTGGACAATGAAGCAGTTCTTCACCGGCGGAGAAGGTCGTATAGTCGACCGTTCGTTCCAGCATTACAATGTGTATCGCACCAATTGCTACAACAATGGCCCATACACGGAAGAAAATACTGTGCTGTTGGCTTCTGAGGTTACCGATACCATCTTTATCGAAACGGGTTGGCCTGATGTTGAACAAGGCGTTTACAAGTGGGGCGTGTCAAGGGTTTATGGCGGCAATCGCGAGAGTGAAACTGCATGTAGTAAAAGCGATTCCTATGAAAACAGAGCCCAGGTACTTCTTCGTAGTATTAACGCCTATTCCTTTAGCCGCTATTCAAGAATAATACCTAATGGTTGGGTACAATATGATCCATTGCATCCACAAAATTCGGCGACCTTGATTGACCAAAATCTCCAATTGTGTGCAGGTGACTTTGCCAACGACGGCTATATGCATGCCTTCACCGAAGAAAACCAGTTGCTTACTTTTGACCCAAGCTCAGGCCAGATTGTTGCTACTGTGAACACAACCACTCACATGGATGATTGTGCTTTCGATTATTCTACCGGAACGATGTTCGGTGTAAAAGACAATGTACTCTATTCCATTGATTTGGAATCCGGTAGTTTATCAGCACTCGGTTTTTTAGATCACGGAGCTCCAAGTCATTGTATTCGGGCTTTAGCTTGTAGTTATAGCGGGCAACTTTATGGTTTTTTAGACGAATTTGGTGCATTATTTGCTATTGAAAAAAGCTCGGCTCATTGTACCTTAATACAGCAAATCGCCATGCTCTTAAGCACTGATATGACAGCAGGTTTCGACCACAATACGGAAACGCTTTATTGGATGTGTGTTGGCATACCAGATGAAGGAACAGGCTTTATTGCCTCGGTGGATGTGAACACTGGTAATATAATATATTTGGCCTCTGGTATGGGCATACAAAAATGCTTCAGTGTGCCTTACGGCTATGTTCCGATTCCTGTTTCGCCAGAATCAGAGATTGTTTGGTCCAATTGCTTGGACAAGGATATGTGGACGACGGTGGAGGTTGGTGTCAGCACCAATACGGGTGATTCGCCCGCAGGTACTTCGGTGCGTTTCTTGAACACTTCAGAGCCTGACCAGGGTTACGACTATATAGTTACTCTCGACAATTCAGGCTATTATAAATGGGACAGGTTTAGAAAAGGCACCTACAACTATACGATAGAGAAAGATGGCTATACCTCGTGCGGTAACCATGAGATCATCGAAATTATGAGGCCGGATTCTATTGGGTGCATTCTTGAAGAATTGCCACTTAATGTACGCAATCTTTATGTGTCACACACAGGCTGGGCTATGTGGCAGCAAGGTCTGGGGGGAGATGTGCTCCACTATGACACGGATACATTTGACGGCTCTGTTGGAGCATCGGGAAGCCCGTTCTATTGGGCAGTACGGTTTACTCCTGAACAACTTGAAGGCTTTCATTCAGTTAACTCGGTATCGTTTTATGATGCGCCCGACCAAGCCTTTATAGGTACATTCTATGTTTGCTCAACGGGATCTCCATTGGGACATATCTTGTATCAAAAAGACATTGTTACCACCGGTTCCGGACAATACATCGATTATCCGCTCGAACGGGATGTTGTGTTTGACGATACGCAGGATTTATGGATTGTGTTTCAATTCAAGGAGGGGGAAGCTACTTATCCCGCCTCTGCATCAACGAACACCGGCGACCTCAATGGACGTTTGATTTCTTCCAACGGACTCATTTGGGATGATGTGGCTGTCTTTGGATTGAACTATACTTGGAAAATTCGTTGTCATGTCAAAGCCGAGGAAGAAGAAAGAACCCTGGAATACTACAGCGTTTTTCTCAACGGTATTTTTGTCGGCAACACAACAGAAACTTATTTCCAACACGATGTGGACAACCTTGTAGAGGGCGAGATCAACACCACAAAAGTGAAAGCAATGTATAGTATGGGCGAAAGCCTCTGGGCCGAATATACTTGGACTTACATCCCTTGTGACGAATATGAAAGCACTTCCGATCTGGAAGCCGAAGTCAACAATGGGCATGTATTGCTCAACTGGACTTTGCCAGAAAACCAAATTTCGGGTGGCGAGTGGTATTATTACGACAACAGCATCAATAGTGGAAGTGTAGGCACAGGAGGCGGTTCGTTTTATTGGGGCATCATGATTCCAGTAGGGTCTTGGAGTGGTCATTATCTGGGTAAAGTTTCAATTTACGATATGGCAGCCTACACGGGCAATATCCTCATTTATCAAGGTGGTCAAACAGCACCCGGTACATTGATTTATTCCCAACCTTTTGTATCTGCTGGTTCCAATCAATGGGGGAATATCCTATCAATGACCTCGTTGAATTGGATGAAAGCCAGAACCTTTGGGTTGTTTTCAACAATGTCGGCAGCGCCTCCTATCCTGCTTCTTATTCTGAAGACAGTGGAGATCCGAATGGCCGTTGGATTTCTATGGATGGTGTCGGTTGGCACGATCTCACGGAATACGACATTCAGGGTACTTGGATGATCAGAGCTTATGCTACTAACGAGGAACCAGTGGTATATGACATTCTCGGAACTTATGTTTTCCGTGATAGTGAACTTATTACCGAAATGCCATTGCCAAGAACAATCAATACCTTTGTTGACAATTTACCTACAGCGGATGAACACGAATATAGTGTCAGGGTTGTCTATAACAATCTGCCTATCTATCAAGACAATTACTATGCCATGTCATGTCCTGTGTCGGAAACAGTGTCGAATGTCCTTGATGTAAGCGATAACAAAGACGGGGTGGTGGTGAACATCTATCCCAATCCTGCGAAAGATAAAGTGGTCATCCAAGCCAAAGGGATGCGCCATGTGACTATTGCGGATGCTTTGGGTCAAGTGGTCCACGATACCGATCAGAAAGCAGACAGGATGATCCTCAGCATGTCACAATTTGAGTCTGGTCTTTATCTAATCCAGGTGACAACAGAAAGAGGCATGGTCACGCGACGTGTTACAGTAGTCAGATGAGACTGTGAACAATAAGGTGAATGAAGTCAAGAGAGGCTGGCTAAAAAGTAATTGGCGTATAGGTCATTTTGCAGGCTGGAAATTTGAGTCATGATGTCGGGCGATGGATTCTTGTTGCTATCTTTGCCACGCAGCTGAAGCATAGCGGGGCTCTGCTGGGGAGCAACCCCGTGAGGAATAGGCTGTGCAACATGACGGCAAGTCAGAAGCCGCATCCGTTTTCAGGGTGCGGCTTTGCCGTCTTGACATGCTGGACTGTCTGCCAATGCCAAGAAAAGCCCACTGATGAATCTCCTTCGCCCGTCCTCGCCCATGCCGCTATGGTTGTTCAGGTTCTTCTTCAGGTCGGTGAAAACGCCCTCAATCTTGTTGTTCGTGTTGGGCATCCCCTCGCAGCCTCTCTTGGTAGGTGAACAGGTACGGCAGGTAGTACACGATGCTGTTCATCGCCGTCCGCAGGCGCTTGTGGGTGTAGTGCGACTTGCCCGTACGCTTGCTTGTCGTCAGGCGGTTGAGCGTATGTTTCCCCCCTCTCTCCATTGGCCGAACCTCTTCTCGAACTCGTCTCTCGTCAGCACGGTGAGCCTGCCCATGAGCTCTTTCAGGGCAACGGCGGCCTTGAGTCTCGGACTCTTGGTGAGGTAGCGGTCGACGATGCTTCGCATGTGGAACTGGCACATCCGGATCTTGTACTGGGGGAACGTATCGAACAGGCTGCGCATCCCGTCGACCACGATGCCCCTGACGGTATAGCCCATGCGTGTTATCGTCTCCACGGCCTTCACATAGTCGGCTATGGTCTCGCGCTTGATGAACGCCACGTAGAGAGGGCGGCACGAGGCATCGTCCAAGGCAAGAAAAACACCCCGGTTGTGACCCCAGTAGGTTACGTCAAGGTGGACGAACCCGCCCGTCCCGTCAAGGCGGGGCTGTTCCCATTCAATGACAATCCTGCGCAGCCTGCGCTTGATGGTTGACGGGCTTTTTCCGGCGATGACGGCCAGTTCGGTGATTGTCTGCTTGTTGGACTGGTAAAGCCTCCAAAGCTCCTTGTCTGTCATCGTTTCCCCAGCGCGGAATTGTCTTCCGCATGCCATGTACTTGTAAAGTTGTTTCCCATCCCTTGTGCCGTTCCGCTTCGTTATCCGAGAGCCGCACGACGGGCATTTTTTTGTTCATAAGGCCGATTTTAAGGTTTTCAAACTGCCGCAAAGGTAATGTCTATCGGGCACGAGACCGTTCATCAGCCTGCAATTTGACCCATAGCGGCGTTTTGGAGCTCAAATTCCCTCCTGAAACGTCTCAATCTCCGAAAAAGCCTTTGTCTAATTAGTCAACCCTTAAAAACCACTTTTGGCATTTCCATTTCTGTGTGAGGTT
>JASBYY010000006.1 GCA_029983675.1 Bacteroidales bacterium | reverse complement strand
CCCCAAGGACTTCCCGCCGCACAACATCGTTTTCTACTACTTCACCAAGTGGAAGCGCGAAGGTGTCTTTGAGGACATGATGGACACCCTGAGGGAGAAGGTGCGCAAGACTCTCGGTTGCAAGCTTGAGGTGGTGCTCAGGCCAGACGAGTGCCCGAAAAAGTTCAGCGTAATTCCGCTCAGGTGGATTGTCGAAAGGTCCTTTGCTTGGCTCTACAATTTCCGAAGGATCGCATTGGACTACGAATTCTACTCCGAATCTTCGGAAGCAATGCTCCATATCGCCTTCGCAAAAATCATGCTTAACAAATTATTTCATTGAAATTTAAACAGACTCTTAAACAGACTCTTAATAAACCTAAAACTATGTCACAGAAGATAAGATACATAAAATATATAGTTTTGACAAGTCTTGTCCTTTTCCTATCAACTTCATGTTCTTTTCGTCCTAACCAATTATGGATGAAGACTAATGAGGATGTTTGGTTGTGGGTATCTTCATCAGATACGACAAAATCATTTTTATGGAAAGGTAATGTGATTGACAGCGTTCCTAACGGGATCGGTGTCCTTTCTGTCATTGATGCAGACGGACATAAGACAGACCATAAAATAAATATATTTTATGGAGCACAATCCATTGAGGATGTAGTGACAATGGATGACGGCAGCCAATATGTGGGTGCAGTAGTTGATGACAAAATGGAGGGTTTTGGCGTTTTAGTAAAAGCAGATGAACTTTATATTGGATATTTTCATAACAGCAAACCTAATGGCTTTCTGAAACTTTACAGGAATGGAAAACTATATTATGAAGGGGATTGGAAAGATGGGGCATTCAATGGAGAAGGAACGCTTTACAAAGAAGATGGTTCTATCAAAACTGGTAATTGGATAAAAGGAAGACTTTCACAAACATTAGTTGATGAACAACTACCACAAGGCCATTACTATGGATATACCAAAGAAGGGAAGCCCGATGGACTTGGCACAAAATGAATTATGCGAATGGAACATCCTACCAAGGTAAGTGGAAAACGGGGCTTTGGGAAGGTGAAGGCTTGTATATTAGTGCCAATGATTCAGTCTATGGCATTTGGGAAAAAGGAAAAATTTGTGGGGATGTCATTTATAGAACTCCAAAGTTGTACTTTGAAGGCACTTTTGTAGATAATATTCCAATGGGTGTAGGTAATTTGGCTCAATCCGATGGCTCTTATTACTCAGGGTTCTGGCTTTGATGGGGTAGTGTTTCAATCAGTGTGTCCGAAGTCTGTCAGCTTCAGGGTTGCGGTGCAAAATTAGTCAATTATTTTCATTTCAGCGGTCAGTTTGTGAAAAGATCTGTGTTTTTGTTCAGCGGTCGGACGAGGAGACACTCCATGCTGTGGTGCAAGCTGCCAGCAACAAGGCCGTGCCTGCACTGAAAGCATGGATGTCCGGAGCCGTCGGCAGTGGCGGCTCCGATTGCATTCAGGAAGGCGGTTCCGCTAAGAGAATCCGCCGTGTCGTCCGGGGAAGAGCGTCTTGTCCGTGGTGATTTTGGGAAGGATCCTGTCGAAGGCCTTATGATCCATGGCCACGCTGCCCATCAAGGTGAGGACGGACTCCTCGTTGGGCATCGCTGCCCTCATGCGCGTGACACGCCGGAAGTCGCGGTTGAGCCGCTCTATCCAGTTGGTGGTGTAGATCATGCCCTGTATCTCCGGGGCATAGTTGAGATAGGTCATGTGCGCCTTGTAGTCGGCCTTGTCGCGCAAGGGCCTGAACGACCGGTAGTCCTTGCCCCACCTGTCGCACATGTCCTGCCACCGCTTCCATGCTTCCTCCACCGTGTAGTCGCGCTGCCTCGTGCGGAACACGTCCCTCAGGTCATCCGCCAAGGCTGCCTTGTCATCTTGCCTCGCCTTGGCAAGCATGTTGCGCTTGAGGTGCGTCACGCATCGCTGGAGCGGCGTGCCGGGGAACTTCCTGCCCACCGCGGAGTCAAGTCCCGTGATGCCGTCGGCCACCATCAGGCCGATGCGTTCCACCCCGCGCTCTTTCAGCCTGTCGAATATCCAGCCCCAGCACGTCGCGCTCTCGGTGGGCATGTCGAAGATGCCGAGCACGTCGCACCTGCCTTCCTCCGTCACCGCGAGGGCAACATAGAACGCCCCGGACGACACGGAATTGCTGCGGTGCACCTTGATGTGGACACAGTCAACGAACATTACGGGATAGTACCCGTCAAGGCCGCGTTCCAGCCATTGCCCGACCTGCGCCCGGACACTCTCGACCATCCTGCTGGTGCTCGACTTGGAGTAATGCTGGCCGTAGATCTCGTCGAAGACCTCGCCGACCTGTTCCTGGGTCAGTCCCTTGGTGTAGAGGACTCCCGCCAAACGGTCGCATTCCTCCTCCTGGTCCCGCAGGGTGGCGAGGATGCGGGGGTGGAAGCTCCCGTAGCGGTCGCGGGGAATGCGGAACTCAAGCTTCTTCCCATGGCCGTACGTGTGACCCGGACGGTATCCGCTCCCCTTATCCCATTGGTTTTCAGATAAGAATTCGTCGCGCCCGGCGACCATCATGCTCTCCAGCATGATTTCCATCAGGTCATGAAGACCATTTTCTTTCTGTGCATGCTTGCACATTAACTCAGAAATTTGTTCCTTTGTAAACTTCATTTTAAGTCTGTGTTTTAGTGTTTTGCAGCCCTAAAGATACAGACTTTCGGGATTGGCCTCTTTCGGCCAGTCCCTTTTTTATGAGTTTACGCCCAGACACACTTTTTGTGACAGTATCGAACTTTTGCGGTATCAAATTACAAAGAATATTGAATGTATAATTTGATAATCAGAAAGATATAGGATGCTCCTCGGTTCAAGCGTGTCAGTGTTTGAGAATCCAATCTAAGTTCGACTGATAAGAACCTTCTACGATACCGATGAAATCCATTTGGGAACTTTGCCTGAAGGTGTTGATATGCTGTGTATTATTGAAGGGTGTGGTTATGCCAAAAACAGTAGGATTGTGGTGGAATAGTCCTTGCTTAGAATGGCATAAAAGCCGTTTCTTGTCAGGAGGATCGGGTTTTATTGGTGTTGGACTTTACAAGAAAGATAAATGTTCGGCCTTGTTATTTCCAAAAAGGGGAAAACTTTTTTGGAGAATAACAAGTTTTTCATAATTTTGCAGCCATTCATTAATGAATGCTTAATTATTTGATAGAAGAATCAATAGAATCAGATATGCAGAATAAGTTGCAAGAACTGACGGACAAGCTGTATAACGAAGGTCTGTCGAAAGGGAAGCAGGACGGTGAGGAACTGTTGAAAGAGGCACACAGGAAGTCGGACGAAATGTTGGCCCAGGCCAAGGCAGAGGCGGCGCGTATTGTCGCTCAAGCCGAAAAGGATGCCGAGGAGCTGAAGACGAAAGTCGCTGCCGACGTGAAGATGGCGGCCTCGCAAAGTATTGCCGCCACCAAACAGGAAATGGAGAAAATGTTGGTGGCAAAGATGGTCGGTCAGCCCGTTGCCCAAGCCCTTTCGTCACCTGAATTCATGCAGCAAATGATCAAGTCTGTCGTGGCGGCTTTTAATCCGCAAAAGGCTACGCCTACCGATTTGGAACTCATTTTTCCCGAATCCATCAAGGCGCAGGTGGAATCCTTTGTCAATGGCGAGCTGCAAAAGGAGTTCAAGAATGGTGTCAAGGTGAGCTACTCCAAGAAAATCAACGCGGGTTTTCAGGTGGCACCCAAAGAAGGCGGCTACCTGCTTCAGTTTACCGATGAGGAGTTTGTCAACTTGATTTCGGCTTATTTGCGTCCTGCAACGAAGAAAATTCTGTTCGGCTGAGCATGGATAACTATGTTTATATCGTCGCCAGCCTTCCCGAGTTGGCTTTGAACTTTGACGGAGACAGGTTTTCGTATGAGGATACGAAAGCCCATTTCATCGAGTTGCTGTCTGAAAACGACCAGAAGTTGGTCGAGCTGATGGAACGTGGCTTTGATGAAACCCAACTCGGTCCAGAGTTTTATGCCGAGGCGGCTAAAAGCAAAAATGGCTTTATCAGGGAGTATTTCGATTTCGATGCCCGACTGCGCAATATGAAAACCGAGTTTTTGGCCCGTCGCCTCGACCGCGATGCCGAAAGTTATCTCGTCGAGATGCCGGAAGCCGATTTTGAGGAAGGCAAACAGATACAAGCCGTATTCGACCAGCCCGACTTTGTGGCGCGTGAGCAGCAAATCGACCAGTTGAAATGGAACAAGGCTACCGAAATCGCCATGATGGATTACTTCAACATGAATGCCATACTTGCATATCTCGTCAAGGCCAAGATGGTGCAACGATGGGCGGAACTCGACAAGGAGAAAGGGGAGGAGATGTTCCGTGATTTGGTCAAGGAAATAAGAGGCACAAGTGCCAATTTTGAATTTGAAGAAGGAGGTAAACATAGGTAAAAAAGCCTATAATGGACAAGTGAAAAATATAAGTGAAAAGGCTTATAATTGGCGTTTATAAGCGAAAAAGCTTATAAAATAGCAATAAAAATAAAAGGCAATCTATGATACGGGCAACAATATCGGCTGATATCGTTTCTTCCACTTCGTTGAGTGTGGAGGAGCTGACTTCTTTGCAAACTGAGATTCATAGGTTTCTCGATGCCTTAGCCTCGAAATCGGAAGGCAAAGATTGGGGGCGTTTGTTCAAGGGCGATTCGGTGGAGGTTTTCCTGAACGATCCGAACGAAGCTCTAAGGGTAACCCTTTTGTTGAAGACTTTGGTGAAAAGGAATATTATGTTGAACATTAATATGTTACGTTATGGTGGCGGCAAACAATAAAAAATACTTTGTGTCTTTAGGTAAAATTATAGATATTATTACCTTGGTGATAGCTATATTAATGGTGTTATATCCGTTCTTTTTCCTATCAGAGTTACCAGAAAGAATACCGACACATATTAATATAAATGGGGAAATTGATGGTTATGGGGCAAAAGGTTTTTTGTTGGTTTTACCAATGATAGGCTTTATGTCATATGTTGGATTATCTGTTCTTCAAAGGAAACCTCATGTGTTTAATTATCCAATTAAAGTGACAGAAAAGAATGCTCAGGATTTGTATTCACTAGGGATTGAGATGATACGTTTCGTTAAAACTATACTACTAGTTATATTATTTGCCTATGTTACACATGTTTTTGTAAAATTGGCAACAGGTATACAGATTAAATATAGTTCGTTTATGATAATAGGGGGATGCTTGATAATGGTGATAGGGGTAATTATGTATATTATTAAAATGAAAAAGCTCTGCGAGATGGAAAGTGAATAAGTTTTTTAATAAGCATTTAAAGATAACAAAATATGAAAACTACAGGAAAAGTTACAGGAATCATTTCCAACTTGGTTGCCGTTAGGGTGGATGGCAACAGGACGGAAAGCGATATGTGCAAAATATCAGTAAAAAAGCTGATAAATATAAAATATCAGTAAAAAAGCTGATAAATGGTCGATCAGTAAAAAGTGTACAATACATGGAAAGAGCAACGATTTCGGCTGACATTGTTTCTTCCACCGCGCTGAGCACGGAGGAATTAACATTATTGCAATCGGAGATTCGCCGTTTCCTTGAAGAAGTTTCAGGACGGTCGCAGGGCGGAAACTGGGGAAGGCTTTTCAAAGGCGATGCTGTTGAGATTTTCCTGCTTGACCCCCACGAAGCACTTAGGACGGCTTTGCTGCTGAAAGTTTTGGTTAAAAAGACTTTTTCGTGGAAGAAAGATCTTGATAACAAACGCGAATTGTTCAGAAAATATGGTGTGAGATTAGCCATTGGAATAGGAGAGATGCGCATTGCCGACAAAAAACAGGATATTTTGGATGGAGAGGCTATTTACTATTCAGGAAGATTGCTGGAAAAGCAAAAACATAATGGAAGCGAAAGGATTGTCCTGAAAAAAAGTATGTTTTTTTGCCATAAAAACGCCGAATTTACTGAACAAATGGATGTGATACTGGAATTGTTGGATGTTCTGTTGAAAAATGCGACATCAAGGCAAAGTGAAGTTGTTTATTATAAATTGTTGGGCAAAAATGAGAAAGAAATAGCCAAGATGCTGAATGTGAGACAACATGCCGTAAACCAATTGAGCAATGCGGTGGGTTGGAAAGCTGTTGAATCAGCGGTCAATTACTTTGAAAAACTGAATTTTGAACCATGATAGTCAAACTCATCATATTGCAGCTATTAGCACATCTTGTCAGCGATTTTTACTTGCAAACCGAGAAGTCGTGTTCGAGCAAAGCTGACAATGCCTACAAGTCGGTTCATTTGTACATTCACGCTTCGATTACCTTTGCCTGTGCTTGGCTTTTCTCGATGAACCTTGGCTTCTGGTGGGCGGCATTGCTCATTGCCGTATTGCATTTGCTGATCGACGGACTGAAATCGGTTTTCAAGGAAGTCAAGGGAGCTTTCTTTATGGATCAGTTGTTGCATTGCATCGTTATTGCGGCAGTGTCGGTGATTTATTGCAAGGTACAGGGTTCCGCTTTCCCCGGATGGCTGCCCGCAACCAATGTCTTGTTGTGGAGTATGGCGTTTGTGTTCTGCTTACGTCCGACAAATTTCATTATCAAGGCGATTTTTAAGGATGCCGCAATCTCTATTCCCGGCACCGGCGATGAAAGCCAAAGCCTGCCCAATGCAGGTCGTGTCATTGGGAATGTGGAAAGGGCGCTTACGCTTGTCTTTGTGCTGTTAGGCCAGTATGAGGCGATAGGCTTCCTCTTGGCGGCCAAGTCGTTGTTGAGGTTTAGGGAGACGGATTCAGTGAAGTCGGAATATGTGTTGGTGGGAACGCTGCTCAGTTTTGCTTTTGCCATCTTGTTAGGCGTAGCGGCGAAATATTTAGGTTTAATGGTTTGAATGAAAATAAGTTTAATGAGTAATATATGAAAACTACAGGAAAAGTTACAGGAATCATTTCCAACTTGGTCACCGTTGAGGTGGATGGCCCTGTGGCTCAGAATGAAATCTGTTTTATCCAATTGGATGATGCGAAGCTCATGGCCGAAGTCATCAAGGTGAACGGCAACAAGGCTTCCGTTCAGGTGTATGAAAGCACACGAGGATTGCAAATCGGCAATCCCGTTGAGTTTCAGGGCTACATGCTTGAAGTCACGTTGGGACCTGGGCTGCTTTCGAGTAATTTCGACGGTTTGCAGAACAACCTTGCTACCATGGAGGGAATCTTCCTGAAAAGAGGTGAATATACCAAGCCGCTCGACGAGAGCCGTCGCTGGGCGTTTGAACCTTTGGCCAAGGTGGGCGAACAAGTTGTTGCCGCCGATTGGCTGGGCGAAGTGAAAGAGGGTTGGCTGCCCCATAAAATCATGGTGCCTTTTAGCTTTGAAGGCACCTATAAGGTGAAATCGGTGGCCGCTCAAGGTGAGTATCTTCTCAACGACACCATCGCTGTCCTGACCAACGAAGCCGGTGAGGATGTTCAGGTGACCATGTTACAGAAATGGCCTGTCAAGGTGGCTATCGGTGGCTATGCCGACAAGCCGCGTCCGTTCAGAGTGATGGAGACCGGCGTGCGTTGTATCGACACCTTGAACCCCATTGCCGAGGGCGGAACGGGATTTATTCCCGGTCCCTTCGGGTGTGGCAAGACGGTGTTGCAACACGCATTGGCGGAACAGGCCGAAGCCGACATCATCATCATGGCGGCTTGTGGCGAACGCGCCAACGAGGTGGTGGAAATCTTTACCGAATTTCCTGAGCTGAAAGACAAGCACACAGGACGTAGCCTGATGGAGCGCACCATCATCATCTGCAACACTTCGAACATGCCGGTAGCTGCTCGTGAAGCCTCTGTTTATACGGCAATGACCCTTGGCGAGTATTACCGCGCCATGGGCATGAAGGTGCTGCTGTTGGCAGATTCCACCTCGCGTTGGGCGCAGGCCTTGCGCGAAATGAGTAACCGCTTGGAGGAATTGCCCGGACAGGACGGTTTTCCGGTTGACCTTTCCGCCATCATCGCCAACTTCTACGCCCGTGCAGGCATTGTCAAGCTGAACAACGGCGCGACGGGTTCCATCACGTTTATCGGAACCGTTTCGCCTGCAGGCGGCAACCTGAAGGAGCCTGTCACCGAATCCACCAAGAAAGCGGCCCGTTGTTTCTACGGATTGTCGCAAAATCGCGCCGACAAGAAGCGTTATCCTGCTGTCGATCCTGTGGATTCTTATTCGAAATATTTGGAATATCCCGAAATTGTCGCCTATCTCGATGAAAAAGTCGAAAAGGGATGGGCCGACAAGGTGACGAAAACAAAATACATCATACGAAAAGGAAAGGATGCCTACGAACAGATTAATATTTTGGGCGATGACGGTGTTCCGGTGGCTTACCACGAGCAGTACTGGAAGTCGGAACTGATAGACTTCGTCATCTTGCAGCAAGACGCTTTCGATGAAATCGATAGTTCCACACCATTGGAACGTCAGAAATACATGCTCGATCTTATTCTCGATATCTGCGACCGCTCGTTCAAGTTCGATGATTTTGAGCAGTGCGCCACCTATTTCAAGAATATCATCAATATTTGCAAGCAAATGAATTATTCCGAGTTCAAATCGGAAGCATTCAACAACTATATGGAACAGTTAAGGAAGGAGTTAGCGCATGAGTGAGAAAGCATTTCAGCGTATCTATACGCAACTGACGGCCATTACCAAAGCCACGGTGACGTTGGAAGCCGATGGGGTGTCGAACGATGAACTTGCCCTTGTGGCGGGACGTTTGGCACAGGTCGTGAAGATCAGAAACAAAAGCATCACGCTGCAAGTGTTCGGCGGCACGGAAGACATTCCCACCAATGCCGAAGTGGTGTTTTTCGGTGAACCGCCTGCGCTCAATGTCAGCGATGACCTTGCCGGTCGTTTTTTCAACGCCTACGGTGAACCCATCGATGGCGGTCCGGCTGTGGAAGGAGAGAAACGACAAATCGGAGGCCCCTCGGTCAACCCGTATAAGCGTCGCCAGCCTTCGCAACTGATTCCTACCGGCATCGCCGGCATCGACTTGAACAACACTTTGGTCTCTGGACAGAAAATTCCGTTCTTTGCCGACCCCGACCAGCCGTATAACCAAGTGATGTCGATGGTGGCCTTGCGTGCCGATGTCGATAAGATCATCTTGGGCGGCATGGGACTGACCAATGACGACTACCTGTTCTTCAAGCATGAATTTGAAAGCGCTGGTGCCTTGCACAAAATCATCAGTTTTGTCAACACAACCGATCAGCCACCTGTCGAGCGACTGCTGATTCCCGACATGGCATTGACTGCCGCCGAGTATTTTGCAGTGGATAAAAACGAAAAGGTGCTGGTGCTGCTGACAGACATGACCCTCTATGCCGATGCGTTGAGTATCGTGAGCAACCGCATGGACCAGATTCCTTCTAAAGACTCCATGCCGGGATCGCTCTATTCCGATTTGGCGAAGATATATGAGAAAGCCGTGCAGTTGCCTGCCGGAGGCTCTATCACCATTATTGCCGTGACAACCTTGAACGATGGCGATATCACACATGCTATTCCCGACAACACGGGCTACATCACCGAAGGACAGCTCTTTTTGCGTGCCGATGCCGATTCCGGTAAGGTCATCGTTGACCCATTCCGCTCACTGTCACGTTTGAAACAGCTTGTCCAGAACAAGAAAACCCGTGAAGACCACAGTGCGGTGATGAACACCTCGGTGCGTCTCTATGCCGATGCCGCCAATGCCAAGACCAAATTGGAAAACGGTTTCGACTTGAGCGACTACGACTTGCGTTGCCTCGACTACGCCAAGGAATATGCCACACGTCTGCTGGCTATCGATGTCAATATTTCCATTACCGAAATGCTTGACACGGCTTGGGGACTGTTTGGCAAGTATTTCACCAAAGCAGAAACGGGTCTGAAAGATGCCCTGATTCAAAAATACTGGAAAGGCTGATTATGGCAATCAAGTTCCAATATAACAAGACCTCGCTGAACGAGCTGAACAAGCAGTTGAAAATCCGTACGCGGGCGCTCCCTACACTAAAAAACAAGGAGTCCGCACTGCGTATGGAAGTCAAAAAGGCGAAAGAACGTTCCGAAAGCCTTGTCGCACAGCTTGATGCCGAACTGAAGTCATACGAGTACATGGCGCGGTTATGGAATGAGTTTGAGCCGAATCTGATTTCCATCGCCGATGTGAAGCTGAAAACGGTGAAGATAGCTGGTGTGCCAACGCCAGCCTTGGAAGAAGTGATGTACGAGGTGAAGGATATCAACTTGTTCGCCAAGCCTTTGTGGTATGCCGGTGGGGTGCAGATTCTGAAAAACTTCGCCCAACTTGGTATCGAGTCGGAAATCTATACCGAAGTGAGCCGCATCCTCGATTTCCAGCGGAAAAAGACGACACAAAAAGTCAACCTGTATGAAAAGGTTCAGATTCCGGGCTATAACGAAGCCATACGTAAGATCAAACGGTATATGGAAGACGAGGAGAACCTTTCCAAGGCTTCGCAGAAAATCGTGAAGAACAAACACATTTTAGAAGAAGAGGAGGAACACCATGGTAACTGAAATGACGAAGTATGACTTCATACTCATGAGTGGCGACATAGAAGATTTCTTGAAAAAGCTTCAGTCGGTCGGTGTCGTTGACGTTACACGGTCGGCAAAGCCTATCGACGAGAACTCCGAAAAAATATTTTCCCGCGCCGAAATGTTGCGCAAAGCATTGACCATTCTGAAAGGCGTTGAAACGGCAACACCAATGGATGCCAAAGTGGCGGATCCCGCAGCCGAGGTGATCGCCGTAATGGGATCGAAAGAGAATTTGAAAACACAACTGCCTCAGATCCAAAGAGAAATTGAAGAGCGAAAACCATGGGGGATTTTTGATCCCGAAGCTACAAAAGCGGTTGAAAAATGCGGACTGAAACTGCATTTTTACAAGGCAAAGACTTCTTCGATGGATCCCGAATGGCAAGAGAAATATGCACTGACCGAGATTTCCTCCGATGGTTCCTATACGTATTTTGTCATCACCACAGATGCCGAAGATTACAGTTTTCCGCTCAAGGAACTTCCTGCTCCTGATGTCAATTTTACCGTCAAGGAAGAGGAACTGAACCGCCTGAAAGCTGCCATCGTGCAACATGATTCACGTTTGGCCGCACTGAAAAGCTGTGAGCCGGAGATTCAGGCCGAATTGAATACGACCCTGTCGGAGTTAGACTTTCATTTGGCGAATGTTTCCGGTTCAAAGGCAGCCGAAAACTATCTGACGGTTTTAGAGGCTTTTGCCCCGACAGAAAATGAGCAGGCACTTCAAAGCCTGCTCGACAATGAGGCTGTGTTTTATGTTGCGAATAAGGCAGTGCAAGATGATAATCCGCCTATTAAGTTGAAAAACAACAGGTTCGTCTCGATGTTCGAAGTGCTTACCGACATGTATGGCCGTCCGAAATACGATGAGTTCGATCCGACAATATGGATTTCCATATTTTTCATGCTCTTTTTCGCCTTCTGCATGGGCGATGCGGGCTACGGGTTGATTCTGATACTATTGAGTCTCGCCCTGAAGAAGAAAGCCCCCAAACTTTCACCGCTTGTGATGACCCTTGGGTTGGCAACCACTGTCATCGGTTTGTTGTTCCATACGTTTTTCTCGATTGATCTAATGACCCTTTCGTGGATTCCCGATGGCGTGAAAAAAATCATGCTGCCGGCTACCATTGCAGGCTACGACGGCACCATGGTGCTTGCCATCTTGGTGGGCATCTTCCATATATGCTTGGCCATGATCATTAAAACGGGTCAAGCCACCAAAACCAAGGGCTTTTTCAATGCCTTGGGCACATGGGGCTGGACCTTGCTGATTGTTGGCGGAGTGGTGGTGGGCGGTCTTGCCCTGATAGGTGCTTTCGACAAGGAGATGACCAAGTGGATTGTCATTGTCATCGGCGCGTTGTCGGCATTGGGAATTTTCTTCCTCAACGACTTGCACCGCAATCCTTTGCTGAATGTCGGTTCCGGTTTGTGGGAGACTTACAACACGGCTACGGGGTTGTTGGGCGACATCCTCAGCTATCTGCGTCTCTATGCCCTTGGTTTGGCTGGTGCCAAATTGGGTGAGGCTTTCAATGCCATTGGCTTGCAGGCTTTGGGTGACGGTGGCTTTGGCTGGGTATTCTTTATCCTCATCGTGGTAGTAGGGCATGTACTGAATGTCGCCATGTGCGTGCTGGGTGCTTTTGTGCATCCTTTGCGACTTAATTTCCTTGAATTTTTCAAAAACTCCGGTTACGAGGGAACCGGACGTAAGTATAACCCTCTTAAAGAAAACATCAACAATTAAAATAATCAATCATGCTTCAAGTAATTTTAGGTTATCTCGGCTTGGGTCTTGTTCTGGCCCTCGCAGGAATAGGAAGTTCAATCGGCACCACCACTGCCGGTAATGCCGCAGAAGGCGGACTAAAGAAAAGACCCGAGGCTTCGGGAAACTTCATGGTGCTTTCCGCACTTCCTGCCACACAGGGTATTTACGGTTTTGTCGCTTTCTTCATGCTGTTGAGCAAAATGAAAGCGGATCCTACACAGGGTCTCGTAATCTTCGGAGTGGGACTGAGTGTGGGGTTGGTCTGTATGATTTCCGCCATCCGTCAAGGACAGATTTGTGCCAACGGTATCGTCGGAGTGAGCCAAGGACACAATGTGTTCACCAACACGCTGATCTACGCCGCTCTGCCTGAGTTCTACGCCATTTTGGGTCTTGTCGGCGCACTGATGCTGTAATTGTCTAAAACCCCAAGAGCAACAGGAGTGGTCATCTCGACTGCTCCTTTTTTGTCTTTGGCGGTTAAGTCTATAGTTTCTTCAAAAAGATTCATTTCGTTTCAAAAAGTCTTATCTTTGTACGTGATTTAGTGATAGAGAAATCAACTGACGCATATTGGTTTCGCCGTTTTGTCTTTCAATTACTGCTGCAACCTTGAATGCGTTGGGTGATGGACGAAAACACCAACAGTAATAGGAGGATATGTCATGATTACCTGTTTTAGAGACGAACAGTGCTTGTATTTGCGCGATAACTTCGACGAACTCGTCGATCTCGTTCATCAAAAACGCACAGAGGGCTTTTTCATTACCGATTTCGATTTCGGCAATGGGATTTATTCTGTAGTTCTCGAAAAAGGTTGTGAGTTCAAAGACCAGAAGCTCACATGGGAGGAAACCTTTTCGGAAGACACCATTAAAGAGTTTTCCGATTCGGGTTATGACCTTACCAATCTGTTTTATGACGGTCATGACTGGATATTTGTTTTTTCGCTTATCGAAAAGAGTTTTGGCCAGACTTGGGTAGTAGATGCTGAATTTCCTGAAAAACAGATTGGCGAAAAATGGAAGGAAGGCTATGCCATCACCAAAGTGGCATACGGACAAGAGAAATGGGTTGTCGTGTTTTCGAAAGGCATCGATTATGAAAACACCAACTGGATGACACGCCGCAGTCTTGATTTTGAAGAGCTTAGGAGAAAAGTAGAGGAGGGCAAGATGATCACTGAGATTGCTTATGGTAATGGCGTGTGGTGCATTGTGTTCAGTACGATTTCGGTGTACGGCTTCCAGCGTATCATACAAAGCTCCGATTTCCCGTTGCAACGAGTGAAGGAAATGTGGAACGACGGATGTGCAGGCTTGTTGTGCGCTTATGGTGCGGACACATGGGCGGTCATCATGTCGAAATAAAAGCTCATTGGTCTTACAAAACTGTTGGGCATTACCAGTTAAACAGGTTCGCGCCTATCGTCCATTCGATATAATCGATTTTGGTGCTGTGAATTTTCATGGAAACACCAGTGAAAAAACGCTTGTCGTTATCCAGCACATACCTGAACCCAAGTCGCTCATAATGCCTTAGATAATGCTTGGGAACATATTTTGTGGGCTGAACGATGTAGTAGGCCCCTGCAATATGGAGCATGAAACGGCCATAGACAATGTCAAAGGTGGCGACCGGAGCCATACTGAATGAGTTTTTCAAATGATATTGGTCGAGTTCCCCGTTGTATTCATACATGATTTTGTTCTCGCCGCTGAAAAGCAGGTCGATGGCAGCGCCATAGCGAAAACAGGGATGGAAACTGCGTGTATAGCCGATTTCGAAAGTGTTTCCAAAACAATACCGGTCAAGAATGGTGTTCGACTCCCTGAATCCTGATGCTTCGTATATGTAGATGGTGTTTCCCTTTTGAAAGACCGTGTCCATGTCACTTGCTGTTATAGGGGCGCGACCGTTCAGGTGGTAGCGGCAGCCTATCTGTCCGCAAAGAACATTGATGCCTTTGTTGGGTAATACTACAGCCCCGTTGGAGGCGTGGGAGAAGGAAGCCCTTGCAAAAACATCCCACGATTCGCTGAGACGGAATACAGGACCGCAATCCACGGTGAGATGTACGGTCATGGCAGAGCCGATAAGGGGATTGCCATGCGTGGTCCAGTAGGAAAGTCCTATGCCCCAAGTATAGTCGAATTGAAAGCGTTTTTTATTGATAAGGTGTCCGTTGCAATAGCCGAAAAGGGAAAGCGCATCGCCCAAATCCATCAACCCGGCATCGGGATGGAGGTAGTTTTTCATGGTGTTGTGCTCATAGCGGAGGTCGATGCCCACCATAGGGTAGTTGAAAAAACGTTCCCACGGTTTCTCTCCCGTAGTTTGAATCCCCAGCCGGATGTCGGCGCAATATGCCGGATAATCGGCATACTGCGCAAAAGGAATGTGATGTCCCCATCGCAATGAAGGCTCAATGTAGCCATATTGCTTGCCGGAAATTTGTGCCTTCACGGGAAAAAACTGAAGTACAAGTATTAAGCCGAAAAGAAGTCTTGATAAGTTGTGGTGTAAACGCATTATGAATGGGAAAATAAACAAGCATGGTTTCACCTATCTGAATACTTTTTCGGATAGAGGAAAACGCTATTATTTGTTGGCCTTTTCTTCTTCGTTGTCATACCAGTCAAAATATGTCTTGGTATAGTTTCTCCCTGACTCCAGCAGTTCGTTTTTCTTGTCGTCCTTGATGCCGAAGTCGACGGGCTTTACCCCCAGCGTGTCGATGTAGATGGTGCGCTGCCAGTCGTCGCTATGCAGGTGGACGTTCATTTGAAAATCGATAAGGGTGGAGAAAAGGGCATGGGTATAATCAAAGAAATTTTCAATTTTCCTCACCGGTGGCTCGGCGTTGTCGCGGAACATGGCGATTTCCTTCTTGCTGTCCAAGCGGAACCCTAACGTTTCCTTGTTAAAGACGTAGTCGGCAATTTTTCTCTTGCGTTTTTTAAGAGATTTGTTTATCTCATCGTAGTATTCCGTATGCGTCAGGTTCTTTTTTACATATTTCGTACGGTCGAAAAGCTTGATGGGATAGTTGTCGAGCATGCCTCCGTCCACATAAACATCGTTGCGGACATTTCTTACGGCGGCAAAAAACAGCGGAATGGACATGGATATGCGTGCCGCATCGGCAATACAGTAGCGGGGTGTGTGCTCGGCAGAGAACACTTCGGAGTAGCCGGTGGAAAGGTTTGTCCCAATCAGATAGATGTCGTGAAATGGATACTTATTGGATTTCATGGCTTCGAGGTCTGCAAAAGTGGCGTTGCTGTTTCCCGTCTTTTTCTGAATGAGGTCGCCAATAAACTGACGGAAGAAATCGCCCTTGTACCATCCGAACTCCTTGATCAGTCGCTTGCTGTCTCTGGCAATGCCCCAGGAATCATCCATGAAATTTTTGAAATCGAGATCCCAGACTATCTTTTTGATTTCTTCGGGTGTGTAGCCCAATCCGACCAATACGGCCACAATGGCACCGGCCGAAGTGCCGGCTACGCGCTGTATCTTCGGTAAAATGTTTTTTTCTTGGAGCACTTCAAGTGCACCGGCGTAAGCAATGCCCTTGACACCACCGCCTTCAAAGACCAGATTATTGAAAAAGTACTTCATGATAGATGATATTATTTGATATGTATGAAATGAAACCAGACAGAAGTTTCCCAAACATGAGGAACGTATTATGGTTTGCCAAAGATTCCATCTGAATGATTTTTCGTGAGATTTGTGGTTTTTAGAATAACGACTTCTTATTTCTTGCTCCAGCTTGTGCCGTCCTTATCGTCTTTCAGCACAATATCAAACTTGGCCAGTTCGTCCCGAATCAGATCGCTGGTTGCCCAATCCTTTTTGGCGCGGGCTTCCTTGCGGATGTTGATGATGGTCTGCATCAGGCCGTCAACAAGTTGATCATCGCCGCCAGACTCGCTTTCGAGCAATCCGAAGATGTCGAACACAAAGGCTTGGAAAAGCCGGTTGAGCAGTGTCAGTTCTTCTCCATTGATTTTCAGGTTCCCGTCTTTTACGGAATTGGTGATACGCACAGCCTCGAACAGGGCTGCAATAGCGATGGGGCTGTTGAAGTCGTCGTTCATGGCATCGTAACATTCGTCCATGATTTTTTGAATGCCAAGGTTTTCTGCACCTTCTGTGGCAGAGAGGTTTTGTGCGGTTGCAACGGCTGCCATCATTCGCTTATAGCCTTTTTCAGCTGCTTGCAGGGCTTCGTTGCTGAAGTCAAGCGTGCTGCGGTATTGGGCTTGCAGGATGAAGAAACGGATGGTCATGGGGGAGTAGGCCCTTTCGAGCAACGCATGGTTGCCGGTGAAAAAGTCTTCTAACGACATGGCGTTGCCCAGTGACTTGCCCATTTTCTGTCCGTTGATGGTGATCATGTTGTTGTGCATCCAGTAATGCACGGGTTGTTTTCCGTTGGCAGCCATCGATTGGGCGATTTCCGATTCGTGGTGGGGGAACAGCAGGTCCATGCCGCCGCCGTGAATGTCGAACTGCTCGCCGAGATACTTGCATCCCATGGCGGAGCATTCCATGTGCCAGCCTGGAAAACCGTCGCACCAAGGCGAGGGCCAGCGCATGATGTGTTTAGGCTCGGCTTTCTTCCAAAGTGCGAAATCGACAGGGTTGTGCTTTTCTTCTTGGCCCGCCAACTCGCGCGTGTTGTTGATCATCTCCTCGACATTTCTACCCGAAAGAATGCCGTAATGGTAGGTCTGGTTGTATTTGGCAATGTCGAAATAGACGGAACCGTTTTCAATATAGGCGAAGCCTTTGTCTAATATTTTCTGAATCATGGCAATCTGCTCGATGATATGTCCCGAAGCATGTGGCTCGATGGATGGTCGCAGCACATTGAGCTTGTCCATGCTCTGATGGTAGCGGTTGGTGTAGTATTGCGCCACTTCCATCGGCTCAAGGTTTTCAAGACGTGCTTTCTTGGCGATTTTATCTTCGCCTTCGTCGGCGTCGTGTTCCAAATGACCCACGTCGGTGATGTTGCGCACGTAACGGACTTTATAGTCCAAATGACGCAAATATCTGAAAACCAAATCAAATGTGATGGCGGGACGGGCGTGTCCGAGGTGGGCATCGCCATAAACGGTGGGGCCGCAGACGTAAAGACCGACATGGGGCGGATTGATAGGCTTGAATAACTCTTTTTGTCTTGATAAACTATTGTAAATGAGAAGATTGTTTTCCATTGTTAGACCGTCTATTTATTTATTGGCAAAAATACAATATTATTGGACACGTTTTGCGCTTTTTTTTGTTTTGTTATGAACGACCGGCAAGGTAGCACCGCAATCGGAGGAGGAAAAATAGATTCGATTGCAGGAAAAACGGCGGTGAAACGCCTTATTCCACCTCGCATTGACCGCCTGCCACTTTCCAAAGATAAAGCGAGGCCACGGTGCAATAAGGCGAGTAGCGGCGGCGGTAACGCTCGAAACGCGTTTTGGGCATGTCGTCGTGGTGATAAAGCATCTTCATGCCTCGGATAATGGCCAAGTCTTTGTAACTGAGGATGTCGGGACGCTGCATGGAGAAAATCATCAGCATTTCGGCTGTCCATACACCGATGCCGTCCAAAGCCGTCAGCTGTTGGCAAACCTCTTCGTCGCTGAGTTTGGAAAGTCCGTCAATGTCAAGTTCTCCATTGCACACTTTGCGGGCAATCGACTTGATGTAGCCGGCTTTTTTGAATGTGATACCAAACTGTTGGATGTTTTCAAGCGGCAAGTCGTCTAACTTTTCGGGAGTGATATCCTTTAAGGTGTCCCTCATGCGTTTGCAAATGGTTTGTTGTGCTTTGGTGGAAATCTGTTGCCCGACAATGGCTTCTACCAATGCTGAAAACAGGTCGGGATTGCATTCGCGCTGGATCATTCCCACCTTGTCGATGACTGCTGCCAGACGTTTGTCTTTCTTTTTCAGGTGTTCGATCTCGGCTTGTCCGTACTTGAAAAAAAGCTGTTCCATCCTATAAAGCCGTTCCTTTCCGTGGAATGAAAAAACAACTTATGTCCACCTTTTCTATTTTCAACAGCTTGATTTTCTTATCAATGCCCGATGCGTAACCCGTCAAACTGCCATTGTGTCCCACCACACGATGGCAGGGAACGATAATGCTGATGGGATTGTGTCCTACGGCACCGCCAACGGCTTGCGCTGACATGGCTTTCAATCCGTGTTGGCGTGCAATTTCATGGGCGATGTCTCCGTATGTCACCGTGTTGCCATAAGGAATGCAAAGCAGTATTTCCCAGACGTTTTTCCTGAACTCGGAACCCGTCATGCGCAAGGGTGGCACAAAGTCGGGTCGCCTACCGCTAAAATATAGGTCGAGCCATTGTCGGGTCTGCTTGAAAATAGGCAGCTCCGTTTCTTGGCGACCGGCACATAACGAAGCAGCAAGGTGTTTCTGATGGTCGAACCATAAACCGGTGAGGCATTCACCGTCACTGTCAAGGGTGAGAATCCCAAGAGGCGACTTGTAAGTGGAGAAGTATTGCATGTGCTGATGGTTAAACGGTGTTGACTTTCATTTTCAATGTTTTATAATGCTGCCGCTAAAACAAACAAGGTAAAAAGGAACAATCCTGCCAGCATCAAAATGCCCAGTATGGTTCCTAAGCAGCCCCATTTGCGTTCGCCTTGCGGCAAGGTGTCGGATAGCAGGCAGATGATCAATCCGATAATGGGCGTTAAGATGATGGAAAGCAGGAATGCCCAGCCAAATCCGATTTTTCGCCTCGCACCCAACAATCCTACCAACACTGCAAATAACGATCCTGACAATAAACCAAAAAGCAGTAATGAAAGGGTCATGATGATTAATAGATTTGCGATATGTTTGATTTATAGTATTTTAACTTTCAAAAATGCTGCAAAAGTATATGAATGGCAGAAATTCTGGAACAACCACTCAATCAACTATATTGGGCAATAGGCGGTGTCACTTAAATTCCACTACGTCAGCTGTCACTGTGCAATTAACTGTCCATATTATTCCAAGAAAACAGGAAGTCTTAAAGTTGACCGTTGTATTTGCTAAGGCTTGGTTGTTCATTAGAGGGGACGAGGCAAGCATTTGTTGCTTTGCTTCATCAACTAAAGTTTCTTTTGCGAGTCCGCCAATAAACAAGACATAAACTGCCGTTGCTTCTCCTTTTATGTTTTGCTTGACATACGAGAAATTTGCAGAATTTAAAGCAACAGAGTTTGACAAATAACCACTATGTATAGCCGCACAACTCGATATTGAAATTGCAATTGTAATAGCAATGATATATTTTAGAACTATTCTCTTCATTTTTATTATGTTATAGTTTCCCTACTCATAAGGCTTTTCGGCGTTGCCCCGTTTTTTTTAGTGGTTGCTGAACTCCACCAGTTGTGTGAATTATTTCCAGTCATAATAACTGCAAAAACTGTCAAAAATTGGTGGTTCTCTTGATTGTGTCATTATGTTATGTCGATTTAAACTTGTCTATTAAGTATAATTTGATGCAAAGATAAAACATGTTTCTCTGAAAAAAAACTTTTTTTGGCAGTGCGATGTATAAAAGTGTATAGCAGAATGATTGCAGCAGTCCGTCTGGTTTTCATGTTATCATTCGGACAAAAATGCTTAGAAGCTGTTTTGAATGGTTTCGAGTTGAGTTGATATGGATTTTTGAGTTTATTTTGTTCATCATGGAGCGTAGCATGGTTATGTGAGCGAGATGGTGGGCAAAATGAGCCAATGCAGCACATCAAATCAACCGAAAACAAAGAAATGAATTGATTAATAGATAGAATAATAACTTTGTTGTAAGAATTCAAAACAGTTTCTTAATTTTGGAGCCAAATTCAAGCTATGGACAACAGACCGATTATCGATATAGAACATGCTTCGGTGTTTCAACATGAAAACCTTATTTTATCCGATGTGAACCTGCGCATCGGAACGGGAGAGTTTGTCTATCTCATAGGGAAAACAGGTAGTGGCAAATCGTCGTTACTGAAAGTGCTATACGGTGAACTGCCTGCTCGCGACGGCAAGGTGATGGTGGCTGATTTCGATCTCACACGTTTGAAACGCAAGGATATTCCTTTGCTGCGTCGCCGCATTGGCATTGTCTTTCAGGATTTTCAGTTGCTTTACGACCGTTCGGTCGAAGCCAACCTTGAATTTGTGTTGTGCGCCACAGGTTGGAAAAGCGGCATCAAAAACCGTATCGATGAAGTGTTGGACAAAGTGGGGTTACGCGACAAGCGAACAAGTATGCCCCACCAGCTTTCGGGTGGCGAACAGCAGGGTATCGCCATTGCACGAGCCTTGCTCAACGAACCGGCTATCATCCTTGCCGATGAGCCTACCGGCAACTTGGATCCCGACACGACTATCGACGTCATGCGATTGCTCCGCCGAATCAGCGAAAACGGACAGTCGGTGTTCATGGCGACCCACAACTACACTTTGATGCAAAAATACCCCTCACGAGTGGCTCGGTGTAATAACGGCACAATAGAATGTTCCACCATGGAGGGTGCAGTGGAGATGTCAATGAAGTATTGATTATTTATCATACTGATTTTTAGATTTTTATAAATCTAATTTTTGTGGACTCCTGAAAAAGTTCGGGTGTGTTATCCAAAAATGGCATGTATTAATTTGTCGGCATTTATGCTGTTGTCATAGAGCTGTCTCATGGCAGTGTCGCGCCGGGCAATTTCTTCGATGGTAAATTCTTTATCCTGCAAATCTCGTAATGCCTTGATGATTGCGTTCGGCGTATCGGCCATAATGCATAAATCAGTAAGTCCCGTACCGGCAACCATATTGGCGTTTACCATGCAGAAACGACCATTGTACAAGGCGTTCAACAGCTTTAGTTTCAGTCCGGTGGGCTGGTCGGTAACCAACACATTTGCCTGAGCTGTTTTCAACAGATGCTGCATCTCGGCATCGCTTGGGTTGGCGATTAATTGGATGTTGGCGTATTGAGAAGCCAATTGCTGCAATGCTTGTGTAGGATTCAGTCCCGCCACAATGCAGGGAAAGTCTAATTTTGAAAACACGTTGCGAATGAGCCATTCTGCGGCTTGCGCATTCTCCGTCACCGACAGATTGCCGTGATACAGCATAAAATGTCCTATTCCGGTGCTGGCATTCACGGCGTCGAAAGAGTTGAAACTGGGCACCAAAATCACATTGTCGTAATGTTGCTTAAAGTAGTCGGTATCTTTTTGTGTTACCGTGAAAATGCCATTGGATTTTCTGATAATAGATTCATAATGAAGCAGTTTTATCGCTTCCTGACGAAGAAATAATCGTTTCCAAGTTTTGGGTTCCGAATCGGCAAGCAGCCGGTAATAGTCGTGTTCGACATTGTGTGCGCGGACAAAAATCCTTCTGTTGCTCAAGCGCCGGTCCTTCAATATACAAGTCGTGTGCAGTCCTTCACATAAAATAGGATAGTCGTCTTGTAACAGATTGTCGATGAGCTGTGCCGACCTCCGCGAAGCTACAATATAAGGTGTGGGTGTCAGTATGTTCCGAAAGCCGGCGTTGCGCTTATAGTAGTGCACTTCATGGCAGGCATTCAACGCTTCGGGTTTGCCGCGCCCGTATTCAAAGCAGTGCAGATGCACTTTGACCCCTTTCTTTTCGAGCCATTTTTGCTTGTAAAACACATCGATAATGCCTCCGTAGTTGGGCGGATAGGGCACGTCAAAAGATATGATATGTAAATGTCTGTCATTCATAATGTTGATAAATGGAAAGCAGCCGTTCCTTTTCGTTTTCCCAGCACAATTCCTGTGCGGCCAATCCGAGATTGTGTTTCCATCGCATGATGCGTTCGGCATCGGAAAGACCTTCTCTGATGGTGTCGGCAATAGTTTGCGGACGGTGATCCTCGATGAATAAGCCAAGGTCGTACTGACGTATGATGCGCTCTATTTCAGGAAGATGCGATGAAATGACAGGTACGCCGGCCTGAATGAAGTCGAACAGCTTGTTGGGCAGACTGAAACGGTAGTTGAGGTTTGTGTCTTTGTCAAGGCAGAAACCAAATTCGGCCAATTGCGTGTAAGCCATCATTTTTGCATAAGGCATACGCGGGAAAAAGCCCACACGTTCCGTCAGGTTCATCGTGGTGACCATCTCTTTCAAGACGGGCAGCACGTCGCCACCGCCGATGATCATCAGATAGCAGTCGTCGAGTAAGGCCATGGCTTGTACCAGTTCTTCTGCGCCACGTTGTATGTTGATGCCTGAACCTTGCAGGACCAACACGTGTTTGTCGGCTGGCAATCCCATGGTTTGACGGTCGCTTCGGGGCGGCAGGGCTTTTCGCAGGGGTATGTTCCTGATCACATGCACCTTGATGTGGTATTTTTCGCGAAACAAGTTGGCAATGGATTCGTTTACCGTTATCATTTCGTCGAGTTTGGGAACAATGTGCTCTTCGATACGTTTCCAAACCCGTTGCACACGAGGACGATGCACCAATTCAGGTGTTTCAGTAAAATACTCGTGGCTGTCGAAAATCATGCGGACATGTTTCAAACGAGCTATAAAATAGGATGGTAGTATGGTGTCTAAATCGTTAGATAACAGCAAATCGGATTTATGAAACAGTAAAAAGAAAAACAAACGGATGTTGAACTCAGCATAGAAGCAAGGCCCTTTTTCAAACAGCAGTTTCATGCGCCGCGTGGCGTAAGGGCGCACGTCCATAGGAGGACTTTTGCGTTGCCGACGACCAACGAGCAATACCTCGAAACCGGCCTCCTGCAATGCCAAACAGGACTTGTTGACCCTTTGGTCGGTTACCAAGTCATTAATTACCGATACAATAACACGTTTCAAAATGTTCGGGTTAATATTTTACAAAATTACACTTTTATAACCCTCTTTTATGAAGATTTCGTATTTTTGACAAAAGTTATTTTCCATGTTTCAACCCTCATTTTCTTTACGTGCATTCAACAGCTTCGGCTTTGATGTTACTTCAAAATTGTTTGTTGAAGTCACAGCGGTATCACAACTATCTGAATTGGTGAAAGATGCTGTTTTCCAGTCGAACCAACGTTTGGTTCTCAGTGGTGGTAATAATGTCCTGTTTTGTGACGATTATTTTGATGGTTTGGTGGTTCATATAAATAACAAGGGGGTCTCTATTCTTTCCGAAGATGGTGACTCTTGTGTTGTGCGTGCCCAAGCTGGAGAGGATTGGTGCGATTTTGTTCGTTTGATGGTGGGGAAGGGCTTATATGGCATTGAAAATCTGGCGCATATTCCCGGAAAAGTGGGTGCAGCACCGGTGCAGAATATCGGCGCTTATGGCATGGAAGTGAAAGATGCGTTGCTACAATGCACCGCCATTGATGCTGCTAATGGCAATCAACGGGTTTTCAAGAACCAAGAGTGCGGGTTCGGCTATCGTAGCAGCATATTCAAAACGGAGTTGAAGAATCGTTATATCATTGTTTCGGTCGATTTTCTCTTAAAGAAACGTGCACCGCTGAAACTTGAATATGGAAATATTGTCAATTATCTGAAAACTAAAGGAATAGAAAACCCAACTTTGCTTCAACTGCATGATGCCGTTTGCGAAATCCGTGATGCTAAACTGCCCGATGTGAAGCAAATCGGCAACGCAGGCAGTTTCTTTAAGAATCCTGTTATTGAAAAGGTGCAATTTGAACTTCTTAGGACGAGCTACCCCGATATTCCGAGTTACGAGGAACCGAACAATAGGGTGAAAGTGCCCGCCGGCTGGCTCATTGAAAAGGCGGGATGGAAAGGTTGGCGCGATTCTCATGTGGGGGTTTATGAAAAGCAGGCTTTGGTATTGGTGCATTATGGCGGCGGGACGGGGCGTGAGATTGTCGCCTTATCGGAAAAAATACAGCAATCGGTGCAAGAAAAGTTTGATGTCACCATCATACCGGAGGTGAATTTTATCCGCAACAGCCGTTGAAAGCCGAAGCCATGTTTACTGACAATGGACGGGTTTGTAATTAATTATCCTACAATCAGTTGTCCGGTAAGGTCGGATACTTTTTCAAAGCCTGTTCGTGCACAATACTCTGCAATGCCACGTACCACCTTTGCCGAAATGGCGGGGTCGATGAAATTGGCCGTACCGATTTGTATGGCGGAAGCTCCGGCAAGCATGAACTCCACGGCATCGGTAGCATTGGATATCCCGCCCAAACCAATAATGGGAATCCTCACGGCTTTTGATACTTGCCAAACCATGCGAAGAGCGACCGGCTTCACACAAGCTCCTGAAAGTCCTCCTGTCGTCATCGAAAGGCGCGGACGACGTGTTTCGGCATCGATGGACATGCCCATGAGTGTGTTGATGAGTGAAAGGGAATCGGCACCGGCAGCTTCGGCGGCTTTTGCAATTTCAGAAATATCGGTTACATTTGGCGATAGCTTGACAATCAAGTGTTTATGATAGACTTTCCTAACTTCTGACACCACTTGCGATATGCCCGAACAGCTCACACCGAAAGCCATGCCGCCTTGCCTGACATTGGGGCAGGAAACGTTTAGCTCGATGGCCGGAATCTTATCCAAGGCATTGATGCGTTCAGCGCCTTGTACGTAATCGTCAATATTGGAACCTGACAGGTTGAGAATGACGTTGGTGTCGAAGTTGCAGATGCGCGGATAAATGGTTTCAATAAAATGGGCGATGCCTTTGTTTTGCAACCCCACGCAGTTGAGCATGCCTGATGCCGTTTCAGCCATGCGCGGATAGGGATTGCCTTCGCGCGGATGGAGGGTGGTGCCTTTTACTATGATGCCGCCGAGGTCAGACATGCTGACAAAGTCAGTGTATTCTTCGCCATAGCCGAAAGTTCCCGATGCGGTCAACACCGGATTACGCAGTACAAGACCTTTGCCGAGTTGGATTGTTTCGTTTACCATAGCAACCTCCTGATATTAAAAATGGGACCTTCCTTGCAGACACACACATGCCCTTCCGTCGTGTTTTCCACACAGCACAAACAAGCACCCAAACCACAAGCCATAAGGTTTTCAAGAGATACCTCGCACCATAAGTCCTTTTCTTTACAACGTGCAGCAACAGCTTTCATCATGGGCTTGGGGCCGCATACATAAACTCTGTCGAAAACGGCATGATCCCAAACGGAATGTTGTGTGACAAAACCTTTTTCCCCGAATGAACCGTCCTCGGTCGTACACGCAACAGGTGCGATTTTTTCGTAGGCCTCCCGACGGATTAAATCGCCTTTTGTTTTTCCGCCCAGCAGAAACTGTGGTGTGATGCCTTTGGATTTCAATATCTTGCCAAGATAGAACAAAGGTGCGATGCCGATACCTCCTCCCACTAAAAGAATACGTTCACGGTCGGATTGGGGTAAGGAGAAACTGTTTCCTAATGGCAGCACCATGTTGACCATGGCACCGGCAGTCAAGGCGGCGAGGTGCCGTGTTCCATCACCCACCTTTTGCACGAGAAGTGAAATCTCGTTTTGGGTGGGGTCAACATCGTGGATCGAAATGGGGCGGCGCAGATAAGTGTCGGGCGAATCGTCAACGCGAACCTGCACGAATTGTCCCGCTTCAATAAAAGGCAAGGGCACTGGCGAGCGGTAGCGCTGCCACACCGATTTGCCGTAATCGATGCTTTCCATCAGCTTGAAATCCGTAATCTGTTTCATACTTGTTCTATTTCGCGGTAAAGATAGAAAGTTTTGTGCTATTTCTATAAAATAAATGATTGCTGTTCACAGCGATTAATGCATCATGCACGTTTTTCAAATCAGGCGATGCACAAAAAAAGCTGCCGAGGCAGCTTTATGGGTATCATTAAGCCTTTTTTGCCCTTGGCTTTTTTGGCGTTTCGGGTTTGTCGGCTTTCTCCGTCTTTTCAGACTCGGCAGCTTGTGTTTCTTTCTCTGCTTCGGGTTCGCTGAAATCGAGCAGGTTTTTATCCACGAGCATCTGGTACCATGCGAATACCTTTTTCATATCGGACGGATATACAGCTTCCTTATCGTAATCGGGCATCACTTCTTCAAACTTGACACGAAGCTGGTCAGCACTGGCTTTCTTGAAGTCGAAATCGACTTGGTCGCCCATTTTTGAATGGATCATCTGAAAAACTTCCTTGAGCAAACGGTCTTCGTCAACGGAAAAGATGGAGATTTCTTCGAGTGAACTCATGCGGTCGTGTGCGAAAGCGGGGCTGCATTTGCCATCGATGAGCGATTCAACAATGATTCTTCCTGCAGCCTGTGACTTGATTTGGAACAGACCCGGACGGCCTGAAATTGATACGATCTTACTTAAATCCATAGTTGTCTATAGTTGTAGTTCAAAAATTCGGCGCAAAAGTAAGGATTTTTCAAACAACCTGCTTTTATGAGCGGGACAATTCTGTTATTTTCAATAATAAGAAATCGAAAATGGTTGAAAATCAGTTTTATATCTTACTTTTCATGAAATAATGCGAAATGATCTCGTCATTTCATAATGAAGTCACGGATGGAAAAACCGAAAAGAGAACAACCCATCATGTTTTCTTGACGAACTATTGCTCGGGCAGAAACAGACAGCTGTCACCATAGCTGAGGAAGCGGAAATCATGGTCGAGGGCAAACCGATAAGCATCTTTCCATTGGTTCCCGATTAATGCGGCGACCAGCAGGAGCAAGGTGCTTTTGGGCTGGTGGAAGTTGGTGATAAGTCCGTTTATCACTCGCATGTTGTAGCCGGGAGCAATCATCAGTGCAGTGCTGGCTTCAAGTTGAGTCAGCTTGTTGCTTTCAAGGTAGTCCGACACCTTTTCAAGTGCAGTTGCAGCCGATAGGGTGTCGTGCGATTCGTAAGGAAACCATTGATCAAGGTGTATGTTGTCGATGTCCATTCCTTTTTCATGCAGAAGTATCCCGATCCAGTAGAGACTTTCCAAGGTGCGGGTGCTGGTGGTGCCAACAGGAATGATGTGTTTTTCGAGATGTGTCAATAAGTTATCAATCAATGACTTGCGAACGATGATGGTTTCGGAGTGCATGGCATGTTCTCCTATGGTCGCTGCTGACACGGGTTTGAACGTGCCGGCACCCACATGTAGTGTCACTTCGTCAAACTCAAAACCCTTGTCGTGGAGCTGCCCGATGAGCGGCATGGTAAAGTGCAGTCCGGCAGTCGGGGCTGCCACCGAGCCGTCGAAACGTGCAAAAACGGTTTGATAGCGTGTTCGGTCGTCAGGCTCCGCATCGCGATGCAGGTAGGGAGGAAGCGGAATTTCGCCGGCAATCTCTAACACGGTGGCAAAGGGCGTTTCCGACGGTGTCCACGAAAACTCCACTATGGAGTATTGGTCGTTTTTTTCGATGCGTTTTGCTGTGAGAACGATGTCGCTTTGTGGCGATTTCAGCACCATCTCAAGAGGCTCGTCGTGCCAGCGTTTTGAATTGCCTACCAAACATTTCCATCTGACGGGCGGCAGGCTGGCAAAGGCAATCTGGTAGTCCGACATGGGTTCAAGGCAAAACACCTCGATGTGGGAACCGCTTTTCTTCTGAAACTGCAACCGTGCTCTGATGACTTTGGTCTCGTTGAACACCAACAAGGATTTTTCAGGTAGAAAATCGCCGATGTTTCGGAAAACGGATTCTTGTATCTTGCTGTTTTTCAAAACTAATAACTTCGATGCATCGCGTTCTGCCAATGGGTATTTTGCAATGCGTGCTTCAGGTAGCGGATAGTCGTAGTCGTCAATGGAAATATGCCTAATGTCGGTCATCGTCAAAATTTTGCGCAAAGATAGTTGAAAAAATTCAGACACCTTTTTTTGTCAGATCATTCGGTCTGATTTTCCGTCCTCATTAGAAGCTGTTTTGATCGGTTTCGAGTTTGGCTCAGAATGAGCTATGTCGTGAAGACGCGGGAGGTTGCACTTTAATCAGACACAAACGCATCTCCTCTTTGCTCATCCCAAATACGTCATTCTGGACAACGATCCAGAATCTGTTTGGGATCTCATTACGAGGAGGTTGTTCTAGAAGGATAGTGCAGTTAGTGAGGAGATGCAGCGCAGATTCTGGATCAGGTCCAGAATGACATAACGCGGCATGACTGGATCCTGATAAAGCGTAGCATAGCGGGCTATATGAGCGAGACGATGGAAAAATAAGCCCATATAGCGCATCAAATCAACTGAAAACAAAGAAAAAAATCGAATAATTGAATAGTGACTTTGTTGAAAGATTAGCTACGCTGAATGCACAGCATTTCAAAATAGCTTCTAATTGTTTCCGAAATACGCATAAAGAATGGGGCGTTTCAAAAAATGCTATTTTTGTGCCGCGAATCAACATAAGTCAGATATGATTAAACGACATGTTCCGAATGCCATCACCTGCTGCAACCTGCTTTCGGGTTGTTTCTCCATCTTGTTTCTTTTATCGGGAATGCCGGTCAAGGCGGCGTTGATGATTTTTGTGGCGGCGATTTTCGATTTTTTCGATGGCTTTGCAGCACGCCTATTGAACGCGCATTCGCCCATTGGTGCCGATTTGGATTCGTTGTGCGATGTGGTGTCATTTGGTGTTGCGCCCGGCTTTATCATGTATTTTCTCATCGGATTGCCGTTGGAAAAACTGGTGTTGCCTTTATTGGGTGTTGATTTGTTGCCTTGCGTCGCTTTTTTGCTGCCGGTGTTTTCGGCCTTGCGTTTGGCACGGTTCAATGTGGATGCTTCGCAAACGACTTCTTTTCTCGGATTGCCGGCACCTGCAATGGCGGTCTTCATGGCCTCGCTGCCTTTAGCATTTCTGCAATTGGGATTGCTGTGGGAAGGGGTGCTGAATCCGTATGCGGGTATTGCTATTGTGCTGATTTTTAGCTTTATGATGGTTTGCCGTCGCCGTTTTATTTCTTTTAAGATGAAATCGGTTCGATGGAAAGGCAATGAAACACGCTGGATCATCCTTGGTGTTGGTGTGGCCGGTTTTGCCGTTTTTCAATTCGTGGCATTGCCTTTTATCCTGATGTTCTATGTGTTGATGTCGCTGTTTTTTCCGCCTCAGGTTGAACAGACAGGACATTAATACGTTTGAAAATATTTGGATTTCAGGCTATTGCATCGTATGATGCTAAAAATCCTTTCTTTTCAATTCAAAGTTGTGTCCCAGATACACTTCTCTGACGTGAGGGTCGGCGGCAAGCTGTTCAGGTGTGCCTGACATGAGCACAGTGCCATCGAAAAGCAGGTAGGCGCGGTCGGTGATCGACAGGGTTTCGTGCACGTTGTGGTCGGTGATGAGGATGCCGATGTTTTTCATTTTCAGTTTGGCAATGATGCGTTGTATGTCTTCTACAGCGATAGGATCGACACCGGCAAAAGGCTCGTCTAACAAGATAAATTTGGGATCGACAGCCAAGGCGCGGGCGATTTCGGTGCGCCGTCGTTCGCCGCCCGAAAGCTGAATGCCTTTGCTCTTGCGCACGTGCTGCAAACCGAACTCATCGAGTAGCGATTCTAACTTTTCATGTTGTTGCGTGCGGCTCATCCCTTTTTTGAACTGCATGACCGAAAGGATGTTGTCCTCTACGCTCATCTGCCGGAAAACAGAAGCTTCCTGCGCCAAGTAGCCGATGCCCATTTGGGCGCGTTTGTACATAGGCTCTTCGGTGATGTCGCGTTCGTCGAGAAACACTTTGCCCGAATAGGGTTTGATAAGGCCGACCACCATGTAGAAAGTCGTGGTTTTTCCGGCACCATTGGGGCCGAGAAGCCCCACTATTTCGCCTTGGCTCAATTCGGTGCTTACTTGCTTTACAACAGTGCGTTGCTTGTATTTTTTGACGAGTTGTTGGGTCCAGAGTTTCATAGGAGGTGAGATGGTTTAGAATATTCCTTCCTTCAAAATGTCGTGCAGGTGGATGACGCCGGCGTATTTTCCGTTGACCATGACGGGCAGTTGGGTGATACTGTTGTGCCGCATCATTTGAAGCGCATCGGCGACGAGGGCTTCCTCCTCGATGGTTTTGGGATTGGGGGTCATGATTTCAGCGGCCTTGATTTTATCAATGTCGGCATGGTTGAGCAACATGCGTCTCAGGTCGCCGTCGGTGATGATGCCGACCAACTGTTCGTTGGAAGTGACAACGGCAGCTCCCAAGCGTTTCTTGGTCATCTCGATGATGACTTGCGTGAGGTTGTCGTTGGGGCCAACTTCGGGCTTCTCGTTGGCAGAATAAAGGTCTTTCACGCGCAGATACAATTGTTTTCCAAGTGCGCCGCCCGGATGGAATTTGGCGAAATCCTCGGTGGAAAAGCCGCGGCATTTCATCAAGGTCATGGCCAGCATGTCGCCCATGACCAATTCCGCCGTCGTGCTGCATGTGGGGGCGAGGTTGTCGGGAACAGCCTCGTTTTCAACCGTGACATCAAGCACGATGTCGGATTGACAGGCAAGAAACGACTGAAGGTTGCCCACAATGGCGATTATTTTGTTGCCGCGAAGTTGTATAAGTGGCACCAACACTTTAATTTCTGGAGTCTCACCGCTTTTCGAGAGAATAATGACAACATCTTCGTCGCGAACAATGCCTAAGTCGCCATGAATGGCGTCTACAGCGTGCATGAAAACCGACGGCGTGCCGGTCGAATTCATTGTCGCAACAATTTTTTGGGCGATGAGAGCGCTTTTTCCGATGCCTGAGAAAACAAGGTTTCCTTTGCTTCCAAGGATGAGATGAATGGCTTTTGAGAAATTTTCATCGACGGATGATTTTAAGTGCTTAATCGCATTTAGTTCATTGTCAATTACTTGTGATGCTATTTCTGGAATATTCTCAAAATATTGCATTTTTATTCGCTTTTTTCTTGTTTGGTAACAATTAAATCGTGTAAATTTGTCTTCTTGGAGATTCGTTCGGATTTGTGGCGACACAAAATCGGAACGAAACTTCACCTTAGAAATTGCAAAGTAACTAAAAAGTTTGGAACAGACATAGAAGGAGGAAATAATGGCTAAAAAAGAAGACGAATCTATTTACAAACTATTGAAGGACGTTTTCGGCTTCGACCAGTTCAAGGGAAACCAAGAGGCCATCATTAAAAGCGTGTTGGCTGGTAATAATACTTTTGTGCTGATGCCTACCGGCGGCGGCAAGTCGCTGTGTTACCAATTGCCTGCATTGCTGAAGAAGGGGACGGCAATTATCGTATCGCCACTGATTGCGCTCATGAAGAACCAGGTGGACATGATACGAAACTTTGGCACGGAAGTCGGTATTGCCCATGTGATGAATTCTTCGCTTAATAAGGCGGAGCTGCTCGAAGTGAAGGAGGATCTGAAAAGCGGCAAGACCAAAATGCTGTACGTGGCGCCTGAATCGTTGGGCAAGGAGGAAACAGCAGAGTTTTTGAAAACGTTGCCCATTTCGTTTGTCGCCATTGACGAAGCGCACTGTATTTCAGAGTGGGGGCATGATTTCCGTCCGGAATACCGCCGCTTGCGACCTATTATTAATGCCATCGACAAAAAACTGCCCATCATTGCTTTGACGGCGACAGCAACCCAAAAGGTGCAGCAGGACATCTTGAAAAACCTCGAAATTACCGATGCCAAGGTTTTCAAGTTGTCATTTGACCGTCCCAACCTTTATTATGAAGTAAGACCCAAGACTAAGGATGTCGTCAAAGACATTATTAAATATATAAAGGCCAATTCGGGCAAGTCGGGTATCGTGTATTGCCTGAGCCGCAAGAAGGTGGAGGAATTGGCGGAAACGCTTGCCGTGAACGGCATCAAGGCTTTGCCTTACCATGCCGGTCTTGACAGCCAGACACGCAAGGACAACCAAGACAAGTTCCTGATGGAGGAAGTCGATGTCATTGTCGCCACCATTGCCTTTGGCATGGGTATCGACAAACCCGATGTGCGCTTTGTCATCCACCACGATATTCCCAAGAGCTTGGAGGGCTATTATCAGGAGACGGGACGTGCCGGACGTGACGGGGGCGAGGGTAACTGCATCGCTTTCTATGATTATGAAGACATTCATAAACTTGAGAAATTCAACAAGGGGAAACTCGTTGCCGAACAGGAAATTGCACGCGAATTGCTGAATGAGACGGTGACTTACGCAGAATCGTCGGTGTGCCGACACCGCTTGCTGCTTCACTATTTCGGTGAAGAATATGATAAGGAAGACTGTGGCTTCTGTGACAACTGCCGTAACCCGAAAGAAAAATTTGACGGCAAGGAAGATTTGAAGTTGGTGTTGGAAGCGATTGTGGATACCAAACAGTTGTTCAAGACCAAACATATCGCCGAATTGCTTGTGGGCAAATCATCGGGCGACATTAAGGCAGCCAAGCACGAAACCAATGAGTTCTTCGGTGCCGGTGATGAACATGACGAGAAATATTGGACGGCCGTCATCCGCCAAGCCTTGGTCAACAAGTTGCTTGAGAAAGATATCGAGGCATACGGCGTGCTTAAAGTCACCAAAGAAGGACGCGACTTTATCAAAAAGCCCTACACCATCATGTTGGTGAAGGACCACGATTACGATGCCTCCGACGATGAGGATTCGGAAGAAATGTCGATGGGACTGGTCAAGGACAGCGGTACCGACAAAGTGCTTTTCTCCATGTTGAAGGATTTGCGGAAAACCATTGCCAAACAACAGAACCTGCCTCCCTTTGTCATCTTCCAAGATCCGTCTCTTGAAGATATGGCCATCCAGTATCCAATCACCAAGGAGGAGTTGATGCAGATTTCCGGAGTGGGTTCGGGCAAGGCGGATAAGTTTGGCGAGCCATTCCTGAAACTCATCAAGGAATATGTCGAAGAAAACGAAATCACTCGTCCCGACGATATGGTGGTGAAATCCGTTGTGAATAACTCGGCATTGAAAATCAATATCATACAGAATATTGACAAGAAGATTCCGCTTGAGGACATCGCATACGGACGTGGTCTTGCCTTTGAGGAGTTGCTGACGGAAATAGAGAGCATCGTCGCCAGCGGAATGCACCTTGATATGAATTATTACATCCAGGATGAGATCGATGTCTATCATCAGGAAGACATCCTCGAGTATTTCAGAGAAGCCCAGACCGATGATGTGCAGACGGCACTCCGTGAACTGGGTGAAGATGAATACGAGGAAAACGAGGTTCGTCTCATGCGCATCAAATTCATGTCGGATGTCGGTAATTAACAAGGTTTTGCGAACAATCGGAACAAAAAGAGCCTCGATATCGATTTCGATGGCTCTTTTTGTCATCTTTGTTGCGGGATGTGCGCAGAAAGATACCTCCCGTCAGCCTGAGGTGTTGCTTAGCGAGCCGCAAATGGTCGAAATCCTTTCCGATGTACATATCATCGAGGCCGATATGAATTATCTCAGGTCTCTTGGCAAAGAACGTCCCGAACTGCATACGGCCTATTACGATCAACTGTTCCGCCATTATGGAATCGATGAGAAAGTGCTTTCGGAAAACATGGATTATTATACGCGCCATGTGGATGTCATGGAACGCATCATGGATTCGGTGCTGAACCGTTTGACCCGTGAACAAAGTCGAAATGCGGGTTCCGGTTCCCTGTGATCAAAAAAAGGCTTTCCGCACGGAAAGCCTTTTTTGAATGGGTAAAGCGATTTATTCAGCAGTAGGGGCTACGGCTTTCGGGCCATACTTGTTTTCGCCTTCTTCACCGGGTTTTGCCCACCAGATGATGAGGATGATAGCGCCAACAATCGGGATGAGGGCGATAAGCAGATACCAACCGCTTTTTCCGATGTCGTGCAAACGACGTGTGCCAACAGCGAGTGAAGGAATGAGGATGGCAACGCTCCAAATGACGTTGATCCATATTCCGGCTTTTCCTAAGGCACCGAAAATGAGGTTGATTACCAAGCAAAGCAGATAAAACCACCAGAATTCAGGACGGCTGGAGCGGCCTTCAAATGTAGCATACTTCTGAAATACGCTTTTAATACATGCAATGATGTTGTTCATGATGTAGATGTGTTTGTTTAGTTAATGAGTTAAGTAATCGTATAAAGCACAAAGATAAAATAATCACCAATATGTGCGTTGATTATTTTGAATTATTTTTAGTCGGTTTTTAACTTCTTGTACCTAAATCGTTTAGGCTCGGTATTTCCCATGCGTTTCAAGCGGTTTCCCTCATATTCGGTATAGCTTCCTTCGAAGAAATACACTTGGGAGTTGCCCTCGAAAGCGAGGATGTGTGTGGCCACACGGTCGATGAACCAGCGGTCGTGCGAGATGATGACGGCGCAACCCGCAAAGTTTTCCAAACCTTCTTCCAAAGCCCGCAACGTGTTGACATCGATGTCGTTGGTAGGCTCGTCGAGCAACAACACATTGGCTTCTTGTTTGAGGGTCAAAGCGAGGTGCATGCGGTTGCGTTCGCCGCCCGACAGTATGCCGGCCTTTTTCTGTTGATCGTTGCCGTTGAAGTTGAAGCGCGACACGTAGGCGCGGCTGTTCATGCTGTGCTTGCCGAGTTGTATCAGCTCGTTGCCGCCGGAAATGACTTCCCAGACCGTCTTCTCGGGGTCGATGTCGGCGTGTTGCTGATCGACATAACCGATTTTCACGGTCTCGCCGATTTCAAAGGTGCCGGAGTCGGGTTTTTCCAATCCCATGATCAGGCGGAACAATGTGGTTTTACCCGCACCGTTAGGCCCGATGACACCCACGATGCCTGCGGGCGGGAGGCTGAAGGTCAGGTCTTCAAAAAGCAGCTTGTCGCCGTAGGCTTTTGTGACGTTTTTAGCCTCGATGACCTTGTTGCCCAAACGGTCGCCGTTGGGAATGTATATTTCCAACCGTTCTTCTTTTTCCTTGACATCTTCATTCAACATCCTTTCGTAGGATTCCAAACGGGCTTTGCCCTTGGCATGTCGTGCCTTGGGAGCCATTCTGACCCATTCCAACTCGCGTTCCAAGGTCTTGCGGCGTTTGCTCTCTGTTTTTTCCTCCATGGCCATTCGGGCGGTCTTCTGGTCGAGCCACGATGAGTAGTTGCCTTTCCACGGAATGCCTTCGCCACGGTCGAGTTCGAGAATCCAGCCTGCCACGTGGTCGAGGAAATAACGGTCGTGGGTGACGGCGATGACGGTGCCTTTGTATTGCTGCAAATGGCTTTCCAGCCATTGGATGGATTCGGCATCCAAATGGTTGGTAGGCTCGTCAAGCAGCAGAATATCGGGTTCTTGAAGCAGCAAACGGCATAATGCCAAGCGTCGGCGTTCGCCTCCGGATAGGTTTTTCACGGGGGTGTCACTTTCGGGACAGTTCAGCGCATCCATGGCACGCTCCAGCTTGCTGTCGAGTTCCCAGGCATCGTGCTGTTCGATAAGTTCTGTCAAGCGTCCCTGTTCCTCCACTAACTTCATCATTGCATCATCGTCCATCGGTTCGGCGAAACGGGCGTTGATGGCTTCGTATTCTTTCAAAATATCTGCGATTTCCTGCACACCTTCCTCCACAACCTCGCGGACAGTCTTGTTGTCGTCGAGTTGTGGCTCTTGGTCGAGCATGCCTACGGAGTAGCCCGGCGAAAACACCACTTCGCCATTGTAGGATTTTTCTTTACCCGCAATGATGCGTAGCAAAGTTGATTTTCCGGCACCGTTTAATCCGATGATGCCGATTTTGGCACCATAGAAAAATGAAAGGTAGATGTCTTTTAAGATCTGTCGCGAAGGCGGGATGATTTTGCTCACACCGACCATCGAAAAGATGATTTTTTTGTCGTCTGCCATATTGTGTTGTATTTGTCTCTATCTGTATTGTTGATTAATATTATAGTTGTCGCATGGAAAAAAATGTCTCCGACTGCTGTTGGAGCAACTTATTTGTTTGATTTTTGCCGAACGGCTTCTATCATGGCGTTTTCCATGATGGCCGTGGCTTTTTGCCAGTCGTACACGCGGTTGGAGAAGTCAAATCCTGCCTGGGCGATGTTTGCCGATGTTTCGTTTTCATCAAGCAAGGTGAGGATGTGGTGAGCCAGTTCCTCGGCATTGTCCCCAATCAGAATTTCTTTACCGTTTTGCGCGCCAAGTGCGGCATTTGCCAAAGGGGAAGTGATGCAGGGAAGTCCCATCGACATGGCTTCGAGCAGTTTGTTTTGTAGTCCGGTGCCGATACGCATGGGGGCGATGAAAACGCGGCTTTCGGTATAGGCATCGCGGATGTCGTCGAGCCAGCCGCTGACAATAATCTTGTCGCAAGCCGTTTTCTTCACTTTCGGGTCAGGCGAGGCTCCTGCGATGTATAGTTTGGTGTCGGGGCGCTGTTGCCAGACACGGGGCATGATTTCGGCGGCCAGGTATTCGGCTGCATTCACATTGGGAGCGTATCCCATGTTTCCGGTAAAGACAAGGTCGTATTTTTTTTCACGCTGCTGCGGTTTGAAATAGTCGTGATCCACACCATTAGGGATAATGAGAATTTCGTCGCGCTTTGGATGATCGATTAATTTGCGGTCAGGCTCGCTGATGATGGTTTTTACATCAAAGTCTTCGAAAACCTCCGCTTCGTAGCGTTTCAAACGCAGGTACTCCATGTTATAGATAGGACGTGAGAAGCACGAGGCAATATCGGCGCGGCGTTTGAGACCCATCGAAAGAATGTCTTGATAATCAATGGCTTTTGGAATATTGTAATGGCGCAAATACTCGGCAACACGTATCAGTTGTCCGAAGAGCAAGTCAGGTTTGTGTTTGCGGATAAGGCTGTCCACCCTTTTGGCAGCCGCACGATTGTAGAAGTAGCCGCATTGGATGGGAAGACCTTTGAAAAATGCGCATTTCATGCCGAAAAGAATTCTTGTTTTCGGCAAGTCGATGAAGTTGATCGAAGAACAATAAGGCTGTAAAGAACTGAATGCCTTTTGCTTGTCAATCTTATTATCGTCATTCAAAGCACAAAGGACGATGTTGTTATTTTTGGCAAGTTGCCTGATTTGATTGTAAGCGCGAAGCTTATCTCCCTTTTCGAGAGGATAGGGAATACGGGGCAGCAGTACGAAAATCTTCATCATAACAAATTAAAGCGACTACAAAAATACGAAAACAAGTCGTTCATGCCGCATTTTTGAAGGATAATCCATGACAAAGCTTCAAAATCAATTTTCAGATTTTGTGCCGAGTTGTTGCTGGCCGTGCTGCTATAACAACGCAATTGTTTCTACTTGTTTTCAGGATAGGGTGTTCCCGCCTGTTTCGTTGGCCGTCATTTTGTCGGCGGTGACGAAAGTGATTTTGCTGTTGGGTTTGATTTGTTCGTAAAACAGCAGCAGCCGCTGGATGATTTTACGGTTGTCGTAAGAGGTTTCAACAAGTTGTCGCGCAGCTTTGCCAATTCTGACAGCAATGGAGGGGTCCTCGTTGATGCGTCGGATTTTCTCTGCCATTTTTGCCCTGTTTTCGGCAATAATGATGTTCTCTTCTTCCTTGTATTGTATGCCTTCGGCACCAACAATCGTAGTAATGACGGTCTTTCCCAAGGCCATAGCTTCGATGATTTTGATGCGAATGCCACTGCCTGACAGTAACGGGACAATGGCCACATCGTGATTTCGCACGAAAGCCTTGGCATCGGGAACTTCGCCGATTACATTGACATGCGGGTTTTTTAAGTTGAGCAGCCATTCAGGCATGTTGCGTCCGGCAAGGTGGTAAATGAATTCCGGTACTTTTTGAATCGTGGCATCAAGCACATTATCCACAAACCACCTGATGCCTTCATTGTTGGGCATCCAGTTCATGGAACCGATGTGGAAAAACTTGGGTTTGCCTTTGATGTCGAATTTGGCATCAAATTCTTCCGGATTGACACCGTATGGAATGTCAATAGTAGGAGTGGCGGCGTATTTTCTGAAAAAAGCGGCGTCTTTATGGGTGATGGCGGCAATGCCGTCAACTTGGTCAAGGACGGATAACTCGAAGTTCTTCAGGGTTTTTGCCAAGTGCTGTATGTAGATTTTTTTGGGAAGAAAATAGGTCTCTTTGGCAATGCGTTCCCAAATCAGATGTTCGACATTATGGGCGCGAAGCACGATGAGGGCCTTTGAGTGCTTCCTGATGGTGTCGATGTAGGCGGCCATGTAGAGCATCTCCAATTGGACTACGTCAAACTGTTCGCTATGCAGTACGTCGATGAGCCGATTGTTAAAGTCATTCGAAATAAAACGTTCGACATGATAGGACTTTTGTGTCAATAGGTTCGCAAGGGCTTTCAGGGGTTTGATGCGGAGGTCCACATCAATTAACTCGATGCCAGTCTTTTGTTGAAACTCGATGGGAATGTCTTCGGATCTAACGTTGAATTTATTGCTGTTGATGGCAAGTATCTTCACTTGATGCCCAGCGTCCATCAATCCGTTGACAATGCTATTCATGGCCATAGGGCCACCTTCGTAAGCAGGGTAAGGTGACTTGTTGCAGAGTAAGAGAATCTTCATGGCTTATGTTTTGAGAATCGATGGAACAATTTTACAAATGCTTTTTTCCAACTTTCCCCATCAAGCAGCGGTGAGTCGCTTGTGGCTTTGAAAGTTAGGAAAAGTCCGATGGGAAACAGAACGAGCGACGACATCCAAACGCCGAGAAACATGTTGAGACTGCCGAATACCGCCATGCGTTCGCATACTGTGGATGTGACCCAGTAGAGGACAAAAAACAGAACGGAAATCACGGTGGGGAACCCCAATCCGCCTTTGCGTATGATGGTGCCCAAAGGTGCGCCGATAAAGAAAAAGATCAGGCAGGCGAAACTCAAGGTGAACTTCTTGTGCCACTCTTTCTGGTGCTTTCGGATGTTTTCGCGTTGCATGGTGAAGTCAGTTTTATTAAAAGAGGTGTTCTCCTTGGCGTTCTTGGCACTTCCAACGGCCATGTCGGTCACCATGGCGCGTTCGTCTTTCTCGAAGTTGTTCAAAAGTGGCCACGACAAAGAGCGAGTGGAGTCGGGAGCAAGCACGGTGTCTTTGTTTGAGAGCCTGTTTTCGGTGAGTACATTCAGGGATGGGTAGCGCAGTTTGAAACTGGATGAGAAATTCTTCTGCTTCATCTCGAAGCGGTTGTGCAGCGAGTCTAATGAAGTGCTGAGCTGCCGGATGTTCATGATGGATTGGTGCGACTTGAGCAGGTCGGAACTGGAATAGGTCATTTCGAAGTCCTGAAGTCCGAATTTGATTTGTTCTTCACGAAACGACATGCGCTCAAAAGGCCGTCTGGTTTTGAAATTGTCGCCATCGGTCACATCGGTGTAGTTGTAGCCGTTGTAAAGGGTGAACAGAATGTTGCGCTGGTTGGGACTAAACGTCATGTAGCCGGAATCGGCGGTCACGATTTTGGTGTTCCCCGTGCGGTCGGTGTGGTCATAAATCTTGATGCCGTAGATGCTGCTACCGTCCTTCCCCTTGCTTTCTACATGTATCACGTAGTTTTCGATGTCTTTGTAAAACACACCTTCTTTGATGTCGAAAGCGAGTTTCTGGCGGCGCACGTCAAAAAGAAGGGTCTTGGCTTTCAGCATGGCCACAGGCATGATGCTGTTTGAAAACAAGAATGCAAAACCGCTCATCAAAAGGCTGAAATATACAACGGGTCGCATGACACGCCAAATGGATATGCCCGACGATTTCATGGCGACTAATTCATAATGTTCGCCAAGGTTGCCGAAACACATCAGCGAAGCCAACAGGATGGCCAACGGAAGCGCCATGGGGATGAAAGTGACGCCTGTGTAGAAAAACAGCTTGGCCAAAACGTCCATTTCCAAACCTTTGCCTACCAAATCGTCGATATACTGCCAGACAAACTGCATGAGCAGAATGAAAATCACGATGAAAAACGTGAATAGGAAGTTGCCCAAGAAGGACTTGACGATATAATGATAGAGTTTCTTCAAGTTTTATTGTGCTGTAATCCAATTAAAATGCAAAGGTAGTTATTTCGCTTTTCTCGTGTGGCATTTCCTTGAAAAATAGTCGCATTTTGGGGTTGGTCACCGCGAGGGATCCATGATGTCAAAGGAGCACGGGCTTTTGTGTGTGCCATTATGCAACCCGGTAAGTCCTTTGAGGTCATCAAAATTGGGATTTTTTCGCCAATGGCTTGTAACATTTCCGAACCCTGTCCGTCATACGGATGATTTTGAATGGGAATAAACACTAAACACATAATAATAATCAGTATGAAAACTAAATTCTATTTTTCGATGGTGTTGCTGGTTGCAATGGCAACGGGCACTGTTCAAGCGCAGCAAAACAATGCGCTTCAAATGTTTGACAATGATATGGTAAATACTTTGATTGTCAATTCAATAGGTGATGTACATGTCGTTCAAGGCGATTCGATCGACGTGGCATGTTCTGATGAAACTTTGGCGGATGTCAGGATGCAGGATAGCTGCATCTATATTTCAGGGATTTCCGATTTCGATGTGACTTTGCCTGAATTGACCTATCTGTTCTTTTTGGGTACGGGCGACATAAAGGTTCAAAACGGCTTTTCGGGCAGCGGGTTGTTTGTGTTGGAGTCGGGCATTGGCGATGTCGAACTCGACCTGAACTATGGCGAAGTGTATCTGCGGGTGTTGGGGCCGAGCGATATGAAATTGTACGGAAGCTGTAACACGTTGATGGCCGATATGCGTGGACCGGCAGAGTTAAACGCAGGCCGCCTTTCTAAAGAATTGGTGCTGACAGATGTTACCGGGCCTTGCGAGGTCTCTCTTGGAGATGTGGAAAGCGCCCTGATATATTATAAATCATACGGTGCTACGCTAAAAGGAAAAGCCAAAGAGGAAATCCGATTGTCAGAACCCATAGATATAGTCAGTAAAGAAGACGGGTGGCATATAGCTGCGTTGGATGAAAACGCCTTGCATGCGGACTCAAAAGCAATGTTGGCTGAGGCTATGCCGTTTTTCAGGCAGTGCCGTGCCATCTCTGACAATAAGTTTGCAAAAGAAGGATGGGGAAAGATGGCCGTGAAAATTGCTGATAGATACAGGCACCGTAAGGGTGATGGGGGAATGGACGGCGATAAGCAGTATCGTGGCAATACACACCGCAATACCAATGGTTATCCTAAAGCTAAAGAACGACATTACCATAGTCGCTTCATGGATTGTCAGTGGGCTGGTTTTGAGGCAGGATTGAACATGCTGGTCGACCCGATGGGAAACGATATCTATACCGGACAGCAGGACTTGATGGCGCTTCGCCCGCTTCGTAGCTGGTACTTCGGCTATAATATTGCCGACATCGGCATTGCCTTCGACCGCAAGCATACGATGGGGATATTCACGGGTATTGGCTTGGGATGGAACAATTATAGATGGAAAAATCCAATACAAATGAAGGCGGAAGGCAATACGTTGGTTACCACATTGTTGCCTGACGATCCGGAGTGGAAGGTAAAGAAAAGCAAACTCGGCGTGATGTACCTTCAAATGCCGCTGATGCTGGAAGCGAAGCCCACACGCAGCCTCTTTGTCGATTTGGGCGTGACGGGAGGACTTCGTCTTGCCTCGTGGACCAAAATCAAATATGAGAATGGAAGCAAGACAACCACCTACGACAAGTACACACTCAATCTCTTCAAGTTGGATGCCAACCTGCGCATCGGAGGCGACAACATGGGCTTTTTCGTCAACTACGCCTTGATACCCGCATTTGCGGATGCCGATGCAAAGAAAGCGCATCCGCTTAGCGTGGGCTTCAGTTTGATATTCTAAACATTACCTTTATTCATATCATGGGAAAGTCGCTGTCAGTACGGCGACTTTTTCTATTTTTGCCGAAAAATAACGAATACTAATGGAAATAATGGATTTTTTCAAAGGAGTGAATGTCAGCATTACGGTGTCGGATGCCGAAGGTAACATCGTGTATATGAACGACAAATCTATCGAAGTAAATGGCGATGCCCGAGGTGGTAACCTGATGAAATGCCACAATGAGAATTCGAAGCGCATCATCGAGCATCTGCTCAACGATGCTGCCACCAATGTCTATACGGTTCAGAAAGGTCCGGTTAAGAAATTGATCTACCAAACGCCGTGGTATAGTGATGAAGAAAAGAAAACGGTTGCTGGTCTTGTGGAGTTTTCCATCATTTTGCCCGACGACATTCCGCATCACGTGCGGTTCTGACCTTAGGTCAGGCGCTTTTGTGTGCTTTTGATAAAAAACAAGCAGGATGAACGCCCGCATCGGGTGGTTTCATCCTGCTTGATGCTTTTGGATAGCATTGCTTTTATGCAATCACCAAGTTGTAGGTGTCTTGTGCAATGACAAACTCCTCGTCGGTAGGATAGACTACGACGGTGACCTTTGAGTCGGGGGTGGAGATGATGCCGGCATCGCCAATGGTATCCTTGTTGATGTTGGGGTTGATTTTGATGCCGAGAAAATCCATGTTCTCAAGAATGGCTTCGCGCATGAACCAAGCGTTTTCGCCTATGCCACCGGTCATAACGAGTACGTCGGCGCCATTCATAATGGCCATGTAGGCACCGATGTATTTCTTTACGCGATGGGCGAACATGTTGAAAGCGTAGGTGCAGCGGGTGTCTCCATTTACGCTGCCTTCGCGCACATCACGCATGTCCTGCTTGCCTCCGGTAATTCCGACCAATCCGGATTTTTTATTGACCAAGGTGTTCATTTCCTTGGTGTTGTAACCTTCCTTGTCCATGATATACATGAAAGCGCCAAGGTCGAGGTCGCCTGTGCGGCTGCCCATGACCAATCCTTCAACAGGCGTGAATCCCATGGAAGTTTCTACCGATTTGCCATTTTCAACTGCAGCAATCGAGGCACCGCTGCCCAAGTGACAGGTGACAATTTTGCAATTCTTCCAGTCCTTTCCTGCAAAAGCAGCGGAGCGTTCCGCCACATATTTGTGGCTTGTACCGTGAAAACCATAACGACGGACACGGTAATTTTCATAGTATTCGTAAGGAATGGCATATAAGTAGGCCTTGGCAGGCATTGTCGAATGGAACGAGGTGTCGAACACGGCTACCATCGGGATGCCGGGAATCACTTTTTGCATGGCGCGAATGCCTTGCAGGCTGCCCGGGTTGTGAAGCGGAGCCAAGTCAACGAGGGACTCGATGCCGGCGATGGCTTTTTCATCGATACGGACACTCTTTGGAAACAGTTCTCCGCCATGTGCCACACGATGTCCCACTGCGCCGATTTCCTTCAAGTCCTTGATGACGCCGATTTTCGGATCGACCAAGGCGTTCAACACAATCTTGATGCCTTCCGTGTGGTTGGGGATGGGAAGCTGTTCATAATGCTTCTCACCGTTGAACTTGTGGGTAAATTCGCCCATTTCGAGACCGATGCGTTCGAGCAAGCCCTTGGCCAGTAATGTGCTTTTGTCGGAGCTTTCCATTTCGAGCAACTGGTACTTGATGGATGAACTGCCGCAATTTAAGACAAGTATTTTCATTGATTTTGATTTAGAATTAATGAATGTGATGGATTTTCCAATCTTGCTGTCAAAACGTTACGCTTTCTTTTTTTGAGCGATGGCTTGATTGCAAGTGATGGCTACGAGTTTGTATATGTCATCGACAGAACAGCCGCGGCTGAGATCGTTGCATGGCATGGCAAGTCCTTGAAGCACAGGACCTATTGCCTCGGCTCCTGCCAAACGTTGTACGAGCTTATAAGCGATGTTGCCCACTTCGAGGTTGGGGAAAACCAAAGTGTTGGCTTTTCCTGCTACCGGGCTTCCCGGGGCTTTGGTGGCGGCGACGGAGGGGACAAGGGCGGCATCGGCTTGAAGTTCGCCGTCGAGAATCAGGTCGGGGCGCTGTTGTTTCGCTAATTTTGTTGCTTCAATCACCTTATCGACAGATTCGTGCTGTGCCGATCCTTTGGTCGAGAAAGAAAGTATGGCCGTCACCGGTTCGATTTGAGCGATGTTCTTGGCGGTGTCGGCGGTGCAAATGGCGATTTCCGCCAATTGTTCGGTGGTGGGCATGGGCGTTACGACACAGTCGGCAAACACCATTCTGCCATCGGTGCCATAAGGGCTGCCTTCAGGTAAAAACATAATGAAAGCACCCGACACGCACGACACGCCCGGAAGGGCTTTGATGATTTGCAATGCAGGACGCAGCATGTCGCCCGTGGTGCTACGCGCACCGCTCACCAAACCGTCGGCATCGCCGGCTTTCACTAACAGGATTCCGAGATACATGAAGTCTTCGACCATCTGTCCGGCTTGTTCCGGTGTCATCCCTTTTTTCTTGCGCAGTTCATAAAGCAACTCGGCATACTTGTTTTTGTCAGGGTTGTTTTTGGGGTCAATGATCTGCGCCTTTTCGATGTTTTTCAGCCCGAACTCTACGGCCATGGCTTTAATTTTCTCGATGGGGCCTATGAGTATGATGTCGGCAACTTTGTCGGCAATCAATTGGTCGGCGGCTTTCAACGTGCGGGGTTCGTCGCCTTCGGGGAGCACAATACGCTGTCTTTTGGATTGTGCATCCTTAATGATTTCCTGAATAATATCCATTTTGCTGTACTGTAAAAATTGGTTTCCTAACTTAGTGGGTAATCTTCCTGATGGAAGCGTTGAACTTGCAAAAATAGTAAAGTTATGTGGACGCGGCAAGAGGTTTTTAATATTTTTTTCTCCATGCAAAAGGGAGTTAATGAAAGCGTTTTTTTTGAGTGGAAGCTGGCTTTTGATGATTCGATCCCGAAAGGAATCATTTTTCAATCTTGCCGTACCGCTCTTGGAAAAATCCTTATTTTTGTCGCCGCGAACAGTTGAAAAATGCTTGATACAATACAGATATGCGACAGTGTTTCATCGGTGAATACAGTGTTTGACACTTTAAACACGCATTTCGTCACTTCGGGTTTTGATGGTGCCATCAATCCGCTTCCTCGTGTCACGCACGAAGCCTTGATGGGTTGGAACCTGATGGTGCTTGCGGTGGCGTTGCTTGCTGTAGTGGTCAATAAGCAACTCTTTCCCCGTCAGTTTCGCCAACTGCTTTCTGTTCCCGGTGGCGTGGCGCAGACCAACCAGTTGTTGCGTGAATGGTTGCCAAGGCGTAGTTTCATCGGTTTCTCGTCTTTGATCATTTATGTGGCACTTATGGGGCTGTTTGTCCAGAAGTCGCTGGTGGCGTTGTCACACGATGTGGAACGTTATAATGGCGTTGTCGTTTTTGCCATGATATGCGGTAGCGTGGCGTTGTTATTGGTGCTGCGGTATTTGGTTTTGCGTATCATCACTTGGCTTTTTCATACCAAGGAAGCTTTCCTTCGCCTTTCCGCCGTGCAGTTGTCTGTGACTTCATTCAGCATTTTGGCCATGCAGCCTGTTTTGTGGTTGCTCGTATATAATCCTTATTCCATGGTCGTATGGACAGGGGTGGGATTGGTCGCTATCGGTGTGTTGATGCGTTTCTTCATGGGGTTCTTCGAAATCAAAGTCGCTACCAAAATTCATTCGTTCTATATTTTTTACTATCTTTGCAGCCTCGAAATCGTCCCGATGACAGTGCTGCTTGCAGCTGGAATACGTTATGCAACAACGGGTTCCGTCATGTAACACCTGCTGTTTTCTGGATTTATTTATTGTTGGAAGTCGTATAATACAGAGAATGAATGAAGACGAAGAATATTTTGGTGTCGCAACCACAACCTGCTGATGTTGCCAAAACGCCTTTCGGCGATATGGAGAAAAAGTACGGTGTCACCTTCACGTTTGAAAAATTCATTAAACTGGAAGATATTACGGCAAGTGAGCTTCGTGAGGCGCATATTAAGCTGACCGATCATTCTGCGGTCATACTGACCAGCCGTAATGCCGTTGATCATTTCTTCAGAGTGTCGAAGGAAATGCGCTATGCCGTTCCCGAAACACTGAAGTATTTTTGTATCAACGAGTCCACTGCATTATACTTGCAGCGCTACGTACAATATCGTAAGCGTAAGGTTTTCTTTGGCAATCAGACCTTTCCCGACTTGCTTGAAATCATGAAAAAGCACAAGGAGGAGAGTTTCCTGTACTGCTGTTCCGATATCAGCTCCGATGCCAACATGGCTTTGATGACGGCAGCCCGTCTTAATGTCACAAAAGCGGCTCTTTTCCGCACGGTATCGGCTGACTTGAAAGACAAGATCAAAATCGCCGACTATGACATGCTGGTGTTTTTCAGCCCCGCAGGAATAGATTCACTTGTCGCCAATTTCCCGAAGTTCAAGCAGAAAGATGTCGTTATCGGCGGATTCGGCAGTGCCACATGCAAGGCAATCACCGATGCTGGCTTTGAGTTGAACATTATTGCGCCTACTGCTGAAACCCCATCCATGACCATGGCTATCGAGGCTTATTTGGCAGCAGAAGCAAAGCTGAGTAAGAAGAAGTAAATCGCAGTCGCGCTGTCGGATTTTCATTTGTTTTTTTGCTTGGGATAGAATCAAGAGGCTTAGGCTTTTTGATGCTGTCGGGGTGTTGTCCGATGCTCGTGTTGTTGAAACAAGTAGAGAATCCGCATCATTTCTTTCAAAAAGTGTTATTTTTGCGGACTGATATTGACAGCTCATGCAGGCAAAGGAAAACTTTCCAAAATACGAACGGATTTGTTTGGAAAAAGACATAGATTCCCTTTTCAAGAAAGGAAAGGGCTTTTCTATATATCCCTACCGCGTCGTGTTTCATGCCTATCCAAGCGAAGACAATCCCGTGACGTGCCGTTTGCTGCTGTCGGTTTCAAAAAAACGTTTTCATCACGCCTTTAAGCGCAACCGTGTGAAAAGATTGATACGGGAGTCGTGGCGCAAAAATAAATCGGTGCTTTATAGCGTTTGTCAAAGGAAAAACATATCGGTTGACGTGGCGCTGGTTTACAATGCAACACTGATTCATTCCTACACCGAGATGTTTGAAAAGACGAAAAAGGCAGTCCACATATTAATTAAGAAGCTATGAAGCGTATTTTGCGTTTGCCCGCCGACTTTCTCATCCTGCTCATCCGTATCTATCAGGTGACCTTGTCGCCCTATATCGGTCGCAACTGCCGCTATACGCCAACGTGTTCAAATTATGGCATCGAGGCTTTAAGGAAGTATGGCGCCATAAAAGGCGGCTGGCTGACAGTCAAAAGAGTGTTATCGTGTAATCCTTGGGGCGGTAGTGGCTATGACCCTGTCCCGTAAAAAACCAATTGTAATGAAAAAAGGCATTATTGCATTATGTCTCTCCTTTCTGGTGTTTTCTCTGTCCATGCCGGCTCAGGAAAAACAGAACAATTTTGAAATCTCGAAAAGCATCGACATTTACAACAGTTTGTTTCGCGAACTGAATCTGAACTATGTCGATGAAATCAATCCCGGCGAGCTGAATGAAGCGGCAATTAACGCCATGCTCGAAGGGCTTGACCCTTACACGGTGTTCATCCCCGAATCGGAGATAGAGACGGCGCGTTTCATCACCACAGGAGAATACGGTGGCATCGGGGCCTTGATACAATACGACGGAGAATATGTTCGCATTTCCGATCCGTATTATGGCTTTCCGGCTCAGAAGGCCGGGCTTGTTGCCGGTGATGCCATTCTCCAGGTGAACGGCATCGACGTGCATAAAAAGACTACGTCTGAAGTGAGCGAGTTGCTCAAGGGACAACCCGGAACAGAGGTGAAACTGAAAATCAAACGTTACGGGCAGGATAAGCCGCTCGATAAGACCCTGAAACGTGAAAAAGTGAAAATCGACAATATTCCTTATGCCACCGTGTTTGACAATGGCGTCGGCTATGTGTCGCTTGGCGGATTTACAAAAGGAGCCGCTGCCGAACTCAAGGAAAAACTTGTCGGCATGAAAAAAACGCACGTTCTGAAGGGCTTTATCATCGATTTGCGAGGCAATGGCGGCGGATTGATGAATGAGGCCGTCGATATTGTAAACCTCTTCATTCCCAAGGGGCAACCGGTGGTCTCGACAAGGGGTAAGGCCGTCAATACGGCGAATGTGTATCAGACCACAAACAGCCCCGTGGACGAGAATTTGCCCTTGGTCATCCTTGTTGATGGCAGCAGCGCTTCGGCTTCCGAAATTGTGGCGGGTGCCATTCAGGATTACGACCGCGGCGTAGTGATCGGCCAGCGTACTTTCGGGAAGGGATTGGTGCAAAACATTCTGCCCTTGGCATACAACACACAAATGAAGGTGACTGTGGCCAAATACTATATCCCCAGTGGACGTTGCATTCAGGAAATCGACTATTCGCATAAGAAAGACAGCCTCGGCACAAAGAGCGATACCATAGGAAAGGCTTTTACCACCATACACGGGCGTACTGTGTATGAGGGTCACGGCATTACACCCGATGTGAAAATCACCCCTGATAAGTTTGCTACGGTCACCATGTATCTTTATGCGAAGAGCCTGATTTTTGATTATGCCACCAAGTTTTACCATGAACACAAAACCATAGACTCGGCGCAGGCTTTTCGCATTGACGACGATACCTACCGCGATTTTATGAAATTTGTAAAGGATAAGAACTTCACTTATACGACAGAATCGGAGAAGAATCTTGCCCAGATGCGGAAATCTGCCAAAGACGAAGGGTATCTTGAAAAAATCGAGCCTGAACTGAAACAATTGGAGGACGTGCTTGCTTCCGACAAAGAAAACGACCTGCTGAAAAACCGTTCCGATATTGAAGACCTGCTTTGTGCGGAGATTGTAGGACGTTATTATTATCAGGTGGGACGTGTTGTGTGGTCGTTGCAGAAAGACCCGGAGTTGAAACGCGCATTTGAAATCCTGCTCGATACCAATGGGAAAGACGAATACGGAAGCATTTTGAAACCGTAAAAAACGATTGTGTGAAAACCTATGCGATGATATCGAAATCAGAGATGAGTCCTTACTTCATTGGGCTGGCGTTGCTGGCCATCGGTTTGACCTTGTCGCCGTTTCTGATGAGTGTCGCGCAGTTTTTTTTGCTTGGCGTTTGGCTGTTTGATGGTCTTTCGGCACGCCTATCCTCCTTTCGGGAGGTTTCTTTGGGTGTAAAAATCAAGGAAGGTTTTAGACTGACTGGTGAAAATGTGCGTGCGAAAATACGTGTGTTTTTCAGGAACAGGATAGCCGTCGTGCTGGTGTCGTTGTATCTGCTTCATGTGGTAGGTCTGTTTTATTCAAGCGACGTGCACTATGCCCTCAAAGACCTGCGTATCAAACTGCCTCTGCTGCTGTTGCCGCTGATCTTTTCATCTATGCCGCCATTGAACCGCCGACAGCGCGATGTGTTGCTTTTGCTTTATGTGCTTTCGGTTTTTATCGCCACATGGTTCAGCTTTGCCAAATATGTGCGCCACGATTATGAAGATGTGCGTGAGATTTCACGGTTTATCAGCCATATCAGGTTCTCGCTGCAAATTGTCTTTTGCATTTTCATCATCGGTTATTATTGTTTCAAATGCCGTTTCAAGTGGTGGATAAATGTACTTTGTCTGTTGCTGGTCGTCTGGCTGTTCGTTCAATTCTATATTCTCGAGTCTTTGTCGAGCTATGTCGTGTTTCTTGCCTTGTCGGCCGTCAGCTTGTTGTTTCTTTTTTTCAAAGTGCGGGGACGTGCTGCTTTCCGTTTCGTCATGTCGGTGCTGCTCATTGCTGTTCCTCTGATTACGGCAGTGTTGCTGTATCGTTTTGTCAAGCCGATGGTAAAGGCTGAACATGTTGATTTCGAGAATCTTGAAACGCATACGGCCTTGGGTAACCCATACTTGCACGACACGGTTCATTTTCCTTTGGAAGATGGCCGTTATGTCGGACTTTATTATTGTGAACCGGAACTCTATGAGGCTTGGAAGCAGCGAAGCCAAGTGGATATTCAGGCCGACACCTATGATGGTGAAAGGATTTTGCCGACCTTGTCACGCTATCTGACATCAAAGGGATTGCGAAAAGATGCCCAAGGTGTGGCGGCTTTGACCGACGAGGACATCCGTAATATCGAGCAAGGTGTTGCCAATTATAACAATTGGAGGCATCACGGACTTCGTGCACGGCTTTCTGTGGCGATTTATGAAATCAATCGTTATAGGCGAAACCACGACCCCAATGGCGGATCGCTTTCGCAACGTTTGGAATACACGAAGGCTTCTTTCTACTTGATACGTCAACACCCTTTGTTGGGTGTGGGAACGGGAGACCTTCCCATGGCTTTCAGTCAAGCGTATGACGAACTGCAATCTCCATTGGTTCCGCAATACCGGCATCGGGCACATAACCAGTATTTGGCGATAATGGTAGGGTTTGGTGCTGTCGGGCTGCTGCTTTTTTTGTTTGTCTTGCTTTTCCCGTATCTTTCGTCGCGGACTAACCGCACCTATTTATATACCATATTCCTATGTATCATTCTGCTGTCTATGTTTCCGGAAGATACCATTGAAACACAGGCTGGAGCTACTTTCTATGCTTTTTTCAATGCATTATTCCTTCTGGCTCTACCTCGGTGCAGCCGGCATTCTTGCGGAAATAGGACGATTAAATCGCAATTGCCATGAAAAAAGAACAGTTTGTATTGCCATATTTTGTTTATGACAATGAGGATGAGTTAAAAGACCAGGATGCTGCATTGTTGCATCTTGCGCATGATGCCGCTCAATCTGCATACGCACCTTATTCAAGATTTAAGGTAGGGGCTGCGGTCAGGATGGCAAATGGCGAAACGGTGACGGGCTGCAACATAGAAAACGCCGCATATCCGAGTGGTTTGTGTGCCGAACGGGTGGCGTTGTTTCGCGCTCAAGCTCAGTTTCCGGGAATAGCAGTGGAAAGCCTTGCCATTACGGCAACCTCAACGGAGATAGATATTAGCAGCCCTGTCGCACCTTGCGGAGCTTGTCGTCAGGTGATGGCAGAGGTGGAGAGCCGTTACAAACAACCCATCCGGATACTCTGTCAAGGGGCAAAAGGTCCAATCGTAGCTTTCGATAGCGTTGAAATACTGATGCCTTTTACTTTCGATACTTTGGCAAGGGAATAAGCACTGTGCTTTAGAAGCTGTTTTGAATGGTTTCGGATTGAGTTGATAGGGATTTTTGAGTACATTTTGTTCATTGTGGAGCGTGACATAGCGGGCTATGTGAGCGAGACAATGGGCAAAATGAGCCAAAAAGACCATCAAATCAACCGAAAACAAAGGAAAAAAAATTCCGAAATAATTCAATAATAACTTTGTTGTAAGAATTCAAAACAGCTTCTTAGAACCGTCAATGGAGGATAATCGCCTCTTTTTCAATATACGTTGTGCCGGATATTCGCTCTATCAGGCAAAGGTGAACAGATAGTTTCCGAAGAAATTCCACAAGGTGGCCACACCGACAGCAAACAACTTGCTGAGGTAGAAATTCCATTTCATTTTATCGTGCAGTACATATACCGTCAGGGTGTCAATGCCCATTCCGATGAGCGACACGGCGAAAAACTTGGCATACTCTATGCCGACTTGTGGATTACTGCTTTCAAAAGTCCAGATGCGATTGAGGAAGTAGTTTGTTGTGGCTGCAATGATAAAACCCAATATGTTACTCACATATTTGTTGAGTTTCATGATTTCCTTGCAGAGGTAGGTGACTGCAAAATTGACAATGACACCCGAAAATCCTACAACGCAGAATTTCAGGAACTTCATGATAAAGGAATTGGTCAATTCAATCCTTAAAAGAATGCTTCTCCACATGACATTCACAGTTTGTGGCCGCAAAAATAGTGATTATTAATAACATGGTCGCGCAAAGAAAATAAGAACTTCCGTGCAGATTCGCAGTGTCAGGCGACTGGGCAACCACGGATTGATTATTTTTGCCGCAAAATAGCATCTTATGGACGACAAGCTGTATTACGAAATGTTTGAACGGCGTGTTTGCGACGAAATGGTGCGCATTTGTACGGCACGCCACTATCTTGAAGGACAACTGCTTCATTCCGATGATATTAACCAACGTTGGAAGGAGTTTGCTCCCAATTACATGGCTGACGCTGTTTCACAGGTGGCGGAGTATCCCATGGTTGCTGTTGCATGGGCGGGTTATGTGGGTATGGCTGTCGCCACGTGGTGGGATAAGGATTGGCAGGCCTGTTCCCATTTGCCTTACGAAAGCCTTCATGGTAAAAGAGGATTCGACGATATGGACGAACACATCACCCAGAATCTGCTCGGCATGGTGCTTGACGGGAAAGAGGCTGTGGCTTTGGCGGATTTACTCAGCGAGTGTGCCACTGCCGCCATCGGTTTCATTCGCAACGAAAACGCCGAGCCGCAAAGTGTGAGGGCTTTTCATCTGTTTGCCCATGCGGTGAACGCCATGTATGCTGTTGGAGTCGCCATAGCACTGCAACGCCTCGGCTATCGGTGGAAAAATACGTTGTGAATTATTCCGTCGTTTTCGCTTGCCCACCATGTAAAAACAAGTACCTTTGCAGTTTCAATTTTGAGCCATGCAACATCAGCAATATACCCTGAGTAGTATCTCGGAAATCGTTGGCGGACAGCTTACTGGAAATGATAATGGTGTCCTTGTCACCGATTTGCTTATCGACAGCCGACAGTTGGTCGATGCTGCCCATACTTTGTTTTTTGCACTTACCAGCGCTCGCAATGATGGTCACCGCTATATCGGTGAGCTTTATGAAAGAGGCGTTCGCGCCTTTGTGGTTCAACATTTGCCGGAAACGACGTTATCGGATGCTTCTTTCATCATAGTTGACAGCACCTTGGATGCTTTGCAGACCTTGGCGGCGCACCACAGGGCACGGTTCGGCTATCCGGTAATCGCCATCACGGGTAGCAACGGCAAAACCATTGTCAAGGAATGGCTGGCGCAGCTTTTCGGCCCTGACTATAACATAGTGCGCAGTCCGAAAAGCTATAACTCTCAGGTGGGCGTTCCTTTGTCGGTGTGGCAGATGAATGAAAGCCACAACCTCGCTATTATCGAAGCAGGTATTTCCAAGCCTAACGAAATGTCGCGCTTGCAGGAAATCATTCAGCCGACGATAGGTATCTTCACCAATATCGGTCAGGCACATGATGAAAATTTTATCAACCGGGAACAAAAGGCGGGTGAGAAGCTGAATCTTTTTAAGCGTGTCGATACGCTGATCTATTGCATGGACCATCCAAACATCCAGCAGGTGCTGATCCGTTCGGGTCTTGCCACCACTGTAAAATTGTTTACTTGGAGCAGCAAGTCGCCCGAATGCAACTTGTTTATCGAAGCAATAGAAAAGGGAGATAAGCAAACCGATATAAGTTGTGTTTTTAAGGAGCAAAACATGCGGTTTAGCATTCCGTTTTCTGACGATGCTTCCATCGAAAACGCCATACATTGCATAGCCACGGCATTGTTTCTTGGTATGCCCGAAAACCATATCTCCGCACGCCTTTTGGCATTGGCATCAGTAGCCATGCGTCTTGAAATCAAGGCAGGGATCAATAATTGTACGCTGGTCAACGACTATTACAATTCCGATGTCAACTCGTTGAGCATTGCGCTTGATGTGATGAACCAGCAACAGCAACATAAGTCACGGACTTTGATTTTGTCCGATATTCTGCAAAGCGGACGCGATGAGATGGACTTGTATGCCGAAATCGCTCATATTATCGAAAGCAAGAACGTGGATATGTTGATTGGCATTGGCAAGGCCATTTCGCGACAGGCGAAGCAGTTCCAGATGAAAAGCTATTTCTATCCTACCGTGAATGCTTTTATGATGCAATTCCCTTTCTCCAAGTTTCGCAACCAGACCATACTGCTGAAAGGTGCCCGGGCGTTCGAGTTTGAACAGATAGGCATGGAGTTGCAGGAGAAGGCGCATGAGACGGTGCTTGAAATCAATTTCAATCATTTGGTCAACAACTTGAACTACTACCGTTCCAAACTCAAGCCTGAAACCAAACTTATGGTTATGGTCAAGGCTTTTGGCTATGGCAGCGGCAACTATGAGGTGTCGAATGTGCTTCAGTTCCATCATGCCGATTATCTGACCGTTGCTTTTGCCGATGAAGGCGTTGAATTGCGTCGCGCCGGCATCACGCTGCCCATCATGGTGATGAGTCCCGAAGTCAACAGTTATGACAACATTATCAAATACGATCTTGAACCGGAGGTGTTTAGTTTCCGCAACCTTTCCTTTATCGAACGTGCACTTGATTCGATGGGGGCGCAAATGCCGCTGAACATCCATATCAAGCTCGATACGGGTATGCACCGTCTTGGCTTTGCCAAACATGAAATTCCCGAACTGATACGCCGCATCGAAGCCAATCCGTTGTTGCATGTGAGAAGTGTTTTCTCGCATCTGGCGACTGCCGACAATCCCGATGAGGATGCGTTCACCCTGCGGCAGATTGAGTTGTACGACGAGGTTAGCTCGATGATTGTGAAGGCGTTTCCTTACAAAGTGTTGCGCCATATCCTGAATACGGCCGGCATCACGCGTTTTACAAAATACCAGTTCGATATGGTGCGCCTCGGAATCGGCATTTATGGCGTTCCGACCTGCGAGGCGGATAAAGGTGCATTAGAGACCGTGGTGTCGCTGAAGACTACCATCAATCAGATTAAGGAAATTCCGGCAGGCGATAGCATAGGTTACAATCGACGCGGTCATGCCACACATGAAAAACGTATCGGCATTGTCCCTATTGGCTATGCTGACGGACTTTCGAGACTGCTGGGCAATGGCAATGGAAAGTTCTGGGTCAACGGGTGTCAGGTTCCCGTGATTGGCGATATCTGTATGGATATGTGTATGATCGATTTGGATGGCGTTGAAGCCAAGGAGGGCGATACCGTGGTGATTTTCGATGCCGAACATAGCGTCAGCGACATCGCCAAAGCCTGTCAAACCATTCCATACGAAATCATGACCAGCATATCGCAACGGGTGAAAAGGGTGTATTTTCAAGAATAAGAAAACGACACTCGATTTTTTTTTGCAAGGCTTTTGTAGGCGTGTGTCGTAAATTTCTAAATTTGCGAAAAATTGAATTGCGATGAAAAACAGAATCCTATTTTTCGCCTTGTCATGTTTGCTGCTGTCGTGCAGCCGTGAACCTTCTGTAAAAGCTACTTATGACATAGTTCCCCTTCCGAAGCAAATCGTTTTGGCAGAGGGAGACGGTTTTGTGTTGAAAGCCGGTACGCCCATTTTCTTTCCGCCGAAAGAGGATGAAATTCGTAATAATGCAGAGATGCTGTCTTCTTATATTGCCGATATTTTGCATGAAAAACTGCCCGTTGTAGAAGAAAATGACACGGAGGAGCCGGGCATACATCTTGGCATCGATGCAGCTGCTTTTGAGCAGACCGAGGCTTACTGTCTTACTGTGGAACCGAAGTGCATCACCTTGATAGGCTCTGATGCGGCGGGTTTGTTTTACGGCATCCAGACCCTGCGAAAGGCAATGCCTGTTGGTGAAGCGATAAAGGCTGTTACATTGCCTTGCGCCACCATCACCGACCATCCGCTTTTTGGTTATCGCGGTATGCACTTGGATGTGTGTCGCCATTTCATGCCTTTTGATTCATTGAAAGTCTATATCGACATGCTTGCCTTGCACAACATGAACCGTTTTCACTTGCATCTTTCCGAAGATCAAGGCTGGCGCATGGAAATCAAGAAATATCCTGAACTCACCCGAATTGGAGCCTACCGCAATGGCACGGCCATAGGATTTAGCACCACACTTTTCGATTCGATACGACACGGGGGCTATTACACTCAGGATCAGTTGCGAGACTTGGTGGACTATGCCGCCAAACGTTACATTACCATTATTCCCGAGATTGATTTGCCAGGGCACATGCAGGCGGCATTGGCTTCGTATCCTGAATTGGGATGCACCGGAGGTCCTTATGAAGTGTGGCGGCAATGGGGGATTTCGGAAGATGTGATATGCGCCGGCAATGAAAAAGCCATGCTCTTTCTTGAAGATGTGCTGAACGAAGTGATAGGTGTCTTTCCTTCTGAGTTGATCCATGTTGGGGGAGACGAATGCCCGAAGATCCGTTGGCAAGAATGCCCGAAGTGTCAGGCGAAAATCAAGGAGTTGGGATTGCATGGCGACGGACGTTTTTCGGCTGAGGACTACCTGCAAAGCTATGTCATGAATCGCATGGGGCAGTTCGTCAAGTCACGCGGACGGCGTATCATCGGATGGGATGAGATTATGGAAGGCGATGTGTCGCAAGATGCGGTCATCATGAGCTGGCGTGGCGTTGAAGGAGGCATTGAGGCAGCGCGTAAAGGTTACGATGTGGTGATGTCGCCCACATCCCATCTTTATTTTGACTATTGTCAAACCGAAAATCCCGAAGATGAGCCGATTTTGCAGGGAGGCTACCTGCCGGTCGAGCGTGTGTATTCGTTTGAGCCTCACCCCGATGTGCTTACCGAAGCGGAACAAGCCCATATCATCGGCGCACAAGGCAACATTTGGACTGAGCATATCCCGAAATTCCATTATGTGCAGTACAATGCCATGCCTCGCATGGCTGCTTTGGCGGAATTGCAATGGTGTAATCCAGAACAGCGTGATTATGAGAATTTTGTGTCGCGATGTTTTCATCTCGCCGCTTTGTATGACCGTTGTGGCTATTTCTATGCCCCTCATATTTTCGATCTTGATGTGAAAACAAGAGTTGACATGGATTCGGCTTGCCTTGTGGTGACACTTTCAAAATATGGCGAAGGAGATGTGTTATATACTTTGGATGGCAGCGACCCGCGTAATGGGATTCGCTACACTTCTCCGGTGCATGTCAGGGAAAGCTGCCGGTTTCGCGCCATCGTGATACGGCCATCGGGACAAGAGAGTGAATATCAGACCGAATTTCAGTTTGCCAAGTCTTCTATGAAACCCGTCACCTTGCGAGTGCCACCGCATAAAAACTATACATACGCTGGTGCGTCCACTCTTGTTGATGCAAGAAAGGGGGCTGCAAACTACAAGACCGGAAGATGGATTGGTTTTTGGGGTGAAGATTTGGATGCTACGATCGATTTGTTGACGGAAGAAAATATCAGCAGCGTGCGTTTTGATGCCAATGTGCTGAAAAACGACTGGATATACAATCCGAAGTCAGCGCGTGTGCTGGTTTCTAACGATGGCGCGAATTTCAAGGAAGTGGCATCAGAGACCTATCCCGTCCTTGAATGGAATGCCGCTGACGGCCCGAAGACTTATGAACTACATTTTGACCCTGTCGTAGCGCGTTATGTCGAAGTCGTCATCAGCGGTCACGATTTGCCCGAAGGACATCTGGGTTATGGCAATCCTGCATGGATATTTGTGGATGAAATAGAGGTGCTTGGCTCCTGATTTCTTGCTGTTTTGACGGCTATGCGCATCTGTCATATCGTCTTGGGGGTGTTTCTTTTCGAAATGCCCCCAAGACTTTTTGGGACAGTGGTAAGGCTTTCATTGTAAGAATTTTAAACAACTTCTAAAAATCCGTTTCAGGTTCGGCGATATTTTGTAATTTTGTGGCTTTAATTTTTCAAATCCGATGAAAAACAGCTATAAGGAATATAAACAGCTCAACCTGACCGAAACGGCAGACGAAATCCGTCGCTTTTGGGAAGAAAACGGAATCTTTCAGAAGAGCCTCGACAGCCGCGACAAAGACAACGCCTTTGTGTTTTTCGAGGGACCGCCCTCGGCAAACGGAACACCTGGCATTCACCATGTTATGGCACGTACCATCAAGGATATTGTGTGCCGTTACCAGACCTTGAAAGGGAAACATGTTTCGCGTAAGGCGGGTTGGGATACGCATGGACTGCCTGTGGAGTTGGGCGTGGAGAAAAACTTGGGTATCACCAAGGAAGACATCGGCAAGAAAGTCAGTGTGGACGACTACAACCAGGCTTGCCGTCAAGAAGTGATGAAATACAAGGATTTGTGGGATGACCTGACCCGTAAGATGGGCTATTGGGTCAACCTCGATGATCCCTACATCACCTTCACGAATGAGTATATCGAAACGCTGTGGTTCCTGTTGAAGAAGCTGTACGACAAGGGTTTGCTTTACAAAGGCTATACCATTCAGCCTTATTCGCCTGCGGCAGGGACGGGGCTAAGCTCGCATGAACTGAACATGCCGGGCTGCTACCGCGATGTGAAAGACACTTCCTGCACGGCACAGTTCAGAATTATCGACGATGGGCACAAGGTGGTGCAGAAACTCAAGGAAAAGGCAACCGCGCCTTTTAGCGAAAACCTTTGCTTCCTTGCTTGGACGACAACTCCTTGGACCTTGCCGTCGAATACGGCATTGTGTGTTGGACCGAAGTTTGAATATGTGGCAGTGGAGACACTCAATCCGTATAAGGGCGACCCGATGACCTGTTTGCTGGCCAAGGCGCGTTTGGAGGCTTATTTTAATCCTCAAGGCGAGGAACTGGCATTTGAAGACTATAAAGTGGGCGACAAGGTGTTGCCCTATCGCATCGTTGCCGAGTTTACGGGGGAAGACCTGATCGGAATGCACTACGATCAACTCTTCCCGTGGGCGGATCCTGTCTCTATGGATGCCAATGGCATTACCAACCGCAAGGAGGAAGCATTCCGTATCATTCCCGGTGCATACGTCACCACAGAAGATGGAACGGGAATCGTCCATATCGCACCGACTTTTGGTGCCGACGACGCCAAAGTGGCAAATGCAGCCGGTGTTCCGAGTTTGTTCCTTGTAACCAAAAGGGATGAAAAACGCCCCATGGTCGATTTTTCAGGAAGATATTGGAACCTCGATGAATTGCGCGATGATTTTGTAGCTCAGTGCGTTAAGGAAGATTATGCCAAATATGCCGGGCAATGGGTGAAAAACGCCTACGACCCTCAGTTCACCGTAAACGGAAAGTACGATGAAGCAGCGGCGGCAAAGGCTGAAAACTTGGATGTGCGCCTCTGTATCGAGATGAAAATGGAAGGCAAGGCTTTCAAAATCGAGAAACATGCGCATAGCTATCCTTTCTGCTGGCGTACCGACAAGCCGGTGCTTTATTATCCGTTGGATAGCTGGTTTATCCATACAACGGCCTTGAAAGACAGGATGATAGAATTGAACAAGACCATCAATTGGAAGCCTGAAGCCACAGGAACAGGCCGTTTCGGCAACTGGCTTGAAAATTTGGTCGATTGGAACCTGTCGCGTTCCCGCTACTGGGGCACGCCGCTTCCGATTTGGCGTACCGAGGATGGAACGGAAGAAATCTGCATTGGCAGTGTGGAGGAACTACGCAACGAAATAGAAAAATCGGTAAGAGCAGGTTTCATGACCGATAATCCATACGCCGGAAACGATTATGACAGTTTCGACTTGCATAGGCCTTATATCGATGGTGTTGTACTGGTTTCGCCCAAAGGCAATAAGATGTTCCGCGAACCGGATTTGATTGATGTTTGGTTTGACTCTGGCGCCATGCCATACGCACAATATCATTATATGGGTAAAGAAGGGCAGTTGGGCAAGGATGTGTTTCCGGCCGATTTTATTGCCGAAGGTGTTGACCAAACCCGTGGCTGGTTCTTTACACTTCATGCTATAGCTACGATGGTTTCCGATAGTGTTGCTTATAAGAACGTGATTTCCAACGGATTGGTGCTTGATAAAAATGGCAACAAGATGTCGAAGCGTCTTGGCAATGCAGTGGATCCGTTCAAAGTGATAGAGAACTACGGTGCCGATGCCACGCGCTGGTATATGGTTACCAACTCGCAGCCTTGGGACAATCTGAAGTTTGACGAGGCCGGCGTTGACGAAGTGCGTCGCAAGTTCTTCGGAACCTTGTACAATACCTATGCTTTCTTCGCTCTGTATGCCAATTTGGATCGTTTCCACTATGAAGAGGCTGACATCCCGATTGCCCAGCGTCCTGAAATCGACAGATGGATTCTTTCGGAACTCAATACTTTGATTGCCAACGTTGAAGAGTCGTATCAAAGCTATGAGTTGACCCGTGCGGGCCGTTATATTCAGAATTTCGTAGATGCGCATTTGAGCAACTGGTATGTGCGTTTGTCGCGCCGCCGTTTCTGGCGTAGTGACGATGCCACTGACAAGCTGTCGGCATACCAAACCCTTTACACCTGTTTGGAAACCGTTGCAAGCCTGTCGTCGCCCATTGCCCCGTTCTTCAGCGATCAGCTTTTCCAAGACTTGAACAACGCCACGCAGCATAACAAGGCTGAATCGGTGCATCTGACGGATTTTCCGATAGCGAACAAGTCGTTGATTGATAAGGATTTGGAGGAACGCATGGAAGCCGCACAATTAATTTCGTCCATGGTGTTGTCGTTGCGAAAGAAAGCCAATATCAGGGTGCGTCAGCCATTGTCAAAGATCATGATACCCGTGGCATCCGACAGCATGAAACAGCAACTTGAAAAAGTCGCCAACCTTATCATGTCGGAAGTTAATATCAAGGATATCAAGTTCCTCGGTGCGGATAATAATGTGTTGGTGAAGAAAATCAAACCGAATTTCAAGACACTGGGACCTCGGTATGGCAAACTGATGAAACAGATAGCCGTCTTGTTTGCTGAAATGTCACAGGACGACATCCGCGCTTTTGAGCAGAATGGCACCTGTCATTTGGAAATCGACCATCAGCCGGTTGACCTTGTTTTATCAGATGCTGAAATCACTACTGACGACATTCCGGGCTGGGCTGTGGCAACCCAAGACAACTTTACCGTGGCGCTCGACATGACCATCGACGAGGCCTTGTTCAACGAAGGTTTGGCACGAGAAATTGTCAACCGTGTGCAGACCTTGCGCAAGAACAGCGGTCTCGAAGTCACCGACCATATCCGTATTCTCATCGAACGGAACGAGAAGACCGATCAGGCGGTTCGGGATTTCGAAGCCTATATCTGTGCCGAAACCCTTGCCGTGATTGAAGTGGTGGATGGACTTGCTGCCGATGTGGAGTCAGATGAACTGACTGAAAACGTGAGTGTTAGACTGATGATAGAAAAACAGTGCTGATTATTTCATCAGATTCTTACAAAGGATAGAATAAATGTGTTATTTTAGCATGTCAATTAAGTTGAAAATGTAAAAACTACATATCATGGATAACAAGAAGAAAATGGAAGAGCCTAAAGTGCGTTATTCTGACGAGGAACTTGAGGAATTCAAAGCGTTGATTCTCGAAAAACTTGCTCAGGCAGAAGCTAATTTAGAGACCCTCAAAGCCAATATAGCCGGTGGAGAGCACACCACTGATGATACGGCGCCGACTTTTAAGATTCTTGAGGAAGGTTATGCCGTGGCACAGAAAGAAGAAAACGCCCGTCTTGCCGCCCGTCAGGAGAAATACATCCAGAACCTGAAGTTCGCTTTGATGCGCATCGAAAATAAGACTTACGGCATTTGCCGTGTCACAGGGAAACTGATCCCCAAGGAAAGGCTTCGTTGCGTGCCTATCACCACAGTTTGCCTTGATGCCAAACTGAAAGAGAACAGCAAAAAGTGAAAAGGACAGCCTCACACGGCTTGACAAAGTCGTTTATCGTCATTTTTGTCGTCTTGCTGCTCGACCAGATTCTGAAAATCTGGATTAAAACACACTTTACCATTGGGCAGGAAACCGCTGTCTTTGGCAACTGGTTCTATCTGTTGTTTATCGAAAACCCAGGCATGGCTTTCGGTTGGTTAGGTGGAGGCGGCGGCATGAAGTTGGTGCTGAGTATCTTCCGAATATTGGCAGTGATTGTGCTATTTATAGTCATGATCCGTCTTTCACGGAAAGGCGATACAAGGTTCGGCGTGTTGTTCGGCATCTCGCTCATCATTGCAGGTGCCTTGGGCAATATCATCGATAGCGTTTTCTACGGACAGATCTTCAGCGAAAGCACGTACCAGCAAGTGGCGACATTGTTTCCCGATGGAGGAGGGTATGCAGGGTGGCTTCACGGAAAAGTGGTGGACATGCTGTATTTCCCGATTATTAATGTGGGACGGGAAAGTGCCACTTGGCTTCCCGATTTCTTATTCGGACCTGATGGCAGGTTTATCTTCTTCCGTCCTATCTTCAATTTGGCGGATGCCGCCATCACCGTTGGCGTGCTGTACATGCTGATTTTCCAGTGGAAGTTTTTGAAAAAGATTTGATTCGAAATCATCTGATAATGGGTATGTTTTGAAATTGTGTTTCCGGCTGTGAAAAACCGATTGTTAAAAATAGGAAGTTTGCTACAGGTGCTGTTAGTGCTGTTAGTTTGTCATGGCTCGCAGTTGACATTTCACCATTGCTCAGCTGATGATCATTTTTTTGCCGTTTCTAATGGTGTGTCGGCTCTCTGTACACATTGTGAAGTGCTGGGGTGTTCGGGAGTGGAGGATGTGAATTGTTCTGAAAATCAAAAAGATATACAGAATTTCGAACCGACATGCTGTTGCGAAGATATTGATGCGGAGAATTGGGTGTCAAATTGCTACACCTTTTCTATATCTATCCTTTTTGAGAAAGGTTTTCTGTCAGGTTTAGTTACTGCACAGTTGTCAAACCATTCGATTGATTTGTTGCATCAAGTTGTTGCCATTGTTAAGAAGCGTTATGGTCCAGTTGCCGCTTTTCGAGTTTCGGGTCGGCAAATGTTGACCTTCTTTTCCCAAATGAAACTCGAACCTTTCTTTCTTTGATTGTTTTTTCATTCGCTTTTTGCGGATGAATTTTGTTGTATGCTGTGATTATAGCGCAGCATACATGGTTTTCGATTAGTCGAATTAAATGCAATCAAAGATGACAAACTTAAAATTAATATTATTTATATCATTATGGTTATGTTGTAGCCTGTTGGCTACGGCACAGGAGTCCGTTTCTGGCGTGGTCTATGAAATAATTGAAGGAAAACGTTCAGCGTTGCCGGGCGTGAATATCTATTGGAAGGGTTCTCAGATGGGCACTGTTAGCGATGCTGATGGCCTTTATCAGTTGGAATTACATCCTGAAATATGCTGTCTCGTTTTCAGCCATGTTAGTGGTGAAAGTGATACTGTGCATGGTTTTGATGAAAAAAAACATTACAACTACAACCATATCATGTTGACTTCGCTGCATTTGAGCGAGGTGGAGATCGCAGCACGTAGAAAGGCTTCGTACGTTAGCTCTATGAATCCGCTTCACGTTGAGCATCTTACAGGTGAAGGCTTGCGCCGTGCCGCATGTTGTAATTTGGCAGAGAGTTTTGAAACCAATGCAAGTGTCGATGTGTCGTATAGCGATGCTGTGACAGGAGCCAAACAGATAGAGCTGCTCGGTTTAAGCGGATTGTACAGTCAGATGATGGCGGAAAACATGCCGAATTTTAGAGGACTTGCCGCCACTTTCGGACTGAATTATGTGCCGGGAACTTGGATGAATGCCATTCAGATTTCAAAGGGGACTTCCTCGGTGAGAAACGGTTACGAATCCATCAGCGGACAGATTAATGTGGATTACAAGAAACCCGAAGCGGGTGAGAGTGAGAAATTGTTTCTCAACCTCTATGGCAACTCGGCAACCATGACGGAGATCAACTTCAACACGCGCTGGAGAGTGGGACAGGGCGGCAGCATGATACTCCTTGGTCATGCCAACCGCAATTTCATGAAGATGGATGACAATGGAGACACCTTCATGGACGACCCGATGGTGAATCAGGGCAACCTTTTTTACCGCTTTAACTACGCCAAAGATCGGTTCGAAGGCATGTGGGGGCTTAAGGTACTGAATGAAAAACGGAGGGGCGGACAAATCGACGAAAAGCTGCCCGAAGGCTTTATGCCCTATCATATCAGTTTGAACACACGTCGCTACGAGATTTTTTCCAAGACAGGTATCCTCTTCAACCGTGACAATACCAGCCTTGGCCTCCAGCAGCAGATCATTTACCACAATCATTGTTCTTACTATACTTTTCATAGGAGGTACAGTGCCAGGCAGTCGTCCTATTATGCCAATCTGCTGTTCGACTCATACATCGTCAATGACCACCATAGGTATTCATTGGGGTTGAGCTATTCTTACGACCTTTATAAAGAGCGTTATGGTGAACGTGACTACGGGTTGCTGATGCCCCAATATGCTTTTGACTCTTCTTCTGCTCGTATTGAGCATGTTCCCGGTTCTTTTGCCGAATATGTCTTCAGTGACGAGAGCCATTGGAGTATCATCATGGGCATGAGGGTTGACTACAACAGTTATTACCGGAAGATGCTATACACGCCGCGTTTGCATGTGCGTTTCAATACCCACGAGGAGCTGACATTGCGTTTTTCGGCAGGTAAAGGCTACCGTTCGCCCAATGTGTTGGCCGAGAACTCCGCTTTGATGTCGTCGGCACGCGCCATCCGGTTTTTAGAAACACCAAAGATGGAAGAAGCATGGAATTACGGCATCAACCTGGCCAAAGGCTTCGATATTGGCTGGCGGGAACTCACCCTTCAGGCAGATGTGTACCGCACCGATTTTGTGAATCAAATTGTTCTGGACCGCGATGCAGATGTCCACGAAGTCCGAATCTATAACCTCAATGGAAAGTCGTATTCCACCAGTGCTCAAATCGAGGCGAATTGTGAGTTGTTCAGGAATTTTGATCTTACCTTGGCCTTCCGCTACAATGATGTGAAGATGACCATTGGTGACAGCTTGCGCGAAAAACCGTTTGTCAACCGCTACAAAGGTCTCCTATCCATATCGTATGCGTTTTCTTCGTGGCAGTTCGACTTGACAGCCCAGTTGAACGGCGACAGCCGGGTGCCCTCGCTTGAAGGCAATGCGACTGCGGTTGCAGCCGGACAAAATATGGACAGATCGCCTGCCTATGTTATTGTCAATGCGCAGGTTACCAAGAAACTTGGTAAACAATGGGAGCTGTATGCCGGTGGTGAAAACTTGACCAATTACCGCCAGAAGCATCCGATTATTGCTGCCGACCATCCGAGCAAAAGGGATTTCGATGCGTCAATGGTTTGGGGACCGTTGAGCGGGGTGCGCGGATATGTCGGGCTTCGATTTGCAATAGAATAGTTGCACATCGAAAGATAAGGAAATCGGGAGCCATAGAAGGCAGGTGAACTCGATTGTGTTCCAATATCCGGCATGATAAAGTGTATCGGCTTTCTGCTTGTTATTGTGTTTTTGTTGCGAAAGGTCGTTTGAAAAGTATAAAAGCCTTATTTTTGCATCATATTAATCCGTTTTCAATATGAAGAAGATATTATTTGCCTTGGTTATTGTCATGTTGATGACCTCTTGCAATGAACAGAACAACGGCAAGCAGCAGTCCGAAAATGCCGATTCGACGAAAAAGGTATTTATCCCCAATAAGATGCCGCAAGTACCTGTGGAAAAGCAATCCCCAATCTCTGAGTTTAACGTTGTGAGTCCCGATGGTACCAAAACCCCGATTAAGGTGGAAGACGGCAAGCCCATCGATTTGTCTCAACTGATGGGTGGCCAAAAAAAATCGTTTGCCCAGCAGATGACGGATAATATCGATTCCATACGCTATAAGGCGGAACATGGCGATGCCGGCTACCAGTATCTTTATGGCGGTTGCTACGAGCAAGGGTGGGGTGTTGAACGTAGCTTTGAGAAGGCTCTGGAATGGTATATGAAATCGTCCGACCAGAAATATGCGGCATCGTTTAACTCCTTGGGAAACTTGTATCGTACGGGATCGGGCGTGGTTGCCGATGCCAAAAAAGCGTTCGAATGGTATGAGAAAGGAGCCGGATTTAAGGATCCTCAAGCCATGTTGAATTTGGGAAATTGCTACTTTTTTGGCGCAGGTACTACAAAGAGCATTGACGAGGCAGTCATCTGGTGGGAAAAGGCAGCCGACACCCAGAATGCCATAGCCGAAAGCCAGATGGGCGACTGTTATTTCAGAGGAATAGGCGTGGAGAAAAACCTCGACAAAGCCATCGAATACTGGACCAAAGCGGCTGAGCAACAAGTGCCCAATGCACAATTCCGCCTCGGCGTGCAGTATTACTTTGGGTCGGGGGTGAAAGAAGATAAGACTTACGCCAAGCTGTTGATCAGCAAGGCTCGTGATGGAGGAATGCCCGAAGCGCAACGCTTTCTCGACGAGGAGTTCAAATAGTCACTCGCGATTTTGTCAGCGCGGCGGCTCCCAAGATGGCGGCTTCATTGCCGGGCAGCTCCGATGCCTTGATAGTCACGCTGTTCTCAAAGGTGTAGAGCAGGTGATGGGCAAAGGATTTCCGTAGTGGTTTCATGAGCAGCTCACCGGCTTTTACAGGGCCTCCCATGAGGAAAATGGCTTCGGGTCCCGAAAACGTAACAGCGTTGGCCAGTGCGATGCCGAGCAAATATCCTGTTTTTTCGAATACGGCAATGGCCAAGGGGTCTCCCTCTTGTGCCGCATCACTCACCATCTTACTTGTCAGTTCATTTTCGCTTACTTGCGATAAGGCACCTTTGTAGGAGGGTTCGTCACGCATCATCTCCAAAGCAGTGCGTTTGATGCCGGTGGCGGAACAATAGGTTTCGAGGCAGCCTTTTCGTCCGCAGCCGCAGGAGCGTCCTTCGGGAATGAGGATGGCGTGTCCCAGCTCGCCCGCACCGCCTGTGGCACCATGTACCAGCTTGCCTTCTACGATAATGCCGCTGCCGATGCCAGTCCCCAAGGTGAGCATGATGAAATGCTTGAGGCCTTTGGCACCGCCGTAAACCAATTCTCCGTATGCGGCGGCATTCGCATCGTTCGAGATGGTGACGGGAACGTCAATGTGTTTTCTGACCATGTCTTGCAGCGGGATGATGCCCTTGAAGTTCAGGTTCGAGGCGTTTTCAATGCACCCCGTGTAGTAGTTTCCTGTTGGAGCCGCAATGCCGATGCCTTCAATGGCAGCAATATGTTGTTGCTGCATCAGCATGTTGATGCGATGACAAATTTCGGCTACATAAGCCTCAGCAATATCATATTCATTGGTGGCAAGGTTGCTTTTGGCAATGCAAACACCGTCGCTGCGCACCAAGCCGATGTCGGTGTTGGTGCCGCCAATGTCGATGCCAATCGAATAAGTCTTTTCCATATCAATGTTGTTTCGTTTCGGAGGGCTAAATTACAACATTATTGCTTGATATTTTTTTTCTGCTATGATTTGCCGACGAAAACCTTTGTTTTGGGCATTTTTTTTCAAATTATGTTGATAGTGAGCAATTTTTTTTTGAACTTTGCACGTTGAAATTGCAAAATAGATAATATGTCAGAAAACTTAGTAATCATTCCTACCTATAAAGAAAAAGAGAACATTGAACGAATCATCCGATATGTTTTCAATCTTCCGATGGCTTTTGACATTCTCATTATCGAGGATAACAGTCCGGATGGGACGGCTGACATCGTGAAGCGGTTGATGACGGATTTTCCGGATAGATTGTTTATGATTGAGCGTCCCGGAAAATTGGGACTCGGAACGGCATATCTTACCGGTTTCAAATGGGCTTTGGAACGTGACTATCAGTATGTGTTTGAAATGGATGCTGACTTCTCGCATAATCCCGATGACCTAATCCGTTTGCACGATGCTTGTGCCAATGGTGCCGACCTCTCCGTGGGGTCACGCTACATTACGGGTGTGAATGTGGTGAACTGGCCCATGAAACGTGTTCTCATGTCGTACTATGCTTCGGCATACGTGCGCAAAGTAACTCGTATCAAGGTGCGCGACACCACGGCCGGCTTTGTGTGTTATACACGTAAGGTACTGCAAACCATCGATTTCGATCGTATTAAATTCGTCGGTTATGCATTCCAGATAGAAATGAAATATACGGCTTGGCGGCTTGGATTCAAGATTCAGGAAGTACCGATTATCTTTACCGACCGTCGCGAAGGACAGTCGAAAATGAGCAAAGGTATTTTCCGTGAAGCCATTTTTGGCGTGATCAATTTGCGTTGGCGCGGTATCACAGGAAAGATCAAACCTCGCAAGGTATAATGGACTTTTATATTAAAAATGCAACACTTGTCAATGAAGGCGAGACCTTTGTGGCAAGTGTTTTTCTTTCGGATGGCAGAATAGCCCGTATTCTCCACACCGGAGAAAATTTCGATGCGGGTCATGCAACACTTATCGATGCCCGTGGGAAATATTTGCTGCCGGGTATTATCGATGAACATGTGCATTTCCGTGAACCGGGACTGACACAAAAAGGCGACATTCATACCGAAAGCCGCTCGGCTGTTGCCGGAGGGGTTACCTCGTTCATGGATATGCCGAACACCGCCCCGCAAACCGTGACCCATGACTTGCTGCAACAGAAGTTTGACCTTGCGGCGGAGAAGTCGTTGGCCAATTATTCGTTTTATCTCGGAGCCACCAACGACAATCTTGCCGAAGTGGTGAAAACCGACCCCAAGCACGTGTGTGGCGTCAAGTTGTTCATGGGTTCCAGCACGGGCAATATGCTTGTGGATAAGAATGAGGTTTTGGTGCGTTTGTTCAGAGAATCCCCTTGTCTGATTGCAGCTCATTGCGAGGACGAGGATATCATACGTGCAAACACGGTGCGCTGTAAAGATTTGGTGTCAAAGGGAGAGGTGATCCCCGATGCGGGCATCCATCCTTTTGTCCGCACCATGGAGGCATGCTATCGCTCCTCCTCCAAGGCTATCGACATGGCCGAAAAGTTTGGTGCCAGACTCCATGTGCTGCATGTCTCCACCAAAGCGGAATTGTCATTGTTTAGGAATGATATTCCGTTGAAAGATAAAAAGATAACAGCGGAAACCTGCCCGCATTATCTGTGGTTCGACGAATGCAGTTATGAGGATAAGGGCTTTGCCATCAAGTGTAACCCGGCCATCAAGGCAAGCCGTGACCGCAACGCCTTGCTTCATGCTTTACGCGATGGTTTGATCGATACCATCGGCACCGACCATGCACCGCATTTGCGTGAGGAAAAGTTTACGGGCGATTACTTCACGAGCAAGTCGGGGTTTCCGTCCATACAACACGCTTTTGACATCATGTCGGAGCTGATGCGTAATGATTGGCTGGACTTGCCTCTGTTGGTGCAGCTGATGTGCCACAATCCTGCGGTCTTGTATCAAATCGACCGTCGTGGTTTCATTCGCGAGGGTTATTATGCCGATTTGGTGCTTGTGGATTTGAATGCTAACAAGCTGATCTCCGATGAAACCGAACTGTCCAAATGTGGATGGACACCTTATTCAGGAGTGAATGTCCATTCAACGGTGACACATACTTTTGTGAATGGCAATCTTGTGTATGAAAACGGTATTTTTCATGAGGAACATCATGGAGAGCGCTTGGTGTTTGATAGATAATTAGAATCTGAAAATCAATATGATATGAAAAGGATTGTTGTTTTTTTTGCGTTGGCAATGTTGATGATAGCCTGTGGTAAGCTGACCCAAAAGGTTGAATCGACTCATCCTAATGGTAATCCGCAGTATGTCCGCTATTATGATAGAAGCGGTTCCTGTGTGAAGGAAGAGGAATATTATGAAAACGGCACGTTGAAAATGTCGGGTGTCTTGCAGGATGGGCACCGTGAAGGTGAATGGAAGAGTTTTTTCGAAGATGGCAAGGTGCAAAGCACGGGTTTTTTCAAAAACGGACTGCGCTGTGGACATGCAACGGTTTTTCACCCTACGGGACAACTTTTTCAGGAGGGCTTCTACAATGACGGCCGTCGCTGTGGCGTGTGGAAATATTATGACGAACAGGGCTATTTGGTGGATAGTGTCAATCTTGGAGGGATGTCCGACACGATTTCGGTTCGGTGACAGGCGCTACAGTTCTTCTTTTAGCCTTTCAATCTGTCTTCTTTCTTTCTTTGTGGGGCGACCCGCTCCACGGTCGCGGTATTCGGCTTTGTAGGCTCGCATGAAGTCAATGCGCTCGTATTCTTCTGCAGGAGTGAGGTCGGCATATACTTCCTTCAATTGCTTGGCAGGCACGCGGTTGTGAATGACAAGCATAACCTGAACCACCTTGTGGAGCTGCTCGATTTGCACTTGGATGACATCGCCTTCCTTGACTTCGCGTGAGGGTTTGATGGCTTGGCCGTTTATTTTAACTTTTCCGCCTTTGATGGCATCGACAGCCAAAGCCCTTGTTTTGAACAAACGGGCTGCCCACAGCCATTTGTCCATCCTTACCGTTTTTTCTTCTTCAACCATGGCTTGTTGTCAGGACGGTGTTATTTTTCCTTGAAAATCAGTTGGATGGGAACGCCGTTAAAGTTCCACTTCTCGCGGATTTTATTCTCCAAAAAGCGAATGTACGAGTCCTTGACATCTTTGGGCAGATTGCAAAAGAAGATGAATTGTGGTGTGCGTCCTTTCAACTGGGTAATATACTTGATGTGCAGGTAACGTCCGCGTGAGGCTGTGGGGGGCGGAGTGGCGTTGATAACTTCGAGTAGCACATCGTTAAGCTCGCGCACAGGGATGCGGCGCTCGCGGTTTTCGTACACCTGATGGGCGGTTTCGAGCACCTTATATATACGTTGTTTGTTGATGGCGGAAGCAAAGATGATGGGGAAATCAGAGAAAGGAGCCGTTTTTTCACGGATCTGACGTTCGAAATCAAGATGGGTGTTGGAATCTTTTTCCACCAAATCCCATTTGTTGACGACAACGACAAGTCCTTTCTTGTTCCGTTCGATGAGGCGTAAAATATTCATGTCCTGCGCCTCGAAACCGTTTTGTGCGTCAATCATCAGGATAGCGACATCACAATTCTCGATGGCGCGGATGGAACGCATCACCGAATAAAACTCAATGTCTTCGTAAACCTTGCTCTTTTTGCGGAGGCCGGCAGTATCGACCAAGATGGAATCCATGCCGAAGGCGTTGTAGTGCGTATCGTTGCTGTCGCGTGTTGTTCCGGCAATGTCGGTGACAATATGACGGTCGATGCCGAGAAAAGCGTTGATGAGTGAGGACTTGCCCACGTTGGGACGACCTACGACGGTGAAGCGCGGCAGGTCGGTGTTGAGATCGGTAGTGTCGGAAGGAAGCAATTCGGCAACCTTGTCGAGCAAGTCGCCGGTCCCCGAACCGGTCATGGCTGAAATGGGATAGGGATCGCCCAAACCGAAAGCGTAAAACTCTGTGGCGATGGCGGAAAGGTTAGGCTCGTCAACTTTATTCACGACGAGCAGCACGGGCTTTTTCTGTTGTCGCAGAATCTGGGCCACATCTTCGTCCAGAATATGAATGCCGTCGCGACCATTTACCACAAAAAGAATGACATCAGCCTCGTCGATGGCAAGATTTACCTGTTTGCGTATTTCTTCTTCAAAGATATCGTCGGAACCGATGACATAGCCGCCCGTGTCGATGACCGTAAACTCCTTACCGTTCCAATCGCTCTTGCCGTAATGTCTGTCGCGAGTGACGCCACTCGATTCTTCCACGATGGCTTGGCGTTGTTTGATCAGCCTGTTGAACAGTGTCGATTTTCCTACATTGGGTCTTCCTACTATGGCTACAATATTGGACATGGGTCGGTTTTTTCTTGATTTGAAAGTGCAAAATTAGTGATTTTTGTCGAGATACGGATGTTACGCCTCGTATCCGAAGCGTTTCAGTTCGGTCTCATTGTCGCGCCAGTCTTTATCAACCTTGACGAAAAGCTCAAGGAAAATCTTCTTTCCGGTAAAAGCCTCGATGTCGGCACGTGCCTGACTGCCCACTTTCTTGATGGCAGTCCCGCCTTTTCCGATGATGATGGCTTTTTGCGAATCGCGTGCCACGTAAATGACAGCTCTAATGACAATGCGTTTTTCACTCTCTTCATACGATTCCACTTCCACCTGCACCGAGTAGGGTACTTCCTGCTTGAAGTTCAGTAGGATTTTTTCGCGGATGATTTCCGTGATGAAGAAACGCATTGACTTGTCCGTAAGCTCGTCTTTGGGGAAGTAGGGCGGGCAGGCAGGTAGTTTTTCAAGGATTTTCTCAAATATGAAGCCAACGTTGGCATTATGCTGGGCCGAAACTGGAAAAACGGTCGCATTCGGCAACACGTTCTCCCAAAAGGCGACTGCTTTTGCCACGCCGTCCTGATCGGAAAGGTCGATCTTGTTGATAAGGACGAAAACGGGAGTTTCCGAATTTTTTAGCCGTTCTACGGTTTTCTCCTCGATTTTCGTGTCGCAAATATCGACAACGAACAGAATCAGGTCGGCATCGATTAAAGCGGCATTGACATACTGGTTCATGATTTCGTGCATCTTGTAGGCCGGATCCTTGATGATGCCGGGCGTGTCGGAAAAAACGATTTGAAAGTCGTCGCCGTTCACAATTCCAAGAATTCTATGCCTTGTAGTCTGTGCTTTCGAGGTGATAATGGAGATTTTTTCGCCTACAAGTTGATTCATAAGGGTAGATTTGCCCACGTTGGGCTTCCCTAAGATGTTGACATAGCCTGCTTTATGGTCCATAATAAAAAAATATGCGATTTTACTTGCACTGCAAAGAAACAAATTATATCTTTGCAGTCCAATTGGGAAGGAAAAAATACTTTGTTTCCCATTGTTTTTTCCGATTGCGGGGTGGAGCAGAGGTAGCTCGTTGGGCTCATAACCCAAAGGTCGGTGGTTCGACTCCTGCCC
>JASBYY010000005.1 GCA_029983675.1 Bacteroidales bacterium | reverse complement strand
ATTTTCTACGGAAGAATTTGGGAGAGCATGTGAGTTAGAACCTAAATTCGCTAATCTTGAACGAGCTAGGCGTTTTTATATTCGTGCCAGGCAAGTAAGGACGGGGTTGGCTCAAACTGCTTCAATAGGACGTTGGGCTAATTGTAAAAACACGACCAGAGCAGGTATGAGCGGAGTGGTAAGTCGTTGGCTCGGCGGAGTAGAGCAGCTTGGCTTTATTGCAGAAAGACTTTTACGAGTGCAAATTGAAAATCGTCCAGCAATAGATGTGATAAAACTGTACGATAGCAAAAAAACCTTATTTTATTGCGATCCGCCCTACATCCATGAAACCAGAGGTGACACAAAAGCTTATGGGTATGAAATGAACGACTGCGATCATGTAGAGTTAGCAAAAGTGCTTAATTCTATTGAAGGACTTGCTGCCGTTTCAAATTACGAATGTGAACTGATGGAGGAACTTTATCCTGTAAGCAAATGGACAAAAGTTTATAGCCCCGAAAAAACAATCCATTCAACTAAGGATGTTCGGCAAGAAGTGCTTTGGGTAAATTACGACATAAAAGAATTGAATTTCAAACACACATTTTCTCTTTTTACTAATGAATAGCATTACACCATTAGAAATATTAGAAAAGGCATATCGACAAGCAAAAGAAAACCTGTCAAAAAGCCCACTTGAAACAGCAATAAAAGATAAAGTTGAATTTGTATGCAGATGCAACAGCAATAAGGCACCTATTCGTTTTCTGATGTCGTGCCTACTTGCAAAACTTCACAATCCAACAGTTGATATTCGTAAACCATATACGGAAATTGAAGGAAATGATACCTATTCAGGCAGATATTACGATGAAAAATTTGTTGAATTGTTGGTTCACAAGTACAAATTGCCTTGTAATCCAACCACCGCTTATTTAACGCCAGCATTTAGAAATCTCGATAGGCTTTTGACAACAGACCTTGTATTGGTCGGTAGGCCAAGAGATGTGTATGTAAATACACTTCAAATTCTTAATGTTGTTCATTTAAAACAGGAAAAACCAGAAAATGTATTACAGGAAATTATTCGCTTTTTGCTAATCATGAGATCAGAAGATGAGTTGCGGATGAAACAACTGATAGCGGATTTACAACAAACTGAGGATTTTTTGCCACTTGCAAGTGAAGAAATTGTAATGTTACTAAAACAACATCTGAATTGTAAAGGTTCAAGTCGTTTGCCTGTTTTGATCATTGCATCTGCTTATCAAACTGTTAAAGAACAAATTGGCGAAGAGAATAAACATTTGGAAGCCCATAATGCTGCCGATAAACAAACAGGATCCATCGGTGATGTGGAAATTACACTTACGAATGATGATAGGATTGTTACTTGCTATGAAATGAAGGATAAGCGTGTAACGAAAACTGACATTGATATTGCATTGCAGAAGCTATCAACAACAAAGAATAAAATTGACAACTATATCTTTATTACAACAGATATTATTACCATTGAAGTAACAGAATACGCAAAATCTCTTTACGAAAAAACTACGGTTGAATTTGCTGTTTTAATTATGCAATTGAAGCTAAAGCGCACCTGTTTCTTTACGAAAAAACTACGGTTGAATTTGCTGTTTTAGATTGTATCGGTTTTATTCGCCATTTCTTGCATTTCTTTCACAGACAACGAAATAACTTTCTCAATATATACCAATCAATGGTTATTGCCGAGCCGACAAGCTCTGTTTCTCAACCATTGAAAGAGGTCTTCTTGGTATTAAGACGTGCAGCAGAAGCTGACAGAAGATAAACATCATGAAATCAACAACTGCCATGTCAATATTTGTGAACAAGAGTTTCTTTTCAAAAAAAATGGATCTGTTCCATGCACGACATCAACCTGTCACAAGTTAAGGACGAAATCATTCGCTGTCATTGTTATACGGAATTGGTTTATGATCGTATCAACAAGAAGTTGCGACTGAAAATGTCCCACTGCGAGATAGAGACACTTGTCATTCAAATCATCCGAAATGCGCAAGAGGATGAAATACAAAAGAAGGGCAAAAACTATTATATCGCGGACAAAACGAAAGGCGTCAGATTGACCGTTAACGCTTCTACTTTCCGTGTCATCACCGCCGATAGGATATAGTTTTTGTTTTATAAATCATGACAAAATGGAAGAAGTAAATAACATTATCAATCATATTCTGCAAATAGAGCATGGTTTTCAGCACATTAATGATGGAGCTGGTGAAATTATGGCCATGTATTCAAAGGAAGATTGTTATAAAATTTCGCTTGATTTATACCGACACCAAGCCTATCAGGTACGAATGCTGGCAACTGCGATTTTGGGGCGTTTGGCTGCGGATAATGATGAAGCCCTTTGTTTCTTGAAAGAACAAGTAAGCACCGATAGCAATTGGCGTGTGCAGGAGATGCTTGCAAAGGCCTTTGATGAGGTGTGCGGAAACAGGGGTTATGAAAATTCGTTACCGCTGATTGAGGAGTGGATGAATGCCGATGTTCCAAACGTTATTCGTGCGGTAACGGAAGGTTTGAGAATATGGACAAGCCGTCCCTTTTTCAGAGAACATCCTCCTTGGCCATTGCGTTATTGAGCAAACACAAATCGCACGAAAGTGAATACCTCCGGAAATCGGTTGGTAATGCGCTGAAAGATATAAGCAAAAAGCACCGCGCAATGGTTTGGGAAGAGCTGGAGACCTGGGATTTGTCAAACCCCAAGATACGGTTCACCTATAACCTTGCCATGAAGAATATGAAATGATAGCGAGCCTGATGAACATTAAGTATTGGAAATGTTGCTGTTAAACCCAATTCGGTCGAAAGATGCCGAAAAGACGCAAAAATCATCTAACAGCAATAAAAAACTACATTCAAGCGTTCTAATGACCGATTTGGGTTAAATGGTTAGGGCAAGCAAGTTGTAATATGGGTTCGGTTTCAATGAGCGTATTTTGAAAAGGTTGAAAATCGAAAAATGCCGAAGTAATCCAAATCATCATCGGCAGCAACCGAGACCGTGTAATCAAAATCGAGAAACCACAACCAATGGAATAGGCATTTCTTGTTTTTTTGAGGCATCTTTGAAGGGCAAATCCTATTTTTTATCCACCCAGACCCACAGTCGCCACATCAGCCAGCCCCAAGCAAGAAAAAGAACGAAATATATCCATCGCGGGATGGAGGTCTGATAATCGTCATGGGGTGCAATTTCCTGATACTGTTGGGTCGGAATGTCGGTGTAGTAGTAGGCACCGGTGCCAAAGTCATAGCCGTTTACCACACCCAATTGGTTGGCCATGATGTAAACGGCTAAAACCAAAGTGATTACAACCATGATGATTGTAATCACTTTGAACGGTTTGTTGTTGCGTGTCATTATTTGAACAAGGCGAGATTCGGAACTTCAAAGAATTTCCCGGAAAGCAGCAGCCAGATGACGAAGAAGGTAAGGACAATGTTGAACAATTGACCGATGACATAGAGCCACAACACCTTGCCGCCGTGCATTTGTTTGCCAATAGCCTTGAAGTTGGTGTCGAGGCCGATACTGGTGAAAGCCAGCACAAAAGCCCAGTTCTTGTACTGTCCCAACACGCCGTTTATCTTGCCGACCGCATCGCCGCCTAAAGTAGGCTGGATGATGAAGGATGCCACCAAGGAAGCAACGAAGAAACCGATGATGAATTTGGGGAAACGGTTCCAGATTTCTCCTGCACCAACATGGCTGTCGCTGGTTTTATCGACTTTAGTAGCGAAGAAAACGGCTACAAAGAAGGCAATGAAGCCGATGAGGATGTTTTGAATGGTCTTGACCAACACCGCAGCTTGCTCGGCTTCTTCGCCAAGGGTGTTACCGGCCAACACAACGGCTCCGGTAGAATCCACTGTTCCGCCGATGAGGGCACCGCCCATGAGTTGGTTCATGTCGCAGACGCGGATGATCATTGGTTCGAACACCATCATCAGGATAGTGAAGATGATGGAGATGGAAATGGCCATGGAAAGGTCTTCTTTCTTGGCTTTGGCGGCTGCTCCGGTGGCGATGGCGGCACTGGTACCGCACACCGATGTGGCAGAGGCCAATGTGATGACAAGCGGCTTGTTGCCGATTTTCAGTACTTTAGTGCCAAACCACCACATGAAGATGATGACGATAGGGGTGACACCCCAAGCAATGCCCAGACCATACAGTCCGAACTTGGCGATGTTGGAAAACAGCACCGAAAAGCCCATGATGACCAAGCCGGTCTTGATGTAGAACTCTGTCTTGATGGCCGGTCGCAGCCATTCGGGAATGCCAACGGTGTTGGAAATCAACAGTCCGATAAACAAAGCCCAGAAAGCCCACTCAAGGTAGCGGTTGAGGGTGAACTCGGCACTTACCAATCTCACGATGGCGGAAATCAAGAATAACACGATAAAAGCAGGGATAAACTGACCCACTTTGCCGCCTTGCAGCTTGATGCCGATGGTAAATAGGATGGCAAGCACTAAGAAAGTGCGCAACATTTTGATCCAGAAACTGCCGTTTAGCTGCTCTCCCAATGATTTCTTCGCTTCCACATCTTCCCACAAATGCCATGTGGAGAATTTGGCAGCACTGATGTCAAACCACTGTGTGATGACTGCAATGCAAGTCAGTGCGATGATGATAAAACCTAACCAGCAGGCCAGCCAGTCTTCTTTTTGGTAGAGTTGTGTCCAAGAGGATTCTTTTTTATTCATAACAATTATCTGTTTTTAGAATTTGTAACTGAGGATGGCGACAACGCGGTGCTTTTCATTGTTATCTTGGTATTTTCCCTGTATCAGCGAATAATCGAGCTTGAGATTCAGCGACTTCACAGGCCAGTAGTTAAGACCAACCGTGTAAACATTGTTGCCGACGTGTCGGGTGTTTTTATCAAATGATTCAAAACGCAGAACGGGCATGAGGCGTTGCAGGTGTTCCTTTTTTCCGAACTGGAACCAGTATCCGGCAACGGCATAATAGCCTTTGCTGAAAAAGTCGTTGGGAACGAAGGGATTCTCTTCTTTCATTCTTCCCGTTTTGCCTGAAAGGTATTCCGAACGGACCAAAAAACGGTCGTCATTGTATTGCATACCGAAGCTGTAGCGGTTTCTTGCGCCTTTTTGTAGGTCTGAAACGAAATAATCGCCGTAATACAACGATCCCGTTAGGGTAAGCGCTTTCAGCATGGGATGGATCTCGATGCGTCCGGCAAAATCCTTGCCCATGTTGTTGTCAACAATGTTGATGCCGTTGCCGTTGAAAATGCCAAGGCTATAGTCCACAATGCCGAAACCTTTGTTTTTTATTGGAAACAAGGTGCCCGTAGCCATCAAACCGATGTCGCGCCCTTGTTTGCCCACGCCGCAAACATCGTGGTAACCAACAAGACCTTTCACAGCATCACCGTAATCAAAGATTTCAAGATTCAAAGGATTGATGGGGCTTTCCAACGTGAATGGGGTCTTGAATTGACCGACTTGAAGGGCAAATTCGGGACAAATGGAATATTTCAAGTAGGCATCGACAAGCATAGGTGAACTGACAAAATCGCCTTGGATTTTATACTTGAGGTGCTTTGTGAGTTTCCCGTCAACTGAAAGTCGCACGCGGCGCATCCTGAATGAGTTGTCGCCGGCTTCACCTTTTTTAAAAGGCTGCTCAAAGAGCACTTGTGCAAAGCCTGAGACTTTCGGCATCCTGTCAACCTTTTCCTGAAGCCCGTTGATTTGCTGTTGAAGGTTTTCTGATTCATTTTGAATGTTTTGCGCCGCAAGCATGGCCGGAAGGAACATTGCGGCAAAACCCAATAAAAATCTGATTTTCTGTGTCATAGTTTGTTTTTGTTTTATTGAAACATCGATTAATGTGCTCGCAAAAATAGTAAAAATATATATTGTATATATATGAACTATTTATTTTTGCCGGATATTTTAAGATGTAGTGAAAGGAGAGAATGATGGGGGGGTATTAGATGTAATAATGCTGGTTATGAGTGAAATAACAGCAATTCATACGAAAACGTGAAAGGGGAATTTCTTTGGTTTCTTAGTACGAAAGGCTAAAATCTTTCAACCAATCGGATTGGAGCAATTTTTCAAATGCGATGATGAACCATGGGGTATAGCGTTCCATGTTTTGGTGCATGTCCTGCTTCAGTTCTGCAATGCTGATGTATTTCCACGCATTGACCTCGTTATGGTCAATCTGAGGTTCGGTATCGCATACGCCCACACACACATGGTCAAATTCATGTTCTGTAAGTCCTTCACCCACAGGAGCCTGATAGATAAAACTAAATATCTCATGCATGTCACAAGACAGTCCCATTTCTTCCTTCAAGCGTCGTGAGGTGGCGGCGGCAAGGCCTTCTCCATCGCGAGGATGGCTGCAACAGGTGTTGGCCCAAAGCCCCGGTGAATGGTATTTCGTCAGGGCGCGCTGTTGCACCAGCAATTCACCTTTGCTATTGAAGATAAAAATGGAAAAGGCGCGGTGGAGGTGGGGACCATCGTGCGCCGCCATCTTGTCCATCAAGCCGATGGCCGTGTCGTTTTCATCAACGAGGATGACTTGTTCCTTGTTGTCGTCCATGTCGGTGATTATCAGACGTTGAAGCGGATGTTCAGAATGTCACCGTCTTGAACGACGTAGGTCTTACCTTCGATACGGAATTTGCCGGCTTCTTTTACGGCGGCTTCGGAACCGAATTTCAAAAAGTCATCGGTGCTCATTACCTCGGCACGGATGAATCCGCGCTGCAAATCGGAGTGGATGGCGCCTGCGGCGATAGGAGCAGTGTCACCGACATGAATGGTCCAAGCACGGGTCTCGTCGGGACCGGTGGTGAAGAAAGAATGCAAGTTCAGGGTGTGGTAGGCTGTGCGAACCAACTTGTTTACTCCCGGCTCTTTCAGTCCTGCATCTTCCATGAACAGCATACGGTCGTCCGCATCGAGTTCGGCAATTTCGGCTTCTAACTTTCCGGCAATGACAAGCATATCCTGACCTTCTTTCAGGGCGGCTTTCACCGCCTCGGAATATTTGTTGCCCGAGGTGGCGGAGGCGTCGTCCACATTACAGACAAATATCAGAGGTTTTGCAGTAAGCAACTGCAAATCCTGAACATATTTGCGGTCTTCTTCATCTACTTTGGCATCGCGGGCGTTGCCCATGTTTCCTAGCACCTCTTTATAAATGCCAAGCACTTCGTAGCAACGCTTGTTGTCTTTTTCTCCGTTTTTCAAGAGCTTTTCAACACGTTGCATTTTGCGTGTCACGAGGTCGAGGTCGCGGACTTGCAGTTCCAAATCAACGAGTTCCATGTCGCGTACAGGGTCGATGCTGTTCTCGCTGTGCGGAATGTTGGGGTCTTCGAAGCAGCGTAGCACATGTATCAAGGCATCCATGGTCTGCACTTCGGCAAGCAGTTTGTTGCCCACGCCCTGACCACCTTTGCTCAAGCCCGGCAAATCGACGATTTCAACGGTGGCGGGAACGATGCGCTTCGAGTGTGAGATGTCGTCGATAAGCTTCAGACGTTCGTCGATGACTTCGCACATGCCGATATTCGATTTCGAGGCGAAGCCAATCTCCGCCTTTGTGTTGGATATGCAATTGAAAATGGTTGTCTTGCCTGTGTTTGACAATCCGATGATTCCGCAATTCAGTGCCATAATGATGTGTTATTTTCTTGTCGGCAAAAATAGGGATTTTTTTGTTTGGGGAGTAGATTGTGCATCAATCCTTATAGCCCGCCTTCCAGTCGATGGATTTATATTCGGGTTCTTTGGCGGCAGCGTCAAGATTGTCGAAAGAAGCGTGTTGGGCTTCGGCTGCCAGCTGCGAGATCTTTTGATGACGATGGATGAATTTCAGCCCGGCACGCCATAGATAAACGTCAAAGACAATGAAAAGGATGTAAATGACAGCCACAAAAACCGAATGTAACTCGCTGCTGAACATCAGCAGCCAGTCGAAAAGGCCGTGTGCAAGGAAAGGCAAGAAAAGGGCGAGAAAAACATTACTAAATCTATGTTTTTTCTCAAACTTTGCCATGGCGAAAAAATAGCCCATGATGACGGCGAAAAGAAAATGTCCGGGAACGGAAAGCAAGGCACGCAAGACACCCGTCGTAATGCCGCTTGAATACGACTGGACACTTGAACCGTACACATAAAGGATGTTTTCGACACAGGCGAATCCCAACCCCACAAAGGAGGCATAAACAATGCCGTCCATGTGCTCGTTGAAATTGCGGTTGCGCCAAACAAGCAGAAAGAGCAGAATCAATTTGGAAAGCTCCTCGGCAAGTCCGGCTTCAAGGAAAGAACGGTAGAAAACAGTGTCGGAATACCAGATGCTGTTGAGGATAAAAACCAAAAGATAGGTGAGGGGAATGGCGAGTATGCCGCCAAAAAAGGCTTTGGCGAGCTGACCGATAGGTTCCTTTTCGTATTTATCCTTGCGGTAAATGTAAATCAAAAGTGCGATGACAGGAAGCACCGACAGTCCTAAGAGTAGCATGTCCATGTCTCTCCTTATCTTTGAATTATGTATGAAATAACAATGGCGGCAACAAATAGTATTAATGCGGCAAGCACGATTTTCAACAATCCGTTTGTGTTGGATTTTGCTGCTGATTTGTTGTGTTTTTTGTCAGTTTTTGGACCCGTCATGGTTTGTAAATCTTTTCTGTAGTGCAAAAATAGTTTTTTTGGCAATGGCCGTGAAGTGTTATGCAAAAAAACAGCCGTCAACCATCGGGTTATTCATTTGTTTTTCGCTGCATATTATTTCGGTTTTCAAAAATCACTATTTTTGCAAAAAAAGTTTTCGATATGCAGGAAATGATTCTTATCCTTGATTTCGGTTCTCAGGTGACGCAGCTCATCGGTCGTCGTTTGCGCGAAATCAACGTTTATTGCGAGATACATGCGTACAACAAGATTCCGGAGATCGGTCCGAATGTGAAAGGTGTCATTTTAAGCGGAAGCCCGTTTTCAGTGCACGATGCGCAGGCTCCTATTGTCAACCTCGAAGGCATAAAGGGCAAGCTGCCCTTGCTGGCGATATGCTACGGATCACAATACATTGCGCAGCATTATGGAGGCGTGGTCAATAGCTCCTTGACCCGAGAGTACGGTCGTGCGATGTTGACGGTGACAGACGAGAAATCGCCATTGTTTCAAAAAGTCAGCAGAAAAAGTCAGGTGTGGATGAGCCATGGCGACACCATAGCGCAACTCCCGAAAGATGCCCATGTAATTGCTTCCACCGAAGACGTGGAGAATGCGGCATATACGATAGATGGCGAAGCCACCTACGCGGTACAGTTCCACCCTGAAGTGTTTCACACCAAAGAGGGCACTCAGATGTTGTTGAACTTCGCACTTAAAATATGCGGCTGCAAGGGCGACTGGACACCGGACTCTTTCATCGAAAGCACCATTCAAAGCCTGCAAGCCAAGTTGAATGATGACAAGGTCATCCTTGGCCTTTCGGGAGGAGTGGACAGCACTGTGGCCGCCGTGTTGCTGAACAAAGCCATAGGCAAGAATCTGATTTGTATCTTTGTCGATAACGGCTTGTTGCGCAAGAATGAGTTTGAGGAGGTGCTTGCTTCCTACGAGGAAATGGGCTTGAATGTCGTTGGCGTTCATGCCGGCCCCTTGTTCTTGAGCAAACTCGTTGGTGTCACCGATCCGGAAGCCAAGCGCAAGGCCATTGGAAATACTTTCATCGAAGTGTTTGATACCGAGGCGCAAAAGATTTCGGGTGCGCGTTGGCTCGCACAGGGCACCATATATCCCGACGTCATAGAGAGTGTCAGCGTGAATGGCCCCAGCTCGAAAATCAAATCGCACCATAATGTCGGTGGATTGCCTGAAAAGATGAATCTGAAAATAGTGGAGCCGCTCCGGGCTTTGTTCAAGGATGAGGTGCGCCGCGTGGGGCGGGCTTTGGGCATTAAGCGTGAGCTTATCGGTCGCCATCCTTTTCCGGGGCCCAGCCTCGGCATCAGGATATTGGGCGAGGTGTCCGAAGAGAAACTGCGCATTTTGCGTGATGCTGACGACATCTTCATCAAAGGACTGCGCAACTGGCCATGCGATTTACCCAGCGCTTCCTATCCGAATGAGATGGCCGATAACCTGTATGATAGTATTTGGCAGGCCGGCACCATGCTGCTTCCCGTTAAGTCGGTCGGCGTGATGGGAGATGAACGCAGCTATGAATACACCATCGCCCTGCGTGCCGTCATCTCCACGGATGGAATGACAGCCGACTGGGTGCACTTGCCGTATGAATTTCTTGCCAAAGTGTCAAACGACATTATCAATAAGGTGAAAGGTGTCAATCGCGTTTGCTACGATATTTCCTCGAAGCCGCCGGCGACAATCGAATGGGAATGAGCTTTGATATGTAGCCCAACCTTTATCCGTAATGACAACACGTGGTAAACCGTATCAGGATTGCTACGTGTTGTTTTTTTACAGGAATGTACGGAAACAACTTAATGTGCATTTTTCAACTACCGGAATTTGGTGGTGAAATATTATTATTTTTGCAACATTATTGGCGGTATTGCTGCTAAACCAGAACTCATTGAAAATCATAACGCATGAAGAATAGGACAGTCATCGTTTTATCATTGCTACTGCTGCTTTTCCTTCCCGTATTTGCACAGGCACAGGTAATGATGGAACGTTCAAAGGAAATCACGCGTATCGGCGGCAAGGATTATTACCTGCATCATGTCAAGCAGGGTGAAACTTTGTATGGTCTTTCCAAATTGTATAACGTTTCCGAAAAGCAGATCGGCGCTATTAATCCTGAAATAATGAACGGTCTTAAAACCGGAATGGTGATCGGTATTCCCGTTGTCAACGAAGCACCTAAGCCCGACTCTGAAAATGTAACGCCGGCTGCATCCGATAACAACAAGCGTCATCATGTGCTCAAGGGAGAAACGATATACGGCATATCGCATCAGTATGGCGTCACCGAAAAGGAACTTGTTGCGATGAATCCGGGCATTGAAGACGGTTTGCGTGAAGGGCAGGTCCTCGTTATTCCGTCAAAGACCGCCGTGTCGCCCACACCGTCCGAAAAACCGGTCGTTGTGCCTCAAATGCCTGAAATAACCACAACACATACAGACGACGACACCGGCCATATTGCCGAAGCACAGGTTCCGGGCGGTGTTTACATAGTTAAACAAGGTGAGACGCTTTTTGATATCGCCAAACGTTTCGGCATAGATTTGAAGGATTTCAAGGCTGTCAATCCGGGATTGGACAATGCGCCTCGTGCCGGAACGCAGATTACGGTTCCTAACATTGCCAATAAAGAGAACTACATAGTACATGAAGTAGAGCGCGGCCAGCGTACCAAATCATTGCTTCGTTTATGGAAAGTGGAGGAAGAAGTCTTTCGTCCCTTAAATCCTTTTGTGGGTTCCCATGTGTTTGCCGGTCAAAATGTATTGATCCCGATAACACCTGTAGAGCTTTCCGATTTGCCACAATCGCCGGTGGTGGCGCCAGATGCTCCTGCTAAGGAACAGCCAGTCATTCCCGAAGAACGTACTCCAGAGTGTGTCGCCGATGCTGAAAACGCCGGACGGCTTATGCACGTTGCTTTTCTGATACCATTGTATCTTGAAGAAGTGGACAATATTGCCGTTTCAAAAGATGACGCCGAGCGCTCGCGCAAAGCACGTCCCTTCTCGTTTTTGCAGTATTACGAAGGTTTCATGATGGCCGTTGATTCCCTAACCCGTTATGCAGGGCTGCGTCTCGACCTTACTGTAATTGATGTGGATGAGAATGTGAGCAAGGCCCACTCGGCTGTTGACAAGCTGCGTCAGAAAAATTTGGATCTCATCGTAGGCCCTTTCTTCAGCAAATCGTTCTCGGTTGTAGAGGAGTATGCCAAATCGAATAACATTATTGTGGTCAATCCATTATCGGAGCGTGAAAATGTTATCAAAGACAGCCCCAATGTGGTGAAACTGCGCCCGAACCATGCGGCGCAAATGGCGCAATTGGGCAACCTTATCCGTCGCCAATATCCCGATGCAAAGGTGACTATTTTCAGTCACGATGCTGTCAGTTCTGCAAAAATCGACGAGTTAGAGCACATTCTGAACCTATCTATTAATACGGAAGTGGGAGTGTCGAACACCGACTTTTTGAATTATGTGGAGCAGGAGAGTCGTCGTCGCGAGATGGGAAAACGTTTGCTGCCTACCGTGGAGGTGGAGGGACAGGTTTATGCCACAAGTGATTTGAAGTTGCGTCCGAACGATACCGTTTTTATTAAAAACCATGTCGAACGCTACGTCTTTTCCGATGCCAACTTGAACGCTTTTCAAAATCAGCTGACTGGTGTTCGCGACAATGTGGTGGTGGTTTATGGCGACAATTTGGTTTTTGCTACACAAGCATTAAACAAAATCCATAAGGAAGGAAGCAAACATCCTGTCACTTTGATTGGTTTGCCCGATTGGTCGAAGTTCGATAATTTGATTGTTGACAATCTCATGTCGTTGAATGCCATCTATTTTGACCATAGCTTTGTCGATTTCGATAGTAAACCTGTCCGTCATTTTGTGACCAAATTCAGGGAAAGATATGGTTGTGATCCCAAGGATTTTGCATACGAAGGCTACGATGTCGGGATGTATTTCCTGACCGCTTTGATGCGTTATGGCAGCAATTTCGGAGACTGTCTGCCGTATTATCATCTGCCTTTGTTACATACTAACTATTATTTTTCGAGGCCCGCGGCTGGCGATGGATTGGAGAATTATTTCTGGAATATTTATCAGTATAATAACAAACTGATCAAGTTAAGTCCCATAGATTCAAATAACTATATTAACGAATGAATATGAAAATCGCTGGTCTTGCCATACTGTTGCTTGCCGTCGGTTTTACTGCCTGCAATGATGGCATAAAGAGGGAGAGATGGGACGACGGCGCCATTAAATCTGAACTTCGTTATGAAGGCGAGTTGTTGAATGGTGTCAGTAAATGGTATTTTCAAAATGGCAATCTGCAAGTGCAAGCCAATTATGTTGATAACAAGCTGGAAGGCAAGCTGACGCGATGGCATGAGGACGGAATCGTTTCGGAGGAATGCTGGTACAAAAGTGGGGTGCGTGACAGCCTGAGGCGTTCATATTCAGCAAAAGGTGTTCTCGTTTCAGAAGAACACTACACTCATGGCGAATTGAACGGAGAAGTCAAAAAATGGTATGAAAACGGGCAAGTATTCATGGAGGGTCAGTATGCCGATGGCATGTTGGACGGTTCGTGGATGGTTTTCTATGAGAGTGGCAATCTTTCATCGACAGCCAATTATGTAATGGGGAAAGGAACACAAACGGGGTATGACGAATCGGGGTACAAGTGTATGACGGTTTCGTACGAAAACAATGTGAAACAAGGCAAGGAAACCCGATACGGTCCTGACGGCAAGGTCGTTCAGACACTTTATTACGATCATGGTCATCTTGTCGATTCGCTCGAATATTTCGAAAAACAGACAGAAATACAGTAGGAAGCAATGAATATGGGCAATCCTGACAAAGCATCGGCGGAACTCTCCGGCAATTCGTTGCATCTGTGGGAGCGTATTATGAACGGAAGCATGAATCTTCCGTTTGTCAAGGTTGACCGTGATGCCTTTCTGAGCAAGGAATTGTCAAAGTTCTGCACACCCATGGAGGTGATGGAGGCCATACAAAACACTCCGCTTAACGTGCTTGACAAAAAGGAAATTGACAAGCTGGCAAACCAGTGTATCAGCTATCATCTGACCATGGTATGTGGCACATCGGCGCTGATGGGGCTTCCCGGCGGATGGTGGATGCTTGGCACCCTTCCAACCGATTTGACTCAGTTTTATGGACATATCTTGTCGCTGTTGCAAAAGCTGATTTATCTTTATGGCTGGCCGTCGCTTACTAACTTGAAACAAGAACTCGATGACGAATCGATGAAAATCATGACCTTGTTCGTTGGTGTGATGATGGGAAACAAACTTGCAGTGGAGGCTTTGGTCAACATTGCCGCCGCTGCATCGCAAAAAGCGGGATTGAAGATTTCGGAGACCATTTTGGCGCATTATGCCGTGAAAATAGGGCAGTGGATCGGAATCAATGTTACAAAGGATTCGTTTGCCAAAGGGGTGGGAAAGGTGCTGCCTCTTGTGGGGGCGCCCATATCCGCCACCATCACCTATTACACGTTTCGCCCCATGGCGCGTCGGTTGAAACGCCATTTGGACGACTTGTACGATATGCGGCAGGAAAGAATGAAAGCACAATAATAGTGTTTCAAAGTCAAGTTGTAGTCATTACTGAGGAAAGTTCTGTTGTTTTCAAATGACGGAGCCGGACAGAAAAAATCTCACCGCCCTTGTGAGTCCACAAAAAGCGGTGAGATGGGTAATTATTGCAATTCTGCAATAGTGAAAACATAAAAACTTGTAGCGCTAACTACTTGTGAAATACTATCACTCTACTTTTCCGGTTTCATCGGCCGGAGCTTCCCAATCGATTTCTATGCCTTCTTCGTTGAGATAGACCGTCTTGGTGGATTGATCTTCCTTGTTGGTCAATTCAACCAATGCGACTTTCTTCTCGGCATTGTACTTGATCACGTTGATGTCGAACGTTTCGGATAGGGCAGTGATAGCTGCCTGCACTTTCTCATTCAGATCTTTTGCTTCTACAACCACAAAACCATCATCATCATTGGAGATTTCCATGACAGCCTTTCCTTTTACTGTGGTTACGGCTTGCACCGAGGTGAAACCAAAGAGACCTGTTGCAACGAGTGCGATGACAAAAATTACCTTTTTCATAGTGTTTGAGTTTAAAATTTAAGATTGTAATAATTAAAATAACTTCGGGGTGTTTTCTTTCAATAATCGTACGAGACAAGTGGATGTAAAATATGAAAACAATGGTAATATTCTGTTTTTCAGCGAAATATTTTTTTATTTTTGATTATGCGACATCTTTGAAGCCTGTGGATAAATTGTAGAAATGTGGATTTTTCTCCACAGCAACATTCAAATCAAAAGGAGATTTGTTCAAAACGGAACGTCATTACCTCAATCAAACCATATAAAAAACGATTCAAATGAATTCGAAAAAACTTCTAAATCATAGAAATAAACCGATAAATCGCTATTGGATATTGAAAAAATCCGAAAACGTTTCTTGTAAATCCTTGGAACGAAAGATTTTTCTTGTAGCTTTGCATGTTGAAAAGCAAAAGGACTGCCTAACGGGTTCTGGCCGTTCGTAAAGTGATTTGCATATTAATAAGAGCCCAATAAAAATCGTTTTTATATGAAAAAAGCATTTATTACATTGACCATCTGCTTGGCTTTCGTAGGTTTGGCACAAGCACAATTAAGCGAAGGAGAAACCTATGCTTCGAAAATCGTTAATGGCAATCGTCCGGAATATGGCGATTGGGGACTTTATTTCGGCCCAAGTTTTATGGAAATCAAAGAACTTGTGAATCCCCAGATTAGGGTTGTTGGTCTGCCTTTGATCAACGTCAAGTATTATGCTACCGACAAATTGGAAATCCGTGCCGGTCTCCAATATGGCGGAAAAACCACCAAGGCTAACGGCAATTTCAACCAAGAATACTTCTTGGAAGACAACACCATTGAAAAGAGCATCCCTCTTGTGAGTAAAAACTTCAGCAGGAACTTCCGTTTTAGTCCTGGTGTGGCCTACCACTTCTCGCCCAAAAACATCCTCGACGTGTATATGGGAGCCAGCATTCCCTTTGGCTTCGACGCCCAATCTTCTATTAATGAGTCGGAATTCTATAAGAATGAAAACGGCGACTTGAAGAAGTACATTTATAAGGATAACGCTTCCTATAATTCGTTTGTCTTAGGCCTGAATGCTTTTATCGGTTTGCAGGCTTTCGTGGCAGACCTTCCCCTTTCGCTTGGCTTTGAATACGGCCTTTCCGGTCTTCTCAGAACAAACGATCAGACATATCATGAAAATACCGACATGGATGGCAATATCCAGAAGTACTACACCTCGAACAAATTGTTCCATGAATTCACTTCCCTTGATTGCAGATCGAAATACATGAATTCTGATGTCAGATTTACCATTACTTATTATTTCAACAACAAATAACTGAGGCATCATGAAGAAAATCTTGTTAATCACTTCGGTCATCCTAATGGCTGTTTTATCGTCATGCGGAAGCCTGAACACCGTGGAAAAAGCTCCGGCAACATCCATGATGCCCGAAGTTCGCATGAATGTAGATATTAACGACATTGAGTTTCTGGGTGAAACCACTATCACGGCAAACAGCAGGACCTATTTTGGGTTCTTCCATCGTATTGACAAAGTGAATGGAATCACTTTCAACCGCAGACAAAACACCTCTGTGAAACTCTTTGGTGACACGCATATCAATATCCCCGGCGATTTGAGATTTGCCGCAGAGAAGGCTATCGCTGATTTCCCCAACGCAGACTTTTTCTCGCCCGGCATTTACAAAGAAGAAGTTGTAAATATGTTTCTTGGCAAGGTTACCAAACAAACCATGGTAATCAAGGCCTATAAGTACAAGAAGTAATTTTCAAATGAAATCACAACGGGGCTGTGTCAAAATGCAAATTTCGGCACAGCCTCTCTTAGGTGTGTAAGAATGCGCAAAGTGCAAGTCACAAAGACTGAGGCTGGCATACTGAAGTGTGTGACCGATGCCGAAGCTAGTATCTAAGGCGGCAAATTATGCATGATGACACACCGCCACTTATCATTCTGCACTATGAAGATCAACCGTATTTTCCTCTTGTTATGCGCAGCGCTCATGCTTGCATCGTGCGATGAAGACCCCTCCCCGGTCAATCTGTTCATTTCCCGTGCCGACGACTATGGGAATCCTGTTTCCGGCAACCAATACATCTTGTACCACATCAATGCTTTCTCCTCCTCCAAAACAGTAAGCCGCATTGAATGCAAGAGCTTTGACTCCGAAAATGGAATTGAAACGATATTCGACACCTTGGTCAATGCCAAGCATGTCGAATTTGATTACCCGATTTTTACAAAATACTATACCACAAGCGAGTTTATGAAAGTCAAACTTTCATTTACCGCATACGCTTCCAATGGTGAAAGCACAACCCAGGTTACTTTCTTCAGAGTCGAAGGAAACGTCCCGTTGATTCCATACGAGAACATCATAATGTATTCGGCATGTTCTGAAAAAACCAACGGTTTGTCGTTGCAATGGGTCACGCCGGTTATTGTCCAGACCGCCGATTCGTCCACCATCGATGTGTACGACTATCATGATCCGCAAATGGATTCAACCCTGCTTTCAAGAAAATGGAGGAGTAAAACAGGGTTGGAATTTGTTAGATACAACGATTTCAATTTTCATGCTGCCACCGTAAAATACCTACATGATTCGTACCTTGCCGGAAATAAATACTCATCGGTCAATAATCTTTCAGTTGGTGATGTTATTTTGGTTGGGCGCGGCAACGATGCCATAGGTGTGTTTCAAATACAGAACATATACGATGAAGAAGGCTTTGAGAACGACCGTTATGAGTTGACTCTCAAAAGATAAGTTGTTTTCATTGAACAACGAAAACCATACTTGCATCAGGGTTTTGGGTTGATTTTCAAATGAGGGGATCAACCCTTTTTTGTTTGTGTTGAGCTCATTCCATGCCACGCCATTCCAAACATAGTTATCCCGTATCACGTCCCAAATTGGTCATTCCGCACCATGTCCCAAACTCAGTCATCCCGTGCTTGACACGGGATCTATTTGGGATTGATGCGGAATTTCCTTAAGGAGATTGTTCTATTAAGGTATTTTTGCTAATGATGAGATGCTGAATCAATTCTGGATCAAGTCCAGAATGACAGCGGCATGACTGGTCCTGTTGTGAGTGAGACGATAGGCAAAACGAGCCAATGCAGCGCATCAAATCAACCGAAAACAAAGAAAAAAATCGAATGATTGAATAATGACTTTGTTATAAGAGTTAGCTAGGCTGTATGCACTGCATTTCAAAGCAGCTTCTTTTTTCTTTTTATTGCTGTCCGGTAAAAATCACAGAGACATTTATAACATGCTGAATAACAAATTGTTAAGTCAACATTCCAAAGAGAGGGCTTATCATACCAAACACTTTGACTATCAACATCCTAGATATGTTTACCGGACAACAATGTTTTCTTTTATAACTTTGCCTGTTGAATCTATGTTCGAGTCAACTTTTGGGGAGGCTGTGTCAAAATCCGATTTTTGACATGGCCTCTTTTAATGTGGAATGATGCGTGACACGCAAGACACTATGAATGTGGCGCAAGAAAGCATATTTATCTCAAAAGAAAAATCCACAATCTCTTGGTTTCTAAGTGATTGTGGATTGCTAAAGATTTTGTAGCCCATAGCGGAATCGAACCGCTGTTTTAAGTGTGAGAAACTTACGACCTAACCGCTAGTCGAATGGGCCAGATAAAAAAAGGTTCTTTTTGAGGAACCTTTTCACGTGAACCAGGCGGGACTCGAACCCACAACCGTCTGATCCGTAGTCAGGGACTCTATCCAATTGAGCTACTGGTCCAGTGTTTTGCGCTGCAAAATTACCATTTTTCTTCGATTCGCAAGCAAAAAAATACTTTTTTTTCAATAAATTTGTAAACCTTCTAATAATCAATGTGTTATTTGATGATGCTTTTGCCATAAAGGCTTGCTTTGGCTTTCTTTTTGTCGAAACAAGCACTTTTTTGAACGGTCAAACAGCCGATAGACCGGTTTTTCTTTTCGCCTTTTTGTCGCTCTCATGGTATTGCATCAGTCGGACAGGTTCTACAATCACCTTACTTTTATCATTATCGGTTCATCCAGAAAAACTGCTCCTTGGCTTTGATGGGTGGGAAGTAGGTGTCGATGATGCCGTCGTTGATGAGGTTTTTCGGGGCGCCTGATACCAAAGGCCTATTGTGCGCCACCACCCACATCGTGTCGGAATAACGCAGCAGCAAGTCCAGGTCGTGCGAACTGAACAGGATGGTTTTGCCTTTGTCGCGGGTCAGCATCAACATCAAGGCCATCAACTCTATTTTGCTCGGATAATCGAGAAAAGCAGCAGGTTCGTCCATAAAGATAATAGGTGTATCTTGAACGAGGGCTTTGGCAATCATCACTTTTTGCTTTTCGCCATCGCTGAGGGAGATAAAACTGCGATGTGCGAGATGGGTGATGCCAATGGTGTGGAGGCTTTCGGCGATAATGCGCTCGTCGTCCTTATGAAGCCGAGCCAATAGTCCAAGATGCGGGTAGCGGCCTGCCGCAACGATGTCTGCAACTTTTAGAAACAAATCGTCTGGTTTTTCGGTCAATACAAGGCTGAACAAAGAGGCACGTTCAGAAGGCGAATAGGATGGCAAAGGCTTCCCGAAAACCTGTACTTCGCCCGAAACAGGTTTCAGGCTTGCCGACAAAGTCTTGAAAAGCGTGGTTTTTCCGGCACCATTCGGCCCAGCCAAAGCAACCAAGTCGCCCTGCATCATGCTGACATTGATTTCAGGAAATAAAGCCATACCCTTGTAACCGATTTTCAATCCGTTTGTGCGTATTACTTCGGTCATTTCTTCAAGATATTTTGACGGTGGAAAATAACCCAGATCACAATAGGGGCACCTATCAGTGCCGTGACGGAATTAATGGGCAGATTGCCTTCAAAACCGGGAAGGCGAGCGATGAGATTGCACAACAGTGCCAAATCCGTTCCAATAAGTATAGTTGTGGGAATCAGTACTTTGTGATTGCTGCTTCGAAAGAGGAAACGGGCAATGTGCGGCACCGCAAGGCCTAAAAAGGCAATGGGGCCGCAAAAAGCTGTGACAATAGCGGTCAGAAACCCCGAAACCAATATGATAATCATGCTGGAACGGCGGGTGTTCACGCCAAGGTTTTCGGCATAGCGGTCGCCCAATAGCAGCAGATTGAGCGTTTTGGAAAGAAAGAATGAAGCCACAACGCCGATGCCAATGCAAGAGGCGAGAAAAGGAAGCTGGGCTTTTGTTACGGCGGAAAAACTGCCCATGCCCCATATTACAAAGGAATGCACATCTTCTTTTCGGCTGAAAAACTTCAGCATATCGGTCACGGAACTTGCAATGTAAGCGATCATGATACCTACAAGTATCAGGCTGACCATGTTCCTCAACCTTGTGCTAACTGCAAGAATAAGAAGCAACACTAAAAAAGCGCCTACGAATGCTGCGCTGGCAGCACCTATTGTCGTCCACCACGTCATGCCACTCAGGGCGATACTACTGATGCTGCCAGCCATCAATACGGAAAAAGCCACGCCCAAACTGGCACCACTGCTGATGCCTAATATCGAAGGGTCTGCCAATGGATTGCGAAAAAGTGTCTGCATCAGCAGCCCCGAAACCGATAGTCCCATGCCCGCCAATAGGGCTGTTAGCGCTTGTGGCAAACGGTATTCCAAGATAATGGAACGTGAAGTGGTATCTGCATTATGGAAAACGGCATCAATGAAATCGGAAAACGGAATAGACACTGAACCTATTAACAGATTTAGGGCAAACAATAACATCCCGACCAAAAGAATCAGCGTCGGCATCCAGAATCCCGCCTTACGTCCCGTGGTGCCCATGGTCACAACTCGTTGCGTTCTAACAGCAAAATGGCACTGTTGGGAACAATGAAATATTTTTCGCCTCCATAAACAATTTCCACAGCGCTTTTTTGAAGGAACAAAGCCAAGTCGCCGACTTGTGCCTGGGGAGGAATGTACTGTGAATCTGATCCTTGATCGGTCTTCCATGGCTCTTCTTCCGGATCTTTGGAAACGGGAATCGGAATGCCGGGACCGCATTTCATGACATAGCCACTTTGAATAGGCTCTTTTTCATTGTAACCCGCAGGCAACAACAGACCGGAGCGTGTCTTTTCAGGTGCGGTCTTGGGTTTGATCAATACCCTGTCACCTACAACTATCAGATTGTCAATACTGTGCATAATATCTTTGGGACTTATGTGTCTTTCAATCGTCAAAAATACGAAAAATGCAGATGAAAGATGAAAATAGGGCTGTAAAAGCAAGAGTAAACCTCTTTGCCTTGGGCTTTCAGGTGTAAGCCTACAATTCTCCTGTCTGCTTCATTTCATCCACCGTGTTTTTCTTCCACGAATCGGAATAGCCCGCTTGTTGTGGACGTGCAGGATAGCCAAAGCCGTTCCGCTTGAAAGCCCCATTTTCTTCCTGTTTGATGTTGCTGTCTAAATACTTCACCAAAAGATAGTTGCTGAGTTCTTTCCAGCGCTGCACCGTTTGATGTCCGGATTGGCGTGCGAAATCGGTCAGATAGTCGCGGGCTTGTTCCGGATCGTTTTGTAGGTAGGCGAGAGCTTGTGCATCGATTGCAGCAATTTGCTCTTGGTAGTTGCGCTCCAGCTCTTGTTGCACCAATTGAATGTCGGCGATGACACGGTTATAAAACAGATATTTGAAATGCGCCAAACGGTTGAAGACCCAGAAAGCGGCATTATCGGAGTAGGTGAGCATGTCGCCGTTGCCTTGTCGGAACTCGATGGGCACCTCGCGGATGGCATTGTAGAATGGGGTGTAAACCGACGAGTTTGTATCGTCAACGCCAAACCAGATGATCCCGCCAATAGGGTTTGGAAGCCAGTTTCGGCACTGTGCAATAAACGAAAATCCAGTCTGTTGCGTAACTGTGCAACGCTCGTGAAAATACGTTTCTCCGTCATATTTCCAATAAAGCGGGGTGCAACGATAAGGGGAACCGAACGGGCCGGCGCCGGCACCTTTCGACTTGTCCAACTCGGTGCCTTGATAGTGGTTCCTCATAAAACCCATAACATCGTTCAAGGTGATTTTGCGGTTGGGTTTGATATAAAGCGGCATACGACCGTGGGTGAGGTTTTTTCCGGTGGCATACGCCCAATACTGCTCCATGCCGTCGCACACTTCGTTGAACATCATCCAAACGCGAAGGTCGCAAATGCGTGCTGACGAGAAATCGACAGGGGCATACGCCGCACTGAAGTCGAAATCCGCATCCTTACCCTTGAAATAGCCTTTTCGACGGGCGACATCGATGACATCATGCTTATAAACCACTTCGACTTCGGGACAGTCGAGCTTTTTCCAGTCCTTATCTGTGATGGACTTTTTGCCGTCGCGCAACGGAAACGTAGTGATGCGTGCGGCGTTGGCATGTCCCGATATGTAGCCGTCGGGAATGCGGATGGCCACCCATACCGCACCTCGGTCGGCGTTGATGGTGTCGCCGTCTTTGTTTGCCTTTGGCGTAAAGCCTTTTGGCATGATTTCCATGTACCACACTTCGTTGGCATCGCTGATGGAAAACGACTCGCCGTCGCTGCCGTAACCGTATTCCTCGACTAAATCCGCCATGACTTTGATGGCTTCGCGTGCCGAACGGCTGCGCTCCAAGGCGATGAACATCAGGCTACCGTAGTCCACAATGCCGGTGGGGTCGAGGAGTTCTTCGCGGCCACCGAAAGTAGTCTCGCCGATGGCGACTTGATTTTCATTGATATAACCTAAAACTTGGTAAGTGTGAGGCGGTTGCGGCACCGAACCGCGAGGCGCATTGGTGCTGCGGTCGTAGCAGATCCGCATACTGCCTTGGGGCCAGTCGGCAGCCGGCGTGAAATACAACTCGCCGTAGCGGATGTGCGAGTCAGCGCAATAGGTGATGAAAGTAGAGCCGTCAACAGAGGCGCCTTTAGTGATCAAGAAGTTGGTGCAGGCTTGAGATTTGTCGATCGTAACGAACAGCATCAAAAGCAGTAAAAGGTACGTATTTTTCTTCATGAGCTAAAATTTTGCGCAAATGTAACGAAAGAAATGTTTCATAGTGGCAATATGAAGCCGATTTCATAACTTTGCTGCGTCAACTTGGCGGTCTCGACAGACCTATAAATCATGCAGGGAATGTATGACGATATTTGTTGACAAATTATTAATGTTAAGTTGCGATGAAATCAACCACACCATTAGCCGAACGGCTTCGGCCATCGTCTTTGGACGATTATATCGGACAGCGTCATTTGATTGGCGAAAACGCCGTGTTACGCCGTGCCATTGAGAGCGGCCGTGTGCCGTCCATGATATTCTGGGGGCCGCCCGGCGTGGGAAAGACCACCTTGGCTTTCATTATCTCCAAGCAGGTGAGGCGACAGTTCTTCCAGTTGAGCGCTATCAATAGTGGTGTGAAGGATGTACGCGAAGTCATCGACCGCGCCCGCATGTCGCCCGAAGCCCCCATTCTGTTTATCGACGAGATACACCGTTTCAGCAAGTCGCAGCAGGATTCGCTACTCGGTGCCGTCGAAAAGGGACTGGTCACCCTCATTGGGGCGACAACAGAAAACCCGAGCTTTGAAGTGATCTCGCCGTTGCTGTCGCGCTGTCAGGTGTATGTGCTGAAGGCGCTTGACAAACCGGATTTGGAAATCCTGCTCCAAAAGGCCGTACATGCATTGGAAACGGATTACGACAAGAAAATCATCTTAAAGGAAACCGATGCCTTGCTTCAAATCAGTGGCGGCGATGGGCGTAAACTGCTGAATGCCATAGAAATCGTTGTCGATTCGTTAGACGACCTGCATGGCAAGGATAAGGAACTTGTCGTGACCAATGCGTTTACGACGGAATGTATCCAAAGCAACATCACAAAATACGACAAGATGGGCGAGATGCACTACGACATCATTTCAGCCTTCATCAAGTCAATACGCGGCAGCGACCCGAACGCTGCATTGTATTACCTTGCCCGTATGATTGAGGCGGGGGAGGATTCGCTTTTTATCGCCCGTCGCATGTTGATTTTAGCTTCCGAGGACATTGGCAACGCCAATCCCAATGCGCTGTTGCTGACCAACACCTGTTTTGATGCGGTGAACAAAATAGGCTGGCCCGAAAGCCGTATCATCTTGTCGCAAACCGTCATTTACTTGGCTTCGTCGGTCAAGAGCAATGCGGCTGTGGCCGCCATCGATGCCGCCCAAGCCTTGGTGCGTCAAACCGGCGATTTGAACGTGCCGTTGCATCTGCGCAATGCTCCTACCAAACTGATGAAAGACATTGGCTATGGACAGGACTACAAATACGCCCACGCCTATCAGGGAAATTTTGTGGAGCAGGAGTTTCTTCCCGAAGCCATCAGCGGCACCACGTTATACGATCCGCAGGACAATCCGCGTGAACGTGAGCTGAGAAAGAATTTGCAAGACAAATGGAGGGAAAAATACGGCTATTGAACCGGTGAAAAGCCGTCGATGCAATGCTTTATGCAGATGCGGGAAGTGAGAAAAATAATTTCTTGAAAAAAGGATATTAGTTGAATTAAAAGTCCTACCTTTGCAAAGTCTTAGGAAATAAGTTTTATTAATTAACCTATAAATACATAATTGTAACAAAATGAAAGTAAATGACATTATGGCCGCTCTGGAAGCCAAACATCCAGGCGAAAATGAGTATTTGCAGGCCGTGCGCGAAGTTCTCGAATCCGTAGAAGAAGTGTACAACCAGCATCCTGAATTTGAAGCTGCAAAGATCGTTGAACGTCTTGTTGAACCCGATCGCGTTTTCACTTTCCGTGTGACTTGGGTTGACGACAAAGGACAGGTTCAGACCAACTTGGGCTACCGCGTTCAGTACAACGCCGCTCTCGGCGCATACAAAGGCGGTCTCCGTTTCCACCCCGCAGTGAATGTTTCCATGCTGAAATTCTTGGGCTTTGAACAGATCTTCAAGAACTCGCTGACCAATCTGCCTTTGGGCGGTGGTAAAGGCGGTGCCGACTTCGACCCGACAGGCAAGTCCGACGCCGAAGTCATGCGTTTCTGCCAAGCTTTCATGTACGAACTTTGGAGAAACATCGGTCCCGATCAGGATTCACCCGCTGGTGACGTTGGCGTAGGTGGCCGTGAAATTGGCTACATGTACGGCATGTACAAGAAATTGGCTCGTGAGCATAGCACAGGTGCCTTGACAGGCAAAGCCTACGGCTGGGGTGGCTCTTTGATCCGTCCTGAAGCCACCGGTTTCGGTGCCATGTACTACGTTGACCGCATGGTGCGTCAGAAAGGCGAAACTATGAATGGCAAGACCATTGCCCTCTCTGGCTTCGGCAATGTGGCATGGGGTGCTGCCACCAAGGCTACCGAACTGGGTGCTAAGGTCGTCGCTCTGTCAGGACCCGATGGCGTTTGCGAACTGCCGAACGGTATTGACAAGGAAATGATTGACTATATGCTGGTCATGCGCGACTCACGTCGTAACAAGGTTCAGGATATGGCCGACAAGTTCCCCGGCAAAGCCATCTTCACACCCGGCAAAAAGGCTTGGAGCGTGAAGTGCGACATCGCTTGCCCGAGCGCCTTCCAGAATGAAATGAACGAAGAAGATGCCAAGATGCTGATCGCCAATAAGGTGCAGTATGTTGCCGAAATCTCCAACATGGGTTGCCAGCCCGCCGCTATCGCTGCTATCCAGAATGCAGGCATTCCGTTTGCTCCTGGTAAGGCTGTCAACGCCGGTGGTGTGTCAACATCAGGTCTCGAAATCAGCCAGAACGCCGGTCACATCAACTGGACGGCCGCTGAAGTTGACCAGAAACTCCACAAGATCATGAACGACATTTATGACATGTGCGTGGAATACGGTAAACAAGCCGATGGCAGCATCAACTACGTGAAGGGCGCTAACATCGCTGGCTTCATGCGTGTTGCCAAAGCTATGCTTGCTCAAGGTATCGTCTAATTTTGATGACGAACCATCATCATTCAGCAAGGGCGGTCGTAAGGCCGCCTTTGCCATTTTCAAACACTAATGCCCAATGAAACAAACCACGCAATGTTACATGGAGGCTGACGGACAATACCTGATGCTGCATCGTACCAAAAAATCGGGAGACGAAAATCATGATAAATGGATAGGCGTAGGAGGCAAGTTCGAAGAAGGCGAAAGTCCTGAAGAATGTATGCGCCGAGAGGTGAAGGAGGAAACGGGATTCGATGTCGTTGAATGGCGTTATTGTGGCATCGTAACATTTGTTTCCGACATCTGGCCGGCCGAACAGATGCACATCTTTGTATGCACAGCATGGGAGGGAACTCCTATCGATTGCGACGAAGGTGAGTTGGAATGGATTGACAAGCGGCATCTTGGCGAACTTGCTTCTTGGCAGGGCGACAAGATTTTTCTCAAACTGATCGATGAGGAAGGGCCATTTTTCTCCCTCAAATTGTCGTATAAAGGTGATGTGCTGCAGTCAGCGGTTCTCAACGGAAGACAAAACCTGATTTGAACATCAAACGATCTCCATTCATCTCTTAAAAGTCAGCAGCGGAATGTGCAGGTCGTAAAAATCTTCTTTTGTAAACGTATCTTTGTAAAACAGATGGTAGAAGCGTTTGCGGTAGGGAATGAAGGCGGCCAATGAAATCTGGTTCTCCTCGCAATAGGTTTTCATCGCCGATTTTGTGCTGGTGGTGTTCACAAACTTATAGGTAATATGGTCGGCAAAGTCCATGTATTTCAGGCTGTCTTCGAGTTTCTTCATGGCTTTCGACGCCTTTTCGGGTTCCTGGTCAAGGATGAAATGGATGACATGCAGATGGGGATTGAACGGTTTCAGCAATTCAAAGATCTTTGAGATGTTTTTTACATCCGACTTATTGAGACTTGTGGCGTAAAGCACTTCGCTGTTCGGCTTGTATTGGTATTCTTCGTGTATCGAAAGCAGGGGCACCGGCGATTCTAGCATGAGTTTTTTCGACAGGCTGCCTTCCAAAAACCTCTTGTGCCCTCTGCCGCGCGTGCCCATCAGCACAAGGTCCGCCTTTTCCGAAGCAATAAGCCGCAATAGCAATGTTTCGGGGTCACCGATCTCAAATCTGGGAACGATTTTGATGTGTTCCGCCTGCAGGGTGTTGATACCGTCGTTCAACAAGGCAACGCAACTGTCCATTTTTGCAAGCGCACTTGATTTCGTGACATTGTCGTCTTCATGGAAGGCATGAAAAAGCACAATGGTGCCGCCAGTTTCTTTCAATAAATCGAGGGCGTATGGAACCAAGGTCTGGTTTTCCTGACTGAAATCGGTGGCAAGGATGATTTTCATTTTATGAATATTTGAGGACAAAGTTACAAAAATCCGCTTCTCTTACATCGCATTGATTCGGGAAAACCGATCAAAAGCCGATAAAATAGCATAAATAACCGCAAAAGACGGCGACAACCGTGTTGATGGCCTTTGCTTTCAGAAACCCCATCTTGCTTTCCGCCAATAACGGTATCGACGAGTGTCCGTCTTGTGAAATGGAACTGGCAAGCAACACCGAGAAGGGTATCACGCCAGATGCGAATAACATTACGAAGATCAAATGCGGACCCGATTCGGGAATAATGCCGATCAGAACCGCTAACAAAATCATCCACGGTACATTGGAGCTGATCCGTGATTCAATATCAAAATAATGCAGCCCTATTTGTATGACAAGCAATGCACCGAAAGTCCAAGCGAAAATCAAAAGGAAATGTTTGCTGATGATATGGTTCCATAAGTGTTCCTTGACCACATGTTGGCTCGCTGTTGCAATAAAATACACGACAAACAGACTGATGATGGCGAAGATCAAATTGAGCCAGTATTCATCAAAAATATTCAAGGTGCTTCCTTGTGTATGAAACTCTTGATTTACAACATTATTAGTACTTTCTACTTCAACTGTCGGTTCAGTAGAAAGAGTGGCACTTTCATGTCCGTGGTTATGCTCCAAAGCACCTAAGGAAAGGGTGGTAATAAACAGGATCACACCAGCGAGCAAAACAATGCGTTCCACACCGGCTTTTCTCAAATTTTTGAATGAAGGCTTTTCATGTGTGGAATGACTTTCATCGTCGGCATCATGCAGTTGGTATGACTCGTCGCAACCCATACGCCTTGTCTTTTGCAATTTGCCCGGAAAACGGTCAACGAGAACGCCCACAACAACCGCAATGACAAACAACAATGCCCCCAGCACAAGAGCCTGCTTCGGAATGGTGGCCAGCATGACAAAAGCCTCATCGCCCGAGGAGGCAATCATCATGGCGACCAAGGCGCCAAAACTCAACAATTTGTGCGAAAACAACGAAACCGTGGCAAAACCGCCCAAGCAGCCGGGAATGAGTCCCAAGCAAGCACCCAAAAGCACCTGTCCAAAGCGATTTCCACGCAACTTGCCGAACAGGCGTCCGTGTGAATGGATATTGACATACTCGATCATCAGCATCATGATGGTCACCAAACCGGTAATTAATATGCTGTTTTTCAAGACGTCAGTAAAAAGTTCCAAAAATTCTCGCATCGGTATGAAATTAATGGTGCAAAAATAATGAAAATAGAAGGCGGATATCGAATCCCTCTTTAATTTTGAGCGAATTCATTATTACGCTGGTTTTGACTATTTTTGCATCCTAAACCGGAACAATGAAGAAAGAAGACTGCTTTTATTTGGGACACGTTTCCAAAACACACGGCTTGAAGGGAGAACTGACCATTAAGATAGATGCCGACACACCAGAAGCCTACCTTAAGGTGAAATGTTTCTTTTTGGAAATCAACAAGGTTCTGACCCCGTTTTTTATCAAAACCATCACTTTAAATGATGATAAATTTTACATTGGTTTTCAAGATATTGATGATGTTCAAAAGGCGACACGTCTTGTTGGAAAACCGGTTTATCTTCCCGTCACGATGTTGCCCAAACTCGATGGAAAACAGTTTTACTATCATGAAGTGAAAGGATTCAAAGTTGTGGATGCCCAACACGGTGAGATAGGAACGATTAATGAAATCCTCGAATACCCGACACAGGCTATCATTCAAATTCTTGTGGAAGGAAAAGAAGTGCTGATACCCATCATAGACGAAGTGATCCAAAAGGTTGACAGGAATAATAAAACACTTTATGTAAAAGCACCTTTTGGATTGATTGATATGTATTTACAGTAATTTATCGTTTTATGCCCATGTATTTTTTTCGGTATTATGAACAGGGGCGAATCCTAAACTTCTGATCCGACATGACAGATGCCCGGCCGTTTCATTTTTTGCATTTCAGCCTTTTCCATCACCGCTCGACGATGAAGGTGGGCACAGATGCCATTTTGCTCGGGCGTTGGGCATCGACCCTTCCGGCCGATTGGATCCTTGACATTGGCACAGGTTGCGGATTGTTGCCGCTCATGCTGGCGCAAAAAGGCATTGCAGCCGCTGATGCTGTCGATTTGGACGCGGCTTCTGCTCATGAAGCGGCGGAAAATTTCGCAGCTTCACAGTGGAGGTCTATTTTACATGCCCATCACTTCGATATCAGGATGTTTGATAGCGGCAGGAAGTATGATCTTATCGTTTCCAATCCGCCTTTTTTCACGGATTTCAGCAAAAGCATGGCAGAGCGAAAAAACAAGGCGCGACATACCGAGGACAACTTGTCTTTTTCTGAGCTGCTCAATGCCGCACATCGCTTGCTAACTCCCGATGGGCGTTTCGCCTTAGTGCTTCCTTGTCTTGAATCGAAACGGTTTCTGAAAGAGGCTCGGCAACAGGGGTTTCATTTGCACCGTCAGATGCTTATTGTTCCGATAGAAGGTGAAGAGCCTAACCGCATCAACATGGAACTGCGTTTGCAACCCGCACAACAGATTGAAACAGAAAGTTTTGTCATTCGCAAGACGGACGGTGCTTTTACAAAGCAATACACTGATTTTTTGAAGAATTATTATCTTGGCATGGGAGACTGAATCTGAAACTGTCAGATTGGTGCCGATTGTAGTTCGAAAAAGAGGTTAGTATAATCGATGACATTATTCTATTTTGCAGACACACAATGTTTTGCAGTCAATTATTCAAAATCATTCCGAAGAACACTTTCTGATTTGCAAAAAATGTGTACTTTTATACGCTCTAAACAGAGAACAATTGATATGCAAAACGAAAATAAGGAACAGGAAGTTGTTGGTACGACGGAAGAGGAAGTTGTTGAGAAAGAGCACACTTTGGTGCTTTACAACGACGACCACAATACTTTTGAGTACGTTATCGAGACTTTGATAGAAGTGTGCGGCCACACATGGGAGCAAGCCGAAACCTGCACGTGGATTGCGCACTACAAGGGGAAATGCCCCATTAAATCGGGAACGTTCGAAGAACTGAAACCGTATTACGACGCTATGCTTGCCCATCACCTATACGTTAGCATACAATGATCATAAGGAGGGGGATTGCATTGGAAAATCAAATGTTGCACCATGACTGTTGGCATCGGTTTCCCAATGAAGTGTTCCTTGTTGAAAAAAAGTTCCCAATTCTGTACGAAAAACTCACTATCAGACTTATTGCCTGTTGTTTGAAAACCACATGAACAGCTATTCCATACAAGAAAAAACGGCTATTCAAAACGCATACAAAAGTATGCTTGCCGAGATCAAGCCGCACGTCAATGATGAAGACCAACTGAAACTTATTCACGATGCATACACATACGCCCTTGAGAAATACGACGGCAAATACATGGTGTCTGGAAAGGCCTACTTGTTCCATCTTATTGATTTGGCTCGCATCGCCGTAATTGAAGTTGGCTTGGGCTATGTGTCTGTTATTTGCGCTTTTATCCACGGCATCACCTATAAAAGAGGCGTTCAGCTTCAGGAAATCGAAAGCCGTTTCGGAAAAATCGTCGCGGTAATCATCGATGGGTTTGACAAGGTTTCCGACATAGAAACGGAAAAGGTCGCCTATAACTCCGACAGTTTCCGCGTGCTGTTTTTGTCGCTTATTGAAGACATGCGCGTGGTGTTGCTGAAAGTGGTGCACCGGTTATATGACATTCGCAATCAGGATGATATTGACACTGACCGTTTGAAGCGCTATGTGCACGAAATCAAACACCTTTACATTCCAACGGTGCACCGTTTGGGACTGTATGCCATCAAAGCCGAGTTTGAGGAAAAAGTGATGCTTTATGAAAATCCGGTTGCATACCGTGAGATAGAAAGCAAAATCAAGGCATCGCAGGAAAAACAACGCCAAACGGCGGAAGCCTTTCTTGAACCGATTATCAAAGGCCTTGATGCCGAGCGTGAACGTTCGAAAAAAGGGGACAAGTACAAGTTTTCCTATACCATCAAATGGCGTTTGAAGTCCATTCCTTCTATTTATGCCAAGATGAAAGCACAGAATGTGCCTTTTGAGCAGGTGTACGATTTGTACGCCGCCCGTATCATTCTCGATTGCAGTTTGAAAGACGAAAAAGAATGCTGCTGGTTGGTGTATTCGGTCGTCACCAATCTCTATGAACCCAATCTGAATCGTTTGCGCGACTGGATCACTATCCCCAAGGCGTCCGGCTACGAATCATTACACTGCACGGTGAACTTCGACGGCAAACGCTGGTTTGAGATACAGATTCGCACGGAACGCATGGACAGTATTGCCGAAAAAGGTCAGGCCGCCCACTATATCTATAAATCCAAAGACTCAAAACCCGATTCGGAAGCGTGGTTGCTCAAGGTGCGCGAAATTCTCGAGAACCCGCATCAGATGTTGTTCCAAAGCTCTTATCACAACACCTACAAGTCGGATAAGATTTTCATCTTTACGCCGCAAGGCGACCTGAAGCAACTGCCAATCGGTTCGACGGTACTCGATTTCGCGTATGAAATTCACAGCAAGCTGGGCGACACCTGCAACGGCGCCCGGGTCAACGGCCGCGTCGTTCCCATCCGTTATGTTTTGAACAATGGCGACAGGGTGGAGATCATCACCAGCAAGAAACAGTCGCCTCGCGCCGACTGGCTGAATTTTGTCACTACAGATAAGGCTAAAAACAAAATACGGCGTTTTTTGAAGGAAGAAAAGTTGCGGGAAGCCGGAATCGGACGAGGCACCCTGCATCGTCGCCTGAAAAACTGGAAACTTCCCGACAATGATGAAATCATCACTTTGTTGGTTAAGGCGTATAAATTGGAAAACGCCTTGCAGCTCTACAATAAAATCGCCACCGAAGAAATCGATCTCGCTGACATCAAGAAGCTATTGACAGAAGAGTTAGGCGAAAAAGAGGAAAAAGCAGAGAAAGCCGACAAGGAGATTGTCGAAACCTACCAAAAAAACAACATGGCTTCGGGAGACGAATGCCTGTCTATTGGGGAAGATATCGACAACGTGAACTATAAGCTCGCCAAGTGTTGCAGCCCCATTCCCGGTGAACCGGTTTTTGGCTTTGTTACCACCGATGGCAACTTGACCATACACCGCATTAGTTGCCCTAATGCTAAAAGTCTAAGGCAACGCTACGGCTACCGTATCATCAATGTGAAATGGAATGGAATAGAGAACGGCATGCCTTGTGCTACGATCCGCATTATGGGAGAAGATGTCATGGGGCTGTTGGGTAAAATCACCAAGGTCATTTCCGACGACCTGAAAGTCAACATGAAGCACATTGCCCTCAACTCATACAAGGAAGGGCTTTTCGACGGAAGAATCGTCGTTCAGGTGCCCGACTTTGAAACCCTCGACCATCTGATTTCTAAGCTCAAAGCCATTGAAGGCGTCACCGAGGTGACTAGAATTGACGATTAGCTGCAACACAGCCGTTGCACATGCCGAAGTATATGGTTGTAATTAGGCGGATGGAATGAAAAAAATGCCATTGAAAATATCATGATGTGTGTATCACAGCGAAATATATTTGTACATTTGCAAAATAATTGATGAATCTATGTCGGAGTCTTCGTGATTCTAAAAACACTTAAAACGAATGCCATGGAAAATAATGAGCAACTAAATCAAGGTTCCCAAGCAGCAGCGGAAGGAATGCAAGATGTCGCTTCAACGCCCGAAAAGACAAAGAAAGCCATCGACGGCAATGAGAAAAAGAAAATCGTAAAACTAATTCAGTCGGATCTTCTTCCTGGAAAGGTGCGCACAGATGTCAAGACATGGGTTGCGACAGCTGGCGACATGATTCCCGATGACGAGGTGCTGCCCGAAATTGAAATTCACGACAATCTTGAAGATGGCGATGCCGGCGAAGGTGGATCGGATTACGATTTCTCTAACCTGACAAAGCTGCAACTCGTTGAAATGCTCGAGGCGACGGTTTCAGAAACCGATGTCCAGAAAATCAAGGATAAGGTCGCTGCCATAAGGGTTCGTTTTATGCAGATCAATAAGGAAGACACCGAAAAAGAACTTGAACAGTTTTTGAGCGGTGGTGGCGAAGCGGAGAAATACCAGCATGTTGAGGACGAAGAAGAACGGCGTTTCAACGTTGCTTTTTCTGTATTTAAGGCAAATAAAGCCCAACAGAACGAACAGTTGGAATTGCAGAAGACAGAGAATCTGGAAAAGAAAAACGCGCTGATTGAAGAACTGAAAGAGTTGATTGGCAGTGAGGAGTCGCTGAAGAAAACCTATGATGACTTCCGCGCCCTGCAAGACCGCTGGAAGGAAATAGGACCGGTGCCGGCTGCCGAGAATACGGAGCTTTGGCGTAACTATCATTTCTTGGTAGAGAAGTTCTTCGACAAGGTGAAGATTGGCCGTGAACTTCGCGACCTCGACATGAAGAAAAACCTCGATTCCAAGATTGTCCTTTGTGAGAAAGCCGAAGAGCTTTTGAATGAAAAGTCAATGACCAAGGCGTTCAAAGACCTTCAAAAGCTGCATGAGGAATGGAAAGAGATCGGTCCGGTTCCGCAGGATAAAAAAGATGAGATATGGGAGCGCTTTAAAGCAGCTACCGACCAGATCAATAAAATCCGTCGCGAGCATTATGCCAAACTACAAGAAGAGCAGCAGGGCAACCTGGAAACAAAAACTGCGCTTTGCGAGAAGTTGGAAGAGCTGATTGCTGAAACACCCAACAGCATCAACGGATGGCAAAAGAAATCGGATGAACTGAACGAATTGTTCAAGGTTTGGAGAACCATCGGTCCGGCTCCCAAGAGCCATAACGAAGATATTTGGGCGCGTTTCAAAGGCTCCATGGATAAGTTCTACGAAGGCAAGAAGAACTTCTTTGCCTCCATGAAAGACCAGCAGACCGAAAACATGGAACGCAAGGTGAATCTCTGTGTCGAAGCCGAAGCTTTGCAAGAATCGAGCGATTGGAAGAGCACGACCGACCGTTATAAGAAATTGCAGGAAGAATGGAAGACCATAGGCCCCGTTCCGCGCCGTCATTCCGACAAGCTGTGGAAACGTTTCAGAGCTGCCTGTGATACATTCTTTACCCGTAAGTCGGAACACTTTGGAGGCCGACGTGCAGAAGAAGAAACCAACCTCGCAGCCAAGAAAGCATTGTTGGAAACCATCAAGACCTTCGAATTGAAACCTACCAGAGCAGAGAACATCGAAGCAGTGAAAGCTTTGCAGAAACAGTGGCTGGAGATCGGTTTCGTCCCGGTGAAATTCAAAGATGAAATCAATTCGGAGTACCGTAGTGCCATTGATGCCATTTTCGACAAGATGAGAATGACGGAAAATGAGCTTTCCACCAACGAGTTCAAAGAGATGGTGGAGGGCTTGAAAGAAACACCTGATTCGAGCGACAAATTCAGAAAAGAGAAGAACTCGCTTTCTGGAAAGATTCAACGCTTGCGCGATGAAATTGCCGTGTTGGAAAACAACATCGGCTTCTTCTCCAATAGCAAGCAGTCAGAATTAATGAAGTCTGAATACGAAAAGAAGATCAAGAAGGCCAAGAGCGACCTCAAACTATTGGAAGCTAAAATGAAAATCTTGAACGAATAAAATAAGCAATCATCAGGATAAGTTTTTTTCATTTTTTTGGGTTGTCCTGGCAACGGGACAACCTTTTTTTCAACTTATCATCGAACAAAACTACAGATCATGAACGCCAACAGCATAGGAAAACTTTTCACCTTGACGACTTTCGGCGAATCGCACGGCAAAGCCATTGGCGGTGTGATTGACGGCTGTCCTTCAAAACTGCACATCAACATGGATGCTATTGAAGCAGAACTGCTTCGAAGAGCGACAGGACAAGGCAACAACGCCTCCCAGCGAAAAGAATCCGACAAAGTGCAGTTTCTTTCTGGTATCCACGAAGGTGTCACGCTGGGAACGCCAATCGCTTTCATGGTGTGTAACGAAGACGCTCGCCCGCAGGATTATGATGCTTTGAAAGACATTTATAGACCTTCACATGCCGATTACACGTATCAGGCAAAATATGGCATCCGTGACAGGCGTGGCGGTGGAAGAGCCTCGGCCAGAACAACACTGCCGATCGTCGTTGCCGGAGCCATTGCCAAGCAATTGTTGGCACAGCACGGTATTGAGGTACATTCAAGCTATTCAATTTCAGGTGACTTGGAAGAGGCTCGAAAGGCGGGCGATACGCTGGGAGGTTGTGTCTATGGGAGCATTACCAATGTTCCAGTAGGTCTCGGAGAGCCTATGTTCGACAAGTTTCAAGCTGATTTGGCCAAAGCCATGTTTTGTATTCCAGCCGTAAAAGGCTTTGAGTATGGCGATGGCTTTGCCGCGGCAGGAATGAAAGGGTCGGAAAGCAACGACGAGTTTGTCTGCCGCCAAGGTCGCATCCATACACTGACCAATCATTCCGGCGGTATTCAAGGCGGCATCACCAATGGAGAGGAAGTGCGTTTCCGTGTGGCTTTCAAACCCATTCCGTCATTATGCATGGAGCAGCAGACGGTAAATAGCAAGGGAGAGCCGGTTTCAATTTGCATCGAAGGTCGTCATGATGTGTGCGCTGTGCCGAGGGCTGCGGTAATTGTCGAGGCCCTTGCCGCCATGACCACGCTTGAACACCTGCTTAGATGCCAAGCCTATCGTTGATGAGAGAATGAGTTTGGCTCATGTTAACAAAAAAAGCGCCCCAAAGGGCGCTTTTTCATTGATACGTATATCCGAATTAGAAGTTAAAGCGGACGTTGAGTGCAGCCGACCATGTTGAATAGGTGCTGGCGAAAGTGTTCCATTTGGGATTGGTGAAGTTGTAAACATAAGGCTTTTCTTGGGTGCCTTTTCCTGACAGTTTCAGGATGTCGCCCGTGCTAAGACGCTGCATGTTGCCCCATCCTCTGTAAAGCAAATTGGCAATGTTGCGGACATCGATACCAAAACTCAGGGTCTCGTTGCCACAAAGCTTGATGGTTCTTTCATACTTGAAATTCAAGGTATGGCGCATGGGGGCAATGGCACCGCCGCGCTGCGAATACTGGCCGCGGATGGAGCTTAAATAGCTGTCTTCGCTGATGAACTTTTCAAAAGCCTGCTTATTTTCTTCGTTTTCGAAAGGCATGGCCTGAAGTTCTTCTTTGGTAGGAACATAGATCAGGCTGTTGGAACCGCCGTCACCATTGACATTAGATGTCATGGTGTAGGAGTATCTGGTGTAGCTGTAGCCGCCCACATAGCAAAGGTTATAGCCTTCATAATACAATCCTATGGTTTCCTTGGTTCTCTTGCCGGTGTTGAAAGTCCAGCCGACATTGAAGAGCAAACGATTAGGAGCCACATACGAGGAATAACCGAGTTCATGTGCATTTGAACCATTTACACCGAAGGTGTTCGTGCTGAAGGCCGAAGTAATCTGGTCGCCAATGCCATCTACGACGTTCATGCTTTCCGAACGGGTGTAGGCAGCCATCAGGTTCAGACCAAAGTCGAAGTTCTTCGAGAGCTGGCCGGTAACCGAATAGTAGTAGCCGTTGTTATTCGTATTCGTGATATAGTAAGGGGTTACTTTTTTGCCATTTGAGTTGATGACATTTTCGCTCACCCAAGTCATTCTAGGCTCCGGCTCTCCGGGCAGTTGAATCTTATCGCCTTCCTTGATGCCAAGCTTGGTGACGGCAACGGTGGTGATGTCCTTATTGTAAATGCCTTCCAAGGTGGCCTTGATGCCGCCGGGAAGTTTGGCATCGAATGCCAACGAAGACTTCCATGTCTGAGGCATACGCAAAGCCTTGTCGATAATGGTTGTCGATTGCGGTGCGGGAAGATCGCCGGTTGTGAGGAGAGCGGCATTGTTGGCAATGATTTCGTTGACGGAAGCATTAAAGCCAATATGTTCATCTGCTCCGACATTGGCATTGATGTACTGGTTTTGCATGCAGTTGCTGTTTCCAACGGCAGAGACAATCCAAACGAAAGGCATACGTCCGGTATAGAGACCAGTACCGCCACGGAGGATATAGTCACGCTGACCCGTCAAATCCCAGTTGAATCCCAAACGGGGCGAGAAGTTGACTTTTGGAGCCGGCATGTCGGATGTAGATAATCCATGCATGGTGTTATCGCCGTCGGCAATGGCATGGTGAACAGTAGTAACGACACCTGTTTCATCTGTGACTTTTTCGTCCCAGCCGTTCATGAACTCGTTGTTCGTATTGTAGGCGGCGGTCGAAGGATAGGTGGGCAGTTCGAAACGCAATCCTAACGAAAGTTTGAAACGTTCGCTCAGGTTCATTTCATCCTGGAGATATGCCGAATATTGCATGTAGTTGAAGGAAGGATACACTTGCTCGTGCTTGTCGTTATTGCCGTAGGTGATGGCAAAGGCCTTGGGATTGGCGGTTCCGCCGTTAGCGGCATTTACAAAGTCGTTCCACGAATTGTAAACATAATAACCGGCACCGCCTTGCATGAATCCATTCACGGTGTGGTCATACTCAAACTGAAGACCGGCAAGGAAGTTGTGGCGGCCTGTCAGGTAGCTGACTTCATCGGTTACAACAGCAGTCTTCACTTCGCGGAGATTGCCGTATGTGAACGGGTCGGGACCGAAAGAAGTGTAAACGGCGGGTTCTTCTGCCGTTCCGTCGCCATCGGCATCATAATATTCGAGAATATCGACGGTGGGGAACACGTCGCCTACAAAGCTGCGAGGCTCAAACTGATGCGAATATGTAGCACGAACCATGTTGTTCATGCGACCACTCAAGAAAGACGAGTTCAATTCGGCGGCAACCGAAGAGAAATTCTGTTCCTGGAAGTAACGCGAGCTTTCAAAATACAAAGCGTAGTTGGAGGTACGTCCATAGGTGTTACGGTTGTATGGATTCGGAACAATAGGATTCACCGATGAAGACGGACTTGAGGAATACTTGTTCATCGTTCTGGTGTAACGGATGTTGAACTTGTTGTTGTCGTTGATGTTCCAGTCCAAACGGGCCAACAGCTTGTAGTCAGGTGTGCTGACGGAGTAGTTCTGGTAACGTCCGGGGTTGTAGTTGAACTTGTCTTTCAGGAAGCCTTTGATGGAATCCATCTTGGCAACGGTAGGACGGTTGTATTGTGTAGCGCCGCCAAACGGATCGTTCTCGCTTTCACGTGCCAATGAGTTTTGTCCCGGGTCGATGTCGGACTCGTATTCAAAGTTGATGAAGTAGAACAGTTTGTTGCGAACAATGGGACCGCCAACCGAAACACCAACCGTGTTATTGAGCGATTTGGAAAGGATCAGACGGTCAGGATAGTTGCCGAACTCGTCTTTCTTTCCGAATTTTGTTCCAATAAGACCGTCGTTGGTGAAGTAGTCGTAGATGCTGAAGTGCAGGTCGTTGGTGCCGCTCTTTGTAACAGCGTTGATGGCACCGCCGGTGAAGCCACTCTGACGGACATCATAAGGAGTCACATTGATCGACATCATTTCAAGAGCGTCCAAGGAAATAGGGGTGCCGCCAGCAGGAAGGTTGCCGCCAATTCCGAATGCGTTGTTGAAAGCAGCACCGTCAACGGTGACATACGACTGGCGGTAGTTGCCGCCGCCCACTGCAAAACCACTTGAAGTTGTGGCAGCTTGAGGGGTCAATACCAAAATGTCGTTCAGGCTCCTGCTAACGGTAGGCAATGTGGCAATCTGCTCCGACGACACCGAAGTGGTGGCACCGGCACGGTCGCTATCCATGCCGCTGGGAACAGCTTCGGCAGAAACTGTAATCTCCGACAAACCGATGGATTCTTCCGCCATGGTGCCGTTCAACACCTTATTGTCGCCAAGAATAACCGAAAGACCTTCTACCTTCTTGGTTTGGAAACCGACCATGCGGAACTCCACTTTGTAAGGTCCGCCGGGACGGATGTTCGACAAGCGATAACTACCGTTGGCATCGGCAACAGCATAATACTGAGAACCTGAAGGCGTGTGTGTTGCAACAACAGTGGCACCCGGAAGAGCCTTTCTCGATTCGTCGGTCACCTTGCCGCTAATGCTTGATGTGGTCACTTGTGCCATCAATGTGACAGAAGCGATCATCGCTACAAAAAAAGTAAATAACCTTTTCATAGATAATAGTTTTGAGTTAATAATAGAGTTGTTTGAATGTTCCATAAATCATAAGCATCCTCCTTCATCCTGTCTGCAACATAATAATTGTCGCCAACACCAAGAAAAAACCTTGCTGCGGATTTTTTCATATCTATACCTTTCTTTTTTTTGCGCTATTTTGATGCAAATATAGAAAATGATTCTACTTGTTGTCGCATATTCTAAAATTTATAATGGTAAAGAAATCAACTTTTGTTGTTGATAAGTTATATATGGTTGAATCATAGCAATCTATGGCGGAAAACAATAGGTGTCAGGTGGTGTTTATACAGTTATCGCAAGCAAAAAATCCATATTTGAAAGAAAAACAGTATCTTTGCGCCAAAATTTACAGATTCACAAATAAAAAGTCACTATATGTTAAGTCAAGACGTAAAGATAGGAAGTGCCATCCGCATGGACGGAAAGATTTACTTCTGCATTGATTTCCAGCATGTCAAGCCGGGAAAAGGAAATACCATCATGCGTATCAAGCTGAAAGACGTTCTTTCGGGCAACGTGCTCGAAAAACGCTTCGACATTGGTGTGAAACTTGAAGATGTCCGTGTTGAGCACCGTCCTTTCCAGTACCTTTACAAGGAAGATGAAGATTACATATTCATGCACACTGAGACCTACGAACAGATTCCGATTGCCGAGGGTAGCATTACCGGTGTGAAGTATATGAAAGAAAGCGATGTCGTGGACGTTGTTGTTGACGCTTCTACCGAAACCATTCTTTATGCAGAAATGCCTGTGAAAACCGTGTTGAAGGTCACCTATACCGAACCCGGCGAAAAAGGTAACACCGCCACCAACGCCATGAAGGACGCCACCCTTGAAACGGGTGCCGTTGTAAAAGTGCCGTTGTTTATCAACACCGATGATATGCTCAGAATCGACACACGTACAGGGGAGTACTGCGAACGTGTGAAAGCATAATTGATGCCTATCGACCTGAAATAATTTGAGGCTGTGTCAGAATCAATTTTTGACACAGCCTCTTTTTAGCTGTATAAAAGAAGTGCAAAGTGCAAGGCGCTATGACCGAAGCAGAATGTCGCAAGTAACGCGGCAATTAATTATGACACACCTCCTTTTGTTTTTTCATTTTCGGTATTTTTGCACGGCATAACAAACTGATATCTATGAAGATTCCACAAGCCACATTGCAACAAATTGCAGCCCTAATCGAAGCTGACTTTGTCGGCCGGTCCGATTTTGCCATCACAGGCCTTAATGAGATTCACTGTGTGGAACCGGGCGACATCACTTTCGTCGATCACTCCAAGTACTACGCGAAGGCGCTCAATTCAGCTGCCACGACCATACTCATCAACAAGAGGGTGGAGTGCCCCGAAGGGAAGGCACTACTGCTGCACGACGATCCTTTCGATGCCTTTCTTCGCATCATGCGGCATTACCGTCCCAAAGAGCCTGTTGTTCAAGCGGTCAGCCCCACTGCTGTCATTGGCGAAGGTACCGTAATTATGCCGGGAGCCTTTGTCGGAAACCACACCGTTATCGGTAAAAACTGTACCATTCATCCCAATGTCAGCATTTACGACCATTGTGTCATTGGCGATAATGTCATCATCCATTCGGGAAGTGTCATCGGAGCCGACGGGTACTATTTCCAGTGTCGTGCCGATGGCTATAAGAAATTTGAATCGTTTGGGCGCGTGGTGATTGGCGATAATGTGGAAATAGGCGCTATGTGTGCCATCGACCGTGGTGTCACATCCGACACTTTTGTTGGCGAAGGAACCAAATTTGACAATCATTGCCAAGTGGGGCATGACACCTATATCGGATGCAATTGTCTGATTGGAAGCCAAGCGGCCATTGCAGGCGTCACCCGCATTGAAGATGACGTGATTCTATGGGGGCGCGTCTGTGTCAACAAAGATATTGTGGTGGGCAAAGGAGCGGTGGTGCTGGCGACATCGGCTGTGGACAAGTCCATTGAACCCGGGAAAACCGTGTTCGGTACGCCTGCACGTGATGTCAGGAAACAATGGCGCGAACAAGCCGCACTGAGCCGACTACCCGAACTATTGAAAGACTACTACAGCAAACGGTGAGCTTATCTTTCCTTAGAATACAGAGATACAATCGTCCGAAAATCAGGACGATTTTACCTTTTCTAATCATCTGGAGGAATGTGTTTTGTACGAATCTTATCATTTTATGTAGCATCTGACATTATCCTAAATCAGTATTTATTCCAACTTTGCACCCGGATTGTTTAATAATCCTTGAGATTTTGTTATTATAAGAAGTGTAAATCCTTTTCTGATTGTAATATTCTTACAGGCAAACCAGATAATCTTGTGAGTTTGCGCTAAGGCTATCATAACTAGGTGAGATAATACGTATGGTAAGGGGCTCAGTTCCACGCTTCTTTGTTTTACATTAAAGCCTGAAAGGAACTGTCGGGCAGAAGAATAATGATGAAAAGTATCCGATTTGTTTTTTTGATTTGCATGTCACTTTGTTTGTTCAGTTGCAACAAAACCGCACTTCTTTCTGTTGGCGAAGTCTCTGTCAATGATGTCAGTGCAATGTCGGCAAAATGTAGTTTTTCCGTTGACGGTTTGGCCTCTTTTACGGATTGCGGTGTTTGCTGGGATGTTGCCGACAACCCTACTACGCAGAAGGCTCATATTAGTAGTGGTAACAAGGCCGGTGATTTTACGGTGACAATAGCAGGGCTAAATGAGAACACGAAGTATTATGTCAGAGCGTATGTGGTATCTGGCGATGTGAAGTACAGCAAAACCGTTACTTTTACAACAAAAACGCTTCCAAGCGGAGTGGTGAAAGGCCTTTTCTCGGTCAGTGAAGATAAACAGGTGCTGTTTTCGCAAGGCAACTTGCAATATCAGGCCTCGACCAACACATGGCGTTTTGCTGAAAATCAGTTTGATTTTGTGGGAGACAATATCAGAGGTAATGTGATGGAAAATGGCGAAAAGTGCGACAATGCCTTAATAGCTTCCGATTATGCAGGTTGGATTGATTTGTTTGGATGGGGAACCAGTGGATGGAACAATGGAAACAAGTATTATCATCCTTACGATTATTTTCATGATTCTACTTGGATTCATGAGGTTTCCGGCTATGGACCCGTACTGAACAACAGCCATTTATGCAACTTATACGGAGATACCAAAAATGCCGATTGGGGCGTGTACAATAGCATTGTCAATGGCGGAAATCAACCCAATCAATGGAGGACGATGACCAAGGACGAATGGATGTTTTTGACAAGAAAACGCAAGGACGCCTCATAAAACTGCTGGAGCGACGATAAGTGGAGTTCAGGGATCCATTCTTCTGCCTGATGATTGGGGGCTTCCGGAAGGATGCTCGTTTAACCCTTCAGCATACGGTTATGATAAAAATTTGTACACCCTGACGCAATGGCAGCAGATGGAGAATGCCGGTGCTGTTTTCTTTCCTGCAAGCGGATTTCGTGAAGTTAAAGAAGTGAAGTTTTACAATTCGTCAAGAACCGGCTATTATTGGCTTGCAGATGCTTCTAAAGAAAAAACAGCGTATGGTTTTTACGGTTTAAGTTGCGGCGTTGGTTCTGCACTTGGCTTATCGCGCTACTATGGTTACTCTGTCCGTTTAGTACAAGACAACTGATGCGCCATTATGTGAACAAAATAGCGGCGATTGGAGCAATCTGGTCGCCGCTATTTTTTTGCGTATAGAAGTTTTGTGTTGGCATATTACACTCCAATTGGTCATTAGAAAGGAACAGAGCCTTGGAAAAAAGTTTTCTGTCGTTTGGCGACTTTATTGCCGGAACGATAGGCATCATATAATTGTGATGCTGCTTGCTATTTGAACCAGTGGCGGGCTTTTTTCTGCTTCAAACCAACCCAAAACCGAAAAAACGCATTATCTTTGCACAGAGAAAGGAGAAAAAACGACATGGCAACCTACACAATCACAATTAACGAAAAGACAAGCAGTGGAAAACTGTTGCTGGCATACCTTGTTGGTCTTGGACTTATCAACGAAAAGAAAGAGCCGAAGGGCGATGAGCTGACAATGTCTGCCATTGATGAACTGAAGAAAGGAAAGGGAAGACGCTATACCAAATTTGATGACTTTGAAAAAAGAATGAATGAAATTTGACATCATTACTTCATCACAGTACGAAAAAGACGTAAAGGCAGCTAAGAAACGAGGACTGGACGTAAAGGAACTTGTTTTGGTGGTGAAAAAGCTAGCCGATGGTGAAAAATTGCCTTTGCGCAATAAGGATCATGCACTGTCTGGAAAGTTCAAAGGCTGCCGCGAGTGCCACATCAAGCCCGACTGGCTTCTGTTGTATTCAAAGGAAGAAGCAATACGGCTGATCAAGCTCATCAGGACCGGCACACATTCCGACATTTTCGGCAAATAGCCATTCTAGACGCACCCACAGGGCGTGTTTTGGGGATCACACGTCTGTTTCTTTTTTGCCATGCAGAATTATCCTGTGCATATAAAAAACACGAGAATCAGTCCATTAGGGCTGATTCTCGATTTTTTCGTGATCCGGTTGGGACTCGAACCCAAGACCCACAGCTTAGAAGGCTGTTGCTCTATCCAACTGAGCTACCAGACCATCGCTTAGCGGCTGCAAAAATAATGAAAATCCCAATATGTAGCGTTAGGTTGCCCAAAAAATTGAAAAACCACATCGAAAGATCTGCAAAAATTCCAGAGCACACCCTACTACCAAAGAAAATATCTTTGGGTTTCCTATGACAAGGTTTGCAAGAAAATATCAGAAAATGACAATCAAAATATTGACAATCAATATGATGTATTATTCATGCTTGCTTGGCGTATGCGGTCTATAAGGACGTTTGTGTATCTCTTGCTGGGGCTTCTCCGCTTGAGGACGCGATTTCTTCACTTGCAAAACACTACCCATGAAATCGGTATCATCAGTCTCGACAATGGCTTTGTAAGCCTCGTCATCGTTTGGCATTTCAACAAAACCGTAACACTTGGATCTGCCCGTTTCTCGATCCATAATCACCCTACAAGATTCCACAACCCCAAATTGCTCAAACAACCGCTGTAAATCTTCGGTAGTGGTCTTAAAAGCCAGTTTGGCAACAAAAATTTTCATAACTCACACGTATTGGTTATGCAAAAATAACCAAAAACAAGTTCATTATCACAATAATCAAACTTTTTATTTTGTAAAAACAATTGGTAATATTTATCAAAATAGCATTATGTTATAATAATAATCTATTATTGGGGCAGTGAATGGTTAAAATCTTCCTATCAAAACATGGTAAAATAGGCTTCCTTGGTAACTAAAAATGAATGAGTTATTACAAATTCAAACCGCCCAAACAGTTAAGGAAGGCCTCTTTTTGTTCCTGTATATTCAGGTCAAGGGAAAAACAAAACTTCATACGCATTCAAATGGATAAAATCAATGAAAAGCGTCTGCATTTTCAGAAAGACAAATCAAAACAAATAGTAAGGGAAAAAGGCTTAGATGGCAGGTGTGGAACGCACCCAAGGAAGGTTGTGGTGGGGGAAGGTGGACTCGAACCACCGAACTCATTCGAGGACAGATTTACAGTCTGTTGCAATTGCCACTATGCGACTCCCCCTTGTACAAAGAACACGATTTCTTTTTCGAAACGCGCGGCAAAAATACATAGTTTTCTTGAAAACACAAGCGGTTGTGGTGTTTTTTTTCTCAACTTTGCAGCATGTAATATGAATTTGGCCATGAAATATAACTTTGATAAAATTGTCAATCGCGTTGATTCTAATTGTGTTAAGTATGATTTGAGGGCGGCTGTATTTGGAAATAAAAATGTGCTGCCCATGTGGGTTGCCGACATGGATTTTGAAACCCCTGATTTTGTGCGTAACGCCGTCATGCAACGTGCTTTGCATCCTATTTACGGCTATCACTTCAAGGATGAGGCTTATTTTCAGTCGATTATACATTGGTTAGAACGTCGCCACCAGTGGCAGGTCAAGCAGGAGTGGCTTTCGTTTACCCCCGGCGTGGTTTGCGGTTTCAATGTTGCCGTGATGGCTTTGACCCAAGAAGGTGATGAAGTCATCATCCAAACGCCGGTTTATCCGCCTTTTCACCATGCCGCCACCGGACATGGCCGCAAATTGGTATGCAATCCCTTGAAAGTCGGTGCAAAAGGTTATGAAATGGATTTCGAACTGTTGGAGCATCAGGCTGAAACGGCTAAAATGCTGATTCTCTGCAATCCTCATAATTCCGTAGGACGTGCGTGGCGTTATGACGAGTTGCTCTTGCTTGGAGAAATCTGTCAAAAGCATAATCTTATCGTCATTTCCGACGAAATACATTGCGACTTGGTGCTGCCCGGTTACAAGCACACACCTTTTGCATCGCTAAGCGATGAATTGGCGCAGCGCACCGTCACCTTTCATGCAGCCAGCAAGACTTTCAATCTGGCCGGTTTAGCCACATCCACGGCGATTATCTCAAATCCGGAGCTTCGGACGGTATTCAACACATATCTTCACGCTTTGGAGGCTGATTTGGGCAATATTTTTGGAAAAGTGGCAACACAAACCGCTATGAACGAGGGTGATGATTGGCTGAAGCAACTGCTTGATTATGTGCAAGGGAATGTGGATTATGTCTCAGACTTCTTGAGAATCAATTTGCCGAAAATCAAGTTTTTCAAACCGGAGGCCACCTATATGATGTGGCTCGATTTCTCCGCCTACGGATTCGACGAAACCGAAACTTGGCGCAAACTGACACAGGAAGCACAGCTTGACTTTAACCGTGGCAGCGATTTCGGTGTCAACGGCACCAACCATTTCCGTATCAACCTGGCCTGTCCGCGTGCTACGGTGATGGAAGCCATGAGAAGGCTAAAAAAGACTTTTTGACCTCTTGTCAGGGCTTCTCGCTCTCAAGGGTGAACAGAAATGTCTCAAAAATCAGCCATCAGATAGGGTGGGGACTGCTGCTTAAAACAGCAAACCGGTGAATGGCTCTTCTTCATTTTTCACGCTAATCATACGCTCGAAATCCGTTTCAGTGATGATGGGGACATTGAGGCTGTCGGCTTTTTTCTTCTTTTCCGGTCCCATTTTGTCACCTGCCAGCACGTAGTCGGTCTTTGAAGAAATCGAACTTGCATTTTTACCGCCATAATCCTCAATGGTCTTTTTGATGGCATCGCGTGAATAATGCTGGAAAACGCCGCTGACAACAAAGATCTTTCCTGCCAATAATTGTTCCTTGTCGGATGCGGCTTTTTCTTCCATTGCAAGTTGCAAGCCTGCTGCACGCAAACGGTTCACAAGGTCTCTATTTATTGAATCTTCGAAAAAGGATCGCACGGAAAGGGCGATTTTTTCGCCGATTTCGTCAATCATCGTCATTTCTTCAACCGATGCCTGCATGATATGGTCGATGTCGTGAAGGGCATTGGCAAGCACTTTTGCCACCGATTCTCCCACGAACTTAATGCCTAAGGCAAACAGCACTCGTTCAAAAGGGACAGCTTTCGATTTTTCCAAGGCATCAAGAATGTTTTGTGCTGTCTTTTCGCGAATACCGACTTTTCGGGTGATTGGCAGGAGGCTAAGTTCGTCTTCTATGGTGATTATTTTTTCGAAGCCGAAAAGCTTGTCGTATGTCAGATCGTACAAATCAGCCACATCGTGCACCAATCCTTCGTCGTAAAGCAGCTCCACTTTTCCTTCGCCAAGTCCCTCGATATTCATCGCCTTGCGCCCGATAAAATGTTCGATGCGTCCCCTGATTTGGGGTGAGCATCCGCTGCTGTTGGGGCAATACCAAGCCACTTCGCCTTCGTTTTTCACCAACGGCGTGTCGCAAATCGGGCATGTTTTGACAAACACCACCGGCTGGCAGGAATCATCGCGGCGGTTTAAGTTGACACTGATGATTTTCGGGATGATTTCGCCGCCCTTCACAATGGTAACGGTGTCATTGTAATGCAAATCAAACTGTCTGATGAAATCTTCATTGTTCAGTGTGGCACGTTTTACCGTGGTGCCGGCCAATTGTACGGGAGCCAGATTAGCCACCGGTGTAATGGTGCCATGCCGTCCCACTTGAAAAGAAACACTTTGCAGTTGTGTTTCCGCTTCTTCCGCCTTGAATTTATAGGCAATGGCCCAGCGTGGCGACTTGGCGGTGAAGCCGAGTTGCTGCTGTTGCCGAAAGTCGTTCACTTTCAGAACGATACCGTCAATATCGAAGGCGAGTTGATGACGTGCCTTGTCCCAGTAATTAATGAAATCGAGGATTTCGTCCACGTTATGGCATAGGGTGGTGTGTTTCGACACGTTGAATCCCCATTGCTTGGCCGCCATCAGGCTGTCGTAGTGTGTTTTGAATTGTGTCTCGATATCTTCTGACAACAAAGTGTAGCTGAAATTATCAAGATGTCGTCGGGCCACCTCCTTGGAGTCTTGTAGCTTCATGGTGCCGGCGGCGGCGTTGCGCGGGTTGGCGAATGCGGCAAGGCCTTCATCGGTGCGTTCCTCATTAATCCTGTTGAAACTTTCACGAGGCATCACCACTTCGCCGCGTATCTCAAATGCAGGCGGATAATCGCCATGCAACCGCAGCGGAATGGTGCGAATGGTCTTCACATTGGTGGTCACATCGTCGCCACAGGTGCCGTCGCCCCTTGTGACACCGCGCACGAGGATGCCGTCTTCATATTGCAAACTGATGGACAGTCCATCGAATTTCAATTCACAGACAAACTCCACATCCCCGACATCGCTTTTTTTTATCCTTGAGATAAAATCTTCAATTTCCTCTTTGCTATACGAATTCGCCAAAGAGAACATGGGATACCGATGCGCTACGGTCTGAAACTCTTTCGTAATGCCACCGCCTACACGCTGGGTAGGAGAGAACGGCGACAGAAATTCTGGAAAATCCTTTTCCAATTGTTCCAGTTCTGCAAGCATCATATCGAACTCGTAGTCGCTGATGGTAGGCTGTGCGAGTATGTAATAGTTGTAGTTATGTCGTTCCAAATCTTCGCTCAGATGGGCGATGCGAAGGCGGGCTTCTTCATGGGTCATAAGGCAAAATAATTCCAAGGATTCACATTGGCAAGCATGGCAATCACCCAAACAACGGCAACGGAGCTAAATGCACCGAGAAAAGCCATCAAGGCCCCTTTGTAGTCCTTTACTAAACAAAGGATAAGCAAAAGGGTGAATATGAATAATAGGCTTTCGTACCAGATACAGACACCAAAGCCCACACACAAGCCGGCAATAAAAAACGACGAACGGTGGATATTGGCACTAAGTTGCGCCTTGCGAAGCACTTCTTGGCGAATAATGACATTGGCACCGTAAAGTAACAGCGGCAGTCCCAAGAAAGCATTGACATTGCTGACCATGCCGAACGACGGCATGACACAACAAAAAGTGGGAATGAGTGCTACGAGCCACGCCACCCGCTTGCCCGAAAGCAAATCGCTGATGCGATAAACCATGGAAATACTGAATAATGAAACCAAGGCGTAAAACAATCGGCTCACCAGCATGTCCAATTGCGTTCCGCTGATGCCAAGGGCATGTTTGAGCCATTCGAGAAACGCCATGACAAGACTTTTCTGTTGCAAGTCGTGGTTTGAACCGTAACCGGGGACGAAAATGACTACGATAATCCTCACCATCAATGCAATAAGCATGAGCGACGTGAACGGATGCATTTTGACAAATGCTTTGGAGCGATTGACCATGATATTGTAATTTGGCATCAAAAATAGACTTTTTCCATGAAATATGAAAGTAGAAGACCGGCGAAAGCAAACAAGCGACAACAAATCAAGCACTTTTTACAGAATACCATATTGTAGAATGTTGTAAATCAGCAATATCAAAGAATAACTCCAAGATAATGCGAAAGTAAAGGCAAGCGGTGCATGGCATCGAAAAAAGATTTATCTTCGCAATTTATAAATCATTTTCCAATGAAAGACACTGTTTTTTCCTGTCCCATTCAAATCAGAATGAGCGATCTCGATCCGTTTGACCATGTCAACAACGGCGCACAATGCAATCTTTTCGATTACGGCCGGTCATCGTACTTTGAACACCTTTTTGGAACGGAAATTGACTGGATGACCTTTGATTATGTGCTGGTGCATATCGATATGGACTTTGCCTTGCCGATACGCATTCATGATGACATGGTTTGCGAGACTGAAATCACGGAGATTGGACGTAGCAGTGTGCGTATGACGCAAAGGCTGTGTAATGGCGCCACCGGTGGTGTACACACTACATGCCATGCGGTATTGGTGCGCTTTGACAGGCAGAAATTGTGTGCTTTGGAAATCCCAGAAAACCATCGTTCTATGTTTAATAGTAAATAAATTTGATGATGAAAAAATCACTTCTTATTCTTGTGGCCACGCTTGCAAGCACTTTGACCATTATGGCCCAAACTTCGGAGCAAATGAATGCGTGGAATGATGTAAACGTATTTGAAATCAACAAGTTGTACCCGCGCACAAATGTGGTGCCATTGGATGCGGACCTTGACTTTACACATTCGTCAAACTATATGTCGCTCAACGGCGACTGGAAGTTTTACTGGACGGCAAGCCCCGAAAAGGCCCCCGCCGATTTTCAGCGTCCGGATTATGATGCCAGCGCATGGAAAACCATTCCGGTGCCTGCCAATTGGGAGTTGAACGGCTACGGAGTGCCGATTTATGTGAATATCGACAATGAATTTCGTCCCAACACACCTCCCGGTGTTCCGACAATTGACAACCCCGTCGGCTGTTATCTGACTGATTTTTCCATTCCTGAGAAATGGAGCGGGCGGCGCATATATTTGAACTTCGGAGCGGTAAAATCGGCTTACTATGTCTGGGTCAACGGGCAGTTTGTGGGTTATACCGAAGATGCCAAGACCAATTCTGATTTCGACATCACGGCTATGGTGCGAACGGGTAAAAACACACTTGCCGTGAAATGCTTCCGCTTTTCAAACGGGTCATATTTTGAGTGTCAGGATTTTTGGCGAATAAGCGGCATTGAGCGCGATGTGTTCGTGTACTCCAAACCATCGCTGAACGTTTATGATTATGAGGTCCATGCTGGTCTTGACAACACGTATAGTAATGGAAAACTTTCGGTGGATGTAAAAGTACAGTGTGCCAAGGAAATGCTTGCTAAAAAAAGCAACCGCCTGACCGCTAACTTGTTTGACGGTTCTCAAACGCCGATTGCCACTACGACTGTGGTTTTGGATAAAAAAGAGTTCAAGCAGGCTGAAGATGGTTTGTACTATGCCGACGTTCGGTTAACGCTACCCGATGTTGAAAAAGTCAGGCAATGGTCGGCTGAACATCCTGAACTATATGATTTGGAACTGACGGTGTGGGCAAAGAAACAGGAGTTGGAGCGGCTTTGTACACATATCGGATTCCGAACAGTGGAAGTAAAAGACGGCAGATTCCTTGTCAACGGAAAATATGTTCTTATTAAAGGTGTGAACCGCCATGAGCATGATCCTTATAAAGGTCACGTGGTATCGCGCATATCCATGGAAAATGATATTATGTTGATGAAACGATTGAATATCAATACGGTAAGAACAAGCCACTATCCGAATGATCCTTATTGGTACGACCTGTGCGACCGTTATGGTCTTTATGTGATTGACGAAGCCAATGTGGAATCGCACGCCCAAGGTTATGGAAAGCGCAGTTTGGCAAAGCAGGAAATGTATGGTCCCATGGTGCTTTCGCGCAACCGCAACATGTTGGAACGCGACAAAAACCATCCAAGTATAGTGATGTGGTCGCTGGGTAACGAATGCGGCAATGGCATTAACTTTGAGAACGCCTACAAATGGATGAAATCGCGCGATGCTTCACGTCCGGTGATTTACGAACGTGCTTGTCTCGATTGGAACACCGATGTTGTCGGGTTGATGTATAGCGACACGGATTATTTGAAACGTTATGCGGAGGAGCACATTGACAGTCTGAATCGTCCTTTTATCATGGTCGAATATGCCCACGGCATGGGCAACAGCATCGGCGGTTTGGCTGACTACTGGAAAATTATCGAAAGCCATGAGGTATTGCAGGGGGGCTGCATTTGGGACTGGGTGGATCAAAGTTTCATCCAGCATGACGACACGAAAAATGTGGACTGGTTGGCCGTAGGCGGCGATCTTGGAGAAGCCTACGGTGTAGGTAATGACAATAGTTTCTGTGCCAATGGCATTGTTCAGTCCGACCGAAGGTTGCACCATCATGCCGCCGAAGTCGTCAAGGTGTATCAGCCTTTGAAATTCAAAGCCATAGATATCCCGTCGGGGCGTTTCGAAATCAAAAATTGGCTTTCGTTTACCAATGCCTCTGAGTTCGATTGCCACTATGAGATTTTCTCCACAGAAAGATCATTGCTGAAAGAAAAAATCAAACTTGACATTGAGCCTTTTGCCACTCAACGCATCCAAATCGAACGTTTGCGGTTGTACGGCCATCCGGGAGAACAGTTTTTTGTGCATTTTTCCGTAACGACACGCCACGATAGTCCCTTTATGCCTGCCGGTACGGAAGTTGCCTACGACGAATTCCAACTCGACTGGCCCTCGGAGCCTTTGCGACCGTTGGTTTCGGAAAAGCCTCTTCGTGTGCAACAAGACGAATCTATTACCATTGGTAATGACTTGTTCCAAGTGGTTTTCGATCGGGCGACGGGTCAAATGACACAGTTGAAATATGAAAACGAAGCCTTATTGCAAGGCGCTTTGAGGCCTAATTTCTGGCGTGCCCCCACCTTGAACGATGCTGTGGACGATTGGGCTTTGCCCCGCTGGAGAAAAGCAAACTTGCAGCATCTGACATCAAAAGCAGGCCCAATAAAGGTGGAACAATTGTCTGACGGAACAGTGCACCTTCGTGTCACGCAACAGATGATTGACCGTGCCGGAAAGACACAGTTGATTGTCGAACAGTTGTTTATCATCTATGGCAATGGAGAGATCGTGTTGCGAAACCAAGTCGATCCTATGGAAGATGTAAGCTCGCTGCCAAAAGTCGGGCTGCAAATGCAAATGCCATTGAGCTATAACAAACTGACCTATTTCGGAAAAGACACAGAGAACTATCCTGACAGAAATGCTTCAGGACGTTTGGGCAGATACACCGCGAAAGCCTCGGATATGTTTGAACATCATGTTGTGCCACAGGACAATGGCAACCATTCCGACACACGCTGGATAGTGCTCGAAAACACCTCGGCAAATGTGGGATTGTTCATCACTTCCGACAGTCCATTCAATTTCAGCACTTATCGCTACGACGATGTGGATTTGACAAAAGCCCAGCGCATCAACCAACTCAATCCAACCGACCATCTTACTGTGAATGTGGATTACCGACAGGCACCTATTGGTACTGCAACTTGCGGACCCGGTGTCAAGGAAAGCGAAGTCCTGAAGAATCAGGTGTATGAGTTTTCGGTTCGCATAAAGCCATTTGCCATCGACAAGGAAAAACCGACAGAACTTAGCTATCATGCCATCCCTGATTTTTCAGCAATCATGGTTCCGACACCAACCATACAGGCCGACATTGACAAGACGGAACCAGCTTTGTTCAACCGTCCAACCATCATCACATTAACTTGTGACGATCCGGAAGCAAAAATTTATTATTCTTTGGATGAAGATTCCCCCAAAGCAATGCTTTATAAGAAACCGTTTGTCATTGGAAAAACCTGCAATTTGCGAGTTTTTGCAACCCGAAAAGGGAAAGAAAACGCTTTCGCAAGTAACCGCCACTTCGTATATTGCCCGATTGCGCATACTTCGTTCGCCAATCCTCCCGCCACACGATATGCCGAAAATGCCGATTTCGCCCTGATGGATGGCAAAAAAGGGCTGTCCAACACCTATACCAGCGACTGGCTGGGGTTTGAGGGAACAGATATGGAAGCCACAATGGAACTAACAGAACCTATTGCAGTGAAAATGATAAAGGTCGGTATTGGTCACACACCCCAAGAATGGGTGATTTGGCCCAAATCCGTTGTTGTGGCATATTCTACCGACGGCGTGCGTTTCTCGGAAAGGCAACGCGCCGAACTTCCAGTGTTTGATGGCAATGATGGAATGACCGCTTTGGGCAGGGTGGAGGCCAGAGCGCGTGTCGATTGGAAAAAAGTCAGATACATCAAGGTCAAGGTGGAGAACTACGGAATTTTGCCCCAGTGGCATCCTTATGCCGGTCAAAAAGCGTGGATTATGGTTGACGAGGTGGAAGTTGAATAATGCGTGTAAAAGCAGCTATTGACAAGCAGTGCATAACGATAAAAGTAATAGTGTAATTTATTGAAAATGAGCATTAAGAATTTATTTACGTCCGGGGATAAAAAGAAGCGCATCAGTCATGTGCGCAACTTGGTGGCCTTGTCGTACACCGATGGCATAATGTCGCCCGAAGAACAAGAAATCATCCTTCAGATTGCTGAGCGATCGGGCATGACACAGGAAGAACTGGATTTTGTCATGGAGAAACCAGACCAGATCGAGTTTTATGTGCCAAGAAAAACCAGCGACCGTATTGAGGAGATATACGATATGGTTGCGCTGATGATGATTGACGGTGGAATTTCTGATCAGGAAATGCTGCTGTGCAAATTGGTGGCCGAAAAGATGCACTTTGATCCTGTTGTCATTGACGTGATGATAGACGATATGGTTGACCTGATTGCACGTGACATTGTCTTCGAAGCAGGCGTTCGGAAAATCATGGATAATGCCGGGATTTCCGAAGAAAAGGAATAACACGCATCAACGGATTCGGATATTAAAAAAACGAGATGTCTTTTGTGACGTCTCGTTTTTTAACTCAATTCGGTCATTAGGGTTCGTAATGATTTTTGATGGATTTTCGATTAGATTTCGTTTTTCTTTTCGTGAAGCATAGCGGGCTATGGAAACGAGAAGAAGGACGAAAGATGCCGAAAAGACGCAAAAATCATCGAACAGCAATGAAAAACTACATTCAAGCGTTCTAATGACCGATTTGGGTTTAATATGACATTCTAAATCACAGAATATTACCAGTCCACTTCCATTCTTTGAACAGGCATGGTCATACATCTGGCACCACCACCGCCACGCGACAATTCGTTGCCTTCAAACGTCACTACGCAGCGTTCGTAATCGTCGGGATGCACCTTGCCGTTGACGACATCCTCGGCGGGAAGTACGTCAAATCCGTTCTGGTTCAAGGTTTCAATAGTATGTGTGTTACGTGCGTAACCTAACACCTTTCCCGGTGCGAAGCAGAAGAAGTTTGTGCCGCTGTGCCACTGTTCGCGGGCGGGGTAGTAGTCATCGCCTCCGCCACCGCAGAAAATAGGATCGAGTTCAACACCCAGACCGCGCAGGGCAGAAATGAGGTTGTTCTCGTCGTTTCCTATGGCTTTTCCACCATCAATGGTGATGTGGAAGGTCTTCAACTTGTTGCTGTAAATCAAAGGTTTGTATGCCATACAGCGGTCTTTGTCGAGCATGCTGAACACCATGTCAAGATGGATAAATGATTCAGGCTTGGCTGGCAATTCCTGGAAAATGAGGTGCTTTGTTCCCGGTTTTGTCTTCAGGTGTTCCACCAGCGATTCGATGCCGTGCATATTGGTGCGTGAACTCAAACCGCACAAAACAATATCGTTGCGCACAACATGTACGTCGCCGCCTTCGATAGTTCCGATGCCACTCGACTTGTATTTCAAGGCAGGGTTGATGACGGCTGCCTCAAACATGGGGTGATAATTGTAAATCATGTCGAGAATAAGGCATTCGCGCGAACGAATGGTTGTCGCCATATTGCTTATCATCAGGTTGTCAAACACCGTGAAGGAAGCATCGCGCATAAAAAACAGGTTGGGCAAGGGCTGCAATGAAAAACGCTCTCCGTTGATATAAGAGATGTCCTTAAGGTGCACACCTTGAATGAGTTGGCGCGATAATTCGCTGGCCTCAAGACCTTTCAGGTAGTCGATCAGATAAGGCACTTCCTCCATTTTGCAGATGCGTTCCACCAAGTTCGACTTGATTTTTTCATTGCGCAGCACGTCGGTGATCAAGTCGCTGATTTCATGCACTTGTGTCACTTTCTGAAGCACCTTTTTGAAACGGTTGTGCTCTTTTCCTGCAATTTGCAGGTTGAGAATGTCACTGTAAAGAAAGTTGTGGGCGTTTTCAGGTGTCATGTTCTCAATCTCTTCACCTGGCGTGTGTACCAATACGTGCTGCAACTTTCCGATTTCTGAATTGACAGAAACGTTGATTGGCTGTGAATCCATAAATAATAAGTTGATGTAACAATAGGATTGGAATGCCGAAGGATTCCAAATCCATAATATCGCTGCAAAATTAGTAAATATTATGTATCGGGCATTTCATATCGATGATTTTTTTCGATGGGTCACACATCTTCGTATAGCTCAATAAATTCATAGCTGTTACCCATGGCATTCAAAAATTTAATAAAATCGGAATTGCCGATGACAATGGTTGCCGTATTGTCGTTGGGATGAAAACTCAGTCTTTCTGCTTTTTCCAGATTTTTATCGATGAAGAGGTGTACGTGCTGTGTTTCGTCATTGATGAGACCGAATGGCGATACGCTGCCCGGTTTCAATCCGAGGTATTTGTCCATGCGCTGTTCGGAGGCAAAACTCAGCTTGCCTTGATGCAGGCGGTGTTCCAAGTCGTGGATTTCCATCTGGTGCATACAGTCGAAAATGACCAGATAATGGCGGTTTCCTTTGTGATTTCGGAAAAACAAATTCTTGCAATGGGTGGAGTCGAAGTGTTGCCAATAGTTGATGGCTTCTTCTATGGTCGGAATCGGCGGATGGAAATAAATATCGAATGCGATGCCTAATTTGTTCAGGACATCGACGACTTGCTGTTGCCGTTCGCTCAAAGGCTGGGTGATTTCTGATGATTTCATAGGATTGGGATTGTAAGGCGCAATGTAATTTCAGATCTGGTATTTTGACATGAATCATTCACTCATAGAATCGTATCTCGATTTAGTTTTTTCGACAGTGCCTGTCCGGTATAGGAGGTTTCGCAAGCCACCAAGCCTTCGGGTGTGCCTTCAAACACAATGTGTCCGCCATTTTTTCCTCCTTCCGGACCAAGATCGATAACCCAGTCGGCAGATTTAACCACGTCCATGTTGTGCTCGATGATGATGATGGAATGGCCTCTGAACAGCAAGGCACGGAATGAGTCCAAAAGTTTGTTTACATCGTGGAAATGCAGTCCTGTTGTCGGTTCATCGAAGATAAAAAGTGTCGGTTTTTCGTTTTGTCCTTTGACCAAGAAAGAAGCGAGTTTTACGCGTTGTGCCTCGCCACCCGACAAGGTGCTTGACGACTGGCCGAGCTTCAAATAGCCAAGGCCGACTTCCTGCAATGGCATTAGCCGCGTGATGATGCGACCAACCGTTGGATTGTTTGCACTGGAGGAGTGGCTAAAGAAATCTATGGCCTCATCGACCGACATGGCCAGCATGTCCGAAACGTTTTTGCCGTCGTATTTGATTTCAAGAATCTCATCCTTGAAACGAGTGCCATGACAAACCTCACATGGCAGGCAGATATCGGCCATAAACTGCATCTCTATCCTTGTTACCCCTTCACCTTCGCAGTTTTCGCAGCGTCCGCCCGGAACATTGAACGAAAAATGCGACGGCTTGATACCGCGTAACTTCGACAGTTTTTGATCGGCAAACAACTGACGGATTTCATCATAGACTTTCAAGTAGGTGACAGGGTTGGAACGTGATGACTTTCCGATGGGATTCTGGTCGATGAACTCTATGGCTTGGATGGCACTGACACTGCCTTCCAAAGCACTGTAACTGCCTGATTTTTCAGCCGATTCGCCCAAATGCCGTTTTATGGCGGGGTAGAGTATGTCTTTTACCAAGGTTGATTTGCCCGATCCGCTGACACCGGTTACTGCCGTGATGACATTTAGAGGGAACTTGACATCGACATTTTTCAAGTTGTGCTGTGTGGCACCTTTTATTATTATGGCATTGCTCCAAAACCGACGGCTTGGGGGAAGAGGAATTTCCGTTCTTCCCGTCAAATATTGCGCAGTGAGGCTTGTTTCGCAATCTTTCAGTTGGTCAAATGCTCCTTGAAACACCAATTCTCCGCCAAACACGCCGGCAAAAGGTCCGATGTCGATAATCTGGTCGGCACTCCGAATGATTTCTTCATCATGTTCTACAACGATGACGGTGTTGCCGATATCGCGCAGGTGTTTCAATACACGGATAAGATTTTCCGTATCACGGGCATGAAGCCCGATGCTCGGCTCGTCGAGGATGTAAGTGGATCCAACAAGGCTGCTGCCGAGCGAAGTGGCCAGCCTGATGCGCTGTGCCTCGCCTCCCGAAAGCGTGTTCGACATACGGTTCAAGGTAAGGTATCCCAGCCCAACCTCAAGCATGAATCCGATGCGATTGTTGATTTCAACGAGCAGTCGCGATGCGATGGTGCGGTCGGTGGCTTCCAATTCGAGCGTATCAAAGAATCCCTTCAACTCATCCAATGGCATTTCCACCAAATCACAGATGCTCTTGCCACCGACTTTCACATACTGGGTTTCTTTTCGCAGACGTGTGCCATTGCATTCCGGACAAACCGTTTTGCCACGATAACGCGACAACATGACACGATACTGTATCTTATAGGATTGTTCTTCAACATATTGAAAAAAGGAACGAATGCCTTCAAAATGGCTGTCGCCGTTCCACAGCAGGGTTTTCTGGGCTTCGGTAAGTTCATAATAAGGCTTGTGAACGGGAAAACCGATCTTGGCGGCAACGCGAACCAAAGCATCTTTCCATTCGCCCATTTTGTCGCCACGCCAGCAAGCCACAGCACCTTCATATACCGATAGGTTTTTGTTGGGAATCACCAAATCGGGATCGATGCCGATGACATTGCCGAAACCTTGGCAAGTGGGACAGGCTCCAAACGGATTGTTAAAAGCAAACAGACTTGGCGTGGGCGGCGTAAACGTCATACCATCTGCCTCGAAACGGTCCGAAAACTCCACTGACTGTTTTTCTTCTTCCGACATGGAAAGCACAAGGCAGCTTCCTTTCCCTTCGTAAAACGCCGTTTGAACAGAATCGGAAAGCCGCCCGATTTCTTGGTTTGAGTCTGGCCCGATTTTGATGCGGTCAACCATGATTTGAAGCACTGCACCCGAATGGCTGTCGTAGGAACGGAGAAAGTCGTCGATACGCATCAACGCTCCGTCGACAAGAATACGGCTGAAACCCTGTTGCAAAAGGATAGAAAGATGATCCGATAAGCTTCGGCCTTCGGGAAGTACAACAGGAACAACAATATAGGCAGTTGTGCCGTGCCGAAGGGCAAGGATGTAGTTGACCACATCGGCCACTTGGTGCCTCTTTACCTGCTGACCGGAAATAGGAGAGAAGGTCTTGCCGATACGGGCATAGAGCAGTTTCAGGTATTCGTATATCTCGGTAGTGGTTCCAACCGTGGAACGCGGATTGTGCGAACTATTGTTCTGTTCTATGGCGATGGCGGGCGAAAGACCGGTGATCAGTTCCACATCGGGCTTATTGAGCCTCCCCATAAACTGACGCGCATACGAACTCAGACTTTCCACATAACGACGCTGTCCCTCAGCAAAAAGCGTATCGAAGGCCAGCGATGATTTCCCCGATCCGGAAAGACCGGTGATGACAACCAGTCTGTTCTTGGGAATCTGCAAACTCAAATGCTTCAGATTGTTGACGTTGGCATTTTTTATCTTGATGCAGTCAGTCTCTTCAGGTTTATTATCCATGTATTTTAGAAAAATTGCACGAAATTACAAAAAAAAGTTTGTGTAATTTCAAAAAGATGTATCTTTGCACAAATTTCATCACTAACTAAAATATAGGAGAGACACTATCGACCGATATTTACCCTTTATAAACCGCACGTGAAGTGCATAAAATAGGGGGCCTTATGTCCAAAGAAATAAGAAGCGACAAGGAACTGATTGATAGCTATTTGAATGGCAATCTATCGAGTTTTGAACTGTTAGTGAACCGTCACCAGGCTCAAGTCTTTTTGCATATCATGACGCTTGTAAAAGACCGTCAGCTGGCTGATGATATCTTCCAGGATACATTCGTCAAAGTGATACGCACGCTCAAAGCGCACGCCTACAAAGATGAAGGCAAGTTCGCCCAATTTGCCATGCGTATTGCGCACAATCTTGTCATTGACCATTTCCGTAAGTCGAAGCGGATTCCGATGGTGGAGTCGTCGAGTGAAGACTACAACTTCATCGACAACGCTCCCATTTGCGACCCGTCTATCGAGCAGGGCATGGTCATTGACCAAGTGCATGAAGACCTGCGCCGCATGATCACCTATCTGCCTGACGAACAGCGCGAAGTGCTCTACATGCGCATCTATTCCAATATGAGTTTCAAGGATATTGCCGATGTCACCAATGTGAGCATCAACACGGCCTTGGGGCGCATGAGATACGCCCTTATCAATCTGCGCAAGATGATGGTGGCGAACAATGTATCGCTCACGTATTGAGCAATTTGTGAATTGTCAGGAGTATTTTCGTTCCATCAAAAAAAATAATTCCGATAGTGGATAATAAAGCCCCAGAGGTGACGTTTTGAAGATGTAAGAAATTCAAAAACAGCCTATGGACGAAACTTTTACTCTAAATTACAATGAACTGACACTGACAAAAGAATCGTGCGATAAGATTCGCCGCGTATTTCAAGCCGAAAGGCAAAACCCGAGTGCCGCCACTTTGAGGAACCTGTTTGGTTATGCAGCCGCCTACGAGTCGGTTCAAAGTGATCTGATCGGAAATATGGAGATGATGAAAAACTGATTCCATTAACCTGATCACTAGGATTAAAAAAATCGAGATGCGACACCATCGCATCCCGTTTTTTCATTTTCATTTTCATTCAGGATTGTTTCCGAAACGCATGATTTTTCTTCTAAAATAAAAGAGGAGGAAAAGTTTGGAAAAACAATGGGAAAGATGTATTTTTGCAAACTCATTAGCAGTAAAAAGTAAATATTTAAAATATAAACATCTATGAACAAGCAAATTACATTAGAGCAGGCGGTCGAAAAAGTTCACGACGGCATGACGATTATGTTTGGCGGATTCTTGGGTGTGGGAAGTGCCACCCAAATTATTGACGCCATTGTCGCAAAAGGCGTGAAAGATTTGACCATCATTGCCAACGATACGGCTTACGATGAAGTGGCGCACGGCAAACTCGTCACGAACCACCAAGTGAAGAAAGCCATCGTTTCACACACGGGCACCAACAAACAGACTGCCGAACAGAAAAATGCCGGTACGCTGGAAGTGGAATACGTCCCACAAGGCACGCTTGCAGAACGCATCCGCGCTTATGGTGCAGGTCTGGGTGGCGTGTTGACCCCGACGGGACTGGGCACTATCATAGCCGACGGAAAACCTATCGTCAATGTGGACGGCAAGGACTATCTGCTTGAGAAGCCCCTGAAGGCCGACATCGCCTTTTTACGTGCCAATATTGTCGATGAGTTTGGCAACATGGTATTTCTCGGCACCACCAACAACTTCAATCCGCTGATGGCTACCGCCGCCGACTATGTGGTTGTTGAAGCTGAAAAGCTCGTCAAGGAAGGCGAAATCGCTCCCCATCAAGTGCACGTTTCCGGTATTTACGTAAATGGCATTTACGTGGAAAAATAAGGAAAAAGAACAGTTAGTATTTCTCAGAAAACAAAGTTATTCAAATGGAAAAAGAGTATAAATCAATGATCAGAGTCCGCATGAGTGCAAAAGACGCTCATTACGGCGGAAATTTAGTGGATGGCGCACACATGGTTCACCTTTTCGGTGATGTGGCCACCGAATTGCTAATTTTAAGCGATGGCGACGAAGGCCTTTTCTGCGCTTACGACAACATCGAGTTTCTTGCCCCCGTCTATGCCGGCGACTTCATCGAGGCTGTGGGAAAAATCACACATATGGGCAATACTTCGCGTAAGATGGAATTTGAAGCCAGAAAAGTGATCAAGCCCCGTCCCGACATTTCGGACTCGGCCGCCGATGTGCTTCCCGAACCCATAGTTGTTTGCCGTGCCACAGGCACCTGCGTTGTCCCGAAACAATGCCAGCGCAATACGGATAACAAGTAAGGGAAATGGTTTCGGCCATTGCTTGTTTTCACTTTTTATTCTATCAAAATTCAGAACAAACATTTAGACTATGGATAAACTTATCATCACTGCCGCCATCTGTGGCGCAGAAGTAACGAAACAACAGAATCCCAATGTGCCTTACACGGTGGAGGAGATTGTGCGTGAAGCCAAATCGGCCGTTGATGCTGGTGCTGCTATTGTGCACCTTCACGTCCGTTTTGACGACGGCACTCCCACCCAAAGCTGCGACCGTTTTCAGGAATGCGAAGAAGCCATTTACAAGGTTTGTCCTAACGTCATCCTCATCCCTTCGACAGGAGGTGCTGTGGGCATGACACCGGACGAACGCTTGCAATCCACCGACACGACACCATTGCCCGAAATGGCGACCTTGGATTGTGGCACTTGCAACTTCGGCGATGAAATCTTCGACAACACCATGCCCACCATGCGTGCTTTCGGAAAGCGAATGATCGAACGTGGCATCAAGCCCGAATACGAATGCTTCGAAATGGGTCATCTCGACACTATTCTCACCATGGCACGCAAGGGCGAGGTGCCCGGTGCTCCCATGCAGTTCAACTTTGTGCTTGGCGTACCCGGATGTACACCTGCCACAGTACCGAATCTCTGCTGGCTTGTCAATGGCATTCCCGCCGGATCGACATGGACGGTAACCGGCGTGGGTCGTCATGCCTTCCCAATGGCCGCCGCCGCCATCGCTATGGGTGGCAATGTGCGCGTAGGCTTCGAAGACAACCTCTACATCTCCAAAGGCGTGCTCGCCCAATCGAATGGCGAACTTGTGGCAAAGGTAGTGCGTATGGCCAATGAGCTGGGTCGCCCCATCGCCACATCCGATGAAGCAAGAGAGATTCTCGGTCTGAAAAAAAGAAATTGACAAATAAAACCAATAGCAAACACTTAACACAATAAAACATTATGCAAAAGCATGGTAACAAATATGGAACACACCGCGTGATAGAACCTAAAGGCGTGCTTCCGCAACCCGCTAACAAGATTGACAACAACATGGACGAGATATGGGATAATGAAATTCTCATTGACGTTCAGACCTTGAACATCGACTCCGCTTCGTTCACCGACATTCACAACTATGCCAAGCAACAGGCAGGTGCCGGCGCGAGCGAAGAGAAGATCATGGAGGAAGTCAAGAAAGAAATGTTCCTCAATGTCGAATTGCAAGGCAAGCACCGCAACCGTCGTACCGGCTCGGGCGGCATGTTGCTCGGCAAGGTCGAGAAGATAGGCGATGCGCTGAAAGGTAAGATCGACCTAAAAGAAGGCGACCGTATTGCCACTTTGGTCTCCCTTTCCCTGACCCCGCTCCGCATTGACGAAATCGTGGCTATTCGTCCCGATGTTGACCAAGTGGACATCAAGGGTAAGGCCATCCTTTTCGAAAGCGGCATTTACGCTAAAATCCCGACCGACATGCCGGAGAAGCTCGCTTTGAGCGCTCTTGACGTGGCCGGCGCACCTGCTCAGACCGCCAAACTTTGCCAATATGGCCAGACCGTAGTTATCCTCGGTGCCGGTGGCAAAAGCGGTATGCTTTGTGCCTACGAAGCCAAGAAACGTGTCGGCGTGACAGGAAAGGTCATTGGCATCGCCAATAGTCCCAAATCCACTCAGCGCATCAAGGATCTCGGTTTCTGCGATATCGTGGAAAGCGCGGCTGGCATGACACCTGTTCAGATTTATGAACTGGTCGAAAAACTGACTAACGGCAAGATGGCCGATGTGACCATCAACTGTGTCAACGTCCCGGATCAGGAAATGACTGCTGTGCTCTGCACCAAGGACGATGGTATCGTTTACTTTTTCAGCATGGCCACCAGCTTCACCAAGGCATCTCTCGGTGCCGAGGGCATCGGTGCCGACGTGAACATGATCATGGGCAACGGCTATACCAAGGGTCACGCCGAATTTACTTTGCAGGAACTTCGCGAATGCCCCAAGCTCCGCAAAATTTTTGAAGAACTGTATGCATAATCATTAAAAATCCGTAGAGATGCGACGAATCGCATCTCTACGTCATTAATTTTAAATACTAACAAATGGCAGAATCAAGAAGAAAACAGCTGTTTCCCGATGTTCCCGACGAACAATGGAACGACTGGAAATGGCAAGTCAGAAATCGAATCGAAACATTGGATGAGCTGAAAAAATACATCAAGCTCACCGCTGAGGAAGAGGAAGGCGTCCGCAATGCCTTGACGACATTGAGAATGGCCATTACCCCTTACTACTTAAGCCTTATCGATCCCAACGACCCGAACGATCCGGTTCGCCGTCAGTGCATTCCCACCGGCGCCGAAACCCATATTACCGCAGCGGATCTTCTAGATCCCCTGCACGAGGACGAAGACTCTCCGACACCCGGATTGACCCACCGTTATCCCGACAGAGTGTTGTTCCTTATTACCGACATGTGCTCCATGTACTGCCGTCACTGCACGCGCCGTCGTTTTGCCGGTCAAAAGGATGATGAATCTCCTTCCGAGAGAATAGAAAAAGCCCTCGGATATATTGAAAAGACGGAGGAAGTGCGCGACGTATTGCTTTCAGGTGGCGATGCCTTGATGGTGAGCGATAAAAAGTTGGAATACATCATCCAGCGTTTACGTGCCATTCCCCATGTCGAAATCGTGAGACTTGGAACGCGCACCCCTGTGGTATGCCCGCAGCGTATCACTCCCAAACTGTGCGACATGTTGAAGAAGTACCATCCGGTTTGGGTGAACACCCACTTCAACCATCCCAATGAGGTGACTCCCGAAGCCATTGCCGCTTGCGAACGTCTTGCCAATGCAGGCGTGCCGCTTGGCAACCAAAGCGTGCTGCTGCGTGGTGTCAACGACTGCGTGCATGTGATGAAGCGTTTGGTGCACCTTTTGGTGAAAATGCGTGTCAGACCTTATTATATATATCAATGTGACTTGTCGATGGGTCTTGAGCATTTCCGCACACCTGTCTCCAAAGGCATTGAAATCATCGAAGGCCTGCGCGGTCACACATCAGGATTTGCCGTTCCCACTTTCGTAGTCGATGCACCCGGCGGCGGTGGCAAAACGCCAGTCATGCCGCAATATGTCATTTCACAGTCACCTGGCAGAGTGGTGTTGCGTAACTTCGAGGGTGTGATCACCACCTACACCGAGCCAGCCGAATATCACAACGACTGCCACTGCCCGGAATGCGAGGCCGCACATGCCAAAGAAAGCAAGAGGGTGGAGGAAATTGACAGGAACAAACCCGTTGACGGTGTCATTTCCTTGTTGGAAGGCGAAAAGATGAATATCGAACCTGCCCACTTGATCCGCCACGAACGCCAGAAATAAGATCGAGAATCATGCCTTTTATCAATGAACTCATCAAACATAGCAGTTGCTCCATCGTCGGATTGGAGAAGAATACGGGGAAAACCGTATGCTTGAACTACGTGTTGCGACGGCTTCCTCTTGACAAAAAGACGATAGCCGTGAGTTCCATTGGCATTGACGGCGAGAACACCGACCAGGTAACACTTACCTCAAAGCCGGAAATCGTCTTGAGAAAAGGCATGTTCTTTGCCACCAGCGAAAAGCATTATCTGATGCGTCGCCTCGTGTCGGAATTGGTCGATGTGAGCGACGAAAACACGTCGTTAGGACATGTGGTCACTGCAAAGGCCTTGACACCCGGCAAGATTCTGTTGTCCGGGCCTTCTTCGGGAACAGGATTAAAACGCTGGATGGACAGCATAAAAGACTTCGGAATCGACTTGATTATCGTAGATGGGGCATTGTCGCGCATGAGCCTTGCCTCACCTGCGATAAGCGAGTCGATGATATTATCCACCGGAGCGGCATATTCGGCCAATATCAATACATTGGTGCAAAAAACAGCTTTTGTGGTGGAACTTATTAATCTTGAAAAGACCTCGGAGAGCAATTGCCGGATAATGGACCAAATCAATAATGGAGTTTGGGCACTCGACCAAGAAGGACTCTTGCATGATTTGAAAGTGTCGTCTTCGTTATCGACTGATCTGAAGATCGATTTTGAATCGTGTCGAACATTATTTGTAAATGGTGCTCTGACAGATAATTTTTTGAAACACATCAAGCAAAACCGTGTTTTCAAAGAGGCGGAACTAGTGGTGCGCGATTTTACAAAGATTTTTGCTACACCACTGGTCCTCAAGTCATTCGTTAGCGTTGGACACCCAATTCGCGTGGCACAGAAAAGCAAACTCATTGCAGTCACGGTAAACCCGACTTCACCGAACGGCATTGTCCTCGACTCGGATAAATTGTGTAAAACCCTTTCGGAAGCCATACAACTTCCGGTATATGATCTCATGAAAAACTGATGCAACTCAAACAGCTACTCGATTCGCCTTGCAGGCTTCGCTACATGATAGAAAATCTCGATGTGCATTCGAGGTTTTCACGTCGCCTTCTGCTCGATTCGGAAATGATGACCGAAGCCATCATCATTGAGAACAACTATCGGATTCTCAAGGCTTTCCATAATGTTGTCATCGAAAAACAGAGTCGAATCCCTATTCAAACCTTACAGTCGAAACTTTGCCGTCTGAAAGGCATTCCGTCCACCATTGGCCGATTGGCAGGGAGAGAGATTTTGGATGACATCGAACTTTTTGAAATCAAGCATTTAGCTTTGCTCTCCTCGGAAATTTGTCAGAGCATGGCGACATTGGGACTTGAAACAGTGGTGTCCATTCCAGATTTGGAAGAGGTGGTGAGAATCCTCGATCCCGATGGAATGCGTATTGCCACCTTTCTAATATATGACAGCTATTCGTCCGAATTAAAGAAGCTGCGGGACAATATGAAGAATAGCGAAGTATTTTTAGAAGACGTTTTCATCAAGGCATCCGCTATTGAAGACGAAATACGTGAGGAATTGTCATTGAAAATCAGTGCTTTCGCTACCGAGATAGACCAAGCACAACAGGCTATGGCCAATATTGATATTAATTTGGCGAAGGCACAGCAAATGGTGGCCTTGGATCTCTGCTTTCCGAGCATCTCATTTGACAAACAAACCTCCTACGAAGGTCTTTTCCATCCGGAGGTGAAGGCCATCCTGCAACAAAACAACAAAGATTATCAAGCAGTCGATATACAGTTTGAACAGAAACCTACCATCATCATTGGAGCCAATATGGGCGGCAAAACGGTGGTTATTAAAACTTTGGCATTGTGCCAATATCTGTTTCAGTTTGGCTTTGGTATTCCTGCACATGCTGCAAAAATCATGATACAGAGTGATGTGTATTGCACCACTTCCGACGAGCAGTCCATCGACAAAGGCTTGTCTTCTTTTGCGGCGGAAATGAAAAATATAGATACTATCATCAAGAAAGCGAGGGAAGGCAGCAGTATTCTTGCGTTGATTGACGAACCTGCAAAAACGACCAATCCGGTGGAAGGTACCGCCTTGGTCTCTGCACTCGTTAAGATTTTGCAGGATAAAGATATCAGCTTGGTTTTGGTGACCCACTACAATATCAATGGCTACCACAACCGTTGTCTGCGTGTCAAGGGATTGGTAAATGGAAAGATGAACTATGCTTTGGTGGAAGCCCACGAAGGCGAAGTGCCACATGAAGCCCTGAATATTGCCGAAAGCATCGGGATAGATTCGGAATGGATATCCAATGCCAAAGAGATTTTAAATAATTAAAACACAATATCATAGCTAATAAAGGAATGGAAAGTAAATTAGGTTTAGATTTTGAAAAAGTAGCGCACGCACGTAAATTGGCGAAAAATATCGCCGATGGCGTTCAGGAATTTGTGGATCAATACACCACAGTCGCCGTGGAGCGTACTTTGTGCCGCTTAATGGGAATCGACGGAGTGGACGAAAATCAGGTGCCGCTGCCCAACGTGGTTGTGGATTTTATCAAAGACAAAGGCGTGCTGAATGAAGGTGTCTTGTTCTTCATTGCCAATGCCATGATTCAAACCAAGATGCAACCGCAACAGATTGCCGAGGCGGTTGCTAAAGGCTCGCTTGACATCACTCAGGTAGTCACCACCGATCCCAAGGTCATTGCTGACACATTGCAACCTGTTGTTGATGCCAACGTCAACCGCATTCGCGCCCGTCGCAGTCGCCGCGAACATTATTTGGAGACCATTGGAGAGGGACCGAAGCCCTACCTGTATATCATCGTGGCAACTGGAAACATCTACGAAGACGTTGTTCAAGCGCAAGCCGGTGCCCGTCAGGGAGCTGACATTATCGCTGTGATTCGTACCACGGGCCAAAGTTTGCTCGACTATGTGCCTTACGGTGCCACTACCGAAGGATTCGGCGGTACTTTTGCCACCCAAGAGAACTTCCGCATCATGCGCAAGGCACTTGATGAGGTGGGAGAGGAACTGGGACGTTATATCCGTCTGTGTAACTATTGTTCAGGTCTTTGCATGCCCGAAATCGCCATTATGGGTGCTTTCGAGGGTCTCGACGTGATGCTGAACGATGCCTTGTACGGCATTTTGTTCCGCGACATCAACATGCAGCGCACCTTGGTTGACCAATACATGAGCCGTATCATCAATGGTTTTGCCGGCGTTATCATCAATACCGGTGAAGACAATTACTTGACTACAGCCGATGCCGTTGAAGCCGCCCATACCGTGCTGGCCTCTGACCTTATCAATGAGCAGCTTGCCTTTTCGGCCGGACTGCGCGAAGAACAGATGGGACTCGGACATGCCTTTGAAATGGATCCCATGCTCGAAAACGGCTTCCTGTACGAGTTGGCGCAGGCACAGATGACCCGCGAGATTTTCCCCAAGGCTACATTGAAATATATGCCGCCTACCAAATTTATGACCGGAAACATTTTCCGTGGACATTTGCAGGATGCGCTGTTCAACATTATCGGCATCTGGACCCACCAAGGCCTTCAGTTGCTTGGTATGCCCACCGAAGCCATCCATACGCCTTTCATGAGCGACCGCTACCTCTCCATTGAAAATGCGAAATACATTTTCAACAATATGCGCAGCATCGGTGACGAAATGGAATTCAAAAAAGACGGCATCTGCCGTAAACGCGCGAAATTAGTTTTAGACAACACCATTCTTTTGCTCGAAGAAATTGTTAACGAAGGATTGTTCTCCGCCTTGGAAAAAGGTATCTTTGGCGATGTCAAACGTCCGAAAAACGGCGGCAAGGGATTGGCGGGAGTGACTGCCAAAGGCAACAACTACTTGAATCCGTTTATCGAGATTATGAAAGGAAAAAGATGAACAACTTTAGAGGAAGGATCATTAATGTTTAGGTAAGTTAATCAATAGAATTTATAGAGATGAGCGAAGGATTATATTCAATGGAAGCCAAGGATTTCGACAAGACCTTGGACCTCACTAAGATAAAGCCATACGGCGACACCATGAACGACGGCAAGGTGCAGATGAGTTTCACGTTGCCTGTGCCGTGTGGAGCAGAAGCAGTAGAAGCGGCAAAATTGATGATGAAAAAAATGGGACTGGAAAACCCAAGCGTGGTGTTCTATCAAGAACTCACCCCAGGATTCACCTTTTTTAATTGTTACGGAAGTTGTTCTCATACAGTAGATTACAGTACTATTTATGTTCCTAAGGTCGAATCGAATACAATGGACATGTACGAGACGGACGAATATATCAAAGAGAATATCGGCCGCAAAATTGTCATTGTGGGCGCCTCAACTGGTACCGACGCACACACCGTGGGTATCGATGCCATCATGAACATGAAAGGCTATGCCGGTCATTACGGTCTCGAACGTTATGAGATGATCGATGCCTACAACCTTGGCAGCCAAGTTCCTAACGAAGAGTTCATCGCAAAGGGCATTGAGCTTCATGCCGATGCGCTGCTGGTTTCGCAAACCGTGACACAAAAAGATGTTCATATCAAGAACCTGACCAACCTCGTTGAACTGATGGAAGCTGAAGGCCTGCGCGACAAGATGATTTTGTGCTGCGGAGGCGCACGTATCACCCATGAACTCGCCAAAGAGTTAGGCTATGATGCCGGATTCGGAATGAACACTTATGCTGACGATGTGGCTTCATTTATCGTCGAGGAAATGGTAATGCGTGGAATGAAGTGACAACCAATGCTTTGTAAACAATGAATCCAAGCGGTAGGCGTTTCGTTCTGCCGCTTGATTTTTTTTTGTAAGTGAGGAAAGAAGGAATGGCAGGGGATTCGGTAAATGAGTGAATGCAAAGTCTTTTAACTTTCTGTCGGAGCTGCGACTGAAACGGACACTTTTAGACTAACGCAACCATTGCACAGACCACATGTAGCCATTAATTGAAATGAATATCATGCCATAAAAAAACAAAGACCATTTTTTAGACGTTTTTTCTCTTTGCCAATTCAAAGAAAAACACTATTTTTGCATACGCTGTTAAAACCGTAAAAGTCATGATTTTTTGGACTTGCAATCATGGTGATAACGGCAATCGATATTTTTGTAACTAATTATAGATAAGTGTATTATAAATATTTAATTTCATAAGTTATGGATAAAAATGAAATGAGAGAAGTCATCGCCAAAAGAGCTGCAAAGGAATTGCACGACGGTGATGTTGTCAATCTTGGCATTGGCATTCCGACAATGATCCCCAACTACCTTCCCCAAGGTGTTACCGTGACATTGCAAACTGAAAACGGCGCTATGGGCATGGGACCTACTCCCGCTGAAGGAAAAGAGGACAAGAACATGATCAACGCCGGAGGCGGTTACATTACGTTGAATCCCGGTGCTTGCACGTTCGACTCTGCCACATCTTTTGCCATCATCCGCGGCGGTCACGTCAATGTGTCGTTCCTTGGAGCTTTGCAAGTTGACGAAAAGGGCAACCTGGCCAACTGGATCATACCCGGAAAAATGGCTCCCGGCATGGGCGGCGCCATGGACCTCGTTGTGGGTGCCAAACGCGTTATCCTTACTATGGAACACACCCAAAAGGGTACTCCAAAGATTTTGAAAGAATGCACACTGCCCTTGACGGCTGCCGGACAGGTCAACATGATCATCACCGAAATGGGAGTCATGGACATTACCCCTGAAGGCATCGTTTTGAAGGAAATCCATCCTGAATTTACTGTGGAACAGGTTCAGGCCGCTACCGAAGCCAAGCTGATCGTTGCGCCCGACCTGAAACCCATGAATATCTAAATCCCTGTGCCATGGAATACGATTTTTTGAAGATTGAAAAGATGGACGGCATCACCATTATGAAGGTGTCTGCTCCAAAATCTTTGAATGCGCTGAATTCCACCATATTAAGGGAGATCGGCGATTTTGTCGATAATATAGACGAAACAACACGCGTGCTGATAGTAACGGGCGATGGCGAAAAGGCCTTTGTCGCCGGTGCTGACATCGTGGAAATGCAAAACCTGAACGAAGAACAAGGCTTTGAGTTCAGCCAATTGGGTGCCAGGGCCTTCCGTCATCTTGAGACCTTAGACATTCCGGTCATAGCAGCTATCAATGGCTATGCCTTGGGTGGCGGCCTTGAGCTGGCAATGGCTTGCGATATCAGGCTGGCTTCATCCAAAGCCAAATTCGGTCAGCCCGAAGTGGGGCTAGGCATCACTCCCGGATTTTCAGGTACCTATCGTTTGGCCAAACTCGTCGGACAAGGCTATGCCAAAGAGATGATCTTCACCTGCAAGACCATTAATGCCGAGGAAGCATTGCGCATCGGATTGGTAAATGCCGTTTACGAGCCGGAAGGCTTGATGACACAGGCATTGGTAATGGCGCAAAAGATGGTTGCCAACGCTCCATTAGCACTGAAATACGCCAAAGAATGCATCAACGAAAGCTATGACATGTATGCCGATGATGCCATTGAATTGGAAAGCAAGAATTTCGGACACTGTTTCGCCACACAAGATCAAAAAGAAGGAATGACGGCGTTCTTGGAAAAGAGAAAGCCGATTTTCAATGCACGATAAAATAGTCTAAACAAATACAATCAATAATTAAAAAGTAACACTATGAAAATATGCGTTATTGGTACTGGAACCATGGCAAAGGGAATCGTGAAGGCATTTGCCGCCAAGATGCCCGTCGTCATGAAGAGCCGTACACAAGCTAGCCTTGACAAGGCCATGACTTCCATCTCGAAGTCGTATGCGAAACTGGTTGAAAAGGGAAAGATCGCCCAAGACACCATGGACGCTATAATGAATAACATTTCCACAACAACGGACTACGCCACTTTTGCCGATGCCGACTTGGTCATCGAAGCTGCCGTAGAAGAGATGCAGTTGAAAAAGGACGTCTTTGCCGAACTCGACAAGATTTGCAAGCCCGAAACCATTTTCGCCACCAACTCGTCATCACTGTCAATCACTGAGATCGCAGCCTGCACAAGCCGTCCGAGCCGCTTCATCGGTTGCCACTTCTTCAATCCTGCCGACAGAATGGCGCTGGTTGAAGTCATTAAGGGACAACTTACTGCCGATGACGTGTGCAAGACCATCGTGGATTTGACGACAGAAATAGGGAAGACCCCCGTGTTGGTGAATGAAGCCCCCGGCTTTGTCGTCAACCGCATTCTCATCCCGATGATCAACGAGGCTGTTGGCATTTTGGCTGATGGCATTGCCAGTGCCGAAGATATCGACAAGTGCATGATGCTGGGCGCCAACCATCCGATGGGACCACTCGCGTTGGCCGACTTGATTGGCAACGACGTGAACCTTGCCATTATGGAAGTGCTTTACAACGAATTCGGCGACCCGAAATACCGTCCTCATCCCTTGCTGAGAAAGATGGTGCGTGCCGGTCTGCTGGGACGTAAAACTGGTGAAGGATTTTACAAGTATTAATAATTAACTATAAACAATGAGGAGCGAATGTGAAGAGTAAAGAAGATTGGCGGTCTGTTGAGTTTATCTTACGGCACCGCCCATCGGCTGTTTCCTTTCATTCATTTTTTTGAAATCTCCTCCAAACACTTTATTAATTTATCAATAATGGATTTCAGTTATTCAAAGACAGAACAACTTTTCCTGCAAATGGTGAGATCGTTTGCAGAGAATGAAGTCAAGCCTTTGGCAGCCGAAGTTGACGAACAGGAACGCTATCCTATCGAGACGGTCAAGAAAATGGCCAAGCTCGGTATGATGGGCATTCCGGTTCCGAAGGAATATGGCGGTGCAGGAGGCACAGTACAAATGTACATCATGGCAGTGGAAGAACTGTCACGCGTTTGTGCTACCACAGGTGTTATCTTATCGGCACACACCTCGTTGTGCATGGCACCGATCATGGAAAATGGCACGGAAGAACAAAAACAGAAGTATCTTCCTAAATTGGCCAGCGGCGAGTGGATCGGCGCTTTCGGCCTGACAGAACCTAATGCAGGTACCGATGCCGCCATGCAGCAGACCACAGCCGTGGATGCCGGCGACAAATGGATTCTGAATGGAAGTAAGATTTTCATCACCAATGCAGCCTACGCTGACGTATTCATCGTCATGGCTATGACTGACAAGTCGAAAGGCACCAAAGGCATTTCAGCATTCATCGTCGAAAAAGGCATGCCAGGTTTCAGCATTGGAAAGATGGAGTTGAAGATGGGTATCCGTGGTTCCGCCACTTGTGAATTGATTTTCGAAAATTGTGAAGTCCCGAAGGAGAACCTTCTCGGTGCCGAAGGCAAAGGCTTTGTCATTGCGATGAAGACCTTGGACGGCGGCCGTATCGGCATCGCCTCGCAAGCTCTCGGTATCGCACAAGGTGCTATGGATGAAACCGTGAAGTACACCAAGGAACGCAAACAGTTTGGAAAGTCGATTTCGGCATTCCAAAACACACAGTTCCAATTGGCAGACCTCAAGACGAAAGTCGAAGCCGCCCGTTTCCTCGTTCGCAGCGCAG
>JASBYY010000004.1 GCA_029983675.1 Bacteroidales bacterium | reverse complement strand
TAGTCGGCAATGCTGTTGATGGGGGCGTTGGGGTCGGTGTTGATAGAGATGATCTTTGAAGACTCTTCCATGCCGGCACGGTGTTGTACGGCACCAGAGATGCCACAAGCGATATAGAGTTTCGGACGTACCGTAACTCCCGTTTGACCGACTTGCCGTTCGCCTTCGCAGAATCCGGCATCGACGGCTGCACGGGTGGCGGCGACTTCACCACCGATAAGGTCGGCAAGCTCATGAAGCAAGGCGAAGTTTTCTTTTCCTCCCATGCCATAGCCACCCGAAACGATGATATTGGCGTTCTTGATATTGATCTTCTGTTCTTCGATCTGACGGCTCAGGGTTTTGAGGCAGAAGTCGTTTTCTGTGAGATAGTGCTTGCAGTCGAGCATGTCGATTTCGCATTTCGATGCGGGGACGACGCAATCTTTTTTCATCACGCCTTCGCGAACGGTGGCCATCTGTGGGCGCGTGTTGGGTGTGACGATGGTGGCGATGATGTTGCCGCCGAAAGCAGGACGAATCTGATACAGAATGTTAGCGTAGGTCGTGCCGGTCTTGGCATCGGTGTAGTCGCCGATTTTCAGACTGGTGCAGTCGGCTGTCAAACCGCAGCGGAGATATGATGCAACGCGAGGAGCAAGGTCGCGGCCTACCGGTGTGGCACCAAACAGCACAATCTCAGGCTGGTTTTCCTCGATATATTTGCTCGCAATGGCAAAGTGGGGAAGGGTTTGATAGTGCGTAAGTCGGGCGTCCTTGGCGTAGTGAATGAGTTCGACACCGAAAGGAGCCAACATGGCAGTGACATCGTCAATACCGTCGCTGATGACGAGGGCTTCGACACGTCCGTGTGTCTGTTGTGCCAGTTGTGAGGCTTTTGAACACAATTCAAGGCTTACATCGGCGATTTCCTTTTTTTCGGTGACTTCGCAGTAAACCAATATGGAATGCTTGTTTTCTGTCATGGCGCTATTAATTCAATTTCGACTGTATGTGTTTGATGGCATCACCTACCGTGACGATGGTTTCGGTCTCGCTGTCGCCCAACTCAATGTTGAATTCCTTTTCGAGTTCCATGATGATTTCAACGATATCCAATGAATCGGCACCGAGGTCGTTGGCGAAATTGGAGTTTTCCGTGATTTCAGCGGCATTGATGCCTAATTTGTTGGCAATGATGCCCTTGACTTTTTCATTTATTTCTGTCATGGTTGTTGTCTTTTGATGGTTTGTGATTATCCGATGATATGGGTCTTGACGAGTTCCTGCACCAATTCGTTGATGCTCTTTTCATCAGTATTGATTTGTTTGTTTTCCTTGCCGACCAGCACCACGTTTTCGATGGCCATTACCTTGGTGGGAGAGCCGGACAGACCGAGACGGCTTTCGTCGGGATTCAGGTCGTCGGCATGCCATTCGCCAAGTTTCAGATAGGGGCGTTTGGTCCACATTTCTTCGCAGACCGCCTGGTTGTCAGCGGTGGCTTCGCCGGGAATGCAGGCTTTCTTGTATTTGAGCAGTTGCTTTGCAATACGGGGGCGGCAGACAGGCGCGTTGCCGTGAACGGTAACTAAAACGGGCATGGGGCTTTTCACAACTTCTACACCGTCTTTGATGCGTCTTTTGATGGTAATGCTATCGGAGTCAAGTGCTACAAGCTCCTCGGCATAGGTAATCTGAGGCAGACCGAGTTTCTCGGCAATCTGCGGACCAACTTGGGCGGTGTCGCCATCGATAGCTTGACGTCCACCGAAAATCAGGTCAACATGGCCGAGCTTACGAATGGCAAGCGAGATGGCGTATGACGTTGCCAAGGTGTCGGAGCCGGCAAACTTGCGGTCGCTGATCACAAAACCGTCGTCAGCACCACGGTAGATGGCTTCGCGGACAATGTCAGCGGCACGGTTTGGACCCATGGTGACAACGGTCACCTTGGCATTTTTGAGCTGCTCTTTTGCCTTTAACGCCATTTCAAGACCGAGAAGGTCTTCGGGATTGAAAATGGCCGGCAAGGCGGCACGGTTGATGGTTCCGTCTTCCTTCATGACATCTTTTCCGACATTGCGGGTGTCAGGAACCTGTTTCGCTAATGCTACAATTTGATATGTTTTTTCCATGTCTGAAAAATAATGCGTTTATTCTTTGTTGGAGAGGGTGCGGCGATGGATGACAGGCCAAAGCGGAAAGCTGCGCCATCATACATCGCCATTTCTCAAGTCAATAACTCTTATTTGTTCTTTCTATTGTCCGGCACCAAGGCAAATGACAACTCGCCTCTGACACACAGCCTATCACCAACAGTCAGTTTGGCTTGACAGATATAAATATTGGCTTTGTGTCCAGTGAGCTGAGCCTCGATAATGGCGGTGTCGCCAGGAAGCACCGACGACTTGAACCGCACGTTGTTAATACCGGTGTACAGCGGCAGATGACCGGCAAGATCATCTTTCATAAGTAGGGCACAGGATTGCGCCATGATTTCGCACAGAATGACGCCGGGGACAACCGGTTCGCCGGGGAAGTGTCCTTGCAGGAAGAACTCGTCACCATTGACATGATACTTGGCATGAGCGACATGGTTGTCGTCGATTTCCATCTCATCAACCAGCAGCATAGGCTCGCGGTGCGGAAGCACTTCTTTGATTTCTTCTTTTGTCATATTCGTATGGTTTAATGTGTTATTTAATAGCAAAATATGTGATTAAGACCGTTCTGTGAAAACGCAGTTTCCATTATTCGACTTTTCTGAGGGCGACACAAGCGTTGTGACCACCAAAACCAAGTGATTCGGAAATGGCAATGGTCAAATTGGCTTTCTCCGCCTTTTTTGGAGTATAGTTAAGGTCGCATTCCGGATCAGGATCGTCCAAACCGATGGTGGGAGGAACGGTGCCGTCGCGTAAAGCCAATACCGAAGCGATGATTTCCACGGCTCCGGTAGCACCGAGCAGGTGTCCCGTCATGGATTTTGTGGAGCTGATATGGGCTTTGCGGGCTTCTTCTTCGCCGAGTGCCAATTTGATGGCCAAAGTCTCTGAGCTGTCGTTCAAAGGTGTTCCCGTGCCATGTGCATTAATATAAAGCACATCGTCGGAAGTGTAATGGGCTTCTTCCAAAGCTATGCTGATGGCCCTTGCGGCGGTGGAGCCGTCGCTGCGCGGTGCGGTGACGTGGAAGGCATCGCAGGTGTTGCCATAGCCGCATATTTCAGCATAAATAGTGGCATGACGCGCCTTGGCGTGTTCGTATTCCTCAAGTAACAGGATGCCAGCGCCTTCTGCAATGACAAAGCCTTGACGACGTTTGTCAAAAGGAAGCGAAGCCAGTTTTGGATCTTCGGCTTTCGAGAGTGCCTTGCTGTTGCAGAAACCGGCCAAAGCAAGCTCGTTGATAGCCGCCTCACTGCCGCCGGAAAGGATGGCGTCGGCATAACCGTGCTTAATGGCACGATAGGCCTCGCCAATGGAGTGTGTGCCGGTGGCGCAGGCTGTGACGATAGGCAGGCACACGCCTTGTGCGTTATGTGCGATGGCGATGTTTCCAGCCGCCATATTTGAGATCATGCTCGGTATCATCAAGGGAGAGACCCATTTGGCACCTTCGTCGAACAGTTTCTTCGATTCGCGCAGATTGGTGTCGAATCCGCCAATGCCCGAACCCACATAAACGCCAAAACGTGACGGGTCGAGATTAAGCTCATTGCCTTTCATGGCTTGGTTGGCTGCTGCCAAGGCAAAGATGGAGAAACGGTCGTTACGACGCGAAAAAGCGGAGGCGACACCGTCTTTCTCAGGATCGAAATCCTTGACTTCTCCGGCGACTTTGACGGGAGTGTCGTTGTGCTCTAAACTGTGAATAAAGTCGATGCCACTGACACCGTTTACCAGATTGTTCCAAAAGGAGGGAATGTCGTTACCTACGGGTGAAACAATTCCCATTCCAGTTATTACTACTCTTTTTTCCATGATTTCAATATATTTATATAGGTGAATAGCGGGTGATGACCCATGACTATTACGCTTTTTTGATTATTATTGTATTATTACCATTCCAACAGACATGCCCCGGAAACAAGCCCGGCTCCAAAAGCGCTGAGGGCGAGGAGGTCGCCGTGGTGCAATTTGCCTTCGCGGTTCAGCTCGTCAAGTAAAATGGGTAGACTGGCAGAAGATGTATTGCCGTATTTTTGAATGTTTGTCGGGAATTTCGCCTTGTCTTGGTTGAAGATGTGGGCGATGTTTTCAATAATGCGAATGTTGGCTTGGTGCAGCAAGAACAGACTGACATCGTCAGCCGTCTTTCCTGTTTCTTTCAAAAGGGCGCTCAAATCGGCATACGAAGCCTTAGAAGCAAATTTGAAAACATCCTGACCCCGCATTACGAGTGGCAGATCGGTGCTTGGCTTTGTGTTGAAAGGCGAGGGCTGAAGCTCATGCATCTGGTACAGCTTGTCATAATTGCTCGATGCGGTCAAGCGGGTGGCTTTGATGTTGTCGCCCTCGGCAAGTACGGCGGCTCCCGCTCCGTCACCAAACAGCACGCATACTGAACGGTCTTGCCAGCTCAGCATACGCGAGGGTTGTTCGGCGCAAACGACGAGTACTTTTTTCACTTTGCCAGCCTTGTAATAAGCTTCGGCCATGTCGAGACCATAAATGAAGCCGACACAGGCACCGTTTAAATCGACACAAGGGCAGGTGGCGCCAATTGCGCCTTGAAGAATGCAACTTAATGCAGGTGTAACATATTCGTTGACTACATTGGCTACGATGATAAAGTCAAGTTCCGAAGCCGAAATGCCGGCATCGTCCAAGGCATTGCGGGCGGCTTCGACGGCGAGATCCAACATCATTTCCGACGATATCACGCGACGTTCGCTGATACCGGTACGTGTCATGATCCATTCGTTGCTGGTATCGACCAGATCGCTCAGCATATCATTCGTGACCACTTTGCTGGGATGTGAACATCCTGTTCCAATTATTTTCATACCTATGATTAAAAAAAGATTCGCAAAAGTAATCCTTCGTGTCCGTATGATTGGAAAAATGTTGTTGCCACAGACGTATTGTGGCAAAATTCCGTATTTGTGGCGAAAATTTCGTATTTTTGTGGCGAAAATCAATGAAGAAGGGATGTAAAACACAAGTTTTCATGAAAGAATTTCGCAAAAAAATACTTATTGGAGTTCCAGAATGCATGGTGGAACGTTCGAATATGGTGACACAAGTTGCTTTTTCGGTTATGTTTGCCTTGCTGTTTCTTACCGTATATTCGCCTTTTTCCGACACTTCTTGGTTTGGAATTGAAAGAAATCAGGTCGCCTTGCTCACGGCCTTTTTTATTGTTGTTGCAGCATTAATCCTTGTTTGCAGCCGACTGCTAATGGTTTTCACCGCCAACAAACGACGTCATTTTCCGATGGTTTATTACTGCCTATGGCTGTTGCTGGAAATAGTACTCATTGGCTCGTTCTATGCCGCAGTTACCGTTTCTTTTAATATGTCATCTAATCACACACCCATCTACATATTTTTGAAAAGCATCTTTGTAGCGCTATTTGCCCTTGGTATTCCTTTTGTAGTCACTGATTTGATTTTTTTGGTCAGAGATGCACGCAAGATGCTGAGACTCACCAATACAAGTGCTGTCGCCTCCGATGGAGATACGGTGCCTAAAGATGTGGACATCATCAATATTATGGACAATAACGGGCATCTGAAACTTTCGCTGCGTTTAGATAACTTGTATTTTATCAAGTCTGAAGACAATTATATAAAGGTGTATTACACTATAAAAGGGGTGCTGTCGAACTACATGCTGCGTTGTCGTTTGCAGTCCATCGAGGATACGCTGAAAGAAAATGGTCCGTTGATGCGTTGTCACCGTTCCTATATCGTTAATATTCAGAAAGTCAAGGTGTTGAAAAACGAAACGGACGGCTTTTTCATCGACTTCGACCGAGACGGTATCGACCCGATTCCGGTTTCAAAAACATACGCCGACAAGGTTGTCCGCAGAATATCGAAACAGTCTTGAGAAGAGCCTGATGTCGTCAACATCAGTTACATTACCGATATTTCTTGGATTCCATTGCGGTTGCATGCGACTTTGACACTCTTGTATTCCTCTTGGTCCTCAAAGGCATATTGCATGATGAAGTAAACGTAGTAGAGTTTCTCTCCAACAACAGGAACGAAATTGTCTTCTCCAACCGTGCATGACAATGGAGTGTGCGGGTCGTCCATTTTGCGGATGTATTCGGTGATGTTATATCGCATAATATCGTTGATGCCTTGCAATGGAAAGGGACTGGCTTTGGCCAGCTTGCTGCGCCACAGCCAAACCCGTTTTCTGAAAAGAATGACTTTTTCATCTTTCATATTCACAACTTCCTGCAATGGAGAGCGATGCCGCATTCGTTGCACCTCTGACATAATGCTGTTCTGTCGCACGAAACCGAAACTGTCTTTATTCCATCCGATTTTCTCTCCATTGATGCGGAAAAAGGTCTTATGGTCATAAAACTTGTTGGAGGTACTGTTGGAAAACAAGAGCTTCATCCAATCTTTCAGCCTGTCTTTGAGCGCATAAATCAACACAGCCGAAATCAAAAACGGCAGGGCGTAACTGTTGAACTGGTTCTGAAAGTAGATAGTGAGCAGTGTGGAGGAAAGCATGGCGATGATGGCTGCAAAACCGAAAAGCACTTGCTCGACAAAAAAGCTATTCTTGATTTTGTTGGCCTTCAAAAACAAGTCACTCTCGACAAATTTCTTGAGCAGACTGGCATGATACACGAAATCGCTGTTGTGGTTCGTGTCATCGGGGTTTACACAAAGATAGCCTTTTTGCTTTTTGTATTTCTTTTCACTCGCAAGGGCTTTAACGAAGCGTTTCCGCACTAGTTCGCCCGATTCCCCATCTAAAGTGGGCAAGGTGTTCAGAATACGAAAGGCGTATTGCTCGAATACATTGCCCAAAAACTCATCGCCATAACGATAATAATCAATGAGTTGCTGTCCTGCCGATGCTATTAGTGATGCCTGAAGCTGGCGGTACCGCAAAAGAACATGCTCTGCATCGTCAAGGAAAATCAGTGCTTCCCATCTCGATGTCTCCGAGTCTGTTAACGATGAAACATGAAGAAAGGCTTCGCGAAAGGCACTTTTGGCAATGGCACAATACATCTTTACAGCATGTGAAAAACCATCGGCGCGTGTGTTTGAAGTTGCCAATTCATTGATGCTATTCCGCAACGATGCATAAGGTAACAACTCATCGTCGTTGGCGAGCTGGTGCAGGGGATAGGGGGGCGTGATCAGCCGTAGCTCCGACCTGATGTCGCGGAAGAACTGTTCTTTGCTATAGGTCGATGGATTGACATCCAGACTGTTGGGAATAAAAATCCACGTATTCAAAACAAAATCGTTGCGGTCGAAAAGAACCTGTTCTTTTGTCGCTTTTGTCCTAAAACCGACCTTGAACTCCAACGTAAATTTGTCGTGTATTTTTGTCTGAAGATCAATCATTTTTATTATCAATTTATTAGATGGTTGTTTCTTCCAATCTTGTACGGAACTATTCAATGCCTATTCCATTGTTTGTAGGGTTTTTGTGCCAAATATGCATTGTAATAGCGTTTCTCTTCGGTTACTTCGGTGCCAAGCCATTCGGGGCGGTCGAAGCTGTCATTTTCATGGTCAAGTTCGATTTCGGCAACGATAAGACCTTCATTTTCACCGTGAAACACATCTACTTCGAAGTTGTGTATGCCGCAGGGGATGATATGGCGTGTCTTTCTGACGGTATTGTCTTCGCAAAGTTGCAGCAGCTGCCGGGCATCTTCTGGGTCGATTTCTCGTTCCCATTCAAATCGGGTCAGGCTGTTGGCTTTGCGTTTTCCCTTGATGGTAAGAAACGCCTTGTCGTCGCTAAGACGCACGCGGACGTTTTTTTCCGGTTGCAGGCAAAGGTATCCTTGTTCGATGTCATAGGCGCAAACGGATTCATTTAGAAAGCGATTATCGTTGACAAGGAATTTGCGTTCAATTTCCTGATTCTTGGGTGCGGTATTGTTCATCAAGGTTGAATTTATCGGGGAACTTGGCTTTGACATCTTTGTAGAAGTCCCAAATCAAGGCAAGGTCTTTGTCGTAGTCTCCTGAGGGCTGTATCATAGGCCCGAAACCACAGATTTTCTTCTGGAAGTCGCAGAATCCCATCATAATAGGGACCTTGGCGCCTTCGGCAATGTAATAGAAGCCTTTTTTCCAGCGATCGACTTTTTTTCTTGTCGCTTCAGGGCAGATGGTCAGGCAAACAGTATCTTCTTTTTCAAACATCTCGACCATCTTTTCCACCAGATGGTTCTGATGTCCTCGGTCCACAGGAATGCCGCCCAAGCGGAGCAGACACCATCTGATGATAGGTGTCTTGAAAAACTCCTTCTTGATCATGACTTTAAAAGGAATCTGTTCTGCCCAATAGAAGTATAATCCAATGAAGAAATCTTCTACCGAAGTGTGCGGCGCATATATACACACGCATTTTTTAGCTTCAGGTGGCAGGGTGCCGACACGCTTCCAGCCTTTTAGTTTCAGGGCGGCTTTTCCGATGAACCGTTTCAATGACATTGATATGTAACTGATTGAATTAATGAATGTTGTTACCAGATATTCGCTCTTTCATCTGGAGCGATATACAGCTTGTCTTCTGGGGCGATTTCAAAGGCCTCGTAGAAGTGCGGCATGCTGAACAGTGTGCGGTTTACACGTGCTTCGGCGGGCGAGTGCACGTCTTCTTTGATGCGGCGCTCGAGGGCTTTGTCGCGGATGTTGTTGCGCCAAATGGTGCCGTAGCTGATAAAGAAACGTTGTGCCGGGGTGAAGCCGTCAATGGAAACGTCGTTACCGGCTTCCTCGGTAAGCTGGTAGGCATCCCAAGCTACGTTCAGGCCTCCTAAGTCGGCAATGTTTTCTCCCAAAGTGAGTTCGCCATTGATGTTGTGGCCACGGACTTGGAAGGTGTTGAACAACTCAACGAGGCGCTGCGTGCGCTGGCTGAATTGCTTGGTGTCTTCTTCCGTCCACCAATCGTTCAGATTGCCTTTTTCATCATATTTGCGTCCTTGGTCGTCAAAGCCGTGGGTCATTTCGTGTCCGATCACAACACCGATTCCGCCGTAATTCACGGCGTCGTCAGCCTGCTGGTTGAAGAACGGGGGCTGCAAAATGCCGGCAGGGAAGACGATTTCGTTGTATTCGGGACTATAGTAGGCATTGACGGTTTGCGGTGTCATAAACCACTCGTCCTTATCTACAGGTTTGCCCAATTTGGCCATCTCTCTGCGATTTTCAAAGAGGCAGGCGTTGCGGATGTTCTCAAAGTAGGAGGTGGTGCCCACTTCATAATCCGTGTAGTCTTTCCATTTGTCGGGATAACCAACCTTTACATTGATTTTTTCGAGTTTCGACAAAGCGAGTGCTTTGGTTTGTTCAGCCATCCAGTCAAGGTTCTTGATGCGTCCGCCCAAAGCGGTTTTCAGGTTGGCGACCAATTGCACCATTCCTTCCTTGGCTTCGGCGGGGAAGCATTTTTCAACGTAAAGTTGGCCGATGGCCTCGCCCAGACAATCAGATGTGGCATTGAGGATGCGGCGCCAACGCGGCTGCTGGCTTTCCTGACCGTAGAGATAGGTGGCGTAAAACTTGAAGTTCTCTGTGTCTAAGTCGGAACTGAGTTGTGAGGCGCTGCCTGTGAGCACCTTCCATTTCAGATAGTCCTTGATGGTGTTCAGATCGGTTTCGGCAATGGTTTGGTTCAGGCCGCTCACAAAATCGGGCATACCTACGTTAAGGCTGTCGAATGACGGTGCTTCGGCGTGGGCAAAGTAAGCCGTCCAGTCAAATGCAGGACAAAGCTGCTGCAACTCGGCAAAGGTCATTTTATGATACGTGCGGTCAGGGTCGCGGCGTTCGACACGGGTCAGCGATTTTTCAGCCAAACGTTTTTCAAAGGCAAAGATCTTTTCAGCTTTGGCATGCGCCATTGAAGCATCTACACCCACAAGTTGAAACATGTTGGCAACGTGTTCCTGATATTTCTGATGCATTTCGACGCCCTTTTCATCATCACCAAAGTAGTCATCTCGGTCAGGCAAACTCAATCCGCCTTGGTATAAGTGCATGATGACCATATCGGCTTGTTTCGGATCGGGGCTTGGGCCAGCGTTGAACAATCCGCCAAACGACATGGCGTGGAAACGTCCCAGCAATGCGGCGATGTCGGCTTTGCTTCCAAGTTTGTCAATGGTGTCGAAGTACGGAAGCAGTTCGCTGTATCCTCTTTCGTCAATGGCTACAGTGTCCATGCCTGTATTGTAGAAGTCGCGAATTTTTTGTGCCACACTGCCTTGGGGCGCATCGGACAAGTTCGACACTTCCTTGATGATGTCTTGAATGATGACCTCGTTGCGCTGGTCAATCTCCGTGAAAGCACCAAAGGTAGTGTACTCTTCGGGGATAGGCGTGTTTTTCAACCATTTGTTGTTTGCATAACGGAAAAAGTCATCGCCGGGCTTGATGCTCAAGTCCATGTTGGTAGTGTCGATGGCGGGTTGAAGGGTTACAGGTCTTTCCCGGCTTTTTTCCGCGCATCCACATGCAATTGTGCCTAATAAAATCATGGTTGCAAAAGTCTTTGTTTTCATTTATTGAAGTATTTAATTATTTATTTTAATTTCGATAATAAACAGTGATGGGTTTGAAAAGGTACAGTTTGTTGACTGGAAATGAACAAATTACAAATCGCATTCCAGATTCAGTTCGGTTTGCAACGTGTTGAGTATGGGATAGTCTTTTGACATTTTTTCAAATTTTTCCTTGTCGGTGTAGGCCTGTGTTTCGGCTGGCTTATCCATTATTTCTGGAATCAGCATAAACTGGTTGTTGTGCAAGGCGTGTTTCAGATGGTTTTTCAATGAAGCCATGCCTTCGCTGTCGTCCTGAATCAATGTGTTGTCCACGCTAAAATGGATTTCATGATTGCCCTCCAAGCGGGGCTTGTATTTTCCCAATCCTGCTGCAAAATTGGGCGATATGCTGCGGTATTTGCCCACAAAATCGTTCCATGATTTCAAAAGATCTTCTTGCGTAAAGGGCAAATCCCAAGTAGATTCATCTTCTTCGGATAGTTTCTCTGATTCTTCTTCCGCATTGATGGAAAAACCACTTGTTTGGATGCCACGGCGTTTCACCTCGGGTTTTTGATCGACAATGACCGAAGGTGCTTTGTCTTGAATCATCGAGCTTACAGGAGCAGGCGTTTCAATCTGAGTATGTGGAGGTTCTCCTTTGTTTTTTGGAGAGGTAGAGGGAGTTGGATGGGGTGTTTGGGGCAAGGGTTGGTTTGCTGGGGCAGAAGGGATAGCATGTGGCTGGGGGGGGGCAGGCTGTTTTGTCGGTTGCACAGCGGGTTGGGGCTTGGTTTTGACATCGGCAGGCTGATTGGAGGGTAAGCGCTGCGGGGTTTGAACAGGTTCATCCGTATGCAGACCGGTATTGGTCAGCGCACACATTTTAAGCAGGGCGATTTCAAGGTGTAAGCGTTTGTTGCTGCTACCGCGATAATCGAGGTCGCTTTGGTTGTTGATGGCCAAAGCATCGATTAAAAAAGGCATGGTGCAGCATTTCGACTGTTCTTCATAGCGTTGCCGCAGTTGTCCGCTCACTTCAAGAAGTTGGGTCGTGTCAGCATCCTTGCTGACCAGCAAATTACGAAGATGTTCTCCCAGTCCGCAGATAAAATGCTGTGGCTCAAATCCTTTGCTGATAACATCATTCAAAAGCAGCAGCATATTGCCGGTATCGGCATGTAGAATATAGTCCGTCACTTTGAAATAATAGTCGTGGTCGAGGACATTGAGGTTGTCGATGACGGCTTTATAGGTGATGCTTTGTCCGCAGAAACTGACCATCTGGTCAAAGATTGACAAAGCGTCGCGCAAGGCGCCGTCTGCTTTCTGAGCAATGATGTTCAATGCTTCGGGTTCGGCGGATATGCCTTCTTGCGAAGCCACAAAAGCGAGGTGTTTGGCAATGTCTTCAACGGTAATTCGCTTGAAATCAAATATTTGACAACGCGATAGGATGGTGGGGATGATTTTGTGCTTTTCAGTAGTGGCAAGAATGAACTTGGCATACGCCGGAGGCTCTTCAAGGGTTTTCAAGAAAGCATTGAAAGCATCTTTTGAAAGCATGTGCACCTCGTCGATGATATACACTTTATATTTCCCGATTTGCGGAGGTATTCTGACTTGTTCGACAAGATTGCGGATGTCGTCAACGGAGTTATTGGAGGCGGCATCCAGTTCGTATATGTTGAAAGAAGCGTTGTTGTTGAATGCCTTACATGACTCGCATTCGTTGCAGGCTTCGAAATTCTCCGTTCGGTTCAGGCAGTTCACGGTTTTGGCCATGATGCGGGCGCAGGTGGTCTTGCCAACGCCGCGTGGACCGCAAAACAGGAAGGCTTGTGCCAACGTGTTGTTGCGAATGGCATTTTTCAAAGTCGAAGTGATCGACTCTTGACCGACGACCGTGTCAAAGGTGGCAGGTCTGTATTTTCTTGCAGAAACGATGAAATTTTCCATTGGGTGCACAATAAATCAAACTACAAAAATACGAATTTTGTAGTCTTCAAAATAGAAGTCTGGTTGGGTTTTCATCCAAAAAGGTAAAAAAACGATGAAAAAAATAGAAAAAATGTTTGGGAGTCTGATTTTTATATACTTTTGTACATTATAATCACTTAATTAACTTATTGTACAATGAAAAAGTGTTTACTTTTTGTTTTAACAGGTGCATTGCTTTTTGTTTTGGTGTCATGCGGAACAAAAGAGTCAAAGCAGTTCAAAGCTTCCAAACTGGCTTTGGAAGCTGTTCAACAGAAATTGGAAAGCGTAACGAATTGTGAAGATCTTAACATGCTTGGTCTTGATCTCCTCTTAATAGGTATTGATGATAGCAATTATGCAGCAGAGGACGAGAAAATGACAGTTGAAGAAATGACGAAGTTTGAAGAGATGGTTGATGATTTTTCCAAAAAAGCTGATGCGAAGTCTGCAGAACTTGGTTGCAACAAGAATGTTGAAGACGAAGTTGACATGATTATGGATTCCGTCAATGATGTCGCCACTGATTTGGTTGACAGCATTTTTGGACAATAATCGATACTACACAACACAAGTAAGCCGTCAGTAATGGCGGCTTTTTTTGTGCTTGGTCATGCATAGAACATGGATTTTCATACCTTTGCCAAAAAATGACAAGTATGGACGTTAACGACCTGATGCAGTTCGATTTGTTTTCCGGTATGGTTCGGGAAAAGTTGCAGCGTTTCATAGAGAAGTCAGAGGTGTATTCCAAACGGTTTTCAGCGGGGAGTATGATGGTGCTTCAAGGTATGCCGTGCAATACGCTGAATCTACTTGTGAGCGGAAACGCCAGGGCCACTATGATTAATGCCGAAGGCAAGCAGGTCGTTATCGAATTCTTACAGGCTCCGCGAGTCTTGGCTCCTGCGGCGTTGTTTGCCACACAAGGTATTTTCCCGGTAAATATAGAGGCTTTCACCGATTGTACGGTTGCCTTTATGGGAAAGGAAAGTTTTACCGAACTGATACACGGAGAGCCTTCCGTACTCGACCATTTTGTGAACATATTATCCGACAAGAGTATTTTTTTGACCCAGAAGGTCAATAGTTTCGCCTTGCAAAATCTCAAGGGACGTTTGGCCTCGTATCTGCTGACACACGAACAAGTCGAGACCCAACAGCAGATTGCCGATTTTTTAGGAGTGGCGCGGCCATCATTGGCACGTGTCCTGGCCGAAATGATAGATGCTGGGTGGGTGAGGATGGATGGGCGTAAAATTGTCGTCGTTAATGCGGCGGCATTGAAAAGTTTCGAGTAAGTCGTGACCTTAATGTAATATATTGATATAGTGTAGTTTATAGGAAACAAAAAAGCCGCTTTTTATAGCGGCCTGATGTGATAATGTCCCTAACCAAGTCGGGGCAAAAGGATTCGAACCTTCGACCCCCTGCTCCCAAAGCAGGTGCGCTAGCCGGACTGCGCCATACCCCGAAATCCTTTTTGGCGGAGAGGGGGGGATTCGAACCCCCGGTACCCCTTGCGGAATACGACAGTTTAGCAAACTGTTGGTTTCAGCCACTCACCCACCTCTCCAGGTGGTTGCTTAGCGGCTGCAAAAATAGTCTTTTTTTTATTACCAAGCACTCTTTTTCGCTTTTTTTTGGTGATATTTCTACTGTCAGTTGATTATTAAGTAGATAGATTAATTTAGCACAAGATCTTATTCATATTGAATTGAACATTTGCAATTTTTGTACCTTTGCAACGTTGAAAGCAAAAGGAAATTGATGAAAAAGCTATTCTTTTTATTCGCAATCGCAGCCTTGGTTGGCTTTGCTTCATGCAAAAAGACCACTTGGTGCCAGTGTTCGGCAGTGGTGAACAATGAATCCGTTATGTTAGGTGAGGAAACCGAACCTTATTATATGGAAGCCGGTTCTTGCAGCGACAAGGAAAAGGAGTTCAAAGGCTGGGGGCAAGTGATTTGCCGTGAAGTGGACAACCCCAATAAGGATCAAGAACCCAGTTTTTGGGATAAATTGTTTGGTGGTGGAAATCAAGGCGGGAATAACGGAGGGCACTGACCTTATTTGGTATGAATTTTGCTTAATGAAACATGACCGCTGTTGAGCTGCATTGTTGGCGGGCGCGGTCGGAAAATTTGTAATATTAATCAAAATCTATTGAAATGAAAAAAGTATTGTTAGTTTTAGGCGCAGTTGCCATCATGGCAGGTTTTGCTTCGTGTGCCAAGTACACAGATTGTAAATGCACTTATAAGCTTGGCGGTGTTGAAGTAAGTAAAACTTATACTGCTGCTGAGATGGAAAACATGCAAAAGACCTGCAAACAGTGGGAAACTGCGCAGCAATCACTTTATTCCGACATCCAGTGCCGTAGAAACTAATCTTTTTTTGAGATGAAAAAGGAAACACGGGTCCGTGTTTCCTTTTTTTTGTTTTTGTGCGCTATGGAACAAGAACGGAAGATTACTTGGAAGTTTTTCCTAAAGCTGTTGTTGGGAATTCTTTTTGTCGTATCGGCAGTGGTGAAGATTGCCGACATGGATCGTTTTGAAATTTATATCTACAGCTATCACTTTTTCAGTCTGAACTTTTCATTCTTAGTGGCTCGAGCTGCCATTATCGCTGAACTTGTGCTTGGCATTGGGTTGATTTCCAATTGTCTGCATAAACTGATGTGGTGGGGTAGCGTGCTGATGTTGATCGGATATACCTTTTTCCTATTCTATGCATTTGTCATCGGACGGATGGATAGTTGCCATTGCTTCGGCGAATATCTACAGCTCAATCCCTGGCAGTCTATTGTCAAGAATATAGCATTATTAGCCTTGTTTGTCTTGATTTATAAGGTGAAGGGGTTTCGCTTTAAGAGGGATTTCTTAGCACTGATCGGAGTGGCGGCCATTGCTTCGGTAGTGGTTTTTGTCGTTTCGCCTCCCGACAATTATATGCCCAACTACAATGAAAAAGGGTCGGTGCAAACAGAACTGCTTTACAAGTCGATGCAACAGGCGCCTTTAGACAGCTTACACTTGGATGAAGGCAAGAAAGTGCTTTGTTTTTTCAGCACCGGATGCGATTATTGCAAGATGGCGGTGGAAAAGTTGTCGTTGATGCAGGAACACTATCATTTTTCTGCGGACAACGTTTATTGTGCTTTTCTTGGTACTGCGGAGGGCATCGGCCGCTTTTTTGAAGAAACCGGTATCCGTCCTTATCAAAGCGTGGTTTATGAAGATGTCGTGCAGTTGCTGAAAATAACAGATGGTAATTTTCCTGTCATCGTGTTTCTGGAGAAGGGAAAGGTCGTGCACGCATACGGCTTCCGAAGCATGAAAGAAACCGAAATCAAGGCGTTCTTTCAGAATTAGCATGACTATGAAAACGCAAAAAAGCCTGCGACCATTGGGGTCGCAGGCTTTTTTGCGTGATGAAGAAAAGGCTTAATCGACAGGAATATCCTTGTTGACATTCCTCGATCCGATGAGGGCGTAGAACAAGATGTATGCGGCACAGGCCAACACGACAATGAAACTCGTCATATAGCTGCCTGTCCAGTCGGCGACAAGTCCTTGCAGTCCGACCATGATGGCAAAACCGAAGACCATGGTCATGAAAGCTCCGGAGGCAATGGCGGTATATTTTCCCAATCCTTCGGTGGCGAGATTAAAGATGGCTCCCCACATCACCGAGGTACACAGCCCGACAAGGATAAAGGCAAAGATGCCAACGGGTACTTTGGCCCAAATAACACTCAGATTGGCCCAGTCGATGCCGGGAATATTGACAAGCCAGCCGGTAGGGGCAAACATGCCAAAGAGGACGAGGAGGAAGGCAGCGATGGAAACCGTTGTCACCATGGCCTTTGACGACACTTTTCCGCCAATGGCTCCTCCGACAAAACGTCCAACGAGCATCATCAGCCAATACACGGCCACGATGAGACCCGCGATGGTGCCGCTCATGCCAATGCCGGGCGTTGCGGCGGTAGGTTCGGATGTCAGATATTGAAGGACGTAGGTGGGGGTGCCAACTTCGATGCCGCCATATAAGAAAATAGCCAAGATTCCAAGTTTGAAATGATGGAAAGAGAAAGCGTTGTACTTTTCTTTCGTAGCCTTGTTGGCCTTGATCTCCACAGGTTGCTGCGGTTCTTCGATTTTGGTGAAGAGAATGACAATAAAGCCGATGACAAAGATGGCCAATGCAATCATCAAGGCAGGTGTGGCATCGGAGATCTTTGCTTTGGTGGCCTCGCCGATGAGTGCTCCCATGATGATGTAAACGGCAACGGCAGCGGCAGAGTTGAATACACCGCCGATTTGAATCAGTTGGTTGCCCTTGTTGCCCCCGCCGCCAAGCAAGTTGAGCATGGGGTTGACAACAGTGTTTAACATGCACATGCAGAATCCCGCAATAAATGCGCCGATCAGATAAACGCCAAAGCCGTATCTACCACTTGCCCATTGGACCAGAATGCCGATAATGCCCACAGCCAAGGCAATCAGAGAGGTCTTCTTGTAGCCAAACCGCTTGATAAGCATGCCCGAGGGGATGCCCATGATGAGATAGGCAATGAAGTTGCCGTAGTTACCGATTTGTGATAAGAAGTTGCTGGCGCCAAATTGGTTCTTTACAATGACAGCCATTGGCGAACACAGGTTGGTCACAAATGCAATCATGGCAAAAAGTGCGATCATTACGATGATGGCACCCCATTGTTTTGTTTTTGTACTCATTTGTCTTTGAATTATTTATAATGTTGAAAATTTGAAAATGATGGTTTCTTCGTAGCTTTTTCCCGGAAGCAGGAAAGTGTTTGGGAAGCTGGGGTTGTTGGGCGCATCCGGAAAAGCCTGACATTCTAATGCCACGCCGTCATAATCGTGATAGACATGTCCGTTTTTCCCTTCGGGGCAACCTTCAAGCCAGTTTCCGGTATATACCTGAATGGCAGGCTGCGTGGTGTAAATCTGTAATCTACGGCCGCTTTCTTCATGGGAGAGCGTGGCAGCCAAATTGGTTTTGTTTTTCCCATAGCCGTTGATTACCCAGCAACTGTCATAGCCTTTGCCGTTTCGTATGGCATCATAGTCCTGATGTATGTCTCTGCCAATTCGCTTTTCCGTGGTAAAATCCATGGGAGTGTCAGCGACTTCGACAAGAGTGCCTGTCGGGATGAGGTTGTTGTCGGTTTGCAAGTAATTTGAAGCATTGAGCTGTAGATTATGGTCGAGAATATCGCCGTTGCCTTCGCCTTTCAGGTTGAAATAGCTATGGTTGGTCAGATTGATGATGGTGGGGGCGGTTGTGGAAGCCGAAAACTCCATGATCAACTCGTTTTCATCATTCCAAGTATAGCGGATTTGTGCCAGCACCTCACCGGGATACCCCGCTTCGCCATCAGCAGACAAATAGCTAAAAATCACGCTGTTGCCTTCGATTCGGCTTGCCCATTTCTGATTGGAGAATCCGATGGGACCTCCATGTAGATGGTAGTTCCTGCCGGGCATCAGGTCAAGCTGGTACTCGGTCTGTTCGTAGGAAAAACGTCCGTTGGCAATGCGATTGGCGAAGCGCCCTGGAACCTTGCCCATGCAAGGACCGTCGCCAAAATAATCCGTCGCTTTGGCATAGCCCAAAACCACATCGTCCATGCGTCCGTTGCGATCGGGAACGACGATGGAAACAATACCCGCACCGACATCATGCAGCTGCACGCGGCAGCCCAATGAGTTGGTCAAAGTATAAAGCATGATGGACTTTCCGTCAAGGGTCTTGCCCCATGTTTTAGATTCTATTTTCATGTCACCAGAGTTTATTCGGATATATTCCATTGGCAATCAGGGTGCTGATCTTACGCATCACATCGGGTTTATCCTCTTTGTAAGTCACACCAAACCACACCGCATCACTCGACAGGACTTTCAGTTTGGCATGGCCGTCGTTGATGGCTTGGTTGACCATGAGCGGAATGAAGAACTCGGCTTTGATATTGGTTTGGGCGGGTCCTTTCAGAAATTCGACAAAGCCTTTCGAGGCATAGTCGAAAAAGTCGGGTGTGAAACCAAAGAAGTTCATGGATACCAGCGTGTTCAATTCCAAAGGATGTGATCCGCTTTCATCGGAGTAGGCGGCACCTTGTTCCGTTTTTACAATGGAAGTGCGTTCCACAATGGTCTTCAGATAGTGGTTTTCATCTTGTGTGCATACGCCGCGCGATACCGATCCGAAGTCGGAGAGCGTGTTTTTCAGCTCATAAGCAACCATGCTGTAAGCTCCGATTTTACCTTGACATTCCATCAAGTGTTTCGCCATGACTTCGTAGGCCTCTTTCCCATAGAAATCATCGGCATTGATGGCAGTAAACGGCTCGTTGATAACACCTTTCGCCATGAGTAACGCGTGGCAGGTGCCCCAAGGCTTGATGCGGCCTTCGGGAACGGAAAAACCATCGGGAAGACTGTCAAGGCTTTGATAGACGTATTCCACAGGCAAGCCAAAACGTTCGGCGTTGTTAATGGATTGAAAGGCCTCAGCAAAGTCTTTGCGGATGACGAAGACGACTTTGCCAAAACCGGCGCGTTTGGCATCAAAGATGGAGTAGTCGAGGATGGCTTCGTTGTTTGGACCGACACCGTCCATTTGCTTGAGCGCACCATAGCGCGACCCCATTCCGGCTGCCAATACTAATAAGGTGGGTTTCATGGTGTTGTATGTCATTTATAATTGTATTATGAAAAAATGCTTTTTTTTGTTATAATTATTTTATTGTCAGCAAGTTGCAATATGCCAATTGTTTACTCACCGATTTTTCTTGCCCCATCGGAAATGGTGACCTCATATACCTTTGGATCGTGACCAAATTCTTCGGCAAACTTTTGTTTTGCTGTTGCAATAAATGGCTCATACAGAGCTTCTTCGATAAGGTTGATGGTACAGCCGCCGAAGCCACCGCCCATGACGCGAGAACCTGTCACGCCACATTCCTTGGCGATGTCGTTGAGGAAATCCAACTCCTCGCAACTCACCTCGTAGAGCTTGCTCATGCCTTGGTGCGTACCGTACATGCACTTCCCGACAGTCTCGTAATCACCTTTTTTCAAGGCATCGCACACCTCAAGCACACGTTGTTTCTCGCCAATGACATATTCGGCACGCTTATAATCTTCGGTGTTGATTTCATTCTTAACCTCGTTGAGCATCTCCATTGTGGCATCGCTGAGGAATTTTACATCGGGATGCTTTGCCGCAATATGGGCGCAGGCGTTTTCACACGACTCACGGCGTTTGTTGTATGCCGATGATGCCAACTCGTGCTTCACAGCGGTATCAAGCAGCACCACCTTGTAACCCACTGGGTTAAAGGGGAAATATTCGAACTCCATCGTGGTACAGTTCAGTCTCATCAGGTGACCCGCCTGGCCAAATAGCGAAGCAAACTGGTCCATGATGCCGCATTTTACGCCGCAATAGTTATGTTCCGTTGACTGCCCGATGCGAGCCAACTCGAATTTGTCGATATTCAGATGCAACAAGTCGTTGAGGGCAAAGGCGAAAACGCTTTCTAAGGCTGCCGATGACGACAGTCCCGCTCCCAGAGGCACATCGCCGGCAAAAACGGTGTCGAAACCGCTCGGTGCGAAGCCGCGTTTATCCATTTCACGACATACGCCGAACAAATACCGCGCCCAGGCTGCTTGGGGCTTGTCTTCTTCGTGCAGACCGAACTCGCAATAATCGTCGTAATCGACGGAGTAGGCGCGGACGGTAGAAGTGCCGTTCAGGCGAATGCAGGCATAAATGCCTTTGTCAATAGCGCCGGGAAAGACAAAGCCGCCGTTGTAGTCGGTGTGTTCGCCAATCAGGTTGATGCGTCCGGGCGATGTGTATAGCGCACCGTGCTGGCCAAAACGCGCTTCAAATGTACGTTGCAGTTGCTGTAGGTCCATAGTGTCCGTTTTTAATACAAAAATACATTGTTAAATGCCCGCAAATTAGCAAAAAAACGTGTTCCGATATGTTATTATGTTGAAAAAAAAAGCATTTCTCACATATTGTATATGCTAAAATGCTAATTTTGACCGAAATTTGAAAACAATGAAAAAAAATTTTATTCCCCAACAGAGGCATTTAAGTGTTTTTATACGCCAACAATTCCGAATAAAAGGTGCGCTGTCGGCCATTGCCGTTATGATGCTGATGGTTTCCTGCGTGACAAAGGCACCGGATCCCGTCGGGGCTTTGCCGACAGCCGAACAGGTGGCATGGCATCAGTTGGAGACCTATGCTTTCATTCATTTTGGAATCACCACGTTCAACGACGTGGAATGGGGCTATGGAAACGAAGCGGTGGGCAGTTTCAATCCGACCGAAATAGACTGTGAACAATGGGTGCAGACACTCAAGGCTTGTGGCATGAAGGCGGTGATCCTCACAGCGAAGCATTGTGACGGTTTTTCACTTTGGCCAACAAAAACAAACGACTACAATATTTCCAACACGCCATTCGATAATGGACGGGGCGATTTGGTGGGCGCTTTGTCTGCGGCTTGCCGGAAACACGGACTGAAGTTCGGTCTGTATTTGTCGCCTTGGGACCGTCATGATGCTGAATACGGACGACCGGATTATGTGAAAACATATCATGCTCAAATTGAAGAACTTATTGAGAATTACAGCCCGATTTTCGAGTTTTGGTTTGATGGCGCAAACGGAGGCAACGGCTGGTATGGTGGTGCAAATGAAACACGGGCCATCGATGCAAAGACCTATTATGATTACGAAAAGGCACGGGATATTATTGTCAGGCGTAATCCTGAAGCCATGGTTTTTGGAGGAACCGTGCCGACAATTCGCTGGGTGGGCAACGAAAAGGGCTGGGCGGATGCTACCCAGTGGTCAACGGCAAGTCTTTCCGACTTCGACAAGACGGATTTTCTTCCGCAAGGTAATCCGCATGGCGATGCGTGGATTCCCGCCGAAGCGGATGTGTCGATTCGTCCCGGATGGTTTTATCATCATAGGGAAGATCATCAGGTGAAAAGTGTGGCACAACTACTTGATATTTACTATAATACAGTTGGTCATAATACCACATTACTATTGAATTTTCCTGTCAACACCGACGGAAGAATTACTGCCATCGATTCCATGCGTGCCGTGGAATGGCATCGGCGCATCATGGATGATTTTGATGACAATCTGCTGAAAAACAGCCGAGTAGTTGCCGACAATGAAAGAGGAAAACGGTATGCTGCCCCAAAAGTTAATGACGGAAAATGGGATAGTTATTGGGCTACGGAAGACGGTGTCAACAAGGGAGAACTTGTTTTTTCGTTTCAGGAACTTACAAGAATAAATCGTGTTGTGCTTCAAGAGTACATTCCATTGGGACAGCGTGTGGAGCGGTTTTCAATGGATTACTTCATCAACGGGAAGTGGCTTCCGGTTGAGGCATACGATGAAATGACCACCATAGGCTATAAGCGCATTGTCAGGTTTAAGACTATTGAGGCAGAGCGTCTGCGCGTTCGTTTCAAGCAGGCGAAAGGCCCCTTGTGTATTTGCAATGTGGAAGCCTATTGTGCTGCCCCCATGCTGTCGGAACCGACCCTTTCGCGTGATTTCAATAATGTTGTCACTATCACAAACTCCGATAGGAACGCATGGGTTTTCTATACGATGGACGGAAGCGAGCCAAGTATGCAGTCTGTGCGCTATCTTGCTCCATTTGTGCTTGAAGGGAAAGCTACGCTGAAAGCAGTTGCCATAGATCCGGTAAGCCATCAAAATGGTCCGGTGGCTGCCAAGTATTTCGACTTGCCGACAACGGAATACCACATTATTACCCCTAACGATGACCAGTCGCGAAAACTATGTGATGGGAATGTGCTTTCTTTTTTATATCTAAATGAAAATGAAAGGATTATATCCATTCAATTAAAAGAGAAGCATAGTATATGCGGATTCCGTTATTTGCCCGACCAATCACGTGATGCGCAGCATCCGATAACCCATTACAAGGTGACGGTTGACGGTCGTGTTGTATGTGCAGGGGAGTTTTCAAACATTGTGAACAACCCTATTGAACAGGAAGTGCGTTTTACTCCTGTGGTCGGAACGTCTATAGTATTCGAGGCAACGGGTTTTGCTCGCGATGCCCAAGGATCGGTGGCGGAGTTTTCGTTGATTACAGAATAATAACAACTATTGCATGAAATCGAACAACTGCTTAATATACAATAAGTTATTATCGTGTAATTAAACCATCGATAGCTTCAAGTATTTCTCCGGATTTTCCCTCGATATAGATGTCGGTAATGCGATCGGTATAGGCGGAAGGCTCTCTGTTGATTTCAATGATGGTCGCACCGTGCGATTTGGCGATTCCCGGAATCATGTTGGCGGGGCTGACCTGACCGGATGTGCCGATGATGATGAACACATCACAGTGTTTGGCGGCTTGGACAGAATTGAAATAGGCGTCTTGTGGAATGCCTTCGCCAAAGAAAATAAAGTCAGGTTTCAATAATCCGCCACATTTTTTGCAAATGGGTGGATCTTCGGTGATTTCCACTTTGTCGGATTTGATTTTTGCGCCGCATTTCGTGCAAACAAATCTTGCCGAATTGCCATGAAACTCATAAATGGTCTTGTTGCCTGCAATGGCATGTAGGTTGTCTATGTTTTGGGTGATGACCGACATCAGGCGGCCTTCCTTTTCCCATTTGGCAAGTATATAATGCCCCTTGTTCGGTTTTATATCGTTGTTATTGAAGAAGTTATAAAATACTTCGCGGATAACTTTCCAAGATTCCTTGGTGTGATTATAATAGAAATCGATGTCGAGGGAGTCGGGGTCGTATTTGTTCCAGATGCCTCCTTTGCCGCGAAATGGCGGAATGCCGCTTTCTACCGAAGTTCCGGCACCCGTGAAAGCAACGATGTTTTTGGCTTTCGACACGATTTGGGCAGCCTGCTTGATTTGTTCGTCCTGATTCATGGTAAGGGTGTTTTTTATGGTAAGGTAACTATTCTTCCAAGGTGATTTCCGTATCGAAACTGAACGATCGGAAATGAACGGTTTCTGGTTGTATGATATTGATAGTCAGCGGTTCGATTTGCCCCGTGCCCCAGTTTCCTACCAATGTCGGCTCGGCAATGAGTGCGGATAGTTCTTCGAGATAAGCCGAACGTGGAATAGCATGGGCGCCAAGACTTAATAAATGTGATGTTTCTTGCTGACAATCAATGAGTTTAAAATCATGTTCAACCAAAAAGCGGTGCAGGTGGTAGAATGCGAATTTTGATGCGTCGCTGACATTGTGAAACATGGATTCGCCACAAAACACCTTTCCCAACGACACGCCGTACAATCCGCCGACAAGCTCGCCATCGCAATAGGTTTCGAAAGAGTGGGCGAGGCCGCGCTCAAAAAGCTGGGTGTAGGCTTCGATCATCTCATCCTTGATCCATGTCCCATCCTGATCCTTACGAGGCGTTCCTGCACAATGTTTCATAACATTAAGAAAATCAGTGTCAATGCGACTTTCAAACTTGTTGGAGCGAATGGTGCGCCGCAATGATTTCGATACCTTCATTTCTCCGGGACGCATGATGAGACGGGGGTCGAGTGACCACCAAAGTAAGGGTTCGTCATCATTATACCATGGAAAGATACCGTTGGCATAAGCAATGATGAGGCGTTCCGGCGAAAGGTCGCCGCCAAATGCCAGTAAACCTTCGCTATTGGCGTACTCTGCCGATGGAAACCAACAGTTGTCATCGTTCAATTGAAAGATGCGGTTCATATATGTGTTTCTTACCGCAAAAGTACAATATTTTGATAGAAGCGAATTGAAAAATGTAACGCCGATTGAAAATAGATATGTGTGCTTGGGGCGAAAAGTGCTATTTTTGCACAAAGAGTTCGTGATGAAACGTTACTTCATACATTTGGCATACAACGGTTTGCGCTATCATGGCTATCAGATTCAACCGGAAGCACTGAGCGTTCAAGAGGAGCTGGAAAAGTGTTTGAGCATGAAATTGGGGCAAAAAACCGGTATTATTGGTTGTGGTCGCACCGATACGGGCGTACATGCGCGGAATTTTTATGCTCATTTCGATACTGAAAAAAGCATTGTTAATACGGAGGTGCTTGCCAATCAGTTGAATGCGTTTCTTCCTGCCGATATTGTCGTGTACCGCATCTGGGAGGTCGCTCCCGATTTTCATGCCCGTTTCAATGCGGTTTCGCGCACTTACCATTATTATATTTCGCGTTCGAAAAATCCGTTTCATACCAATGATGCCTATTATTTGTATGGCAATCTCGATGTAGAAGCCATGCAAAAGGCCGCCGACTTGCTCTTTGATTATTCGGATTTCACCAGCTTTTCCAAACTTCACACACAGGTTAAGACGAACAAATGTAAAATATTGGAAGCCAAATGGTTTGAGCAAGACGATATGCTCGTGTTCCGAATCAAGGCGGACCGTTTTTTGCGCAATATGGTACGGGCTATCGTGGGAACGCTTATTGAGGTAGGGAAAGGTAAAATGACGTTGGAAGGTTTTCGGCAAGTGTTGGAAGACCAAGACCGTTGTTCGGCAGGCATGTCAATGCCGCCCCATGCCTTGTTTCTTGAAGAGGTGGCGTATCCTTTTAATAGGATGACCACTTTCGTTAGCAATTGAGAGGAAAGACCTTGGTAGTTCTCAGATTTCGTCTTCTGTTTTTCGCTCCCACTGCTCAAAGCGGTACGAATAGTCCACTTGGGGGTCGTCATCAATAACCTGAAGGTCAACAAGTTCCCATTCGTCATAATTGACAATGGGGAAATAGGTGTCGGCTTCAAAACTTTTTTCGAGGCGTGTCAGGTAAAGCCGGTCGGCTTTGGGCAGTGTTTGCTCGTAGATGGTGCCGCCGCCCATGATGATGATTTCGGTTTCATTTTCGCATAGCTGCGAGGCAGCATCGATGGAATGTGCCAGTTCAAAACCTTCTGGTGCTTTATCCAAACGGCTGGAAATAATTATGTTGCGACGATTGGGAAGGGCTTTTTGGTGGGGCAGCGACATATATGTGTTGTAACCCATCAGCACGCATTTTCCCGTCGTGATTCTTTTGAAATGCTGTAGGTCGTTGCTGATATGCCAGATCAGTGTGCCGTTTTTCCCAATGGCTCTGTTTTGCGCCAAGGCTACGATGATGGAAAGGGTAGGTCTGTGGTTCATGTCAAACGGAAACTTCACCTTTAATAGGTGGGTAAGGGTTATAGTTTTCTAATGTGAAATCGTCATATTCAAACGAGAAGATGTCATTTCTTTCGGGGTTGAGGTGCATGGTGGGCAGTGTGAGCGGGGTGCGGCTGAGTTGCAGCTTCACCTGATCGACATGGTTATTATAAATGTGAACGTCGCCAAAAGTATGTATGAAATCACCTACGTGGAGTCCGGTCACTTGTGCCATCATCATGGTGAGCAGGGAATAAGAGGCGATGTTGAAGGGAACGCCGAGAAAAACGTCGGCGCTGCGCTGATAGAGCTGGCAGGAAAGCCTGCCATCGGCCACATAGAACTGGAAAAAGGCATGGCAAGGTGGAAGCACAGCCTTTCCGTCGGCCACATTTGCAGCGAAATTCTTTGAATGCTCGTCGGGCAGGACGGAAGGATTCCAGGCTGTGACAATGTGACGGCGGCTGTCAGGGTTGTTTTTTAAGCTTTCAACCACTTGTGCAATCTGATCGACGTGTTCGCCGTTCCAATTGCGCCATTGCACTCCGTAAACAGGACCGAGATCGCCGTTGCCATCCGCCCATTCATCCCAAATACTGACTTTATGGTCATGAAGGTAGTTCACGTTGGTATCGCCACGAAGCATCCAGAGCAGTTCGTAGATAATGGAGCGCAGATGTACTTTTTTCGTTGTAAGCAAGGGAAAACCTTCCTGAAGGTCGAAACGCATCTGGTAGCCGAAAACACTGGTGGTACCCGTGCCCGTACGGTCGCTCTTACGGACTCCGTGATCCAGAATATGTTGCAATAAATCTAGATATTGCTTCATTTATTACATGGTTTTACATCGGCTTCCCATTGAAAATCAACGGGAAACCGATAAGGTGCGGAGAGGGAGCTCATTTCTCGTCTTCCTCTTCGAAATATTCTTCATAGTCCTCGTCATCGTCGAAGTCATCCTCAACGGTATCGATGACGATTTGCGGGAGATAGGCTTTTTCTTCATCGTCCCAAGCAATATTGACTTCAGCGACTTCGGTATCGATATACAGGTCCTGCCAGTAACCTTTGTCATCTTTTTCGAGTGTACTTGGGGCAAGCGCAACACCGTATTCTTCGGGATAGTCTCCGGCTTTGACTTTGGCAATGTAACGGTTGATATCGGTGTCGGACAAATCGATGTGCATACCGACTTCAGGAAGGATGGGGAGATCAATGGTCATGGTCTGATACCATGGACAAATTGTAATTTGAACTTTCATGATGTATTAGTGTTTAGTGGTTGATTCATTGTTGTGTTTGTATTTGAATAACAGCAGGAACAGAATGGCGACAGCCAAGGCGTATGCGGCAAAGGTCAGCCAAATGCCCTGCCAGTCTTTGGCGTGGCTTATCGGGTCTTCAAACCATTTTGCAATCACCAATCCGGCAAGGATGTTTCCCAGCACAGCACCTATTCCATTGGTCATGAGCATGAAAACGCCTTGTGCGGAGGATTGGATTTTCGAGTCGGTGTTTTGTTCGACGAACAGTGCACCTGAAATATTGAAGAAGTCGAAAGCCATGCCGTAAATGATGCAGGACGTGCTGATCAGAATGAATCCGAGCAGGCTGTTGTCGGCCAGACCGAATAGTCCGAAACGCAACACCCAGGCTATCATGCTGAAAAGCATCACCTTTTTTATTCCGAACTTCTTCATGACGAAAGGAATGGTAAGGATGAACAGCATTTCGGAAATCTGCGAAATGGAAAGGATAATGGTTGAGAAGTTATTGATGAGTTCCCCTTTGGGAAAAACCGAACTGTCTTGCAGGAAACTGTCACCATACGCATTGGTTAGCTGCAAGGCGGCACCCAACAACAGACTGAAAATGAAGAATAGCGCCATTTTCTTTTGCTTGAACAGCACAAAGGCTTCCAATCCCAATTTTTGGATAAGCGTGCGGTTTGTCGTCTCATTATCAGAGGTTTTATTCTTGTTGATCACCGGGATGAAGACAAAGGAAAACAACGACAGTACAAACGCCATGATTGCGGCAATGACGAACGACACTTTGATGCTGTATCCAAATCCCCATTCTTTGGTGAAAACGTTGGTAATCCACATGGCGGTGATAAACCCTACGGTTCCCCAAACGCGAATAGGGGGAAAGTATGTGGTGGGGTCCTTGCCTTCTTTTTTCAGGATGTCGAAGCCGATGGAGTTGTTGAGTCCGATGGTGGGCATGTAAAAGCACATGGCGACCAGCAACACCCAGAAGAAGGAGGTGGGCGAATCTATCATGGGCAGGAAGCACATGGCCACACCAAACAAAGCATGGAGAATACCGAAGACATAATTAGCTTTCCATTTGTCGGCGATGATGCCAAACAAAGTAGGCATGACGAGCGAAGCAAAACCCATGGTGGAAAAAACGAGGCCGAATTCCGCACCGTTCCATTGTTTTTCGACGAAACCGTAATGCCCCAATGTCATCATCCAAGCTCCCCAGACAAAGAACTGGAGGAAATTCATGACGATCAGTCGTAGTTTGATGGCTTTCATGTGTGTTGATGGTTGTAAATGACTGATGATTAAATAAATGATACAGACTTATTCTTGCTCTCCTTTTATTCTTTGAATCTCATCACGGAGGATGGCGGCTTTTTCGTAGTCTTCCATTTCGATGGCTTTTCGCAACATGCTCTCTAATTTAGCGAGATCGTCCTGATCCGGATCGTCAGAAGCGTTTTCCAAATCTTCAAAAATATCATCATCATCATCCATCAAATCTTTTTCGTCCATGATGACCCCAGCTTCTTCCATGACGGATTCATAAGCAGAAATGCTACAGCCACTGCGCACAGCCAATGCGATGGCGTCGGAGGGGCGGGCGTCGAGCATGGTGAGTTCGCCAAGGTGTTCGCAAACTAATGTGGCATAAAACACGCCTTCGTGAAAACGGCTGATGATCACCTCTTTTAGTTGGATTTGAAACGTATAGGCGAATTTGTTGAACAAGTCGTGTGTAAGCGGTCGGTTCCCCTTGATGTTTTCGATGCCGGCGGCAATGGCTTGAGCCTCGGTGCCGCCAATCACGATGGGAAGGCTGCGCCGGGAGTTCCTGTCGCTGAGTATCAGCACGTAAGCACCGGTCTGCGAGTTGCTGAACATCAGTCCTTTGATTTCTAATGCGATCTTGTTCATTGTCATTGAGATTAATTCGGTCATGATGGGAAAGTAGCTTCAACCCCGAATGTCATGTAAATGATTTGTTTTGAAGTATTTACAATAACAAGACGTTAGCCGTTTCCCAAAGAAACCTTCTTCCTTCAATCGTCAAAAGTACGGACATTGTTTGAATCTGGCAAATTTATTTTTCAATCGTTTGATTTTCTGTGGAAACCTACTTTTTGTTTCAGAAAATGTTTTTATTTTTGTCCTCTCAAACCGAAAAATAGCGCGAAAAATAAGGGGTTGGGACGGTTTGGGGAATGATAATTGGAATCTATTATTAATCTAACTAACTTAATTAAATCACTAATCACAGTTTTATGAATTGGATCATTTATTGTGTTTTGGCAGCTTCTATCATTGCGCTGTCATTCGCTTTCATCTTCTACAAGCAGATGATGAAGGAAGAAGAGGGAACTGACTTAATGAAAAAGATTGCCGCACATGTTCGTAAGGGAGCCATGGCTTACCTGAGGCAGCAGTACAAAGTCGTTATTATTGTATTTATCTGTCTGGCAGCCATTTTTGCTGCGATGGCCGTTTTCGGTCTTCAAAACGGATGGGTGTGGTTTGCTTTCCTCACGGGAGGGTTCTTTTCGGGACTTGCCGGTTTCTTTGGCATGAAGACAGCCACTTATGCTTCGGCCCGCACTGCCAATGCAGCCCGTGTTTCGCTGAACAGCGGTTTGAAAGTCGCATTTCGTTCGGGTGCTGTCATGGGTCTTGTGGTCGTCGGTTTGGCGTTGCTCGATGTGTCGGTTTGGTTCATCGTCCTTGATTATTTCATCGAGGCGGAAAATCACCTGATCATCATCACGACCACCATGCTTACTTTTGGCATGGGTGCTTCCACGCAGGCGTTGTTTGCCCGTGTGGGCGGTGGCATCTATACAAAGGCTGCCGACGTGGGTGCCGACTTGGTTGGAAAAACGGAATACAATATTCCAGAGGATGACCCGCGCAATCCCGCCACCATTGCCGATAACGTTGGCGACAACGTTGGCGACGTGGCCGGAATGGGTGCCGACCTTTACGAATCGTATGCCGGTTCTATTCTGGCAACCATGGCATTGGGAGCGTCAGCATTTGCTACATCGGCCACAGAAGGTATGCAGCTCAAGGCGGTGTTTGCCCCGATGCTGATTGCCGCTGTGGGCGTCATCTTGTCGGTCCTCGGTATTTTCTTGGTCAAGACCAAGGAAGGCGCCGGCATGAAACAATTATTGGGCGCACTTAGCAAAGGCACCAATACGAGTTCGATTCTGATTGCCGTTGCCACATTCTTCATCTTTTGGGCTTTAGGCATCGAAAACTGGATTGGGCTTTCGTTCTCAGTCGTTGTGGGTCTGTTTGCCGGTGTCATCATCGGAAAATCTACAGAATACTATACCTCGCAGTCCTATAAGCCGACCCAGAAAGTGGCGGAAAGCTCCAAGACGGGGCCGGCAACGGTCATTATCTCTGGTCTGGGCCTCGGCATGATTTCTACGGCGGTTCCGGTCATCACGGTAGGTGTGGCCATCATTTTGGCTTATCTGTGCGCCAATGGTTTTCATATCGAGTTTACTGCGGTCAACCTTTCCATGGGTCTCTATGGAATCGGCATTGCCGCTGTCGGAATGCTTTCGACGCTTGGCATCACCTTGGCAACCGACGCTTATGGCCCTATTGCCGACAATGCGGGCGGTAATGCCGAGATGAGCGGATTGGGCGAGGAAGTGCGTCATCGTACCGATGCCCTCGATGCGCTGGGCAACACCACGGCAGCCACAGGAAAGGGCTTTGCCATCGGATCCGCTGCTCTGACGGCCTTGGCTTTGCTGGCTTCATACGTGGAAGAAATCAAGATAGCCTTGGTGCGTGTAGGGACTTCCACTCTTGAAATAGGTGACGATGTAATTAATACGGCTTCTGCTTCGTTGGTTGACTTCATGAATTATTACAATGTCAACCTGATGAATCCGAAAGTGCTGGTGGGTGTTTTCATTGGAGCCATGATGGCATTTTTGTTCTGCGGTTTGACGATGAATGCTGTTGGCCGTGCCGCCCAAAAGATGGTGGAAGAAGTGCGTCGTCAGTTCCATGAAATCAAAGGCATCCTCGAAGGAAAAGCCGAACCCGATTATGCACGTTGCGTTGCCATTTCGACAAAGGGTGCTCAAAATGAGATGATTTTCCCGTCGATGCTTGCCATCATTGTTCCGATTGTCACCGGATTGATACTGGGTGTTTCAGGCGTGCTCGGTCTGCTTATTGGAGGCTTGGCCTGTGGTTTCGTGCTGGCCGTCTTCATGGCGAATGCCGGTGGAGCTTGGGACAATGCCAAGAAGTATATTGAAGAAGGGAACTTTGGCGGTAAGGGTTCCGATAGTCACAAGGCTACTGTCGTTGGCGATACGGTCGGCGATCCCTTTAAGGACACATCAGGACCCTCGCTCAACATTTTGATTAAACTGATGAGCATGGTGTCCATTGTCATGGCCGGACTTACGGTCAGCGTGCACCTGCTGTAAGTGTTTTTTCGTGAGATGACAAGGAAATAGCGGTTTTTCGGCCGCTATTTCTTTTTGAGGCACTTGTTATTTGAACCTGTGGTGTGTTTTTTTGTAGTTGAGTTGACGACTGTAAAAAAATTATATGTAATTTTGTCGCTGAAAACTTGATGAACCGACTATATATGTTTGTATATGTTGGAAATCAATGAGCTAGAAAAACGATCGGGCATGAAGATCTTAAGAGTGAAGTTTAAAAACGAGATTTGTCAAGGAGAGGTGCCGTTTTTCAGGGTAGCAGTCAACGCTTCCATGGGCGGCGAGGCCGATGTGCTGTTTCACAACCATCAGGATGGCGGATTCCGTTATGCCTATCCACTGATACAATACAAACGTATCGGCAGCAAGGCGGCCATCGTTTGTATCGGTGACGGAACGGAGGCCATTGGCGAGTTTTTCTCTAACTGCAATTTCGATATTAATATAAATGAAAGGCCGGTGCATTTAGAAGTGTCGCAAGTGAAAGCCGATCAGGTATTGGTGCAGGTGTGGGATGAATGGTTTTCGTACACTTTGCGCAAATGGCTGCCGCTTAATCAGGAGAACTATCAGGAATACAAGAAGTTGGAAAGTCTTGCGGAGCAATGTGAATTTTTAGAGCGTGTCTTGACGGGCAATATTCTTTCCTTTGCTACCGGTCTCGACATTCATTTTGAAAAAGACGTGAAAGTGCGCATCACGGCACTGGAAGATGCACGCATCTATTCTTATAAAGGTGTCAAGATGCAGGGCTTTGACGTGCAGTTCAAGTGCAACGTGAGCCTGCCCGACTATATCGGTCTGGGCAAAAGCGTGAGCGTGGGGTTCGGAATGGTGAAGAGGATGGAGGTAAGTATTTAACGACAAAGGATAAGGGTTTGTTATGAAGAGAATCTTTCTATTGGGTGGACATGATTTGGAGATGCTTACGATAAGGGACATGTTGTTAGCAAGTGGTGAATGTTTTCATGATAACGGCTTGTCGTGGAATAATGCAACGCTCAGTGCATATCAGGCTGAAATCAACGAAACCGATCTGTTTTACGGTATTGAATTGAGAGAAGACATTCTTCCGCCTGCACATTATGTCCGCATTGACCACCACAACGATTATTTTGGGAAAAAATCCGCATTGGAGCAGGTTGCCGACCTACTGCACGTACCGTTGAACCGCCGGCAGCAACTGGTTGTCGCTAACGATTCGGCATACATCGGAGGGATGAAGGCTTTGGGAGCAACGGATGAAGAAATATCATCCATCAGGCAGGCGGATCGGAAAGCCCAAGGTGTAACGGAAGAGGAAGAAAAAATAGCGGAAGAAGATGCTCGACAAGCCGTATCAAAGGGAAATCTAAAAATAGTATATACCTCTGTTTCCAGGTTTTCACCCATAGTCGATTACCTGTATCCTTTCCGGAACCTGTTGGTTTATAACAATGCGGAATTGGTCTATTATGGAGAAAGACAACCTCAACTTGTCAATTGTTTTCAAGAGGAAGTCAAAACAGGACGGGCGTTTCACGGGGGCGGAGAAAGCGGCTTCTTCGGTCTGCCAAGAGGACGTTTCTCATCCGATGAAATAAAGAATTATGTTGAATCAATTAGTAAAATCATAAATGATGGAATATAGTTATCATAATTTTCAATTCCCCTTTCGATGGGATGTTAGAGGTTTTGAAGAGAAAACCTTGTCGGAACAAATCGACCTGAATAAAATCGAGTATTCCGATTCGGACAATTGGGAAAGAGTGACAACACCTGCCAATAATCAGGAATCGGACGATTTGTACAACGAGAAAAACTATTTTTATGAATTTGTTCACGAGGCCTTGTATGACAACGGTTCAAACGGTTCTTTAATTCGCCATTATGAACGAAATGAGCCAAAACACGGAGAGGTATTGTATAAAATAACTTGTGCCGGCGGGAAAGAATATGAGTTGAATGTAAAAGCCATCAACTTGAACCTGTATTCGACCGGCGTTGGTGTTCTATCATTTTTCATGGAAAACAGAAGATATGCAGACCCGGAGGCTGTGTTGAATATCAATCAGTATGGCAGAAGAGTTTTTCCACCTTTTATCAAAGATGTGGAAAATCGCTTTCTGATTGCCCAAAAATTGGAATTCATCGGACTCCACGGACGTGAAACCGGCTATTGCGAAGATTTCAGCCGATATGACAACAAAACACCGCACAACAAACCGGCGGATTTTATTACGGATATGATCCATGAAGTGGCAGCTAATATTCAGCTGAAACCGGTTATTGACGATAGGATGTTTGTGCTGTCATGGTATAAGAACGATGAATGGGCTAATCAGTTCTGTGGCGGAGGGTACGAAGACTTCATCATGAGTAATAATTGGTATGAGTTTCTGTTTGTTGATAATCCGAATGGTATGAGCTGCCAAAATACGGAAATGCAGAAAACACTCATAAAGGAATCTACCTACGAACGCTGGCAAAAATGGTGCTCGTTGTATGGTGTGTCACGGTATTCAATGGTCTATTTAGCCAATACAACATGTCCTAATTTTCTAATTCAATATTTTGAAACAGAGTATGCTCGGATGTCCGAACTTGTTTTGGTTCAAAAAGCCTCGATTTTGCGATTCTCGGCAGAGGTGACAAACATCAGCAATATGGATAACAAGAAAGGGTTGAGCTTGAAATTGAGTTCCTTGTACAAAGAATACATCCGTTTTGTCAACAAGATTCATTTCCGGGAGGTTTCGGCACAAGATCAAGGCATTGAGATGTATGAGAAACTGTACAAGCTGTTACGAATAAACGAACACGTAGAAAAACTGGATAAAGAAATAGAGGAATTATACAACTATGTAACTTTGCGAGAAGATCGTAGAGTCAACAATACGGTATCACTCCTCACATGGATTGCAACGATTTTTGTTCCGATAACGGTTGTCGCCGGCATCTTCGGGATGAGTAACACGGCATTGAACGGATGCGGAGGATTGTCCCGTTGGTTCAATATCTGGGGTTATCAGTTTGCTCTCATGGGTTTTGTTGCCTCAGTAGTAATTGGAGTTATATTGATCATTAAAAGGAAGATAAAATGAAAGACTTGGTATTATTAGCCGTAGATTGGCAGAATGTAGTGAATGCCATCCCGTCTTTATGTTGGGGTGTCATCGGATTAGTTGCCCTTGTGTTCTTGTTGAAACATATTGTAAAACCTTGCATTCAGAATCGCTTTGCTCGAAAGATGAAAACAAAGTCGTTTGAACAGGAAAAATACTGGAATCTAATTGCAAAGGTGAATGTTGCTTCTGATGAAACACTTCAGAATGAAATCAATGAATTAAAGCAGAAAACCGAAAAATTGGGAAAAGACAAAAGTTCTATTGAAGACACTTACAACTCCAAGATAGCCTTGCTTGAACATGATATTGAACTCTACAAAAAAATAATCGATGGGTTATCCATCATTCTTAATTCTGCAAACTCAAAAACTAAAAAATAAGACTGTTATGCATACATTAAAAGTAACTTTAAAACAGCACACACCTCTGATCCACTTTCAGCACGATCAGGAGGGAGCCACCCTGCGGGCAAGCGAAGTGAAGCCGAAGTTGGATAAGTTTATTCTGACGAAATTGGGAAACGGAGACTACCAACAAGGCATCAATACGGCCAAAGAGAACAAATGGCTTGTAGGCAAAGGAGAACATCCGGCATTAGATTATAAGATGAGGATAGATATTAATAGCAATTCAACCAGAACTGAATACTTATTGGCTTCATATATTAAAGGGAGCGATGCAAAAAACCTTGAAAATCGAGAGATTAAGGTAATAAGCAACAGTCCTTTTTTTGCACAGGAAAAACAGAATTCTCAAATAGTAAAAAGTCATAATGTAATCGCTGATTGGAACAAAATAGAAAAGAAAGGGATTGTTGAAAGTGATGACACAAACGTTTTAATTCTAACAAAAAAAGAAGATCTTTTCTCAGAAATTTTAAAATACATACAGCTTTTTTTCATTTCTACAAATTTTGGCACACGGCAAAGTAAGGGCTTCGGTTGTTTTTTGCCAACAAAGATTGAGTACAATCAGAAAAATAAAGAACTCAAAAATAATGAGGAATTATTGAAACAAGAGTTTTCTTTTGTGTACAAAAAAACATTACAGTCTTCTGAAATAGTTCAGATTTTACAAACCATTAATGATGATTATAAGTTGCTGAAATCAGGTATAAATATACCTAAGACACGACATAGCAATGAAATATATAAAAAATCTATACTTTTCGAATATTTTGTTGGCAAAGGTTTTCGTTGGGAGAAACGAAAAATAAAACAAGGCATTAGGGGGAAAGGGTTTAATCTCAAGGGTAAGAAACCTCCAATTTATGGGAATAATGAGAAAACAGAAAAAGGATGGAATGATCCACAGACTTTCCAATATTATTTTATTCGTGCATTGTTAGGATTGTCATCAAAATATGAGTTTAAACTTTATAATGAGAAAGACAAAGATGTTATTATCGTTAGTGTGTTTTTGAAAGGAGATGAAATTGTTGAGGAGGCAGAAAGAATGCATAGAAATGATTATGCTACCATTGTCGATGAGAATGATAAAACGCATTACTATGAACTCTCTTCAGATATTGAAAGGTTTCGGTCACCTCTTCTGTTCAAGGTTATTGACAATAATGTTTATTTGGTAGGAAATGAGTTGTCAAAAGAAATCCAGGATAAAGAATTTATTTTCCGAATTCATGATTATAGAAATAAAAGAAATGATATGTGTTCTTTGGAAGAAAGTAAACAAAAAGATTTCATCTTGTCAACGCCAAAAGATTTTTCACTTGTGGACTTTATGAAAATGGCGTCAACAAAAATTGGTTATACCTCATTGAGTAATTTAAATAAGAAGTAAAATCATGCAATACACAGCAATAACCATTGGGCCCATATATGATACCTTTACCCAAGCAAAACGCACGCGCAGCATATGGGCGGCCAGCTATTTCTTTTCACTTTTCATGAGGAAAATACTTGAGCAGGCTATAGACAATGATTGGGAGATACTGTTACCCTATGACAAACCTTTAGATGACAATACGCAGAAAGGGGTGAATAAAGGAAAATATGGGGCTGGGCTGTATGCCGATCGCCTATATTTTGTAAATAAATCAAAATTAGATATTCAAGGCTTTGTTGATAATACGATAAAGTTCTTTGCAGATGACATCTGTTGTAAAAACGCAACACTGAAAAACGGAGACATTGTTGCATTTTTACGCAACTACTTGAATCTCCATATTGTTGAAATTTCTTTAACGGATAAAGAGTTGACCTCTATTACAACATCTAAGAATAAAGAAGGGAAATCTGATAATTCGGTTTTAAAAATCCTTAACAATCTGTTAGACAACAAAGAATTAAATAAAAGATATGCATTTGATATCAACTCAAATTTTTTGATTGATTATTTTGCTACGAAATGGAACGAAAACACCGCTCTGAAAAAAGATGCTTTCGGAGATGAAAAAGGACGGCACTTCAAATCAATCGCAGAGATATCTACTGCAGACTTGTTAAAAGAAGCAGATGCAACAACATACAATCGGTTGTTAGAAGAAGATTTTAAAAACGAAGATATCCAGATTATTGACTTGTTGAAAAAGAACGACGTTTTCAAAGACAAGATGCAGGATTATCATAAATATTACGCTGTGCTGTATGCCGATGGTGATAACATTGGTGCTTTGCTCAGCAGTGTTGCCAATGATAGGGAAAAATTAAAAACTTTTTCCGAAAAACTTCTTCTGTTCGGAAAAAAAGCGGAAGAGAGCATCCACAACTACGGTGGGAGTGCCATATATTTAGGAGGAGAAGACATTTTGGCCTTTTTACCCATTGCTTACAATGGAGACAATTATCTCAAATCATTGGCAATCCTTATCAAAGATTTAGATAAGGATTTCAACGATACATTGGGTCAATACGCCGAAGAGCAAGGAGTAACCATTCCCACTTTATCGTATGGTTTTATGCTCTCTTATTATAAATTTCCCATGCGTGAAGCGATGGAACAAGCCCATAACATGTTGGAAAAGTGCAAACAGGACAAGGAGCTTTTCCCAAATAAAAATGGTGTAAGCGTTCGTTTTCAAAAACATAGCGGTCAGTATATGGAGTGTTTTATCGACAAGTCAAAAACCGCTTCCGCTAAGAGAATTTATGAATTGCTCACCTTACAGCTGCAAGGAAAAGATAAAAAAGACACGCTCAGCGGAATGATTCAGCGGTTGAAAGACGATGTATTTTTCACGACTTTCATCCATGCGGTACGAAATGATCGGATTGATGCTTTCATTGAAAACTTCTTCAACGAAGAAATACATGAAGAGAAAAACACTTTTACCGATTATTTTACATCGCTAATAAAAGTTTTAAAACAAGATTATCTTACGGTATGCAGCAAAGAAGAAGAATACAAGCAAAATAAACGTTTTAAAGACATCCTCTTCACTATATTGCGATACTATCAGTTTATTCAACCTAAAAAATCAAAAGATCAATGAACAATTATCAAATAAAGCTCACCCCGGTAAATGCCTATTTTTTTGGAGGGGAAAAACATACTGAAAAAAAAGGAGAACCGGGCAAGTTTGAAATGGACTACTATGTGAGGTCTGAATTATATCCCCAACAAACCACCCTGCTTGGAACGTTACGTTACTATCTACTGATGAAAAACGGTTGCCTCAGTCCGCGTAAAAACAAAAAAGAATCTCAAGCCAATGATCTGATTGGTGAAAATAGTTTTATTTATGGCTTCGTGGGTAAAGATGGAAAAACGGAGCAGAAATTTGGAATAATAAATGAAATATCACCACTTTATTTTCTTAGAGAAAGTGAAAAATATATCATTGCACCTTTTGATCAAGAATTTGAATTAAAAGAACTCTATAACAATTACTATTTGAAAGGGTACGATGCGAAAGTTGGCTATAATCCGACATTTATCAACGTAAAAGATTATAGTACTTTCAAGTTCTTTAAAGATGAAGATAAAGAAAATGATACGGATTTTGTGTTTATCAAACATGAAACCGTGGGCAATAAAAAAGGGGAAAAAGGAAAAACGGAAGATGACGGATTTTACAAGCAGGTAATGTATAAGTTGAATAAAGGGTGGTCTTTTGCCTTTGATGCTGAAATCGATTGTAATTTAAGCCATGATAAACAATTCATTACCATGGGAGCCGAACAGCAATTATTCCTCCTTGAAGTAAATGAATGCAGCGGTAATCGTACCGATTTTAAACTTAACCTTCCGCCACGCCTTAAACCGGCTATTTATTGTATTTCCGACTGTTTTGTTGAAGAAGAAGTATGGGAACACGTGGTTTTTGCAATCAATGAAAACATCTCTTTCCGAAATCTTCATAGCTCCAACAACAGTGAGAATTACAGCAGCTTTTCAAAAGGGTATAAAATGAGCTATCGTTATAATTTGCTTAAACGCGGCAGCATATTGTTTTTTGAAAATGAAGATGAAATGCAAAAGGCCCAAGAATTATTCAATAAGAGTAATAATGCCCGAAATATAGGGTTTAATAGAATTCAAACCATTAAAAAATAACAAAAAATGACAACACAAGCGTATTTAATTCAGTGTATAACCAACCTACATGTAGGGAGCGGTGATGCCAGTTACGGGATCGTGGACAAATTAGTACAACGCGACACGATATTCAATTATCCTACCATTCACGCATCAAGTTTAAAGGGATCTCTCAGAGAACATTTTGAGAGCGTTTGGGGGAAAACCGATCAAAAAACGAACCTACTATTCGGTAAGAAAACAAATAATGATAATGATACCGAAAGCGGCAACCTTAATTTTTTGAATGCTGATCTGGTAGCTTTACCCGTAAGATGTTCACATCGTCAGTTTGCTCTCACATTCTGTCCTCAAAATGTGGAATTTGTGAACGAGAAAGCAAAAATGATTCTTGATAAAGAGCTACTGAAACTACCAACAGAAACAGATAAACTGTTTACAAAGGAAGAAGGCCTTGTAGACAGGATATTTCTGGAAGACGATGATTTGCAAAGGGTAGATTATTCAACGCCATTTTCAGACACAGTTGACATTAATTTTACAGCTTTTGATCAACAATATGCCCTGGTAAGCGATGATAAATTCAGAAATTATGCTGAAAACTTACCTGTAATCGCCCGCAATCGCCTGGATGAGGACAAAAATCTTTGGTACGAGGAGGTGGTTCCTCACCAAACGATATTTATAACTTATATGGTTCCCAAACAGGGTTTATTAGACGACGCAACCTTTTCGGAATTTGAAAAGGAACTCTTAGAAGAACCGATTCAAATCGGAGCCAACAGCAGCGTAGGCTATGGGTTATGTAAATTTCATAAAATCAAGTTCAAAAATACAAAGTCATGAGAAATATAGAAAAATATATCCCTGTCGCCATACAAGTGCTGGAAGACAACAGATTAGGTATAGTTAAAAACGGAGAAATTGACAAAACTTACAATGGATATATCTCCTCTTTTGGTGCAAGTCTCATATCATCGGGATTGCTTCCCACATTGATATTTTATTCAAAAGGTGCGGAGCAAACCACCAATGCAGATAGAAGCCTTATACCGGTAGCACTTGAGAAAATGCTGCAAAGCCCAGAAATAGGCATATTCAACAACGAACAACATTTATTGGAAGAAGTCATTACCCGATATAATGACGAATGTCTGAAAAAGAAGATTCAGGAATGTGCCATCGCGTTAAAGTTAGCTATTCGTACCTACCCCACACCTAAACCTAAAAATGACTAATTATGGCATGGAATTTTATAGCGCCCAATGTGGGCTTGATGGTATATAAAAGATTATATACGGAAGATGCGATTAAGCGTAAAATAAAATTTACACCTGCTCAAAATAATGAAAAAGAGAGGTTGTTCATTGATATTCCCAAAGATGCGAAAGTCACTCCCTTTGACATATTCTATAAAGCTGTTTTTGCTAACACATTGAAAGATTACACGCAAATTGAGAATAATGCGGCTTCCCATCATTTTAATCTGGCTACAACCTATCCCGGATTATTATGTGGTTCAGGCTATACGCACGATAGTAATGCAAAAGGCGATATCAAGATAGGCTTTTATTTTGACCATACAACCGGACAACCTGTTATTCCGGGCAGTTCCATCAAAGGTGTATTGAAAAGTGTGTTTGAGAACGAAAAAGATCAAACTGATCAAACCTCGTTGGATACGATAAAATTCATTCTTGAAGAGGTAAAAAAGAGATGTACCGATGAACAGAATAAGAACGCATGGGAAAACATGCTGAAGAATATCGATATCGAAGCATTAAAAACGTTGAAAGATGATATTTTTGGCAAACAAGATGCCGAAGGGAAAGATGTGTTTTTCGATGCTGTCATCAACATTGAAAAAACGGGAAAAAGCAAGAAGTTCCTTGCCAGTGACTTTATCACACATCATCCCGATCCTCTAAAAAATCCGACTCCATTGATGTTCATAAAAGTATTGCCGGGCATTACATTTGAATTTAGGTTCAAACTAACGGATAGTACGGTTGAAATTAAATCGAACAACGGAGTAAGGAAAATCTCTTTAAATGCTAACCAAAAAGCGCAACTTTTTCAAGAAATCATACTCACTGTCGGCGTCGGTGCCAAGACCAATGTGGGTTACGGACAGTTCAAATAGTAGATGGAGGGCTGTTATTGAGCGTTCTTTGACGTATTGAAACGAAACATGGGTAAATCGTTATTTGAAGCATTGTGCTCTCTCGGACAGCTGATGTCGGCATGGCGACTGGTAAAAGCCAAAAACAGCGTTGGAGGCATTGACGGTTTTACTATCGTTGAGTTTGAAAACCGCCTTGACAAGCATTTGACAGAACTAATTGCCGAATTGCGTTCGGGGACATGGAAACCACAGCCCTATAAAAAGATGGGCATCCCCAAGAAAACGGGTGAAACCCGGACGATAGGGCTGCTTTCGCTGAAAGACAAGACGGTGCAAACGGCGATAAAGCAAATCGTCGAGCCTCGTTTCGAAAAGTTGTTTTTAGGCAACAGTTACGGCTATCGTCCGCAGAAAGGTCATGCAAAAGCCATTCGACGGGCTTTGTTTGAATGTCAAAACAAAGCCAATCAGTGGCTGCTTCGCTTGGATATTGACAACTATTTCGATACCATCAACCACGATATTCTTTTTGCAAGGCTTCGATCCTTGATTCCCGATGAGGAAATCAACCGATTGATTCAGCTTTCTGTGAAAATGGGCATGGTAAACAAGAAACAGAAATGGGAAGAAATCGAATGTGGCGTGCCGCAAGGAGCCGTACTGTCGCCCATGCTGGCCAATCTCTACCTGCACCAGTTCGACCAGTTCATTCTGACACGAACACGGTCGTATGTGCGTTATGCCGACGATTTCATCATCTTGTGCGAAACGCAGAACAGGGCCGAGGCCATAAGGGAAGAGGCGACGGTTTTTCTGAAAGAGCGGCTCCAACTGTCGCTCAACGCACCTGAAATCGGGAAAATCGAAGACGGCTTCGAGTTTCTCGGCATCACACTGGACAAAACGGGACTGTCTCTTTCCGAAAATAAAAAGAGAGAACTTTTGCAGCGGATTGACGGTCTCGAGTCGCACAACGGCGTTTTCACCGACAAAGAGACAAAGCTGTGGAACGGCATACGCAACTATTACGGAAAGTTGCTTCCCGAAAACACATTGGTAGAGTTGGACAAAGCTCTTGTGCGAAAAGTACAGACCATGATAGAACAGCAGGTCGGTAAAATCAGGAATATCTCCGTGTTGAAAAACGGATTGGCAGAGATTGCATTTCTTTCGGCTGAAATGCAACTCAAGCGAAAACAAATCCTTCAACAGCTGACCGACACCTACCTGGCCGTCAAAGGCAAGAAACAGTCGAAAATTGCCGATGACCAGAATCGTCGCCTCATCAACAGCCGAAAGACAGAGTATCGGAAAAAAGAAGCCGAAGGCTCCGAATTGGTGGTCCGTACTCCGGGTAGCTACATTGGAATAAGCGGGCAGAACATTGTCGTGCGCATACAAGGTAAGATGGCCTACAAGAAGCCTTCCGCTTCGCTGCGACATCTTACCGTGATAGGGCAAGGCGTGTCGCTGTCGAGCAATGTGATCCGGTTCTGCATGGATAGGAGAATACCCGTCGATTTTTTTGATAGCTCCGTACATTATGCCTCGGTACTCAGCCTAAAATTCATGGAGAGCACACTTTGGGGGCAACAGGCTCGAATGACCGAAAACCAACGCTTCGTTCTGGCTAAGCGACTGATTTTAGGAAAGCTTAAAAACCAGGCGAACTTGGTGAAGTACTTCCAGAAGTACCATAAGACCACAAAAGAAGATGTTGACACGCAATTTGCGCTGACCACGGCCAAGTTGTCGGAAATCGTCGGCGAACTCAAGGAGCTGCCTTTTGCCGAAAACTATAACGAGGTATTGATAGGAAAAGAAGCACAGGCCGCTGTCCACTATTGGAAATATGTCGGGAAGTTGCTTAAAGACGATAAAGCGGGCTTTGAAGGAAGGGTGCGGCGAGGCGCCACCGATTTGGTCAATTCCATGCTGAACTATGCCTATTCGTTTTTGTATAACAGGGTTTGGCAGGCGTTGCTCGGCGAGGGCCTGAACCCGATGGACGGGGTGTTGCACAAAAGGCAAGCCGGAAAACCCACATTGGTTTTCGATGTCGTAGAGCTATTCAGGGCGCAGGGAGCCGACAGGGTGGTGATAGGAATGGTGCAAAGGGGCATGGCATTGAAAATGGAAGGAAACCTTCTGTGCGACGCAACTAAAAGGATTCTGACCAAAGGCGTGCTTGAGCGCATGAACAGGTATGAGAAGTATCGCGGCGAAGAGATGCCCTTCGAACGCATCTTTGTAGAACAGGCCAAAGAAATAGCCGCTTATATTGGAAGCGGGAAAACGTTCAAACCTTATATTGCAAAATGGTAAAGAGAATAAGCGCCAGGAAATTGTTCATAGTTGTAGCGTACGATATTGTGGATGACAAACGGCGGAACCGAGTGGTGAAATTGCTTGAGGCAAACGGAACACGCGTGAATTACAGCGTGTTCGAATGTATGCTGACGGAAGCCGTGTACGGCAGACTCAGGCGAAAGATAGGTGAGATTGTTGACGACGGGCAGGATTCGGTGATTTATTATCCGGTTTGTGTCAATTGCTATACGAAGATCGTGTATCAACCCGACCGTCGCGAACCTCCCGACACGGTGCGGATGGTGTAGGAGGGAGGCCAAATCGTTTGCGAACATTTTGTAAAACGCTAAAACGCCGATAATGAAAGTGGTAACCAAATAGCATGGGAAAACTGCCGCCGCGAATTGTTCGCAAATTGCATTCTGATGCGTATTTGAGTCGTTCATTTGCGAACATTTTTGGATGAGCTTATTGTAAAATGCTTATTGTCAATGATATGTAAAATAAAGAAAGGCCATTTCTTCGCAAATGGATGGATTTTGCCCAATAGAGGTTCGGTTTGAGAACTTTTTTTTCCATGTAAATGATTGAATGATAAGGCAAAGTGAAAATAATGTGTAAAAATTCCTGTTTTTGTATTCAAAAAAACAGTATCTTTGCGAAGAATTCAGGAAAGCTTATGTAAAACAAACAAATGAAAGGAGTTGCGCCAAACAAACAAGGTGATTATTGATGACAATATATTGAGAATCAAGGTGTCAAGTCAAATTCCACTACAACAAGGATTAAGACGTACCACCTTCGCAGTCCTCACTACTCCATCTCTGGTCAAGTCAAATTCCACTACAACAAGGATTAAGACTTTTGGCAAAGTCGTCTTCGTCATCCGCAAAGGTCAAGTCAAATTCCACTACAACAAGGATTAAGACTCTCATACTTGGAGTGGCTGATGATTCGCATTTGGGTCAAGTCAAATTCCACTACAACAAGGATTAAGACATTCCATTTAAAATGGAGATATTCTGGATGCTCCGTCAAGTCAAATTCCACTACAACAAGGATTAAGACTTCTATCAGTCTGTATTCGTCGCATATGACAAGTCAAGTCAAATTCCACTACAACAAGGATTAAGACAATTTTTACCCCGAAATACGGGGTGTTCTGTGCGTCAAGTCAAATTCCACTACAACAAGGATTAAGACAGTATCTGTGCCAACAATGGACACAAACCTATTTTTCGTCAAGTCAAATTCCACTACAACAAGGATTAAGACACGTAGTGGGAACTTGTTCCTGTTCGCAAAATAAAGTCAAGTCAAATTCCACTACAACAAGGATTAAGACCCTGTTGACCAGAGGATACTGTATATCATGTTTGTCAAGTCAAATTCCACTACAACAAGGATTAAGACAGAAGGTCGTTATAAAACTTGAAACGTGAAGCATCGAAAACAGGCTTAAATTACAACAAGGATTAAGACAGAAGGTCGTTATAAAACGACTCACTTATAACTTGTCAAGTCAAATTCCACTACAACAAGGATTAAGACGATTTGTAAATCCTTGGGTACAAGATATCTTATTTTGTCAAGTCAAATTCCACTACAACAAGGATTAAGGGCGTGATTAGCTAAGAAGCCTTCTCGCATGTTATGTATAATTCTGCGTATTCTGCGCATTCTGTGTGAGATAGTGTTTATAAGGAGTTGATCATCGTTTTCGACTTTTTCTTATTTTTGCCCAATAGAAATCAAATCGTCATGTCGAACCTGCCTGCCTTATTTTCCGACCTAGCCTTGATACTAGTGACCGCTGGAGTTACCACGGTTCTATTCAAGTGGTTAAAGCAGCCTTTGGTGCTGGGGTATATCATTGCCGGCTTTCTCATCGGCCCTAATTTCTCGTACTTTCCAGTTCTTACCGATCGTAGCAGTGTGGAGACATGGAGCGAAATCGGCATGGTCTTCCTGTTGTTTGCCATAGGCTTGGAGTTCAGTTTCAAGAAATTGAAAAGGGTAGGCGGCAGTGTCGGTATCACGGTGCTCACCATCTTTATTACCATGATGTTGTCGGGCTTTTTTGTCGGCAAACTGATTGGATGGACGAAGATGGACTGTATTTTTCTCGGATGTATGCTCGCCATGTCGTCAACCACCATTATCGCCAAAGCTTTTTATGACTTGAAAATCAACAAGGAGCGTTTCACCGAAGGAGTTATCGGCGTATTGGTGGTCGAAGATTTGGTGGCAGTTCTTTTGATTGTGATATTGTCCACCTTGTCGGTGAGCGCCACATTCGATGGTAAGGAGCTGCTTTACAGCATTCTGAAACTCGGCTTCTTTTTGTTGGTATGGTTCATCGGCGGCATCTTTCTCATTCCAAGCCTGTTAAAAAGAGTGCGCAAGCTGATGAATGAGGAAACCCTGGTGGTGTTTTCGGTCGGATTGTGTTTCATGATGGTCGTTTTGTCCAATCTCGCAGGGTTTTCGTCGGCATTGGGGGCGTTCATCATGGGGTCCATATTGGCGGAGACTTTGGAAGCCGACATGATATACAAGTTGACCACGCCGGTAAAGAATCTGTTTGGCGCTGTGTTTTTCGTTTCCGTCGGCATGATGATTAATCCGGATATCATTGTCCGGTACTGGTGGCAAATCCTGCTGCTTACTGTAGTTGTCGTGGTGTTGCAGTCGTCCAGTTCTACTTTTGGCATGTTGCTTTCGGGTGCCAGCTTGAAAGACGCCATTCGGTCGGGGATGTGTTTCGCGCAGATAGGCGAGTTCTCGTTTATCATTGCGACCGTCGGCATGAGTTTCGGTGTCATTGACGAGTTTCTCTATCCTATTATTGTGTCGGTTTCGGTCATCACTACCTTTATCACACCTTATAGTATCAAGGCGGGACTTCCGTTGTATCAAAGCATCATGCGCATCATTCCCGAAAGGTGGAAGAGTGGTTTGTCGAACCAATCATCAGGACTGAAAGTGAAAAGTGGCAAAGAAGTGTCGATGGGAGCCTTTCTTGTGCGACAGTTCAAAAACATAGTGATTTATGCCGCCATTATCATCGCAGTCATGCTGTTGAGTTTTTCGCTTTGCAGTTTGGTTGCGAAACACGTGTCCATGCCGTGGGGAAATGCCATTTCGGCGGCCATTACGCTGGTGCTGATGTCGCCTTTTCTATGGGCGATGGCCTTCAAGCACAGCAAGGTGCATACCACGCGCAAACTGATGTCGGGCAATAAGTTCAACAAGACCTTGATTTCGCTTGTTTTCCTGTTCCGATTCGTTGTCATCCTGATATTTTCCTATTATGCGCTGCGTCAGTTCTTTAACGCCGGTTTCTGGAGCCATGTCGGCGTGAAGGGCGGTGCATGGATCAATATGGGCTTTGCCATTGTTTACTGCTTCATGCTGAGGGGGCTGACGCCTGTCATGAGGATGTATGAACGTATGGAGAAACGTTTCATCGAAAACATGAACAAACGCCAGACACAGCATACGTTTATCGTCCCTGAAATTCTGAAGGAGAACTTTGCGTTGGAGAAGATGGAAATCAGCGTGGCAAGTCCTTATGCCGGCATTCGTATTGAAGAATCTGATTTTCGCGACAATTACAACATCAGTTTGGTCAGCGTGGAAAGAGGGGATAAGGTGGTCGATCTGCCAGGGAAGGATTTTATGCTTTTCCCGAACGACATCGTCACTTTTGTCGGCTCGGAAGCCCATCTTTCGCAGTTGAAGTCAAGGGTGGTGATTGAAGACGATGTGCTGATCAAGGAACGTGTGGAGAGCGATGTGGACATCCATAGAATTGAACTTCAAGCGGGGAGTTTCCTTGTTGGGGTCGAACTGAGCAATTCGGGGTTGCGTGACCGTTTCAATGCCATGGTCATCGCCATCGAACGTGATGGCAGATTCATTTTGAACCCTTCCGCCAACATCGTCTTTCTAGAAGGCGATCTGGTATGGTTTGTGGCAGGCTCTAAAATGGCTGCTGCGTTGATAGGAATGGTCAATCCGCCTCCGAAGAGGAAACAATTTTGACGGATTACTTGTCAATGACTACAATGTAATCATCGGCTCGAAGCACGGTGTTGCCTTTGGGAATGATGGTATCGTCGCCTCGTCGGATGAGCACAATGAGATCATGTCCGTCTTTCGACCAGGTGTCTAAGGTTTTTCCCACGTATTTATTGCCTGCGGGAATCTGTTGTTCTTTCAGTTCGCCCATGGCCTGTCCGTCGTAGGACCGTGAACACAGGATGATTTTGTCACCGGCGCGCAACAGGGTGTTGCCACGAGGGGTGATGCGCTTGCCATCGCGCATTATCACGGCTAACAACAAGCTCTTTGGCAGTCCTATTTCCTTGACTTGTTTTCCGCTCCATGCGCTTTTCTCGGTCAGTTCAAAACCGCTGAATTGCACGTCGTAGGTCTCGCTATAATCGCTAAAAGTCTTCAACACGTCTTCGTTTTCGTCGATCATGTCCAGTTTTTTCGCCACCTGAGGAATCAGTGAGCCTTGCAGGGCGATGGAAAGCAGAACAATGCAAAAAACGACATCTAATATATTGTTTTCCAAGTAGATATTGCTGGCTACTGCGATGATGGCGAACACAATGGATGCCGCGCCGCGCAGTCCTACAAAGGAAACCAACAAGCGTTGGTTGCGTTTGTGTTTTTTCGACCAGCCAAGAATGGCAAGCACGCTGAACGGACGTCCGGCTACAAGCAGAAAAAGCACAATGGCCAATGCGGGCAGCATGGCTTTATAGAGTGATGTCGGATTCGACATGAAACCCAGCATGAAAAACAGGCATACTTGCATGAGGCTGGTGACGCCGTCAAAAAAGTGCACTTGTGTCTTTTTGCGTGAAAAATTGGCGTTGCCTAAGGCTATCCCCACGATATAAACGCTTAAAAACCCGTTGCCTCCTAACGCTGCCGGAACGGAATAAGCCAATATGGCTGTTCCGAGAATGAACAGGGAGTCGAATCCTGAAGTTAAAAAAACAACCCGTTTGAGGGCGAAAATGGCACCTTTGGCAATCAGCGCGCCGAATAGCAGGCCAAAAGCGATTTGAGCAAAGATCATCCAGGCAAGATGTAGGCCCGATGCTGTGCCTTGCATGATGGAAATCATAATGACAGTCAACATGTAGGAACAAGGGTCGTTGCTGCCGCTTTCCATTTCCAAGATAGGTGCAGTATGGTTTTTCAAGCCTAATTTTCGTGAACGCAGAATGGAAAATACCGAAGCCGCATCGGTGGAGGCAATCACGGAACCCATCAGAAAACTTTCCATCCACTGCCAGCTGAGGACATAATGGCAAAACAACCCCGTCAGTGCGGCAGTCAACACCACGCCTACTGTCGCCAGCAGCACCGATTCCCTGATGATGGGTTTTGCCGAATCCCACCGCGTGCCGAAGCCACCATAAAACATGATGATGATCAAGGCTACAGTGCTGACGTCTTTCACAATCCAATAGTTATCGGGGCCGATGGTGTCGTTGTTCCATCCGGCAAACATGCCTAAAATGATGAAAGCCAGCAATACCGGTATGCCCATCTTGTGCGACATGTTGTTGAGCCACACGGAAATGATGATGATAACGGCAGTGACGATGAGAATAATATTGATCATGAAAAAGCAGTCCTTTTCTTGGGCGCAAATATACTGAAAAATGTCGTACTTTTGCCCGATTATGATCGTCTGCATCGCCGAAAAACCGAGTGTCGCCAAAGACATTGCCCTCGTGCTGGGAGCCACCCAGCCGCACGACGGCTATATGGAAGGAAACGGCTACCAGGTAACCTGGACGTTCGGGCATTTGTGCACTCTGAAAGAGCCGCACGACTATTTCCCCGAATGGAAACATTGGACGCTGATCCGTCTTCCGATGATTCCCGAACGTTTCGGTATCAAACTGATAGGAGAGAAGTCCATCGAAAAACAGTTCCGTGTCATCGAATCGCTTATGCAGAAGGCCGACCGCATTGTCAACTGTGGTGATGCCGGACAAGAAGGGGAGTTGATACAACGCTGGGTGATGCAGAAGGCCAAGGTCACTTGTCCCGTGCAACGGCTGTGGATATCTTCGCTAACCGAAGCCTCTATCCGGCAGGGTTTCGAGGCGCTCAAAGACCAGTCGGAGTATCAGTCGTTATACGAGGCGGGTCTTTCGCGTGCCATCGGCGACTGGCTGTTGGGAATGAATGCCACTCGGCTTTACACGTTGAAATACGGCCAAAACCGCCAAGTGCTGTCTGTCGGAAGGGTGCAAACCCCTACCTTGGCGTTGGTCGTGAACCGTTACCTTGAAATACAGAACTTTAAGCCTACGCCATACTGGGCGCTATCCACCATCTATCGCGATACCGTTTTTACAGCGGTAAAAGGAAAATATCCGTCGGAAGAAGAAGGCCAAGCTGATTTGCAAAGTGTTATTGGAAAGGAGTTTACGGTGACAGATATTGAAACGAGGAAGGGTAAGGAGGCTCCGCCGCGTTTGTTCGACTTGACCTCATTGCAGGTGGAATGCAACCGGAAATACGGCTATTCGGCAGATCAGACCTTGCAGACCATTCAAAGCCTTTACGAAAAGAAATACACCACCTATCCCCGTGTCGATACCACTTATTTGAGCGACGATATTTATCCGAAATGCCTTGAAATCCTGCAAAACCTGACCCCGTATGCCGAACTGACTGCATCGTTGATGGGCAAGAAACTGCCCAAGAGCAAAAAGGTGTTCGACAACAGCAAGGTCACCGACCATCATGCCATTATTCCTACCGGGGTGCTTCCCGGCAACCTCTCCGTGCCCGAATCGAAAGTGTATGACGAGGTGTGCCGTCACTTTATCGCCTGCTTTTATCCCGACTGTGTTTTTTCGACCACCACGGTGATGGGCAAAGTGGAGGAGGTGGCGTTCAAGACGACGGGAAAGCAGATTCTACAGGAGGGATGGCGCGTGGTGATAAAGCCCGTCAAGCCCTCCGATGATGAGAAAGGGGAGGATAAGGACGAAGAAAAAACCTTGCCGGCTTTCGTCAAAGGAGAGCACGGCCCCCATCAGCCGAGTTTGGCTGAGAAACAGACCTCGCCTCCGAAACTGTTTACGGAGGCCACATTGCTGCGTGCCATGGAAACGGCGGGCAGGTCGGTGGAAGACGAAACGTTGCGTGAGGCATTGAAAGAAAACGGCATCGGGCGACCATCGACACGCGCCGCCATTATTGAAACCCTGTTCCGGCGGCAGTACATCCGCAAGGAACGCAAAAACCTCATCCCGACACAAACGGGCATTGAGTTGATAGGGCTGATACACGAAGATTTGTTGAAAAGCGCCGAACTGACAGGTATCTGGGAGAAGAAACTGCGCGAAATAGAGCGGCGTAAATACGAAGCGCGCCAGTTTTTGGAAGAGATGAAAAAAATGGTGAGCGATATTGTTGCTACTGTGATTAGCGACAACAGAAACCGGCGAGTAGCCGCCGCACCCGAAGTCCAGCCCAAAGCAGGCAAAGGAAGCAAACTGTCGGGAAAGAAAGCGGTAAAGAAACCTGCTGCAACACAAAAAACAGAAACAAGTGGTGTTTTAGCACCATCCGACACATTGATTGGGCAGCCTTGTCCGCTCTGTGGAAAGGGCAAGATCATCAAAGGAAAGACGGCTTACGGCTGTTCGGAATGGAAAGAAGGCTGTGGATGGCGACAGACTTTTTCATAACAAGCAAAACGGAAAATCCAAACCTTGTATTTTTCTATATGCGTGATTTTCATCATGATTGAATCATATTCCTCATGAGGCAAAACAAGGAAGCTTTTTCCCGAAGAAATGTATCCCGATGATGGGACGAAGTATCGGTTCCAACCCTGCGTTGGAAATTTTCCTATTATTGCACGTGGAAAACAAACTTTGTCATCATGCAATTATCCAAAGATCAGAAGAATGGACTCAAGGAACATACTGCCGGCTACTTAGGTGCTGTAGTAGTTTATATTTTCCTTGCTATTATGAAGAAATATCAATGGCAATAAAGTGCTGTTGTTTTCTTTAATGATGCTTGTTATCGCAGTGATTATTGGTGTTTTCATTACCATAGGTTCGAAAGTGTCCAGAGGCAAGGAGTGAGTCTATCACTCAATCTGTAAAGTCTTCCTGCAAATTTCAATCTCCTCCGGATCGCCGGTGTATTTGCCGAGGTCGTCGCTGAGTTTGACCACTTTCTTCCAATTGCGCTTTTCGGTGATCTTTGCAGCGGTGAGCTTCACGACAATGTTCATCGGTTCAGCGTTGTCCACGTCGCAGGTGAAGTGTGTGCCGATGCCATAAGAGTCTTTCATACGGTTGTTCACAGTGTGGTGCAGTGCAATGGCTTCGTCCACGTTGAGCGAGTTGCTGAAAACAATGCTTTTCACACTTGGATCGATACCGAGTTCCTTGTATTTGCCGATAATGGCTTCCAAGGCTTCCACATTGTCGCCGCTATCCACTCGCAGCCCGTCAAACAACTTGGCGTGCAGCACGGTGAAGTTTTTGAAAAACGCATCGCGCGTATAGGTGTCGTATAGGTAGATGCCCAAGTTGCCGGCATACACTTCTTGCCAGTAATCCATGGCGATATAGTTGGCTTCGGTGTAGCCGAACAGCGAGCAGGTCTCGATAAACTGATGACTCATGGTGCCGATGGGCGTGATGTTGTACTTGTGGGCAAGCAAAACGTTGGACGAGCCGACAAAGCCCACCTTGTCGTATTTTTTCTGTGCCTCGACGAACGATTGGATGACCATATCCTGGTGTTCAAATGAGAAACGACGGCGGGTGCCGAAGTCGGAGAACTTGACGCCGTTTTCAATCAGACGGCAAGCCTTGTTGAATGATTTCTGATATTCGTGTTCGCGGTTGTAATGGGCGAATTCGCCTCTGAGTTCATGGCTGAGTTCCGAAATGGTCGAAAGGATGGGCATTTCCCAAAACACAGTACGCCAGAGATATCCCGATACCGAGATGTGAAGATGGCCTTCCTCGTCCTGAGCAATGTCAAGCTCGGAGGAATCCATCGAAAAGCCTTTTAAAAACGTGAAGAACCAATTCGGGAAGTAGTAGCACTTGTTACGCATGAAGCCAAGCTCCTCATCACTCAAGCGTAATTCTTCAATCATCTTGAACTGCTCCTTTAACTTTTCGGCGAAACCTTTCGGATACACCGAGTTGTTGCGATCGACGAACGTATATTGACCGAGGGCGCGCGAAAACTTTCTCAGATAGGCATAACAAACGCTAAATGTATATAAATCATTGTCTAACAGGCTATTGATTATTCTTCTCATGATGATTTATTGTATTATTTCACGAAAACTCGACGGCAAAGATACATTTTTCATTTCAATGGCTGCCTGAAACAAGGGCGCAATCTCTTCGTCGCTGAAGCCGGCAATGCCGCATCCGATCCGTGTGACTAAAAAATGGAGTTCGGGATGTGCCGCCGCATAGTCGATAAAATCATCCACATAGGGTTTGATGGTGTCAACGGAGCCTTGCATGGTGGGAATGGCATAGCATCGGCCGGTCATGCCGACACCTACACCCCACTGTGCGCCGAAATCCCGGTAGGCCTTGCGGGCGGCGCCACCGCCATGTGCGCCTTCCAAATTGCTTCCGAAAACAAAAATCTCGTTTTCTTTCAACGTATCGATAAATCTCGGGGTGATTCTCTCAGTATTCATAATGATAGTATTTGTTGATGGTCATTTCAAAGGTCTTTTAATCTCTTGCCGCTACGCCGCAGAGGTGAAACAGCATTCGTGCGCTCACGTTGCCGTCCCAGTCATTGTCGCCCGGCGACACCTCGCATAAGTCGAAGCCAACGACTTCCTTTCCACTTTCCTTGATGCGGTTGAGGAGGTAGCAAAGCTCTTCGTATTCCATGCCGCCCGGCACGGGGGTTCCGGTATTGGGGCAGAGCTTGGGGTCAAGGGCATCGATGTCGATGGAAAGATAAACCTTGACGGGTAATGCTGCAACTATTTCATCTACAATGTGTTTAAAGGATTCACCCTCATAAAGGCGGCGGCGCATGTCGCGGTCATAAAACACCTTGATCCGTTCGGGTTGGCTTACCGTTAAATCACGTTCTTGGTGACAGTAGTCGCGGATGGCGACTTGAACGAGTTTTTTTACATTGCCGAATTTCAGCGTATTATGGAATATCGAGGCGTGTGAATACTCAAATCCTTCAAACGCCTCTCGCAAATCAAGATGGGCATCGGCGTGGAGTATGCCGTATTCCACACCTTCCTGATGCAGATACTGATGATAGGCGAGGGGGATGCTGTGGTCGCCGCCCAACAGGCCGACAACCTTACCTTTCGATTTCCAATGGGCGATACGGCTGCGCAGCCATTCGTCTTTCTTTTCCGTTGCCATCTTGATGTCACGGTACATCGGAGCAAAAAGCTCCGGGTTTGTTTCCGTTTCTCCCGTCTCAATGCCTTCGATAATGCGTTCGCTGACGGGAATCAGGCTGTCGTGCACGGCACGAAGAGCTTCGGGAAAGCGGTCCATCCAAATGCCTTTTTGCCATAGGTCGGGATAGTCGTGATGGCAAAGATCCACCTGCATGGAGGCCTCCAACACGGCGGCAGGGCCGTCAACGGTGCCGCGGTTGTAACTTGTGGTGAGTTCCCATTCCACAGGGATGATGATGATTTGTGCTTCATCGGAGCCGCAAGGAAGTCCGTAAATGCCTGACCCGGAAAGGGCGGCTGCGTTGGGATCGAAAGTGTTGTTTGGCATGGCGGTATGATTTTGGGCAAAAATACGAAACTTTCTGTCTGAACCTGTCGCTTTTTCGCCTAATTTTGCCGCATGGACCTGTTTTCGTGCTTATCGCCTTTTGTGTTTTGTAGCTTGGCCAGCGGCAGCAGTGGCAACTGTTATTATGTGGGCAAGCACGACGAAGGGGTATTGGTAGATGCGGGCATCAGCCTGTCGCAGATCAAACGCCGCCTGAGCCGTGTTGACATCCATTTGTCGCAAGTCAAGGCGATATTGGTCACTCACGACCATATCGACCACATCAAAGGTCTCGGGGCAACCGCCAAAGCCTTTAATATTCCCGTGTATGCCCATCCCGCGTGCTTGCAAGGACTTTCTGTCGGTAAAAGCACGAAGACGATGGACGTGACACTGTTCCGTCCCATTGAGGCGGAGCAGTCTTTTGAGATATGCGACATCCACATCGAGTCGTTTCCGGTGATGCACGACGGCAACGGCACGCTGGGATACCACTTCAGGTTGGAAAACCACACGCTGACCATAGCCACCGACGTGGGCGTACTCGATACCGTGGTGAAGCGCTATCTGAAAAAATCCGACTCCATCGTCTTGGAGGCCAATTACGACACCAAGATGTTGCACGAAGGCGGTTATCCCTATATTTTGAAACGGCGCATTGCCGGTCCTTTCGGGCATTTGTCGAACACCGAGGCTGGAAACTGCATCGCCGAATTGTACCGTCCCGACATCAAGAACATCATGCTTTGCCATTTGAGCCGAAACAACAACACGCCTGAATTGGCGTTGCGGTCGGTTTACCAGCAGTTGCGGAAACACCGCGTAGGCATTTCGCCCAACGTTTCTATCTTTCCGCTGCCGCGTTTCAAGCAGACCGAACTTGTTTATTTATAAGGGAATGTGTATTGTGGAAATTTTCAATGCACACTTTTTCCGCATCCCAATGTCGTTTTGCCACGGTTTTCCACACAATTCCACAGTGGTATTCTTTTGGATTTAGTATTGCAAATATTTAATTATCAAGTATTTGTATTTCAAATAATGATTTGGCATAATAAATGCTCTCATGAGGGGCGATAATTAAAAGTGTATTTTTATGAGAAAGAATGTTTTTATAATCGCAGTAAGTGCAATGTTTTTATTGGGAGTCACATCATGTGTAGAAAAGTCACGTCAGTATCAGACTCTTCTTGCAGAAAGAGATTCCATTGCCTTGCAATACGAAAATGTGAATAATGAATTCGATTCCACCTTGAGCGCTATCAACGAAATCGAACAGGCTTTGGACCAGGTTCGGGCAGCTGAAGGCATTATCATGGTTGACAACCAGGAGGGCAATAAAAAGCGCGCTTTGTCGCAAATCAACGCCTTGCAGAACACCTTGCAGGAAAACAGAACCAAAATTGAGGATTTGGAGAAACGCCTTAACGAACAAGGTTCAAAATCCAAGGCATTGGGAGCAACCATTGCCCGTCTGAAAAACGAAATTGCTGAAAAAGACACATTCATTAATAATCTGATGGCCGAAGTGCAGGCTGGTAAGGAACAGATAACTGCTCTGAACGAACAAGTTATCACCCTGAACGACACCATTCAGACACTCGGTGTGCAGAATGCCGCCCAGCAAGCTGTGATCAAGACGCAGGATGCCAGCATGAACACGGTGTGGTACATAGCCGCCACTCCAAAGAACATGGTGGAAATGGGTATTCTGACAAATGGTGGCCTCTTCAAATCGAAGAAGTTGCAGCCCCAGAATTTCTCTGACAGCAATGTGTTTGTGCAGGCTGATAGGAGAACTTTAACCTCCATTCCGCTGAATACTAAAAAAGCTACAATTATGACAAGTCATCCTGAAGGTTCCTATAATCTCGTTAATGGTGAAGATGAAATGCTTACGCTTGAAATCACTAACACCGAGGCCTTCTGGAAGGTGTCCAATTATTTGGTCGTCGCGATCAAATAAAATTTCTGCTCGTTTTCAATTTTAAGTAGCCTCAGCTTCTCCCCGAAGCGAGGCTCTTTTTTATTCACACATACCGTTTCCCAGTGGCAAGTAAGCGAAAAAAAACATTATCTTTGCAACACGTAATCGAGATGTGATCATGCGAAAAATATTGATTGTTGAAGATGATGCCGCTTTTGGTGCCATGATACAGACGTGGCTCAAGAAGAATGATTTCGAAGCCACCTTGTCTACCCGTTGTGCACAGGCAAAGCGTGAGATTGCCTCAAATAGTTTCGACTTGATTCTTACCGATCTGCGTCTTCCCGATGGCGACGGTATCATGCTGATGGCTTGGGTCAGGGAACATATCAAGAGAAGGGTTCCTATTATTGTCATGACAGGCTATGCCGAAGTGCAGACTGCTGTTTCCGCAATGAAACTCGGTGCTTTCGATTATCTGAAAAAGCCCATCAGTCCCGCCGTATTGGAAGAAAAAATAGAAGCAGCCCTTTCCTCGAAAGTGGAGCGGGAAGAACCCGGAAAAGCGGAGGAAAAAGGGGAGATGGTGATGGGCAAAAGCCGGCTTATCCAACGCTTGTACAAACACATCGAACTCGTTGCCCCGACCAAGTTCTCCGTTTTGATACTTGGAGAGAGCGGAACGGGCAAGGAATATATTGCAAGGCTGATTCACGAAAGAAGTCTGCGCAAGGACAAGCCTTTTATTGCCGTTGATTGCGGAAGTCTTTCCAAAGAATTGGCACCCAGCGAGTTGTTTGGGCATTTGAAAGGCTCATTCACCTCTGCTATTGCCAACAAAAAAGGTGTTTTTGAACAAGCAAAAGGCGGGACGGTTTTTCTTGACGAGGTGGGCAACCTTCCTTATGAAGTGCAGATGCAGCTGCTGCGTGCCTTGCAAGAACAGAAAGTGCGCCCAGTAGGTTCGGCCACCGACGTGAGCGTGGACGTGCGTATCATAGCCGCCACCAACGAGGATGTGGAGAAAGCCATTGCAGAAGGGCGGTTCCGCCAGGACCTCTACCACCGTATCAACGAGTTTTCGCTTGACGTGCCGCCGCTGCGCGAAAGGATAGATGATTTGCAGGCATTTGCCACCTACTTTGTCAGTCAGGCCAACGAAGAACTGAACAAGGAAGTGAAAGGATTTTCGGACGAAGCCTTGTCGGTGCTTAAGCAGCAACGTTGGAGCGGCAACCTGCGCGAACTGCGCAACGTGGTGCGCCGTTGTGTGCTGTTTGCCGAAGGCGACAAGGTGGAAGTGGAGGATTTGCCGGTGTTCGCTGCACCAGCGAAAGAGATAAAGGAAACAGCGGCGCAAGAACCGGACTTGGCATTGAATCCCGAAAACGAAAGGGAACAGATTGTCGCCGCACTGAAAAAGGCGAGGGGCAACAAAACCGTTGCGGCCCGACTGCTTCAAATCGACCGAAAGACACTCTACAACAAGATGCATCTCTATGGCATGGAATTGTAGGGCATCTTGAACGGACAACTAACCAAGCTGCGCAACGGACGTGCGCCGGGCATTGTCTCGCCCATTCTGTATATGGTTATGTTGACCAACGTCATGCTGAACTTGATTCAGCATCTCATTACCAGCTGTATTGTTTTAATAAAACCATGTCCTCATAAGGAGATTCCAAACAGATTCTGGATTGTTGTCGGAATGACATGTTTGGAATGATATGAGAGGAGGAACACTGTAAGTCTGATTGGGTTGTACCCATTCCGTTCTATTAGAACCCGTCATGCCTCATTTGTTTCCGTCATGCCTCATCAAAAACCGTCATGTTGAACTCGATTCAGCATCTCTTCAGTGTTTTCCTGTCAGTAGAAACGATGCTCTATGTGATTTTTTCATGAAAAACGGCCGTGTTTGGTCAGGATTGATTATCTTTGAAGCCCAAACATTGCATAATTATGGTTCAGATCATCAATTTAGGACATCAGGACAGTATTTTCAACCAGTACATTGCCGAGGTTCGCGATGCCGACATCCAGCTCGACCGCATGAGGTTTCGCCGTAACCTGGAACGTATGGGCGAGGTGATGGCGTATGAAATTAGCAAGACCTTGGAATACGAAGAAATCGAGGTGGACACCCAGTTAGGTGTAAAAACGGTGCGTGTACCCGCCGAACAACCCGTCATCGCCACCATTTTAAGGGCAGGTCTGCCGTTTCATGCCGGATTCCTGAATGTATTCGACAAGTCGGATAGCGGTTTCATCGCTGCATACCGGAAATACGATAAAAACGAAGACTTTGAAATCAAGGTGGAGTACTACTCGGCGCCCGATCTGGACGGTAGGACATTGATCCTTTGCGACCCGATGCTGGCGACAGGTGAAGCCTTTCACAAGACTTTGTCAGGGTTGTTGAGTGAAGACAATACGCCGAGCCATATCCATGTGGCCGTGGCGATTGCCAGCGCCGAAGGTGTAGCGTATGTCGAACGGGTTTTCAACAACATGCCGATGACACTCTGGGTGGGTGCTATTGACGATGAACTGACGGCACGTGCCTACATCGTTCCGGGTCTCGGCGATGCCGGCGACCTCGCTTTTGGCGAGAAACGTTAAAGCTGTCTTTTTGGGCGGTAAGATACCATTCTTTTTTTACCGTACAAGTATCAGTAATTGGACTGTTATTTTTCTATTTTTGCACTTTGTTCTAAAACGATGGCTGTTGTAATGGTATGTAGCAGCTTGATTTCTAATGAACAGCAGTATTCATAGCAACCAAAAACAATTCAAATGACTGAAAATCAACATAGAAGCAGGGATGGCTTTGGGTCGAAGATAGGCATTATTGCTGCCGCTGCGGGTTCTGCCGTCGGGCTGGGCAACATTTATCGTTTCCCGTGCGAGGCGGGAAACAACGGAGGCGGTGCCTTTTTGTTGGTTTATCTGTTCATTGTCCTTGTGCTGGGTATTCCTACCATGTTGTCGGAGTTTATTATCGGCCGAAAGGCGCAACGCAATCCCGTCGGGGCTTTCAGGGCGCTCGCACCGAAGTCGGCCTGGCCGCTTGTGGGTTTTATGGGGGTGTTCTGTGCATGGATTCTGCTGTCGTTTTACTCCACAGTGTCGGGATGGACACTCGAATACATCGTCAAAGCCGTGGGCAACGACTTTCAAGGCAAGGAGCTTGCAGCCATAGAACGGGATTTCAGCGATTTCCACAACTTGGGTTGGCGCAATGTCATGTGGCAGTCGGTTTTCATCTTTCTGACCGGATTTGTGGTGTTCAACGGGGTGAAAAAAGGTATCGAACGCTATTCGAAGATCCTCATGCCATTGCTGCTGCTCATTCTGATTATTCTTGGGGTCAAATCGCTTTCACTTCCCAATGCAGGCGAGGGCTTTCGGTTTCTGTTCCATGCCGATTTCTCAAAAATAACGGGGAAGGTGCTTATCAGCGCGTTGGGACAGGCGTTCTTTTCGTTGAGTGTAGGTATGGGCGCTTTGATTACCTACGGATCCTATATTAATAAAAACGACAACCTTGCCACAACGGCATTGTCGGTCACATTGTCGGATACTTTGGTTGCTGTTTTGGCCGGTGTCGTGATTTTTCCAGCCGCATTTTCGTTCGGCATTCAGCCTACTGCTGGAACGGGACTGGTTTTCAACACCTTGCCGATGATTTTTAATCAGATGCAAGGCGGCTATTTCTTTTGCATCATTTTCTTTGTGCTGTTAGCCATTGCTGCGCTCACATCCACTATTTCACTGTTAGAAGTCATGGTGGCCTATTTGGCCGAGGAGCTGCGTATTACGCGCAAACTCGCCACGGTGCTAGCTTCTGCTGCAACACTGATTTTAGGGGTGTTTGCCTCGTTGAGTCTTACCGGCGACACCAAGTTTGTCGTAGGAAGGCGACCCCTGTTTGACGGTCTCGACTTCTTCTCATCGAACATCCTGCTGCCCATCGGCGGTCTTTTGACTGTAGTGTTTGTAGGCTGGTTTATGGGCAAGAGGAAGTTTTTCGGAGAAATCACCAACGAAGGTCAATTAAAACTGAAAATGAAAGGAGTTATTTTATTTATTATCAAATATATAGCTCCTGTTCTTATTGCGGCTATATTTATCAATTGCATACGATAACAACCAATGGAAAACCATAAAAAACCGCTCATATTCACACGGGGTGAACGCATCGCCCTTATTTCGGTCATGCTGGTTGTCTTGATATTGATCGGCCTGAATATTTTCATGCCGTCCTTAAATGGAGATCGCATTTTTACTTTTCACAATCTCGACTCCTTGATCCGACGGCAACAGGTTGCCATCAACCAGCATATTGCCAATAAGCGGGAGAACCTGTTTCAAAAGGATGCGGCAGAAAGCCGGTTGAATCCGTTTCCGTTCAATCCGAATAGCATGAGCGAGTCCGACTGGCAACGTCTCGGGTTGACTGAACGGCAGATTCGGGGCATCATGAATTACCGTGCCAAGGGTGGCGCTTTCTACTCCAAGAAGGATTTCAAGAAACTGTATTCCATTAGCGAAGCGGTGTATGCCGTTCTGGAACCCTATATCGTTATTCCCGCCGCCGCCCCTCGCAGTTATGAAGCCAAAAGCCTTGATGCAGGAATGCAATTTGCTGAAAACGAGATGGAAACCTCTGAGATCAAAGAAATTCCCATTGTTGATATTAATTTAGCGGATTCCGCTACATTTGAGAGGTTGCCACGGTTAGGGTGCTACATGGTGCAGCGCATCATGGCATATCGGAAAAAACTTGGCGGTTTTTTGAATAAGGAACAGCTTCGCGAGGTGAAAGGAATGGATTCGGCACGCTATGAAGCCATTGCGCCATATATCGTTTTGGATGGAGCATTCGTCCCCCAAAAGCTTGATGTGAACCGTTCCGATTTCAAGACCCTTCTCAGCCACCCGTATCTGGATTATGAAATGGTAAAGGCGATAGAGCGGTATCGGGAATCGCGTGGATTTGTCAAGGATTGGCAGCAGTTGTTGACTGTTCTGGGCAGTCAGCATCAGCCCAATCCGGCCTTGGAACGTTATTTGGCTTATTGAAGTGTTTAACCGGTTTGTGATAGATTTAGTGGTATGAGAAAAATCGTTTTGGTTTTATTGATGGCGTTTGCAGCAATAATGCCGTTACATGCGGCTTATCTGCTGATTCCCATGGACAACAAACAGAGCAATCATCTGAAGGCCTACGGTGTAGCCTATTGGGTGTTGCAGCGAGAGGTGGAGATCAGTTGGCTGCTCAACTACAAGGGCGGTAGCTATTTGATTCCCTTTCACGACAAGATAGAACGCGAATGCAAGGTGCGTAACGTCTCGTATCAGGTGATTGCCGATGCACAAGCCGATGCTATTCTGGCCGAAATTGCCGATCCCGGTGTCAATATGGATGAAATGAAACTGCAAAAAGTGCCGCGTATTGCCGTGTATGCACCCAAAAACAATCTGCCTTGGGACGATGCGGTCACGTTGGTGTTGACCTATGCCGAGATTCCTTATGATGTGGTGTATGACGACGAGGTGCTGCAAGGGGTGTTGCCTACATACGACTGGCTGCACCTGCACCATGAGGATTTTACCGGACAGTTCGGCAAGTTTTGGGCACGTTACCGCACTTTTCCTTGGTATCAGGAAGATGTGCGGTTGCAAAACGAAACGGCTCAACGCTGGGGCTTTTCAAAGGTCTCTCAATTGAAACTTGCCGTTGCCAAGAAAATCCGTGAGTTTGTCGCGGGAGGTGGCTACATGTTTGCCATGTGTTCCGCCCCTGACAGCTACGATGTGGCATTGTCAGCCGATGGCCTTGATATTTGCGACATGATGTTCGACGGCGATCCTATTCGCAACGGCGACCCGCAGCGGGTAGATTATGACAACTGCTTCGCTTTCACCGACTTTACTGTTTCGACAAACCCTCAGGAATATGAAATCTCCAATATCGATGTCACCGAGAGACGTGTGCAGATGGTTCGCGAAGACAACGACTATTTTTTGCTGTTCGACTTTTCGGCCAAATGGGATCCTGTGCCCACCATGCTGACCCAGTGCCACGAAAAACTCATCAAGGGTTTCATGGGACAAACCACTGCGTTCGATAAAACCCTTGTAAAGCCCGATGTGGTAGTACTTGGCGACAATGCGGCTTTTGGCGAAGACCGCTATATCCATGGTAACTTCGGCAATGGCTTCTGGACTTTTCTTGGCGGTCACGACCCGGAGGATTACCGACATATTGTCGGCGATCCGCCCACCGAACTCGACATGTATCCCAACTCGCCCGGCTATAGGTTGATATTGAATAATATTCTGTTTCCCGCAGCAAAAAAGAAAGAACAGAAAACCTGATTATTTTTCTATTTTTCGTTGGTGGTTCCCAATCAAAAAATAGTATCTTTGTCCCCTCAAATCTAATCAAATACAAACTTATTACTACGCAATGAAAAAAACACTATTTACCTTATTTTCAGCCGTGTTGATGGCTGTTTCGGCATGGGCGGCTCCCGTCAGCCTGCAAGAGGCGCATAAGCTGGGCTTGAGCTTCGCCCGAGAGAATCTGGCTTCGGCACGTCAAATTGCCGATGTGGAAGATGTCTTTACTTTGTCACTCGACAACGGAACGCCTTGCCTTTACGTCTTCAACTATGACCATGGTTTTGTCATTGTCTCGGCTGACGATATTGCAAAACCCATTCTGGGTTATTCAGAGGAAGGACGCTTTGATGCAGAGAATACTCCTGACGGATTAAGCTACTACCTTAATCATTATAAAGAACAAATGGCTTTTGCCATCGAAAAAGGTATCCCCGCTGACCCTCAAATTCAACAGGAATGGGAGTGGGTGCGCAGCAATGGTACCATCGATGGAACCCGCGAAACAAAAGGTGTCAACGCTTTGATTGCCACGATGTGGAATCAGGATTATCCATATAACTACTATTGCCCGCCTCACAATTTAGGTCCTGGTGGACATGTGTATGTCGGATGTGTCGCCGATGCCATGGCCATGGTCATGAAGTACTGGGATTATCCTGAAACGGGCACAGGAAGCCATTCCTATACCCCAAATGGTTTTCCGACACAGTCGGTGAATTTTGGCGAGACTACCTATGACTGGGCCAATATGCCGAACAACCTTTCGTCAGGTTCACCGTTGGTGCAAATACAAGCGGTTGCGCTTTTGATGTACCATTGTGGCGTGGCGGTGGATATGGGCTACGGATATGATGGCAGCGGAGCCTATTCGAATAATGTACCCGGTGCCATGAAGGATTATTTCAGATACACCTCGGCAATGTCGCATCGTAATCGCGACAATTATTCGAAGACGGAATGGGAGGATTTGCTCATTGCCAATTTCGATGAAGGTTTTCCTGCCTATTATTCCGGTCATGATGCCAATCTTGGCGGTCATGCTTTTATTTGCGACGGCTACAATGACAACCGCTATTTCCATTTTAACTGGGGCTGGACAGGATATGGCAACGGTTTTTATGCCATCGATGCGCTCAATGCACCTGGTTATCATTTCAACCAAAACCAGTCAGCCATTTTCGACATGATTCCGGATCATGTGTATGATGGACTTCCGGCCATACCGGATAACTTTGAAGTCGTGCCGGATCATGCCCATGCACTGAAAGCCACTGTTTCATGGAAAAATCCAAGCACAACGTTGAGCAATGCGCCGCTTGAGAATTTGAACAAGGTTGTTGTGCTTCGCAATGGAACGGTCATTCACGAAGAAAACAATGTCACTCCGGGTGAAAGCATGAGTTTTGTGGACGAGGTGGGTGATTTCGACCATTATACCTACCAGATTTATGCGGTGTCCGACAAGGGAAAGGGGCGTAGAACCTCTACCACGGCGCAGTTTGGACCTTCATGCGGATGGCGTTTGCTGGGGGCCACCACGAACTTCCAAGGCTGGAATGGAGGCGCAGTGTGTGTCAAGAATGCAAAAGGAACAGTCATTGAGGAATTTACACTTACATCATCAGGCAATGGAGTACTGGATTTTGATATGCCGGAAGGCGAGATTTCGTTGACATGGAAAGCTCCGAGTACGCCTGTTTCTTCATTGACCATCATATTGAAAGATGAGAATAACGCCACGGTTTACATTTATAACGGTGCTTCGACCGGATTGAACGGCACTTTGTTTACAAAGGACAATCAATGCGCCAATTGCCAGCCGCCCATGAACCTTTCAGGTCAATATCAATGGCAAGGTGGCAAGTTTGGCACACAACTCACATGGTCAGCGGCCGAAGGAGAGACCGATAAGTATTATGTATATAGGGGAACGAACCTCAACAACATGGAAAAGGTTGCAGAGGTTGACGGTACCGAGTTGGCGTATTTCGATGAGGTTGAAACCGGCAGCTACTACTACAGGCTGACAGCCAAACATTCCTATTGTGAATCACAGTATGCCATGAATGCTGCAACGCAGACCGACTATCTGCATGTGGAAGTGACTTCAATAACCGAAACGGACGCATCCAAGATCGTTCTTTATCCGAATCCTGCACAACGTGAGCTTAATGTTCATGCCGAGAGCGCCGAACAAATCGATGTCATAAATATTATGGGGCAATGCGTGCATTCACAACAAACGCAGACCGATGATAATGAACTGAATATTTCGGCTTTTGCACCAGGCATTTACACGGTTCGTATCACAACAGGGCAGGGGACGTTTTCAAAACGCTTTATCATCGATCGCTGACCTTTGGGGAGCTTTTGTAATTAAATGGCAATCACGGCATAGTTGTCGTGATTGCTTGTTTTCTGCCATTTGCCATATTGCCTATTGGAAAGCTGTAATCGCTGTGAGCCGTATTCGTTTTTTGGGATAAACAGCAAACGGCTACTGAAGAAGACCGGTTCGAAAAAATCAATTCGGATTGTTAACCACGATGGCAAAAATTAATTATATTTGCGGTTGAAAAAGAAAAGACAACAACTTATAATAACTTAATCCAATGAAAAAGTACGTATTTACCATTGTTGCCTTGATATTCGGCATCACTTTGCTTCATGCAGATCCTGTTGATGTCAGTAAGGCAAAGATTGCAGGACAACAGTTTGTCCAAACCCACTTTGATCTTTCCCTTCGTGGGACAGAGCTTACCTTGGTTCAAACAGCAACTTCCGACAGAGGAGATGCGCTTTATTACATCTTCAATGTTGGTAATGAAGGATTTATCATTGTATCGGGTGAAGACACCCATCGTCCCATTATCGGCTATTCCGAGGAAAGTAGTTTTGATGTGAACAACGTTCCTGACGGTCTCCGCTTTTGTTTGGATGAACTACAGGACAACATGAGCCGCAGTAAATCCAGAAATACCGCAGCTGCTCCGATGATTGTTGCCGAATGGCAAAATGTGCTTTCGAACGGCTACATGTTATCTCGCGACAACAGTCGTGGGACAGGTATCTTGATGTCGGAGAAGTGGAACCAAGTTTATCCGTACAACAAGTTCTGTCCGGAGCAATCCGCTTCATGGGCTTCGGGTGGACATGCCGTGACCGGCTGTGTTGCCACGGCAATGGCGCAGATCATGTCGCATTGGAATCATCCGTTGCAGGGTCAGGGTTCGCATTCATACACGCCTCCGACCTATCCTACACAAACCGTGAATTTTGGTGCCACGACTTATGATTGGGAGAACACGGTTGATGCCCTTACAAGCACTTCCACACCCGAGCAAATCGATGCCGTCGCTTTATTGAGCTGGCACTGTGGTGTAGCTGTCAATATGGGATACGATACTGATGGTACGGGAAGCGGAGCTTTTAGTGAGGATGTACCCGGTGCAATCTACCAGTATTTCAAATACTCAAACCAGGCCCAGCTGTTGAACAGAAATTCATTTTCGTATGAGGTTTGGCGCGACAAGCTGAAAGAATCTTTTGATATGGGCTGGCCGTTGTATTATTCCGGTAGAACCAATCAAAATGCCGGTCACGCTTTCATTTGTGACGGTTATAATTCCGAGGACCTGTTCCACTTCAACTGGGGCTGGGGTGGAAGCGGCGATGGCTGGTTTGACTTCGACGGCATGGATTATTCTGTCCGTCAAGCTGCCATTTTCAACTTCGTCCCGATTGATGTTTACAATAACACACTCATGGCGCCGACAAATCTGAATGTCGTGGCTGCACCCAATGATCAACTTTCCGCAACCATCACTTGGACCAATCCCTCCAAAACCCTTAACAACACTTCAATTTCCACGATAGACCAGATTGTTGTCAAGAGAGATGGTGAAATCATCTATACCGAGAATAATGTTGCAGCCGGTGCCAACATGACCTATGTTGACAATAGTGTGCCGCGTTTCGATAAGTTTGAATATGAAGTATATGCCGTTCAGAGTGGCGCACATGGAAAAACAGTGAAAACTGAAACCTTTATCGGCCCTTCATGCAATTGGACGATTATCATGCAGACCACTTCGTTCCAAGGTTGGCGTGGCGGCTGCATTCGTATTTTCAACGCAGCCGGTTCTCTTGTTGACAAAGTCACCACCACGAGTTCCACGCCTTCAACAGTCACTGTCGATATGCCGCTTGGCAATATCTCCTTTGTGTGGGCTCCACCAGCGGCTGCTGCTGACAGCGTTTCGAATATGACATTCATCATTAAGAATTCTGAAGGCACCACGGTGTACACCTACACGGGTTCTTCCAACAACCTTGCACCTGGCACGTTCCTTTCCGTCAATAACGGTTGCGGTAACACAGGCACTTGCGCTTCGCCCACCAATGTGGTCGCTACAACGGATTCCGGCAATGCAAACACCATCACGGTTTCATGGGATGTTGCTGGAACGCCCGAATACGGCTACAACCTCTATCGCGATGGAAAACTCTATCGTTTGATAACCGACGGGATGACTTTCGTCGATCAAAATGTGCCGCTCGGCGGTCATTGTTATTATTTGAAATCCCTCTGCAACAGCGGAGAAAGCGATGCCTCTAACGAATCATGCGCCACATCAGGAGAAGGATGCAATCCTCCCAGAAATCTCGATTACGAAAAGACCGGTTCGTTGTTTAAGACCAAGCTGCTGTGGGAAAAGCCAGAACCTTCCAATGGACTCACCGGTTACTTCGTCTTCCGTAAGGCCGAAGGTGGAGAATACCAGCGTATCAAGCTGTTAGGTGCCAATGCGACGTCTTACACCGACAACTCTTCACTGCAAGAAGGATTTTATTACTATCAGGTATATGCCTATTATAATGAAACGGACTGCACGTCGGCTCCTGCGAATAACAAATATCAGCCGAATGTGTTCTATCTACGTGTTTACTATTCACCCACCGACGTGAACGAAACAGAATCCGATCAGATTGAAGTTTATCCCAATCCTGCAAAACAAAGCTTTACTGTGAAAGGTGAAGGCTTGCAGCATGTTTCGGTATTCAACATGTTGGGACAGCATGTATATGACTCTGAATGCAGTGGCGATAGGGCCATCGTCAATCTCGGCAATGCCGAAAACGGCTTGTATATGGTGAAAATCCAGACGAACAACGGTGAGGTTACACGGCGAATCACCGTAATCCGTTGATTCTAAAATAGCAATCAAAGTAAAGGCTGCTTCATTATGAGGCAGCCTTTTTCATTTTGTTTTATCGAGACGTCCATGCTTTCATTGTGGGAAAGCCTTTTCAAAGACGGCAGGGAAAGGCGTTTCAAATTCAAGTTCTTTTTTTGTCACCGGATGGATGAAACACAAGCGGTAGGCATGTAGGCAAAGTCTTCCGAAAGCATCGTCCTTGCTCCCGAATTTGGCGTCGCCGACAACGGGATGGCCGATGTCCTGCATGTGGATGCGAATCTGGTTCTTGCGACCTGTATCGAGTTTGAGGTCTAATAGAGAATAGTTTCGGTTGCTTACCAACACCTCGTAATGTGTAATGGCCAACTTGCCTCCATTGTCGGTAGGGCAGGAGAGTGTGACAAAGGCGTTGCTCTCTTTGAGCCATGATTGCACGGTGCCACTGCGGGGATCAACGGTGCCGCTCACCACAGCAACATAACGTCGGTCGTAAACCTTTTCTTTCCAGTCGTTCTCGAAATCCATGGCGATATTCTTGTCTTTGGCAAACAGCATCAGCCCCGATGTGTTGCGGTCGAGGCGGTGTACGACGTGTGCGCGGCACCGTTGCTGGGTGTAGATGAAATAGTCATTCAGAATGCTCTGTGCCGTGGTGTGGCTTACTGTGGGACTGCTCGAAAGCAAACCTTCCTTTTTGTTGATGACCACTATCGACCGGTCTTCGAATACAATGTCTAACCATGGGCTATGAAATCGTTCTTTTGCGGTTGGTTTGCCGATTTCCACCTTCATTCCCGGCTGCAAAGAGAAGTTGTATTGGCTTTTGCGTTCGCCATCGACGGAGACGTATCCGTTCGATAACATGTTTTTCACTTTGTTGCGGCTGATGCCATCCATCTTTTTCATGATGAAAGCCATAAGCTCGTCAGGTTGCACGACATTGAAGGTCAATGGGTTGTTCCGTGAATGGGGCTTTTTGTTCGATGTGTTTTTCATGCTGCAAAAATAGTTGTTTTGAAGTCTCGCGTTACAAAATGATGAATGAAAAAGCTTTTCTTTCTGCACAATGACGAGGATGATTTTCAAAAATAAAGGGGTGTAATCTTTATAAGAAGCAGTTTTGAAATGCTGTGCATTCAACGTAGTTAATTCATACAACAAAGTTATTATTGCATTATTTCGGATATTATTATCTTTGTTTTCGGTTGATTGGATGCTTTTTTGGCTCATTTTGCCCATCGTCTTGCTCACATAGCCTGCTATGTTACGCTCCATCAGGATCCAGTCATGCTGGACCTGATCCAGCATCTCCTCACCAACGGCACTATCCTCTTAGAACAACCTCCTCGTAATGAGATTCCGTGTCAAGCACGGAATGACTAAGAAGATAAAATCTTGTATGATCTTTTTTATTTGAATATGAATGTGTTATTTAAGCAAAAGGATATTGTTGTCCGTATTGTCAGGAAATAATTTCAATATGGTCTTGGTCAGGTCTGAAATATCTTCTAAATTTGCCTATTCTAAAAAAGACCTGTAAAAACTTTCTAAATCATCGTAAATCAACAGAATAGCAATATGGATATTCAACAATTAGAACGCATTGCATCGCAGGTGCGGCGCGACATCATCCGCATGGTTCATGGTTGTCAGTCGGGGCATCCCGGTGGCTCTTTAGGAGCGACAGACATTGTCACAGCCTTGTATTTCGACCAGATGCAAATCGATCCGGCCCATTTCCGCATGGATGGAGAAGGCGAGGACATGTTTTTCCTTTCGAACGGACACATCAGTCCTATGTTTTACAGCATTTTGGCGCATCGTGGCTATTTCCCTGTTTCGGAGCTTGCCACGTTCCGCTTGCTCGGGACACGTTTGCAGGGCCATCCTACGACAGCCGAAGGTCTTCCGGGTGTGCGTATTGCAAGCGGTTCGTTGGGACAAGGGCTTTCGGTGGCCATTGGCGCCGCTCAAGCCAAACGTCTTAATGGTGACAAGCATCTCGTTTTTGTCCTGATGGGCGATGGCGAACAGGAAGAAGGACAAGTGTGGGAAGCCGCCATGTATGCACCTGCCAAAACAGTGGATAATCTTGTGGCGATCATCGACTATAACAAGAAACAAATCGACGGTTCTACTGATGATGTAATGAATTTGGGCGACATGCGGGCTAAATACGAGGCTTTCGGTTGGCAAGTCGTTGAGTGTGACGGCAACAACATGAAAGAAGTAGTTGAGACCTTGCAGCAGCTTCGGAAAAATGCACATCAGGGGAAACCGCAACTCTTGCTGGCACATACCGAGATGGGGATGGGTGTTGACTTCATGATGGGAACGCACAAATGGCATGGCTCTGCTCCTAATGATGAACAGGCGGCAAAGGCATTGGCGCAGCTTGAAGAAACAATTGGTGATTATTGATGACAATCGGAAGGACGATGCTTTGAACTGGTTTCCCTTAATGTAACATATTGTTTTTTAATAATATAACGATAATAAACACATTTTGCTAACAATTGTAAAAGACTAAGAATATGGATTTTGAAGTTCAAAATTATAAAGATACCAGAACGGGATTTGGCGAAGGCTTGCTTGAGGCAGGACGACACAACCCCAAGGTGGTGGCTTTTTGTGCCGACCTCATCGGTTCGCTGAAGATGGGTGATTTCGCAAAGGAGTTTCCAGAGCGCTTTTTCCAGACGGGAATTGCCGAGGCCAACATGATTAATATGGCGGCTGGCATGGCGTTGAGTGGCTTTGTCCCGTTTACAGGAACGTTTGCCGCTTTCTCAACGGGACGTGTCTTTGACCAAATCAGACAGTCGGTGGCTTATTCTAACAAAAACGTGAAAATTGCCGCATCACATGCAGGCATCACGTTGGGCGAAGACGGTGCCACGCACCAGATTCTCGAAGACATAGGCATGATGAAGATGCTGCCCAATATGACGGTTATTGTGCCGTGTGACTTCAATCAAACTAAAGCCGCCACAATTGCAGCAGCGGCATACGACGGTCCTGTGTATCTGCGTTTTGGCCGTCCGAAAGTAGCCAACTTTACGCCAGTCGATGAAAAGTTTGTCATCGGAAAAGCACAGATGCTACATGAAGGTACCGATGTCTCTATTTTTGCCTGTGGACATTTGGTTTGGAAAGCCGTTGAAGCACTGTCGGCATTAAAAGAAATGGGTATCAATGCCGAATTGATTAATATACATACTATCAAGCCATTAGATGTTGATGCCATTTTGAAATCGGTGGCAAAAACAGGTTGTGTCGTCACAGCTGAAGAACATCAGCGTAATGGAGGCTTGGGCGATAGCGTTGCCCAAGTGCTGGCACTCAACAACCCGAAACCTATCGAAATGGTGGCTGTGAACGATGTGTTCGGTCAAAGTGGAAAACCGGAGGAGCTATTGAAGCATTACCATTTGGATACCGTTGACATCGTAAAGGCGGTGCAAAAAGTGCTGGCAAGAAAATGAAATGCGCTATGGTGACAATCGTAAGAAAGAAAATGCGGTATGACTATCGTAAGTATTTGTTAATCATATTGTTGTTCTCATCCTTTTCGTTCTCTGTCGGTGTCAGTGCACAACCGCTTCCGCAAACCGCACATCGAGCCAAGAATGTTATTTATCTGATTGGCGACGGCATGTCCTTGCCGCAGATTTATGGAGCTATGCTCGCAACAGGGCAGGATTTGTCGTTTAAGCAGTTTCCTTATAGCGGCATCGTCACCACCCGTTCGGCCAGCAACGAGATCACCGATTCGTCGGCTTCAGGAACGGCTTTGTCGTGCGGCAAAAAAACAAAGAATGGCATGGTGGGTATGAATCCCGATAGCATACCTGTGAAAAGCGTGCTTGAGGTGATGGCCGAACAAGGTAAAATGACGGGTGTTGTGGTGACCAGTTATGTGACACACGCTACACCAGCCGTGTTTTATTCCAAGGTGCCGAAACGTTCATTTTATGACGATATTGCCGAACAATTGTTAAACTCGGATAAGGTGAATGTCATCATTGGCGGAGGCCGGAAGTATTTCAACCAGCGACAAGACGGCAGAAACCTGATAGAAGAGATGCAAAATAAGGGATGGAAGGTGTATGACACGCTGGCTGGTATTGATGTGGCATGTAGGAAATACGCCGTACTTGCCAATCAAGGACACATGCCGTCTGTCGCCATGCGGGGCGACTTTCTTCCCAATGCGACAAAAACGGCATTGCAGACCCTAAGCAAAAATGAAAAGGGCTTTTTCATGATGGTGGAAGGCTCGCAGATTGACTTTGCCTGTCATGAGTCTGACTCTGCCACCATGGTAGCCGAAATGCTCGATTTTGACAAGACCTTGCGTGTGGCGCTTGACTTTGCCCAAAAAGATGGCAATACGTTGGTGGTGGTGACAGCCGACCACGAAACGGGCGGTCTTACCCTGATAGATCCACAAGGGCGCTATTCTTCTCCGTGTTTCGCTTTCTCAACCCATAGCCATACTTGTCTCCCGGTGGCGGTATTTGCCTTTGGTCCCGGATCGGATCAGTTCACTGGATGGATGGACAACACTGAAATCGTTGGCAAGATACTGAATGCTTGCGGTTTAGATGCTATGGAGGCGACCCGTGAAACAAGGCAAGATATGGAACCGATACGCGAGAATTTCGATTCGAAACGGGAATAGTGTTTACGGATGCTTTCTGCTCAATTGAAAAAAGCCCTCAATCGAGGGCTTTTTTCATGGGTTGATAGCCTGATTTGTCTATGATTCCAAATAGGTGTAGCCGTATAGTCCGGAGCGGTAGTTCGACAAAAACTCTTTGCCTTCCTCCGCACTGATTTTGCCTTCCTTGACACATTTTGAAACCCATGTTTCAACAGTGCGCACCAATTTTTTGGGGCTGTATTGGACGTACTCAAGTACGTCTGCCACGGTTTCACCGTCGATAACCTGATCGATATCGTAGCCTTTTTCATCCACAGAAACATGTACGGCATTCGTGTCGCCGAACAAATTGTGAAGGTCGCCTAGAATCTCTTGATAGGCACCGGCGAGAAATACGCCAATATAATAAGGCTCCTTGCTGTTGAAAGAATGCAATGGAATAGTGTGTTGCATGGAACGGCTCACAAAATTTGTGATTTTGCCGTCAGAATCGCAGGTGATGTCTTGCAAGGTGGCCAAATGCGTTGGCTCTTCGTCAAGGCGATGTATCGGGATGATGGGGAAAATCTGGTCGATGGCCCAGCTGTCGGGTAGTGATTGAAATAATGAGAAGTTGCAGAAATATTTGTCTGCCAATAACTTGGGCAGCAAGACAAAGTCTTCGGGAATGCGTTTCAATTTGTTGGCTATTTGGTTTACTTCACGTGCAATGGACCAGAACAAGCGTTCGATTTTGGCACGAGATTCCAGATCAAGCAGTCCCAAGCTAAAAAGATTCAGCGCCTCTTCGCGGATTTCCAAAGCATCGTGCCATATCTCCAAGGACGAGTTTTTGTTCAGTTCATCCCATGAGTTGTAGAGTTCGTGAATAAGTTCATGGTCATTTTCCGCCGGCTCTTCGTCGTCGTCCCATTTTGGCAATGAAGCCGTTTCGAGGACTTCAAAGATAAACACGGAGTGGTGGGCTGTCAAGGCGCGTCCCGATTCGATAATGATGTTGGGGTGGGGCAGGTTGTTCTTGTTGCATACATCCACGATGGAAAACACGGCATTGTTGGCGTATTCTTGAATGCTGTAGTTTACCGAGCTTGTGCTGCTTGAACGTGTGCCGTCGTAATCGACGCCCAAACCGCCGCCCATGTCCACAAACTCGATTTTGAAACCCATCAGGTGGAGCTGAACATAAAACTGAGCGGCCTCTCTCAAAGCCACATTGATGCGCTTGATTTTAGTCACTTGACTTCCGATGTGGTAATGGACCAGTTTCAAACAGTCCTGCATCTTGTTTTGTTTGAGAAAATCCATGGCTTCCAACAGTTCGGAGGGTGTAAGCCCGAACTTGCTGCCGTCGCCGCCCGACTCTTCCCACTTGCCGCTTCCCGAACTGGCGAGCTTGATGCGGATGCCTAAGTTTGGACGGACTTTAAGCCGTTTGGCAATCTTGGCGGTAAGGCGCAATTCGTTCAACTTCTCAATAACGATGATGGCATTACGCCCCATCTTCTGAGCCAGCAAGGCGAGTTCGATAAACTCTTCGTCTTTGTATCCGTTGCAAATGATGGGAGAATTGACATCGGTGTTCAGTGCAATAATGGCATGAAGCTCGGGTTTTGAACCGGCTTCCAATCCGATATTGAACTTCTTGCCATGACTGACGATTTCTTCAACCACAGGCCGCATCTGGTTCACCTTGATGGGAAACACGATGAAGTTTTGCCCCTTGTATTCGTATTCGGCCGCCGCTTCCTTAAAACATGAGTCAATACGATGAATGCGGTCGTCGATGATGTCGGGGAAGCGTACCAAGACGGGGGCTTGTACATCCCTGATGGTCAGCTCGTCCATCAGTTCGTGTAAATCCACTGCTGCACAATCATCTTTGGGTTTCACCATGACGTGTCCTTTTTCATTAATGGAAAAGTAATCACAGCCCCAGCCGTTGATGTTGTAAAGATCTTCCGAATCTTCGATACGCCATTTTCTCATAGTACAATGCTCTAATAGTTGTTACTCATTTCGTGATTGATGCGGCAAAGCTAACAAAAACATGATTTGAAAAGGGAAGATTTTGAAAATGCAGGTTAAAAAAGTGCATATTGCGTAAAAAACTTTCAAAAAAGCGTATCTATTCCTATGAATTGGCAATGGTTAAAGTTGATGATTTTTCAAGACTGTC
>JASBYY010000003.1 GCA_029983675.1 Bacteroidales bacterium | reverse complement strand
GAACCTCACACAGAAATGGAAATGCCAAAAGTGGTTTTTAAGGGTTGACTAGATAATTTCGCTTTTTTGTAGGCAAGTGTGAATCGCATGAGTTCTTTGCCATCCGTGGTTATCACGACTTGGCTGAGATTGTCGCCGTCATATATGAAATTGCTTCTCGTATTTTCCAGTACAATATGCGTCAGGCGGTTGTTTTCGTAGAAAAACCTTTCAGTGCTCAACGTATTAGAAGGAATGCTGGGAACGATGCCGTAAGATAGATGGTGATCGATGGAGCGTAGCAGGTTGTCTCTCCAATACCAAATTTGCATGGCGGCAGTGTCGCTGAAATTTAACCCCATGATGATATTGGAGATGTGCTTTTTCGGCTGGTAAATGCCGTCTTTCGGGTCGGGACGGCAAGCGGTTACGGTGAAACCGATGGTAAAGATGGCGGCCATAATGATGCCCAAGTTCGTTTTTTTATTCATAACATGCTGATAATTAAGTTAATATATATTACGCTCTGTCGTTTGATGCAAAAATAACCCTACAAAGGTATGATAAAAGTGTAATTGTGCAAAAATAAATGACAATGGCAAAAAACGAAAGGAAAGCGCATGAGCCGTTCAGTTTCTTTCTAAGCGGATTTGTTCAGATCCTGAAAAAAGCTGGGAGAAAGTGTGTATTGCAAAAAATGAGTACATTTGTAAACGTTTTTCTACATGCCGATACTTATCGGTTTTCTTGTGGATGACAAGACAGTAACAGTAATCAAGATAATTTGAATGGACAATGAAAATACCTTTTAAGCCTGGCACCATGATTTATCCTTTGCCCGCCGTGATGGTAAGTTGCGGCGACTGCGCGGAAAACTATAACATTTTGACCGTAGCGTGGACCGGTACAATATGCTCCGATCCGCCTATGTGCTATATCTCTGTCCGGAAAAAAAGGCACTCTCATGCCCTCATCATGAAGAACAAGGAGTTTGTGATCAACCTGACAACCGAGGAGCTGGCAACCGTCACTGATTGGTGTGGGGTAAAATCGGGGCGCGATGTCAACAAGTTCAAGGAGATGCGCTTGCATCCCGAACCAGCGCAAATCGTCAAGGCACCCCTCATCAAGGAATCGCCGTTGAATATCGAGTGTAGGGTGGTTGAAGTGAAGGAACTCGGTTCGCACGACATGTTTATTGCCGAGGTGGTGGCTGTCAATGCCGAAGAAAACCTCATCGACAAAGGTACTGGGGCTTTTCAGTTGAATTACGCCCGTCCATTGGCCTATTCCCACGGGAGGTACTTCGGGCTGGGAACGAATATCGGCGGCTTCGGATTTTCGGTGAAGAAAAAGAAATAGCACCATGTTGGAGCGTTTCTGTCAGAATAGCAGAGACTTAGGTCTTATTAAGGATGGCGATAAAATCATCGTGGCACTCAGTGGCGGTGTCGATTCGATGGTGCTTGCCGAGCTGATGCTTCGCATAGGGGTGAGCTGTGTTTTTGCACATTGTAATTTTCAGTTGCGAGAAGAAGCCTCTGATAGCGATGAGCGTCATGTGCGCCATTACGCCGAGCAAAAGGGGGTTGCCGTTTATGTGAAGCATTTCGACACTAAAAAGTATGCGGCAACGCATGGATTGTCCATCGAGATGGCGGCACGCGATTTGCGTTACGGATGGTTTGAGCAACTGCGCCAGCAGCTTGCCTACGATAAAATCGCATTGGCCCACCATGCCGACGACCAGATCGAAACATTTTTCATCAACTTGTTGCGCGGTTCGGGCATCAACGGATTGAAAGCCATGAAACCCATCAATGGGCACTTGATTCGACCATTGTTGTGGGCTTCACGCACACAGATTGAAGATTTTGCCCGCCAGAACGGATTGCAATGGTGCGAAGATGCCACAAACGCCGAATCGCTGTATCTGCGCAATAAAATCCGGAACGAATTGCTGCCCGTGTTCGACCGGCTTTTCCCCGAATGCAGAAAATCCGTGCTGCGTTCCATCGGCTATTTGTCTTCCGAGAACGAACTTTATCGGGCAATGCTGCAAAATCGATTGGCAACAATAATAAGGCTTGAAAACGATGTTCAAACCATTGATAAACAATGTTTTTGTGAAGAAAACGGCAAGCAGCTGCTATTTGAATGGCTGTGTCCTTATGGATTCAATACCGATCAGATCGGGTTTATTTTGCGAGCTATGGAGGGTAATCCGGGGAAGCATTTCTTGTCGGCCTCGCATCAACTTTCGATGGAGCGCGATATTTTGCAATTGTCGCCAATAATGGAGGAAATCTCTTGCGAAGCATTGATTGACAGCGAGATGCGTGAAATACAATCGCCTATGAATCTTCGTTTTTCCAAATTTGAAAAAGACGGGAATTTTGTCATGGACAGTTCGCTGGAAGTGGCTTTACTCGATTTCGACAAGCTGGTTTTCCCTTTGAAACTTCGGAAATGGAAGACGGGCGACCACTTTCGTCCTTTGGGCATGAAAGGTAGCAAACTGTTGAGTGATTTTTTTGTGGATCGCGGATTTACGGCACATCAGAAAAAACAGACTTTCGTTTTGCTCAATGCAGACGGGAGCATTGTCTGGGTAGTCGGGCAGCGTATCGACGACCGTTTCAAGTTAGAGCCGCGAACAAATATCGTGTATGAATGTCACTTAATAGGGTAGAAATGATTATTTTTGCCGTTTCTTTGCAGAAAGGATGTATTAAAATAATCAATAACGCATAAATTAAGATGAAGAGACTTGTTTTCTATCTGTTGATGGCCGTTCTTGCCATCCTCCCTTTGAAGTATCAAGCTCAGGTGGTTAATCCCGTGAAATGGGCTTTTTCCATTGAGGATATCAACGACAAGGAGTTTAATTTGGTTGCAACAGCCACCATCGATCCCCAGTATCACATTTATTCTACGAAAATGCCGGAGTTAGGTCCGTTGCCAACGGTGTTCGAGATTAGCAATACCGCTAATTTTGAGTTGGTGGGCACTGCCAAGGATGTTACTGCCGGTGTCAAAGTGTTTGACGACGTTTTCAATGTGGAGTATGTCGAGTTTGCCGGAAAAGCAACATTTGCGCAGACTATTCGGAGACTGAAAGAAGGGTCGTTTCCTATTGTGGGAGAACTGACCTACCAGGCCTGCAAGGATGGTCAATGTGTGTCGTTAGCTGAAGATATTAATATCAAATACCAAGCATCAGAAAAGCCTGAGCCTTCTAATGCTGAGCAGGTTGAGCCATCTGTTGCAGTATCAGCCGATACTTCCACTGCTGCCCAGATGGAGCCGTCTGATACCGCCGTGATACGCGCTTCCGAGCCAGCCATGTCGGAGTCTTCCAAACCCGAAGGCGACACCGCTGCCAAAAGCAATATCTGGGGCATGATCCTCGAAGCCGTTCTTTGGGGCTTCGCCGCTTTGCTGACCCCCTGCGTGTTCCCGATGATCCCGATGACGGTGTCGTTCTTCATGCACGGTGAAGGAGAGAGCAAAGCACAGGGGCGTTTCAAGGCTTTCATGTATTTTATTTTCATTGTGGCGTTGTTCACCATCCCAATCGGCTTTATCATTATGATTACGTGGTTGTTTGGCGGTGATAGTGTCACGGGCGACATTTTCAACTGGCTTGCAACCCATTGGCTGCCCAACATCATATTCTTTATCGTTTTCATGGTGTTTGCGGCATCGTTTTTCGGCGCATTTGAGATTACCTTAGGCAGTAACATGGTGAACAAGAGCGATAGCAAACAAAATACCAAGAGCCTTGGCGGTATCTTCTTTATGGCATTGACCTTGGTGTTGGTCTCGTTTGCCTGCACAGGTCCTATAGTCGGTACCGTGCTGATTAAATCCACATCGGGAGAGTTTTGGGCGCCTATTGTGACCATGTTGGCTTTCTCGGTGGCTTTTGCACTGCCGTTTACCTTGTTCGCCTTGTTTCCAAATATGCTTCAGCGTTTGCCCAAGAGTGGCGGCTGGATGAACTCGGTGAAGGCCGTTCTGGGCTTTATCGAAGTAGCGTTGGGATTCAAGTTCTTGAGTGTTGCGGACCAGACTTACCACTGGGGTTTGCTCGACCGCGAAGTCTATCTTGGTATTTGGATCGTGTGTTTTGCCTTGTTGGGATTGTATCTGCTTGGTAAGATTCGCTTCAAAGGCGAAAAGGAAGTCAAGGAGTTGGGCGTGTTCCGTCTGGTGCTTGTTATCATCGACTTTACCTTTGTCATTTATATGATTCCGGGCATGTGGGGCGCTCCGTTGAAAGCCCTTTCGGGATACCTGCCGCCCAAGCAAACCCTCGATTTTGACCTCGACCGTATTATTCAGGAAAATACCGACAAGGTGATCGACTATGTGGATGCCAACAAATCAATGATGCCATCCGTTTCACAGATGGAGGCCGGACAGCCGTTGTCCAACGAGTTGTGCGAAACGCCAAAATATGCCGATCTGTTTCATCTGGCACACAACTTGAAAGGTTATTTCGACTACGAACAGGCGCTGGCTTGTGCCAAAGCGCAAAATAAACCCATTTTCCTCGATTTTACCGGTCATGGATGTGTGAACTGCCGCGAAATGGAAGCCAATGTATGGAGTGACCCGCGCGTGAAAAACATGCTGCGTAACGACTTTGTCATCCTGGCTCTTTACGTGGACGATAAAGCCGCTCTGCCCCAAGAAGAATGGTATGTGTCGGAGTACGATGGCAAAGAAAAGAAAACCATAGGCCGTAAGAATGCCGATTTTCAGATCTCGAATTTTGCCACCAATGCTCAGCCATACTATTGCTTGATGGGACACAATGGCGAACTCCTGATGAAGCCCCGTGCCTACGACCTTGATAAGGATGCCTTTGTGGCTTTCCTGAACGAAGGCCTTAAGAATTTCAAAGAGGGAACGTTCTATAAGAAAGTGTTGGAGTGATCCCAATACCCTTAGGGTTTATCGACCAAGACAATGAAAGCGGCTGCGAAAAACAGCCGCTTTTTTATTGATGAAGATTGCCGATATGCGATATAGAAGAGTGATGCTGTCATCAGTATTCGTCATGTCCTTGTCGGCTTTCGTCGTGTGGGGAGGTGATCCGGCATCTGTCTGGCGTGACATTGTTCAATGGGCGTTGTTTTGCCCTTGTGACGGGATAATAAAAGCAGGAAGAACACATGCTCTTCCTGCTCGATAAAACCATTACGTGTTAGCCGGATTGGCTTTTATTGGCCAAATAAAGGGCCTACATAGTGCAGAGACCCTGTCGTGTTCATCCAACCTTCCAGATTCAGCAAATGGGCGTTTTCAATGTCGATGGTCCATAATCCGCTAACATCGTCTCTGCTGATAACGAGGCGTCCGCTTGTGGCCGTATAGGCTGTTTCGGGTGTTAGAGACAGCAGGTCGAAAGCGGTGGCTACAATGAGGCTGGGGTTGCCAATAGGACCAAGTGGGGTGAAGTGATATTCACCGACAAGTCCGCTTGGACTTCCAAAATCAAGGAAGTTAACGATGAACGCTTTCTTGTGGTTGGTTGACATGAATAGAAGGGATTTGGCACCGGCACCGTGGTTCAGTGTGTCAAACAAGCCGAGGTTGGAGAGCGTGGCAAGCCCAATGGGGCTTGGTGAATCGCCAATGAAGAATTTGTTGTCGGTGGTGACAGGGTAGGTGTAGGGGGTCAGTGTTCCGCTGAAGTTGAGGCTTAGCTGGATGCCGTTGGCACAGGAACTCTGTGTCAGCAGAATGGTGTAGGAGCCGCCCTCACCTTCGGTGATGGTGAGCGTTCCGCTTAGCCAGAAGTGACAGTCGCCGAAGAACACGGTGTCGCCATCCATCAGGGCAGGCAGTCCGCCCATGTTGAATTTTTGGACGGCAACGACCTGAGGGCCGTTGGCTTTTGCGTTGCCCTCGAACGTGTATGAACCGGGCGTGATGTTGCCGTTGAACAGAATGCAGATGCCGTCGTTTTCAGCAGCCGTCATCTCTTTTGAGGCGAGCACAATGGCACTACGATCGCCATATTTTACCGCTTCGGAAGTCTTGATGTCCATCGTTTTTGATCCGATAATCATCGTGCCGGCTTCGGTTTCTGGTTTCTGCTTTACCTTGTCCTTGTTGCAACTTGTGCTAATCATCGCAATGCTGCAGAGAAGCACTAAACTTAAAAACATTTTTTTCATGATGGTGTATTTTGGAGTTTGTATTTATACTAAAAACTTTCTTAATCTGTCTAATAACTCGAATAATACTGCAAAAATTGTACCGAAAGGCCGTTTTTTTAAGTAACCGCTTGCCTCCGTCAATCAATGGAATGTAGGTGATAAGATGGTAAAAACCTCTACAGCTTTAGTTTCAGTTGGATTTCCTCCACTTTGCGTTGCAGTTCCTCTACGGTGCGTATCAGTTGCTCTTCGCGGAACCGGTTTTCGGGCTGGTTGGGGATGGTTGCACAGATGTAATGCACAAATTTCCACACTTCCTTGATGTCGGTTGTGGAAATCTCGTACGGATCGTAGAGCGGATTCAGGGAACTAAGCCGCAAAGCTCCTTTTGCTTCGATTTCGTTCTCCACAATCTTGAAAACAATGCCGTCGTCTTGTGTGAGAACGATATAAGGCTGTCCGCTTTTGATGTGGGTCCAGTCTAAGACGTATTCGCCGGTGACATACGAGCCGTCGGGGATGGGGAGCATGGAGTCACCGCTGATTTGAAACATGCGGTATTTGCGTTCGTGTGATAAAAACGGCATGTTGAAAGTGGGCAGCACCTTGATATATTCAGGGTCGGCAAAGCCTGTGGTGTAACCAGCCTTAGCCTTTTCGCTCACCAGTTCGATGTTTTCGTTGTTGCCGCTGTCGATGGTGGTGGCCAGCACGCGCAGATTGCCCCCTTTCAGATGCACGTCGTTGCCGTGTTCTAATTGCGAAAGCTGCCATTCGCTCATCGTGCTCAGATCGATTTTGACCAAGGTGTCGATGGCGATGCCGAAATGTTTTGAAAAAGCCACCAAGGCTTCAAGGCTCGGTTCTGAAACGCCGTTTTCGTAGCCGCTCAGCGTGGAGCGCTTCATGTCGAGGGCAAAAGCCGTATCGTCTTGTGTGCGCCCACGATGCTTGCGCAAGAATTTGATGTTGGAACTGAAAAACATATATTTAGATATTTGATAATGAACTATTTGTGATTTATCTTTTGAATCTGTTGAAAAATATTCCTGTTTTCCTTTGCTTCGTATCGGATGATATGATTAGATTTACGTCGTAAATTTTGATTAAAAACTCGTCAAAGATACGGCTTTTTTTGAAATGGATAAGCAAAAGTTGAAAAAAAAGATGGAACGTACGATTTTGCATTTAGATTTGGACACTTTTTTCGTGTCGGTGGAGCGTTTGCTGAATCCTTCGTTAGAAGGCAAGCCTGTGATTGTTGGCGGCACGGCGGAGCGGGGCGTTGTGTCGGCTTGCAGCTACGAGACGCGTCGTTTTGGTGTGCATTCGGGCATGGCCATGCGCATGGCAAACCAGCTTTGTCCACAGGCTGTCGTGATAAGGGGCGACATGGAACTTTACAGCCGCTATTCGCGTTTGGTGACGGAAATCATCGCCGACCAAGCCCCGCTTTACGAGAAAATGTCTGTTGACGAGCATTACATCGACCTGACCGGCATGGATCGTTTTCACAGTTGTTACCGATGGGCGCACGAGTTGCGTATGCGCATCATGCGGGAGTCGGGGCTGCCCATATCCTTCGGACTGTCGGAGAACAAGACGGTTTCGAAGATTGCCACCGGCCAAGCCAAACCCAATGGGGAGCTTCGGGTGACACCTCCCGATGTGCATCCTTTTCTCGATCCGCTTTCGGTGCGCAAAATCCCGATGGTGGGTGTCAAGATGTACAGACTGCTGCGGTCGATGGGCATCGATACGATAGGTACATTGCGACGGCTGCCGCCAATAGCGGTAGAACAGACACTGGGCAAGGCAGGGATCGATGTGTGGAAAAAAGCCAATGGCGAAGATGCCGCTCCGGTGTGTCCTTACCGGGAACGCAAGTCAATGAGCGAGGAACACACTTTTGAGCAGGATACCATCGACATCGTGCGCATCCGCCAATGCTTGTCGGGCATGGTGGAACGCCTTTCGTTCGGTCTTCGCACGCAACAGAAAATGACCGGCTGCATCGCGGTGAAAATCCGCTATGCGAACTTCGATACGCACGACTGTCAATGTCGCATTGCCTACACCGCATTCGACCATTTGCTACTCGAAACTGTCAATGCTTTGTTCAGTCGGCTTTATAACCGCCGCATGAGCATTCGCCTTGTGGGGGTCAGGTTCAGCGAGTTGGTCGGCGGTACGCCGCAGCTTGATTTGTTTTCGGATCAGTCGGAGTTGTTGGGCTTGTATGCCGCAATGGATAAAATCAGGTGCCGCTTTGGGGAAACAGCGGTGCAGCGTGCGGGTAGTATCATCGGAAATGATTGAAGGACGGAAAGATGTATATCAATGTGCATTCATATTACAGCCTTTGCTATGGCACGCTGCCTGTTGCAACCCTGATAGAAAAAGCTGTTGAGGGCGGTTATGCGACATTGCCGCTTACCGACATCAACACGACAATGGGCGTGGCCGAATTTGTGTTTGAGTGTCGGAGAAACAAGCTGCGTCCTGTGGCTGGCGTTGACTTCCGCAATGGCAACGAGCAGTTGTATGTCGCTTTGGCGAGAAACAACCGGGGCTTTGCCGAACTGAATGCTTTTCTGACCCGGCACAACATCAGCAAACAGCCTTATCCCGATGAGGCTCCGCAATGGAACGATGTTTTTGTGGTCTATCCGTTTGGAAAGCGTAAACAGAATGAACTTCGTGATAATGAATATATTGGAGTGCGATTATCGCAAATCACCAAGCTTTACAACTGTCGTTCTTTCGACCGGTTGGTGGCCATGCAACCGGCCACATTCGGCATGGTGTCTAATTTTGATTTGCATTGCAACTTGCGGGCCATCGATGGCAATGTATTGCTGACACGCCTCGAAACAGCAGCTTGTGCTTCGCCCGACGAACTGTTTCTTCCATCGTCACATTTCGCAACAGGGTATGCCCTTTATCCCCAGTTGTTGAAAAATGCCGAGAGACTACTTGATGCCTGCGAAATCGATATGGACGGTAAACGTAAAAACAAGTTGTGTTTTACGGCCAGTGTTTACGAAGACTGCGAGTTGTTGCGCAAATTGGCCTTTGACGGCATGGCGTATCGCTATGGCACAGCCAACAAGGAGGCGTATCGCCGTATCGAGAGGGAACTCGATATTATCGAGAAGATGGGTTTCTGTGCTTATTTTCTAATGGCTTGGGACATTGTGCGTTTTGCCATGTCGCAAGGCTTTTATCATGTGGGACGCGGAAGCGGTGCCAATAGTGTTGTGGCCTATTGCTTGAAAATCACGGATGTAGATCCGATAGAGCTGGATTTGTATTTTGAACGCTTTCTCAATCCTCAACGTGCCAGTCCCCCCGATTTCGACCTTGATTTTTCGTGGAAGGATCGTGACAAGGTGTTTGACTATATTTTCAAAAAATACGGTAGCGCCCATACCGCCTTGCTGGGTGCCACGGTGACTTTTCGGGACAATGCGTTGTTTCGCGAGTTGGGCAAGGTGCATGGTATGCCGAAGGGCGATATCGATAGGTTGGAGCGGCATCCCGATGCTTTTGTGCGGCAGAGCGAGCTGGCGCGTCGCATCGTGGCTTTGTCGGAGCAGCTGTGCGATTTTCCGCACCAGCGTTCCATACATGCTGGCGGCGTGCTGATTACGGAACGTCCGATAACGGACTACGTCGCTTTGGACCTGCCGCCCAAGGGTTTTCCGACAACACAATTCGACATGTATTCAGCCGATAAGGTCGGTATCGACAAGATTGATATTTTAAGTCAGCGCGGCATTGCACATATCCGTGAGGCTGTCGAAAGGGTCAGGGAAAACCGCGGCTTTCATATCGATATCCATCAAGTGGAACGTTTTAAGCACGATGTCAAGGTGAACCAACGTCTCGTCGAGGGCGAGACCAACGGCTGCTTCTATATCGAAAGTCCGGCCATGCGCAGGCTGTTGCGCAAATTGCACTGTTCCGACTATTTGACATTGGTGGCGGCCAGCTCCATCGTTCGACCGGGTGTGGCCCATTCGGGCATGATGCGCACTTATATCAGCCGCTTCCATCATCCTGAAAATATCGACTACGGTCATCCCTTGCTGAAGGAGCTTCTGAAGGAAACTTTTGGCGTGATGATTTATCAGGAAGACGTGCTCAAGGTCTGTCATTATTTTGCTGGTCTCGACTTGGCCGATGCCGACGTGTTGCGGCGTATGATGGGACATAAGAAACACGATGTGGCGGCATTTGAAGCGACACGGCAACGCTTTTTCGACAACTGCAAGGCCAAAGGGTATGGAGATGACCTTGTGCAGGAGATTTGGCGGCAGATCGAGTCGTTTGCGGGTTATTCTTTTTCAAAGGCGCACTCTGCCTCATACGCCGTGGAAAGCTATCAGAGCCTATACCTGAAAACCTATTTTCCGTTGGAGTTTCAGGTGGCTGTCATCAACAATTTTGGCGGTTTTTATCCGACATGGGTTTATTTCAACGAGGTTAAAAGGATGGGGGCGGGGCTGCGTCCGCCTTGCGTGAATCGGAGTATGTTTCTGACTTCGGTGCAGGGACGGACGGTTTATATGGGTTTTGTGCATTTGCAGGGCATCGACAAAAGTTTCGCAGAACGCATCGTGGCCGAACGCGCTGCCAACGGTCCTTATGGCAGCCTTGATGATTTCGCCGCACGGGTGCCCTTTGTCATGGAACAGCTTGTGCTGCTGATACGCGGCGGTGCCTTCGCCTTTACGGGATGCAGCAAACCGAAACTGTTGTGGGAGGCGCATCTCTACAAAAGCCATCGCAGCGAGTTGAACGCTACGCTTTTTCGGCAGGATATGCAGCCGCCTTCATTTCCCGATTTCACAACAAGTGTCATGGAAGCCGCTTATGATGAAATCGAATTGTATGGTTTTCCGGTGACGGTGAACGCCTTTGACATGTTGCAGACCCGTTTCCGGGGCGAACTGATGGCAGGGCAGATGGAGCGGCATGTGGGTGCGACAAGCAGAATGCTCGGCCGTTTGGTGGCGGTGAAGTTTCTCCATACCTCGAAAGGAGAACCAATGGCCATGGCTACCTTTATTGATTGTGAAAGGGCTTTTTTCGACACGGTGCTTTTCCCCGATGCACTGAGAGCTTATCCGTTTCAAGGCGAAGGCATCTACCTCCTCCTTGGAAAGGTGACCTTGGATTTCGGACAGCCTTCGTTGGAAGTGGAAAAAATGGCGCGCATGCCGTACCGTCCTGACCCGAGGGCGTGATAATTTGGACGGGATGTGCTTTTGAGTCGCGTTACAAGTTGAAACCTTTCTGCGATTAATTATTTGATGCCGGTGGCAAATAAACCCCTATTTTTTATAATTTTGCATGGTAAATTTAGATGATACGATTTGAAAATTGCTGTAAATACGCGTTTGTTGCTGAAGGATAAGTTGGAGGGCATTGGCTGGGTTGCTTACGAAACCTTGCGCCGGATGGTTGTGCAACATCCTCAGGATGAGTTTTATTTCATCTTCGACCGCAAGCCCGACCCGATGTTTCTGTTTGCCGACAACGTGAAGCCCGTCGTTTTATTCCCGCCGGCAAGGCATCCGTTTCTGTTTGTCGCTTATTTCGAGATCTCATTGCCGTTGGCTTTGCGGCGAATCAAACCCGATTTATACTTTTCACCCGACGGTTACCTGAGCTTATGCACCAAAGTGCCGTCTGTGGCGCAGTTCCACGATCTCAATTTCGAACATTTCCCGAACGACATGCCCAAGTTGATGCTGTGGCACTACAAAAGATATTTCCCGAGATTTGCACGGAAGGCAAGGCGTATTGTCACCGTTTCGGATTTCTCGAAGCAGGATATCATGGCGTGTTACCACATCGATCCGGCAAAGATAGACGTGGCTTACAATGGTGCGAATGCTGTTTTTACGCCTATTGCAGAGGATAAGAAATTGGAAATCAGGGAGCGTTATTCCGAAGGCAAACCCTACTTTACGTTTGTCGGGTCGTTGCATCCGCGCAAAAACCTCGTCCGGTTGTTTAAGGCTTATGATTTGTTCAAGGAGCAGACGGGGGCGGACATCAAGTTGTTGATTGTGGGTGAGAAACGTTGGTGGACAGAACCGATACGTGTGGCGCATGAAAGCATGAAGTATAAAGACGAAGTGGTATTTACGGGGCGTTTGAGTGCCGAGGAGCTTCATGGTGTGACGGCAGCAGCGCTGGCGTCCGTATATGTGTCGTATTTTGAAGGCTTTGGGATACCTATCGTGGAGGCTTTCCGTTGCGATACGCCGGTCATTACGTCCAATGTCACTTCAATGCCGGAGGTGGCGGGCGATGCCGCTTTGCTGGCCGATCCTTTCAACGAACAGTCCATTGCCGATGGCATGGCGATGATGTTGGATGAAAAAGTGCGTGCCACCCTGATCGAAAAAGGACGCGAGCGGCAAAAGGCGTTTTCGTGGGACAGCGCGGCAGATGCTATTTGGAAGTGCCTGATGGAGGCTGTTGGCGACAATGACTGATAACGGTGATGAGGGTTGCGGAGACGCGGATGTTGTCGCTCTTTTCATGCGAATAGGAAATAAAATGCGGAAAATAAAATGACTGAGAACTTCCTGAAAAAGGAGACTTGTGCGTGTTGTGATCAGAAGTGAGGGGCTTCGGCACCCATTCTTTCAAATATCGGAGAAAGCCGTTCGTGGAAGTTGAGTTGAAGAATCAATAAGAATTTGTGACCCCGTTAAAAGGGGCGTTATCAAAAGATAAATATTATGGCGAAAATCATCATGTATCCCGGCGAAACCAAACAAGAGGCGCTGGATTGGAAACAGACACAGGAACAGCATATTACGGCGGTGTTCAAAAACATACTTGTGCTTGGATCCGGCGGGCGCGAACATGCCTTGGCGTGGAAGCTGGCGCAAAGCGAGGGGGTGAATGTCTTTATCGCCCCGGGTAATGCAGGAACAGCCCAAGTGGGACGTAACCTCAATATCAAGGCGGATGATTTCGCCGCCATCAGGCAGTGTTGCATTGAACGGAAAATCGACCTCGTTGTGGTCGGACCTGAACAGCCTTTGGTGGATGGTATCGTCGATTTTTTCAAGGCGGATGAAGCATTGAAAACGGTGAAGATCATTGGCCCCGACAGACGTGGTGCCCAGTTGGAGGGAAGCAAGGCATACGCCAAGCGTTTCATGCAAAAATATGGCATTCCGACGGCAGGGTGCCTGACAGTGACCACGGAAAACCTGGCGGAAGGAGAATCTTTTCTAAGTACGCTGAAACCGCCTTATGTATTGAAGGCCGATGGCCTTGCCGCAGGTAAAGGCGTGTTGATTCTCGATGACTTGGAAACTGCCAAGGAAGAACTTCACAATATGCTTGGCGGAAAGTTCGGCATGGCTTCCGAAAAGGTCGTTATCGAGGAATTTTTGGCAGGAATCGAAGTGTCGGTGTTTGTGCTGACGGATGGGACACATTATGCCATCCTTCCCGAAGCCAAGGACTACAAGCGCATCGGTGACGGCGACACAGGACTTAATACAGGCGGCATGGGCGCGGTTTCTCCGGTTCCATTCTGTACCGACGATTTCATGCAAAAAGTGGAAGAACGTATCGTCAAACCGACTTTGCATGGCATCCAAAGTGAGCAAATCGACTATAAAGGCTTTGTTTTCATCGGGTTGATGAATGTTTCGGGCGATCCTTTCGTCATAGAATACAATGTTCGTATGGGTGATCCTGAGACGGAAGCGGTCATGGCACGCATCGATGGCGATTTTGCCGACATGCTCGACAAATGCGCCCAAGGACGGCTTGATGAAGCGCAATTTGCAAAGAACCCGAAGACGGCTGTCACCGTGATGATGGTTTCGGGAGGCTATCCGGAAGGGTATCGTAAAGGTTTGGTGATGAAGGGATTCGGAGAGCTGTCCGATTGTGTCGCTTTTCATGCCGGAACAGCATTTGGCGCTGATGAACAGGTGGTTACAGCGGGAGGACGTGTTTTGGCGGTCACGGCATTGGGCGATACCATAGAGATGGCACGTGAAAAAGCATACCGCAATGTGGAGAAGATAAGTTTTGAAGGAGCCACTTATCGTCACGATATCGGCATGGATTTAATGAATTACCGATGATTCAGTTTTTCCGAAAGAGCTACGCCGTTCAATACGTTGTTTTTGGCGTTTTGGCGCTCGCTTTATGGGCACCGGCGCTGTTTACAGGACATGCCGATGTCACATTGCGCAGTCCGGTGGCACCGCTGTTCAACTTTATGGCGGAAGTGCTTTCTTTTTCTTCATACGCTATGGTAGCCTTCGCTTTTTTGTTGCTCATTGCCGAAGCGTTGATTTTTAATGACATCATGGTGAGGAATCAAATTACGCTGAAAAACAGCATAATAGCCGCGGTCGTGTTTATGGTGTTGATGAGCCTGACGTGGACACAGACTACCTTCACGCCATTTTTGATGTCCTGCATTTTTCTGCTGTTGCTGTTCGATAGGCTTTATAAGATTTATCAGTCGCCCAACCCTGAACTTTATTTGTTCGATGCGGGATTGTTTATGGCCTTGGCGACGATGTGTTATTTCCCATGTATCGTTTTGGTGCCTTGGGTGATAGTGGCGTTGGCCATGCTTCGTTTCGGCTCGTTTCGGACACAGTTGATCCCGCCTTTGGGCTTTTTTTCACTCTATCTGCTGCTGTTTTCGGTGTATTATCTGATGGGCGATTTGTCGGAGCAGATACAGCAATATGTCGGCTTTTTTACCACTATGCCTTTGGGTTATTTGGGTTTCAATGCGGCAAATATCGTGGTTATTGTGGTAGTGGGCATTGCTGCTTTTGTGCCTTATTTGCAAAGTGACAAGTTCAACTTCGAGAAATCCATAGCGGTGCGAATCAAGTTGTCGTTGATGCAAGTCCTGCTGCTGTTTGCAATTCTGTTGCTGTTTGTCGGCGGAAGCCCTTTGAATCACGGCTTGGTCTTTATCGTGTTCGCCATTTTGTTGTCCTACGATCTTTCCTATATGGACCGCTTCTTTTGGGCGAATCTGATTGTGGCTTTGTTCCTGCTGATTATTTTGTTCAACCAATACTTTATTAAGCTCGTTTGACCATGAACCTGAAGACTTGTTATTCCGAACAGATCGAAGCGGGGTGCGATGAGGCGGGGCGAGGCTGTTTGGCGGGGCCGGTTGTGGCGGCGGCTGTTATTTTACCTAAGGGAGCCGATTATCCGGAACTTGACGATTCGAAAAAACTGACTGAGAAAAAGCGCATGATGTTGCGCGAAATCATCATGGAAGATGCGCTTGCTTATGGTGTAGGAGTGGTTACGGCATCGGAAATCGATGAGATAAACATTTTGAACGCTTCGTTTTTGGCCATGCACCGCGCAATCGACCAGCTCAAGGTGAGGCCGGAACTGCTGCTTATCGACGGCAACCGTTTCAAGGCCTACGGCAGTCTGAAACATGTTTGTGTTGTTGGCGGCGATGCTAAGTATCAGGCTATTGCGGCCGCTTCAATCCTTGCAAAAACCACCCGTGATATGATGATGTTGGAATATGACCGGCGATATCCGATGTACGAATGGCGCAAGAACAAAGGCTATCCCACGCCGGCGCACAAGGCGGCTATTGCAAAATATGGCACAACCGAACTGCACCGCATGACTTTCAACATGATAATGCAATTGCGACTTGATTTTTAGTATTTTTGTGCGGAGAATGAAAACAATGAAACGACGGAAGTATTTGGTGCTGGTTTTTTTTACATGCATGTTTGCCTTTTCATGCCGGCAAAACGATGTTACGCCATTGTTTGCGCCTATCCCGCAGCAGGCGGCTCTGATCGTGGAATCGCGAAGCATCTCGGCGTTTCTGCAAGCCGCAAAGACAATGGATAGGTCGGGTGGCTTGCCGAAAACCTTTGCACTACCATTGCAACTTGATTCGATGATGACCGGCCGTGAGGCCCTGCAATCTGATTTTGAGGCGGCACACATGGCGTTATCATTGTTATGTATAGGAGAGTCTTATTTGCCGTTGATGGTTTTGAAGTCGAATCGGTTTTCTGAAAAAGAGTTGCGCCGTGTGTTTGAATCGAATGGCGTGCCCTGCACGTTGTCGAGATGCGGAAAACGAGACGTTTCGCTCGCCGTGAAAGAGGATAGCGTGTTTTTTGCCGGCAGGGATGGTTTTTTGCTGGTGTCGAATAGCAGTCGGGCCATGCAACGATCGTTAGAACAGCTTGACAATCCGACGAAAATCTATTCTTCAGCCGATTTTCAACAGATTCAGTCCACACTTGGCAAATCGTTTGATATCCATTTGTATTTGAATCTGAACCAGTTGCATGTTTTTTTAGAAAACAGGGCGTCGGATAAGAATGCTGGTGCTTTTGAGCGATTTATTGAAGGGTTCAGTGGCAAAGCGGCTTTTGATGTGCTTCCTGAAGCGTCTGGAATCGTTTTGAATGGTTATATAAGCGTTGCAGACTCGCTTTCGGACTTGAAACTGCTTGAAAATCAAAGTCCTGTGCCCAATACCATTGCAAATCTTTTGCCCGACAACACCCGATTAATGGTGCATTTCGGCATGTCCGACTATCTTTCTTTTTGGAAGAATACTGCCGACATGAAAAAGGTGGAGCAGACAAATCGGAAATATGGCATTGGCTTGCAGGATCAGTTTGTCTCCAATGTTTCCGAAACAGCCTTTTGTGTTTTTGGAAATAATGCCTCAAATATTCTGGTGGTGCGGGCAAACGACATGAAACCGATTACAGCCGTCATGAATACGGTTGCCAACAAATCAGGTGTTTCGGCCACCAATATCGTGTTGGGCTATTCGCTTTATGCGCTCAACGAAAAAGAGGTGCTTGGCGCACTGTTTGGAAGCTGGGCGAATGGGATGAAATATTGCTGCTATGCTATTGTAGATCAATATGTTGTTTTTTCAAATACCTTGGCAACCCTTCAGGACGTAATCTTGGCCTATCATTCGGGAAAGACCCTCAATAGTGCCGGTTTTCATGATTTTGAAGACAAGATGCTTGAAACTTCCAACATAACTTTCTTTTTAAATCGATTTGACAATCAGTCTTTTGCAAAAGGTTCTTTGGCTTCCGGCTTTGTCCCGTTCGTCAAGACAAACGCAGCGGATTTTCAAGATTGTAAGGGAGCATTGCTTCAAATGGTTGCCTCAAAGGATTTGATTTATACCTATGTCAGCTTGCTTCATTCCGGCAGGTCAAAACAAACAAGTGTCAAGCAGGAAGTTGAACCTCGGAAAGAAGAGTCGGTTCTGCAACTCGAAAATGACCTTTTGCTATGGAAAGTGGAATTGGATGCCCCCGTTCAAGGGAAACCGTTTATCGTGTCTAATGTTCTGAATGATAAGGCTGTGGCGGTTTTCGATACCAACAATACATTATATCTTATTGATAATGAGGGAAAAATACGTTGGAAGAAATCGATTTCAGTACCTCCGTTGAGTGCAATTTATGAAATTGGTCACTCAAAGAACAGTCAGTGTCAGTTGCTGTTTAACACCGATAGATACATCCATCTTATCGATTGTGATGGAAATGATGTGAAAGGTTATCCGAAAGCTTTGCCCATGGAGGCGGTCAGCGGGCTTTCGCTCTTCGATTATGGCGTTCCAAATAATCACCGTCTCGTGATCAGCGCCAGCAATAAAGGTATTTATAATTTTGATTTGCAGGGCAATGCGGTAGAAGGTTGGAAATGTCCTGCAACGCGGTGTGGTGTGACCAAGCCGGTGCAGCATCTTGTAGCCGACAACAAGGATTATCTGATAGCAACCGACACGGAAGGCGGCATTAGCATTTTTGACCGTAAGGGACGTATTCGTATTGCGGTTCCCGATGATCTGCGCAAGGCGCAAGGTTCTGACTTTTACGAAAACAAGACCAACCATCGAGGCATTATGTTGACGACCGATAAGGAAGGAAAGCTTTTGTATATCAATGCGGAAGGACTATTGTCGCGTACCGATTTCGGTACATTTTCCGACCGTCATTTCTTTTTATACGAGGATTTTAACGGCAATGGCGATCCGGATTTCATCTATCTCGATCATAATACGCTGAAGGTGTTCGACCGATTCAAGAAAGTGCTGTTTTCCCATGCTTTTGATGCGGATGTCGCCATGAAGCCGTTGTTGGTGTCGGTATCGGGCAAACGCTTTTTGTGCTTGGTCTCGCCATCCTCAGGCATGGCTTATCTGATTGATGCCAAGGGGAAAATGGAGGTCTTTTCTTGCCAAATGGAAACGCTTTGCACTGTCGGAAACTTGTGTCCGAACAAACTTTATTTGATTGCCGGTGTGCAGCAAAGCGTGTATGCGTATCAACTGAAATAAACGAAAAGGGTTCCTGTCGATGCTGTACGCATGGCGGTGGCTGAAAACAAGAACCAGACAATTCAAAACCTCGATTTTCTGACCTTTTACATTGAAAAACTATCGTTTTTTTCGGTGTTTTATTGGGCTTTTTTTCGTATTTTTGCATTTTATTTGAAATCAAGATAAGTAAGATATGACAGAAGAAGAAAAGAGAGAATTGGCAAGTAGCGAATATACGGCAAGCAATATTCAGGTTCTTGAAGGGCTTGAAGCAGTGCGTAAACGTCCGGCAATGTATATCGGCGACGTGCACATCAGGGGTCTTCACCATTTGGTTTACGAAGTGGTTGACAACTCCATTGACGAGGCGATGGCGGGCTATTGCGATAGGATTCATGTCAATATTTTAGAAGACAACTCCATCAGCGTGTCCGACAATGGCCGTGGCATTCCTACCGACATTCACGAGAAAGAACAGCGTTCGGCTTTGGAAATCGTCATGACGGTGCTTCATGCCGGTGGTAAGTTCGATAAAGGTTCCTACAAAGTCTCCGGCGGTCTGCATGGCGTGGGCGTGAGCTGTGTCAATGCTCTTTCTTCGCACATGACTGCTGAAGTTTGTCGCGAAGGCAAGTTGTTCCGTCAAGAATACGAATACGGAAAGCCGCTGTACGATGTAAAGGCCGTGGGCGACACCGATAAGAACGGAACAAAAATCACCTTCACACCCGACAGGAGCATCTTCGTCTCCACACGCTACGACTACGACACATTGGCGACACGTATGCGCGAGCTGGCCTACCTTAACCACGGCATCACCATTGTGCTGACCGATGAGCGGGTCAAGAACGAAAACGGAGAATGCAAGAGCGAGACTTTCTATTCCGAGAATGGCTTGATCGATTTCATCTCTTATCTTGACTCCAATCGTGTGAAACTCATCCCCGATCCGATATACATCACGGGAGAAAAGAACAATGTGCCGGTTGAGATTGCCCTTGAATATAACGAGGAATATTCAGAGAATCTGCATTCCTATGTCAATAACATCAATACCGTTGAAGGCGGTACGCATTTGCAGGGTTTCCGTTCGGGATTGACACGCTCGTTCAATGCGTACGTTGAGAAGTCGGGACTGCTTGAAAAGTCAAAGGTGAAAATCTCTCCTGACGATTTCCGCGAGGGCTTGACGGCTGTCATTTCAGTCAAGGTGCCGGAGCCTCAGTTTGAAGGACAGACCAAGACCAAACTCGGCAACGACGAGGTGATGGGCATTGTGAACTCCATCGTGGGTGAACACCTGTCCAATTATCTCGAAGAGCATCCCAAGGAAGCCAAAACCATTTTCGACAAGGTCGTTCTTGCAGCGCAAGCCCGTCAGGCGGCACGCAAGGCTCGCGAGATGGTGCAGCGCAAGGGCGTGCTCTCCGGTTTCAGTTTGCCCGGCAAGCTGGCCGACTGTTCGGAAAACGATCCGGCCAAGACGGAATTGTATCTCGTTGAGGGTGATTCGGCAGGCGGTTCGGCAAAACAAGGTCGTGACCGTAATTTCCAGGCCATTTTGCCTTTGCGCGGTAAGATTCTGAACGTTGAAAAGGCGCAGCCGCACCGCATCTTCGATAGTGAGGAAATCAAGAATATCTATACCGCACTTGGGGTCACCATCGGCACTGAAGACGATAGCAAGGCGCTGAACCTCGACAAACTGCGTTACCACAAGGTCATTATCATGACCGATGCTGATGTCGATGGCAGCCATATCACCACCTTGATTTTGACCTTCTTCTTCCGTTATATGCGCGAACTCATCGAAAAGGGATATGTGTATTGCGCTACACCGCCCTTGTACCTTATCAAGCGTGGCAGCAAGGCTATTCGTTACTGCTGGAGCGATGACGAGCGGGCTGCAGCATACGCCGAAATATCGAAAAGCGGCACCGACAAAGGTGTCTCGGTGCAACGCTACAAAGGTCTTGGAGAAATGAATCCCGAACAGCTTTGGGACACGACCATGGATCCGCAATCGCGCACTTTGCGACAGGTTACAATAGAAAATGCCATGGAAGCCGACCGCATCTTCTCCATGCTGATGGGTGACGAAGTGGCACCGCGCCGTGAGTTTATCGAAGAAAACGCAACCTATGCCAATATTGACGCATAATATTGACATTCAATGATTATATAGATAGGAGGGCTGAAAAGCTCTCCTATTTTAATGTTTGCGGTTTGGGTAACACATCACTTGATTTTAGGTCAATCCTAAAATTAAGGGTTGTCATTATCCAATATCCAATTGCAGATTGAAACAAAGGCGGAGGACGGCAAAATGTTTTCCGTGTTTTTTCTATTTTTGCGGGTAATAGTAATAGATATTTATTCCATGCAGAGAGAACTTTCGTCTTGTAGTAATGATTGCCGGCAAAAAGCTGAAGGGCGGTTGGACATTTTATTGTGCGACATCGAACATCAGGTCAGGAATTTGAAAAAGGGCATGTATGTCGCCAATCAGGGAGATACGGTGTCACATCTGTTGTTCTTGACGGAGGGCATGGTGCGAACCGAAATGATATCGGGGTCGGGATTGGTGATGCCCATTGAGGAATTGTCCGCACCCTATCCTTTGGCTGCTGGTTTTTTGTTTGCCGACGACAATCGTTTTCCGGTGGATGTTATCGCAAAAGAGGATTGTAAAATACTGATGTACAGTAAGGAAGCCATTGAGCGAAGAATGATGCAGAGTGTGGATTTTTTGCGAGGTTTCATGGCCTTCAATGCCAATAGGATGTGTTTCCTTTCAGATCGTCTGAGAATCTTTGCACTGAAAGGCATCAAGGCGAAATTTGCCTATTATGTGATGCGGCGCGAAAAGGACGGGGTTTTTGTGCTGGGACGAAGCATGGCCGACCTTGCAGGGTATTTTGCCGTGGAACGTCCGTCGCTTTCGAGGGCGGTGGCTGAAATGGTTCATGAAGGCATCATTGCTTTTGAAGCAGGGAAGGGCAAGATAATCGATTTTAGCGCCTTGCGAAAACTGATGTGATGCTTGCGCCGATTTGCCGAATCGAGGTCCCGAAAAGCCTTTCGCTATTTTGGGGAATTAGGTATTTTTACTTGGTTTTTTCTAAAATTGTGTCTTTTGTTTGAAATCTATGTTTTATTTTTAGAATTTTGCGAGCAGATTAGAGAAGATTCACCATTCAAAAGTCATACAAATGAAAGACAAATTCCAAAAAACATCTATCATGTTGTTGGTAATCAGCGCAATGTTGATACTGACACAGTTTTCTTGCAAGACCAATGGTAAGGGGCAGAAACAAACTTTTGTCGAGTACGTCCATCCTTTGCCTGAGGCTTTATTGCCACTGATCGACAGCTACACGTCTGGCGTGATCGGCGACGGTGATCCCATGATGGTGCGTTTCAAAAACGCCGATACGTTGAAAGTGAAATACGGTGAGGAACTTCCATCAAAACTATTCTCCTTTGAGCCGTCGCTGAAAGGGAATGCCTACTGGATTGATGCGAACACCATCGGTTTCAAGTACAACAAAATTGATACTCGAAAACAGTATTCGTGTGTCTTTCAGGTCGGTCTGCTGACAAAGGAACCTATTGAAGATGTGCTTGAGTTTGGTTTTGGCGTTCGCCGGCAGAACTTCAGCGTCGCTTTGTTGGAACCATTGTACAAATCGGCGGAAAAGATGGATTGCAATGTGCGGGTTGCTTTTGCCAATGCCATAAGCAGTGATGACGCTTCGGAAATTTTCAACAAGTCGTTCCGCAACCAATACCAAGTCGAGACAAGCTATGTGGGAGGAAACACCTACGATTTCTTTATCCAGGATATTAAAAGAGGTGATTCCGAAAAAGGATTGGCAATCGAACTCGATGGAGAGCCTATTAATTCCGAGACAAGAATAAACCGTGAGTTGACGGTGATGGCAAAAGATGCCTTTGAAGTGGCGCAGCTTGAAACCGACCGTGTCAACGGGGTGGTCACCTTGTATTTTACGCAATCTTTGAAAACCGATCAAAACTTTGACGGATTTATCGACTTTAACCGTGAAATCGGCTATCGGTTTTCGGCAGAAGGTAACAAGGTGATTATTTATTTTGAAACATCAAGCCTGTCAAACTATGATTTGCAGAACATGCAACTGACAGTGAAGAGCGGTCTTCGCTCCGACAACGGTAAGGTGTTTCGTGAAGATGCCGGGTTTGAGTTCGACTTGACCGAAAACAAGCCTATGGTGCGTTGGACCAATTCCGGCGTGATTGTGCCCGATGTGAAGGATGCCACAATTTATTTCGATGCGATTTGCCTTAACTTTGTGACACTCAAAATAGTGCGAGTGTTTGACGATAACTTGTTGTCATATATGCAAGACAACAGCCTCGATGAAACCTACGAAGTGCGCAAGGCGGGACGTTTGGAGAAAAAAATCAGGATGCAACTCGATAACCCCGTCCCAACGCAATGGAAGACTTTCCCCATCGAGCTGGCCAACTATGTTGATGTCAAGCCGGGTGCCTTGTATCAGCTCATCCTCGATTTTGGCCCGGAAGACTATACATTTGCTTCGGAGCAGATGAAGAAGCATGTTACGCAGTATAATGATGCCGACTATTGGGACGGAAAGTCTTATAGAATGAAAGAGTATATATATGAAGGCGATTGGGACGATCCGAACGGCTACTACTATTATAATGATGTCGAAGTGAAAAAGAACGTCATGGTTACTGATCTCGGTGTCACGGTCAAGATGGGTAGCAACAATAGGATTGATGTGTTCGCTTTCAGCATTTCCAAGGCTGCTCCGCAAAGCGGATGTAGCGTGAAAGTTTATAACTATCAGAAGCAGGAAATCGCTTCCGGCAATACGGATTCCAAGGGACATGTACTGTTGGAATGCGCCAACCGTCCGGCTTTTGTGGTGGCGGCAAATGACGGCAGTAAGTCGGTAATCAAGGTGGATAATGGAAGTTCATTGTCGTACAGTAAGTTTGAAGTCGGCGGTGAATCGGTTGAGCAAGGGGTGGCCGGATTTGCTTATAGCAACAGAGGCGTATGGCGTCCGGGTGACGATTTGCAAATCAACTTGATGCTGAACGACAGGGATGGCGGATTACCCGAAAACTATCCTGTTGTCATGGAAGTTTACGATGCAGGTAACAGTTTGTATTCCCGTCAGGCAAACGCGAAGGGCATGAATGGCATTTATTGTTTCAAGGTGCCAACCAATCCTTCCGACGAAACCGGTTTGTGGCAGGCGAAGTTCAAGGTGGGAAGCGCAATCATCACTTATCCGATTAGGGTGGAGACGGTGAAACCGAATCGTCTTGAAATCAACTTTGCCTTGCCCGAACTTGTTAGTCTGACCCGTTCCGATAAGGTCGAACTGCGTTCAAAATGGCTGAACGGCATGAATGCGAGCGGCCTGACAGCCGATGTGGAGGTGAATATCCGTCAAGGAGTCACTTCGTTTGAAAAATTCAAGGATTATACCTTTGGTAATATTTCCGAATCGTTTGCAGCAGAAAGCTACACGCTGTTTTCTGGCCCATTGAACGATCAGGGCGTGGCAAGGGTTGGTTTTGATCCTTTGGAGGACCTGTCGGCATCACAGATGCTGAATGCGACATTTGTCACCAAGGTATATGAAAAAGGTGGCGATTTTAGCATCACATCGTCATCGGCGAAATTGTCACCTTGCTCAAGCTACATAGGGGTTAGGAAACCCAAACCCACATCCAAATACGGCTATTATTACGACACGGGAAAAGACTGGAAGTTTGATGTCGCTATCGTGAATGAAGACGGCAGCCAGAGCCAAAGTACTACAACGATTGCGTACAATCTGTACCGTCTTGATTCGTACTGGTGGTGGTCGAGTGAGGATAACTATTCGTTGCAGCGTTATGTCACTGGCAATTACAAGAAACCCGTTCAACATGGCACATTGTCGTGCTCGGGAGCTACCTCGTTGACTTTCAATGTCGCTGACAATGACTGGGGCTACTATCTGCTTGTTGTTGAAGACGTAAACAAGGGGAGCGTTTTCGCCGATGTCATAGAGTTTGATTGGGGCACGGCCACTTTGCATTCGTCATCGGCATCGGGTGCGCCTGCACATTTGTTCATGAAGGCCTCCAAAGATGCTTATCAGGTGGGCGAGTCTATTGTGGTGACCTTCCCTGCCAATGAAAAGGCAAAGGCTTTGGTGATGGTTGAGGCCAACGACAAGGTGCTCGAACACTTCGTTGTTGACCATCTTGGCACCGAAGGACGCATTGAAATTCCCGCCACGGATGAGATGGTGCCCAATGTGTATGTCTATGTGTCGCTTCTCCAGCCGCACGATGCTGATAACGATTTGCCTATCCGTCTGTATGGTGTGGTACCCGTCAAGGTTGAAAACAGCAAGCTGCACTTGAAGCCGGTCATTAATGTCCCGGAAACCTCACCGACGAAAAAGAAAGTCGAAGTCAAGGTGCAAGAAACAAATGGAAAACCAATGACTTATACGCTGGCTGTCGTTGATGAAGGGATTCTTGGCTTGACCAATTTCTCAACACCGGATCCTTATAAGTATTTCAACAGCAAGCAGGCACTCATGGTGCGCACGTGGGACAATTACGATTGGGTGATTGATGTCTTTTCGGGCGAGTTGGGAACCGTGTATGCCGTAGGTGGAGACGGGATATTGAATCAAGAAGTCATGCTCGACAAGCGTTTCAAGGCCTATACCATAACCCTCGGACCTTTTGAATTAAAGAAAGGTGGCACCAACACCCATGAAATAGAAGTGCCTCAATGTTCAGGTGCTTTGCGTTTCATGGTGGTGGCCAATGGTGAGGGCAAATCGTTCGGATCGGCAGAAAAACAGATGAAGGTTATCGACCCGATTTCCCTTTACGCTTCTGCACCGCGTGTGGTGGCTCCCGGCGATGAGTTGAATCTCAATATCCAAGTGCTGTCGCAGGTGTTGAAAGGCAAAAATGCCGATGTCGTTGTGGAAAACAAGAATTTTGAAGCCGTAGGTGCGCAGCCTTCGTCTGTGAAAATCAGTCAGGAAGGAGAAGGTCTGGTGACAATGCGCGTGAAGGTGCCAAAGACTTTGGGGACCGCATTGCTGAAAGTGACCGTGAAAGGTGGCGGCTATGAAGCAGTGAGCGAGACCATGATACCGATACGTATGCCGTATTCCGAACGCCGTCAGGTGGTACGTAGAGACATCGAACCGAACTCGACAGCCGACCTCTCGTTTGATTTGCAAGGGCTGCAAGGCTCACAAAGCGGCAAGGTACTTGTGGCGTCGCTTATTCCGGTCGATTTGTTTAGCCGGCTTGACTATCTGACCTCTTATCCGCATGGATGTCTCGAACAGGTGGTATCGAAGGCATTGCCGCAGCTTTATTTGAACTATCTCGTCCAACTGCCGGCTGAGGAGATGTCGGAGTTGCGCAATAACATTCAGTCGGTGATTGCCGATTTGAAAGCTTATCAGCGTTCCGATAATTCCATGTCGCTTTGGGCTGGCGGGAGTTATGTTGACCCTTGGGCCGAAATCTATGCCTTGCATTTCCTTGCCGAAGCCAATAGCCAAGGGTTTAGTGTGCCGCAGCACTTCTTGGAGGCGTTGGTGTCGCATCAGACTGATATTGCGAAGAATTGGAACAATAATCCTGACTTCAAGCAGGGTGAAACCATTCAAGCCTACCGTTTGTTTGCACTCGCTTTGGCAGGCTCGCCCCAAAAGGCTGCCATGAACCGATTCAAAGAAATAGAGATGAACTATTCGCTGACCAAGTCGTTGGCTGCCGCCACCTTTGCCTTGACCGGTAAAACGACCATCGCGCAGAAGCTGCTGCCTGCTCTCAATGACATGGAGACACAGTCCGACTACTACTCATGCTACGGATCGTCAACACGCGACAAGGCGTTTTCCGCATATACACTTATGCTCTGTGGTGTTGAACCCCTGCCGATCCAACAGGCTGTCAACGACCTTTGCGATGTGCTGAACAGTGATACTTGGCTGGGTACGCAGACCACTGCATTTGCCTTGTTCGCATTGGGCAAGTATGCCGAAATGAATAAGATTGAAAATTCCGAGATAAAGGCCACATTGCGTTACAACGGCGAGGAAAAGGCTTTGGCAACCAACATGAACTCGATTAGTACGTCCTATACGCCTTTTATCGGAAGTAACAAGATGGAGTTGGACAACAAGAGCGACCAGAAGTTAGTGGCGACGGTCTTTACGAAGGCTTCCGTGGCGGAATATGATGTGCAGGATGGTGGTTCGCAAATTGACATGAGTGTAAGTTATGTTGGTGAAAACGGCGTGAATGTCGATCCTGCATCATTGCCTGCCGGAACGAATTTCAAAGCCAAGATTAGGGTGAAAAATACCAGTGTCAACTACCACGGTAACATGGTGCTGTCGTACTATCTGCCTTCGGGATGGGAAATCCTTAACGACCGGTTGCTCGGTAATGACGAGGGTGCTGGTTTCAACCATCTTGATATTCGTGACGATAGGGCGTATTTCTACTTCAATTTATCTTCTGGTAGCGAAAAAACCTTTACAGTGCATTTGGACGCCACCTACAAGGGCAACTATACCATTCCCGGTATCCACTGCGAAGCCATGTATGACAATAATGTGTATTATGTAATTCCGGCCAAGAAGGTCGAAGTTAGGTAAATATCCGGTTTTCTTGCTGTGGGGGTCTTCACTGGACCTCCATGGCAAGAAACCTATTGTTTTTGTTTTTTGATGCGTTGGTTTAGAAGCCACCGGACCTTTTCCAAGGTCATGATTGTGCTGACGATTTTATTCGTCGGCTTTTTATGTATTCCCGTCCCGTATTTCGATGATCCGTATTCCACGGTATTGACGGCAAGCGATGGCTCTTTGCTGGGTGCGAGGATTGCCGATGACGGACAATGGCGCTTTCCTGCTACCGATAGCTACACTCCAAAATACGTGGCCTGCCTCCTTGAGTTTGAAGACCATTATTTTTTTCTGCACGGCGGATTCAATCCGGTTTCTTTTGTCAAGGCTTTCATTGACAATGTGCGAAAAGGCGATGTGGTAAGGGGAGGAAGCACCCTTTCCATGCAAGTGGTCAGAATGGCGCGTAAGAACAAGCCGCGCACCTACTTCGAGAAATTTATTGAAGTGGTGTTGGCGGTGCGTCTTGAATCGCGTTATTCCAAGCATACGATACTGAATCTGTATGCCGCCAATGCGCCGTATGGCGGTAATGTGGTGGGCATAGATGCTGCCGCTTGGCGTTATTTTCAGACATCCCCCGACCGGTTGACGTGGGGTGAAGCCGCTACGCTTGCCGTACTGCCCAACTCACCATCCCTCATTCATCCCGGACGTTCGCGCGACCGCCTGCAAGTCAAACGAGACGAACTGCTGCGGCGATTGATGCAAACGAAAGTCTTTATCCCAAAACGTTTCCATGTTTCTAAATTGTCGCCAGACGACTATGAGTTGGCATTGACGGAAGATCTGCCTTCAAAACCGTACGACATGCCGATAAAAGCCTATCATTATTTGGCGGAAGCAAATAAGACACAGCATGGAAAACACATCGTTTCTTCCATAGATGCATCTATGCAACTGAATGTCATTGATATTATGAATCGGCATTACGCCAATAATGCATTAAATCAGGTGGAGAATGCCGCCGTGATTGTTTACGACTACCTGTCGCAGGAGACCAAGGCTTATGTGGGCAATAACATGCAAGCCAGCGATGCCTCCATGGTTGATATGATTCGTGCGCAACGCTCTACCGGCAGTGTGCTGAAGCCTTTTTTGTTTGCGGCTATGATTGATGAAGGCACCTTGTTGTGCGACATGGTGCTTCCCGATATTCCGGTCAACTTGTCGGGGTTCACCCCGCGTAATTATTCCGGTGAGTATTGGGGGGCTGTGACGGCACGGCAAGCCTTGCAAAACTCGTTGAACGCACCTTTTGTCGAGTTGCTGAAACGTTACGGACAGCCGCGTTTCCATGCTTTGCTGAAACGTCTTCGTCTATCCGGCATTGTCTTCGATGCCAACCATTACGGACTGTCACTTATCGTAGGTGGTGCGGAGGCATCGCTTTACGACATGGTGATGGCGTATGGCAGGATAGGGCGAAAACTTGCCGTGGCAGTCAATGAGGGCTTCAATGATACCATCGATGCGACGGAATCGCCATTTTCGGCTGAGGCCATAGCACAGACTTTTTCCGTGATGAAAGGGCTGTCGCGTCCCAGCTCGCAAGTCGGATGGGGCGGTTTTTCATCATCGAAGCAGGTGGCGTGGAAGACAGGAACGAGTTATGGCTTCAAGGATGCGTGGGCTATCGGCGTGACCGACCGTCATGTTATTGGCGTTTGGGTGGGCAATGCTGACGGAGAAGGTCGCCCCGGACTAACCGGCGTAGGAGTTGCGGCGCCTTTGCTCTTTGATGTGTTGGGACGTATCAACGACCGGTATTCCTATCCCGATCATACAGCCCAAGCCGTTGAAATAGAGATTTGTGCAGAATCGGGCTTCCCCAAGTCGGAAGTGTGCGACAAAACACGCAAAGTGCTGGCTGCCAATGTGGAGAATAAAATGGGTGTGTGTCCTTTCCATCGCAAGGTGTTTTTGGATTCTACCCGCCAGTATCAGGTGCAGCCCGGTTGTTATCCGGTCGATCAAAAGTGCTATGAGGTGTATTACGTGTTGCCTCCCGTCATGGAGTGGTTCTACAAGAAGCACTCGCCGCGTTATCGTCCCATGCCCGCCTATTACAAAGGCTGTGGAAACGATGCCGACGAGGTGATGTCGTTCATCTATCCCAAATCCGATGCCCGTGTCACCATTCCCATAGGCATCAAGGGCGATAGGCAGCAGGTGATTTTTGAAATAGCGCATCGTAATCCGAAGAAGACCATTTTCTGGTCGCTCAATGAGCATTTTCTCGGGCAGACACGTCTCAATCACCAAATGCCTATCGATGTCGAGAAAGGCATTTACCGGCTTCGTTGTGTGGACGAGGATGGCTTTGAATTGAACCGGAAGTTGGTGATTAATTGAATTTCATCAGGTTTGAGTGTCACCTTTGTTGTTGAAGGCCTTTTTTGGAGGATAAGACTGTTTTGTTGGGGCATAATCAAAAAAATGTGGTGCTCGAAAAATAAAAAAACTATCTTTGCAGATTAATAAAATCTACAGCCATGGCACTTGATAACGATAAATTTGTTGGTGAAGGCTTGACATACGACGACGTGTTGTTGGTTCCTGCCTATAGCGATGTTCTTCCTCGTGAAACCGACCTTAAGACTTATTTTTCACGCAATATCCAGTTGAACATTCCTGTTGTTTCGGCGGGCATGGACACGGTGACGGAATCGAGAATGGCCATTGCCATTGCGCAGGAAGGCGGCATCGGCGTGTTGCACAAAAACATGAGCATCGACAAGCAGGCGGCTGAGGTGCGCAAGGTGAAACGCGCTGAAAACGGCATGATCATCGACCCGATTACCATCCATGTCGATGCTAAGGTGAAGGATGCTCTCGCGCTGATGAGCGAATACCATATCGGAGGCATTCCGGTTATTGATAGCAACAATGTGCTTGTCGGTATTGTCACCAACCGCGACTTGCGTTTTGAACGTGGCTATGAGCGCCCTATCTCCGAAGTGATGACCAAGGATCATCTCATCACCACGCGTGAAGTCGCTTTTGATAAAGCAGCCGACATCCTTCAAGAATATAAAATTGAGAAACTTCCCGTAGTCGATGCCGACAACCATCTTGTCGGTCTGATCACGTATAAGGACATTATGAAGGTCAAGGAGCGCCCCAATGCTTGCAAGGATGAGCGTGGCCGTCTTCGTGTGGCTGCTGCTGTCGGTGTGACAGGCAACACCATCGAACGTGCCGCGGCACTCGTGGAAGCCGGTGTGGATGCCTTGGTGATCGATACGGCACATGGACATTCCAAAGGCGTGATCGAAATGGTGACCACGGTACGGAAACATTTTGCAAACATTGACATTGTAGCCGGAAATATTGCCACAGGAGAGGCAGCCATCGCCTTGGTTGAGGCAGGCGCCGATGCCGTTAAAGTCGGCATAGGTCCAGGCTCTATCTGCACGACCCGCGTCGTGGCAGGTATCGGCGTGCCGCAGCTTACCGCTATTTTCGATGTGGCGAAAGCGCTCAAAGGACGTAACGTTCCGATTATTGCGGATGGAGGCATCCGTTATACGGGTGATATCGTGAAAGCCCTTGCCGCGGGCGCATCCACCATCATGGCGGGGTCTCTCTTTGCCGGAGTTGACGAATCGCCCGGCGACACCGTGATATTTGAAGGCCGTAAATACAAGACATACAGGGGTATGGGGTCGCTTGATGCCATGCAATGCGGATCGAAGGACCGTTATTTCCAAGACACGGAAGTGGACATTAAGAAATTGGTGCCCGAAGGTATTGTTGGACGTGTCCCCTACAAGGGAACGCTGTCGGAAGTGGTCTATCAGATGGTAGGCGGCTTGCGTTCAGGCATGGGATATACAGGCTCGCATACCATTGACGAGCTGAAAAATGCCAAGTTCATCCGCATCACCAGTTCCGGCATTTTGGAAAGCCATCCGCATGATGTCTCCATCACGCAGGAAGCACCCAACTACAGCAAACGGAGTTGATGCCAGCAGAACGTCGTACAAAAAGATTGCCTCGAAACAAGTAAGTGGATGAACAAATTTAGGATGTATATAGGACTTGAGACCGCGTGACCATGGATAGAGCCGAGACCATGACGGCTTTTGGCAAGACGGCCAGCATTTGCCTTTAAGGGAGCGTTGGCATGGTCATCGCAGGTGGTCGCCATCAAAAAGTCCCAAGTCGTTTTTTGTAGTTTATTTTTGAGCAGTTACTTATCATTTTATTGTAACTTATTATTGCGACCTCAAGAGCTGCTCCTGAGATTTATACTGTAGAGTTAGTGAAAAAGTAATTGAGTTTCACTTTTGTTTTATTTAAGTTCTCCGCATTGTCAAAGGCAGCCCGAAAAAACGGGAAGATTTTTTGAAAAAAGTGTTTTACGACTAGGTGGTACAGAAAAATCAGCAAGGATATTGAGCAGCAACGGACTTCGCCGTTGGACAAAATTTTAGTTTTGCAAAATGCGTTTGTTTCATAATCTTAGGAATAGATAATAATTTGTTCAAAACATTTGTGGAAGTCGATTTTGCTGAAACAGCTTTGCCTGAATGAAAAAAAAGGAGAAACAAGAGATACCGTCCCCATTAATAATGGTGTTTAAGCATAAAATCCCTATAAATGGGGATGATTGCATATTGTCAACATGTATGTTTTGTACTATTAATTTGATTCATTGAATATGAACAAACCTTTCTAAAACAGAACGCAATGAAAACAAAAAAACAACCCCTATTTATCCTAGGCACCGTCCTTGCAATGTTGCTTTGTTCCAACTCGGCGGCTCAGCAACCCGATTTTCTGTTTGAGCATCCTTACCCGTATCCCATCCTTCACACACTGAAATGGGAGGTACCATACACCTTCACTTTGGAGGTTGCTCCTGAAAGCAATCCGGAAGGCTGCTATCTTGTAGCAGTAAGTGACCTGAAGCCCGTCAGTTGCTACGAATCGGACAGTGTCGCTTTCCCCCCGATGGTGTACAAGGTTTCGCACATGGGAACCGTGGTCGGAGAACTTCCATTGGGCTACGAGGGACGTTTTTCTTTCGTGGTAAGGCTTTTTGACGACCCGGCCGAACCGAGCCATTGCCTTGCCATAGGTTACACACACGACAACAACCTTCACTACGACAGGCCTTTCATGGCAAAGTTCGACCATGACCTGCATCTGATGTGGCAAAAAGAGATAGAGCTTCCGGGACCCTACCGTTCTGACCTTTTATTAGCAGCCATCATGGACAGCAGCGGCGATATCATTTGCTTTTCGGGCGTCTCCGGAGCCAACCCGATTTTTTACCGTCTGACGACTGAAGGGGAACTTACCGCCATCTCGCCATACCAGTATCCAACCAGCTTTTTTATAAACAACTGCGGCAGTTTATTTGAATATCGGGATGGCAGTGGTGACTATGGTCAAGTTCTGGAATCGGATGGACAGCGGTATCTTGTGCGGATAAACAGGAATCTGGAACTGGTCAACAACCAAGCTGTCCCCAAGCAAATTCATGAAGAAAACGCAAGTCCCTATTTCACAGTTGATCTCAGTATCGAAATTGTCCATACCTGTATTCCTTTGCCTGATGGTTCGGTAATTTTGGGTGGTGATGGTTCATTGTCTCGCCAATATACCCAATTCGATTGGGCGTATGATGATGTTATTGGCTTCATGAGAATTGACGCAGACGGCAACATCGTTTCCTATGCTTATGCAGGCCAAGGTGAGATTGGAACCGTAAACGACAGCATTAAGGTGATGAATGGCGCCACTTGTTCGGATATGGCCGGAGAAGACAATTTCTATTTCTCATATATGGTAGGGGGGCAGCATGGTTTCGGTTACGATTATATCAACAGTCTGGTGGTGACGAAGATGGACATCGAAGGCAACATCATTTGGCAACGATATTGGAACAGGTACTATCCGGAATACGACATGAAGGTGTATGAATCCAACTGCGTGACAACCCTTTCCGACGGCGGATGCCTTGTGTCAGGATATTGCTATTATTCAGATATTAATGGTTCAAACCGTTATGGTTCTCCTCCGGAAATCTTCCTTCTCAAGTTCTTTGCCAATGGAACATTTTCCGCTCCTGAGATGGAAGAGTACATCCGCCCCTACGCTTTCTGGCCAAACCCAGCAAAAGATGAGCTGCAAATGAAATACTCGCCCGACATGCATCCCGCCCAAGTGGAACTGTATGACATGCAAGGCTTTTTAGTGCGTGCGCAAAGCAGTGGTCTGGAACAAATCGAAATGCAAGACCTCGCCACCGGAAACTATCTGATGCGTGTCACGATGAAAAATGGTAAGGTGTTTACGGACAAAGTGGTGAAGGAGTGAGTCCCTCTCTCGTTGCTCTGAAAAAGAAGATATCTCAAAACAAATAATCTACTAAGAAATAGCAAGGTGTTTCGGAGGTGTCCCTATGCAATGTTATGATATTAAGGGCAAATGAGCGTGCTCAAGTACGTGATCGAGTCTGGATATAGAAAGTAACGTAGCAGTCGGGTGCTTCTGAGACACCACCTTTTATACAATAAGACCTCAGTAACACATGAAATGACATGAAAATCCTAATGACCTATCCGGAGTTGCAGCAGCTTCTCGCCGACAAGGTGGAGCAACCGCTTTCGTTTGCCCAAGTGGATGCCAAGATCCTTCGTGTCTTCACAGAGATTAAGGCTTTGTTCCTTACGAAAACATTGCATGTCGATATGCGAATCGAGGAGCTGAAAGGCACCGATTTGCGCGTGTCGTTCGGCGAAGGCATGGCTTCAGCCATGCTGTTGAACGTCGTGATGAAAATGATAGAGGGAAAGGTGTCCGAAGCTGTCTTTGAGCAAGTAGGAAATGGTGGCATAGTCGTGCACTTGTCCGCTATCGATCAGCTGTCGGAGGTGTTGCAAAAAGTAACCCTTTATGATTTGAATCTGACTCCCGAAGGCATAGAGTTGCAGGGAAACCTGAACAATAATCATTAGGAAGAGAAAAGCGACGGCTTGTGAGGCCAACCGCCATGCAATATTCCGCGTTTTCATACGTTTATTCTTGTCGATGCTGCTACATTGCCGCATTTTGTGTATTTTTACAGCTTCTTTTGAATACAGTATTACGTGATATAAACATTTAATCGTTGAAACAATGAAAATGAATACGTTGAAAATCATGGCATTGCCTTTTTTTATGCTGGCGATGTTGAATGTGGGTGCCCAGTCGAAACTTGACCGTCAAACGTTGATGACCATTGGCGACAAAGCTGTCACGGTGAAGGAGTTTACCGAGGTTTACGAGAAAAACAACTTGAATAACAATGTGGTGGAGAAAAAGTCGGTGGACGAGTATTTGGATCTTTACACCGGTTATCGCATGAAGGTCATGGAGGCTCAGGCGATGCAGCTCGACACCAGTGCTAAGTTTAAGCGGGAGTTAGAAGGCTATCGCAAGCAGCTTGCCAAGCCATATTTTTCCAACGACAAAGTTAGTGACGAACTGCTGCATGAAGCCTACGACCGTATGCAGTACGACATCCGCGCCTCGCATATCCTGATTGCCTGCGACAAACACGCCATGCCCTCCGACACGTTGAAGGCCTACAATAAGGCTCTTGACCTGCGGAAACGCGCCTTGAAAGGTGAAGATTTCGGCACATTGGCCATGGAGTTCTCCGATGATCCCTCGGCACGCGACATGAAAGGTGAGGGAGGCCGGCCGGGACGTAAAGGCAACCATGGCGATTTAGGCTATTTCACCGTTTTCGATATGGTGTATCCTTTCGAAACAGGAGCCTACAACACCAAACCGGGAGACATTTCGATGCCGGTGCGCAGTGATTTCGGCTATCATATCATTAAAGTTGCAAGTGCTACAAAAGCCATAGGATCCACGCAAGCCGCACACATCTTTTTGAAGCTGGAAGCCGAAGCAACGCCGGAAGAAGAAGCCGCAATGCGCGAGAAAGCTGAAAATATCTACAAGGAACTGATGGCGCAAGATGGCAAAAACTGGATCGAATCCGTCAACCAGTATTCCGACGACCGTGGCACTGTTTCGCGTGGCGGCACCTTGAGCAACTTCACGGTGAGCCGTATTGTTCCTGAGTTTATCGAAGCCGTCAAGAGCATACAACCCGGACAAATCGCCAAGCCCGTTCGTTCCATGTATGGTTTCCATATCATCAAGCTGAACAGTATTTCCGAAGTCGAATCGTTTGAAAAGGAAAGCTATGGACTGACACAGCGTCTGGAAAAGGACATGCGCTCGAAAAAATCGGAGGAAGTGGTGCTGAAACAGCTCAGAAAGGACTATCGCTTCAGTCAGAACGATAAAAATCTCGAAGCCTTCATGGCGACCATAGACAGTACTGTTTTGTCGGGCAGCTTTGTTCCGGCGGCGGAAGTGTCGATGGAAGCTCCGATCTTCACCATTGAAAAACAGACTTTCAAGGTGGGTGATTTTGTCGAATTCATCAAGAAAAACCAGAAGCCGCAGAAGTTTGTTACCATAGCCACATACGCTTATCAGCTTTATGAGGAATATTCCAACAAGCAACTGATGGATTATGCGGATCAGCATCTCGAAGAACGCTATCCGGAGTTTGCCCATGTGGTGAAAGAATACTATGACGGCATTTTGCTGTTCGATTTGATGGAGCGTGAGGTGTGGCGCAAAGCCATACAAGATACGCTGGGATTGGAGCAGTTTTATGAACGCACAGGATCGAAATATGTTTGGGGCGACCGTGTCTATGCCGCAGTGATTTCGACCACAAACCCCGAATCGCTGGCGAAAATGAAGGCTGTCGTCGCACAAGGTGTCGCTATTGACAGTTTGCGTAGCGTGATTTCGCGTGACTCCATTCCCCAAATTAATATGCGCAAGGGATTTTTCCAGAAAGGCGACAACCAGTTTGTGGATCAAACCGAATGGAAAAAAGGTGCTGTGAAAGAAATTCCTTCCACCGTAGATAAAACAACAGTGTTGGTGGTGGTTGAGGAGGTCCGTGGGCCTGAACAGAAAACACTGGGCGAAGCCAAAGGCTTGGTGACCAGCGACTATCAGGCTGAACTCGAACAGCAATGGATGGAACGCTTGCGCCAGAAATATCCGGTCAAGGTCAACCAGTCCGTACTCGAAAAAGTCAGAAAACGCTATTGATGAAACGGTTGCCTTTTCTGATCGGATTGTCTTGCCTTGTGCTGTTTTCGGGTTGCGATGCCTTGATACGTAAATCGGATAAGATTGTCGTGGCGGAATGCTACGGCAATTATCTGTACGACACAGACTTGAAAGATATTATCGCCGAGAGCAAAGACCATTACGACAGTTTGGCACGTACCAATGCCTTCATTGATTCATGGATTCACCGTCAGGTGGTGGTGCATCAGGCTGAAAAATTCCTGTCGCCCGGACAGCGCGACTTTAAGAAACAAATCGACGAGTACCGCAATTCGCTGTTGATCTATACCTACGAAACGGAACTGATGGAACAAACCCTCGACACCGTGGTCGATGACGAGGAAATTGAACGATACTACCGGCAGAATCCCGGCAATTTTCAACTGCGCCACACCTTAGTAAAAGCGGCGTATGTGGTACTGCCTCTGATAGTAAAGAATTGCTGGCAGATACGGAAGCTGATGGCATCGCCCGACACGTTGAAGATTTCAGAACTCGATGCTTTGGCATCGCCGTATGTTATATCGAGTCATTACAACGTAGATGAGTGGATGCGCCTTGATGACCTGTTGAATGAAGTGCCTATTGAAATATACAATACGGAGAGTTTTCTGAAGCAGCGGCGTTTCGTTTCGTTTGAAAAAGACACCTGTACCTACATGGTGCGCTTCAATGACTATTTGCTCGAAGAAAGTGTTTCTCCTATTGAGATGGAGTATGACAACATCCGCAAACTCATTCTCATGAAACGGAAAAAGGAACTGCTCGACCAGATGAAGTTCGATTTGTATGAAAAGGCTGTGAAAGAAAAAGCATTTACTGTTTATTGATAACCCATAGAAAGATGAAAATAAAGTTCTTACCTATAGCATTGCTGTTTGCTGCCATACCTTGTTTTGCACAGGGGCAGCAGACGCAAGTCGTTGATAAGGTGGTGGCCGTGGTCGGCAAAAACATCATCCTGCAATCCGATATTGAAAACCGTTACCTGCAATACCGTCTTCAAGGCGGTGCCGTTGGGGATGCAGGCTCGTTGCGTTGTCAGATTTTCGAGGATTTGCTGTTTCAGAAACTGATGCTCAATCAGGCGGAAATGGACAGTATCACCATCACCGACGACCAGGTGGAAGCCGAGATGAGTCGCAGCATCAGCTATTTCATTTCGCAGATAGGATCGCAAGAGAAAATGGAAGCCTATTTTGGAAAGACCCTGTCCGAAATCAAGGATGAGTTGCGCAAGGCGAAAAAGGACCAGTTGCTTCAGGAGCAGGTGCGAAACAACATCATGTCAGGAGTGGAAGTCACACCGGCAGAGGTGAAAGCCTTCTATCGCGAATTACCCCAAGACAGTATTCCCATGGTCAGTCCTGAGTACGAACTGAACCAGATTGTGAAACGTCCTCCTGTGAGTGTCAATGAAAAACTTGCTGCTAAAGACCGTTTGTATCAGATTCGCAAGCGCATTCTCGCCGGTGAGAGTTTCGGCACCATGGCTGTGTTGTATTCCGAAGATCCGGGTACCGCATCCAAAGGCGGTGAGCTGGGATTTGTTGAGAAAAATGGTTCGCTGGCACCGGAATTTGAAGCGACGGCTTTCAATCTGCGCGAGGGTGAAATATCCGAAGTTGTAGAGACGAGTTTTGGTTTTCATATCATTCAACTGATTGAGAAGAAAGACAATATGGTAAATTGTCGCCATATTTTGCTGAAAGCCAAAGTGCCAATTGAAGCGCTTGAAAAGGCGCAAAATCAGCTCGATTCGGTGGTGAAGGCCATTCGCAACGGAGAGATAACCTTTGAAGCGGCCTGTAAGCAGTACAGCGATGACGATTCGAAAAATAACGGCGGCTATATCTTCAATCCGGCTACGGGGAGTAACCGCATCAGCCTGCAGGACTTGCAGGAGTTGGAACAGGTGTATGACGAGTTCAAGAACTTGTCTTTTGTCATCAGCAAACTCGAAGTGGGGCAGTTGAGCGACCCGGTGCCGATGACCACTAACGAAAACAAGGATGCTTTCCGTCTTGTCATGGTAAAAAAGAAGACGGATGCACATCAGGCCAACATCAAAGACGACTATAACCTGATACAGGAATGGGCATTGCAAAACAAGAAGCAACATGCCATTGATACTTGGATCGCCTCCAAGTCGAAACGCGCCTTCATCCGTATTGACGAGCAGTTTAAGGATTGCACGTTCAATTTCAATTGGCAGACGGAGTGACCGTTTGGAGCAGGTTCGAAAGATTTGGTGAATCATTAATAAGGAAGACAGAATGTTTGGTTCGGATGTTGAAGGCGCCAAGGCGTTAGTGGAACGCTACGATAGGCTGCGCCGCGAAATAGGAAAGGTCATTGTGGGTCAGAATGAAGTGATACACGATACCCTGCTTTCCATCTTTTGTCAGGGGCATGTGCTGTTGGTAGGCGTGCCGGGGCTGGCAAAGACTTTACTTGTGAATACCATAGGGAAGGCTTTGGGACTTTTGTTCAGCCGCATACAGTTCACCCCCGACCTGATGCCGTCCGATATCATCGGTACAGAGATACTTGATGAATCGAGGCAATTCAAGTTTATCAAAGGGCCAGTGTTCTCGAACATCATCCTTGCCGACGAAATCAACCGAACACCTCCCAAAACCCAGGCTGCACTATTGGAGGCTATGCAAGAAAAAAGCATCACGGTTTCGGGAAAAACCTACAAGCTGCAAGCGCCATTCTTTGTGCTGGCCACACAGAATCCGATAGAACAGGAAGGCACCTATCCTTTGCCGGAGGCGCAACTTGACCGTTTCATGTTCAACCTGTGTCTTGACTACCCCTCGTATTCCGAGGAAATCGATATTTTGAAAAGCACGACGGTGGGTCATGAGGCTATGGTGGATGCGGTGCTGTCGCCCGAGGAGATTTTGTATTTCCAACAGCTTGTTCGTCGCGTACCCGTGTCTGACAATGTGTACGAATATGTGGTGAATCTTGTTTCGAAGACACGACCGAACACGCCGAAAGCGCATGAGTGGGCCAACCGTTACCTGAGCTGGGGAGCCGGTCCGCGAGCCTCACAGTATTTGATTATCGGCGCAAAAGCCAATGCCTTGCTCGCTGGAAAATATGCACCTGATATTGAAGACGTGAAGGCCGTCGCCGTGCCAGTATTGCGTCACCGCATCATCCGCAACTATTCCGCCGAAGCCGAAGGCGTGGGTATAGAAGCCATCATCGAGCAACTGAAAGGGTAAAGACTTTACTGAAGCATGGTTGTGGAGGTGATGAAGCGGGTGCTGCCCTGATTGCTCGATTTGTCCCCGCGTGGACCGCATCATCCGCGGCCAAGGCAATGTGCTCACTGTAGGTGTGGGTGGTTTGCCCGCAGGTGTGTACGCCTATCGGATTTACAACTCGGAAAAGGAAATTCTGAAAGGAAAGTTCATCAAAGAGTAGAAGCCAGCCGGACAGCATGACCCATGATGGTCGGGGCTATAAAAGCAAGCGGAACAAAAGCAGCCTATTGACAAACGGCCAATGGCTGACAGTTATCATCCTCATTCATCCACAAGGAATACGGCAATCTGTTTGGCGCCATTTACGCCATAAATGGGCATTTGTTCAATGTCAGTCGTGCGGCTGATGCCTGTGATGATGGCAAGCTGAGACGGATGGGTCTCATCGTAACGCTCTTGCAGTTGCACAAAGGCTTCTTTCAATCCGGGCACTATCTGTTCGCTACGGGCAACAATAAGATGGACATCGGGGAGGGTATAGGCGGTGCGCGAGCGGGTCATAGCTTCCGAAACGACAACACTTCCTGTTTGCGCCACCAAGCACTCACATCCTGTGATGCTGACCAGTTTCTGTTTCGGATTGCGTTGTGTTCCGGTCGTGTAGGGAATGCCGTATTTTTTCAACAGTTCTTGAATGTCGGGGCTGGTGCACCATAAAGGCTCCCATTCGTTTTCGGGAACTAATTGGCGCAGGCAGTCGGCGAGTTCCTGTTCGCTCTCCAAATAGATGAAGATGCCGCCTTGGTCCTTGAAATGCTGCACAAAGGTGATGGCCGTGCCATCCTCCTCGCTGATAGGCACCCAAGTGTCGCTGTGCTGGTCGATGTCCTTGAAAACCGCTTCGGGCTTCTCAATGATGGCATTGCGCACCTTGGCCAGGATTTGTTCCTTGTTGGTTACTCCCTTTCTGTCCTCTCCGCTCCAAGCCATGTCAAATGAGGTTTTCAGAAACGTCTTCTTTCGGCTTGTCGATGAGCTTTTCGCTCTCCGTTTCCTTGTCCCAAGGTCTTTTCCCGAAAATTTGCTCAAGGTCTTCGCTGAAGATGACTTCCTTTTCGATGAGTTTCTCGGCCAGACGGGTGAGGCCGTCGCGATGATCCTTCAATATGTCGATGGCTTCCTGATAAGCGCTTTCAATCAGTTTGCTGATTTCCTGGTCGATGACTTCCGCCGTCTTTTCGCTGAAAGGTTTCGTAATGGAGAAGTCTTGTTGGCCACTGGAATCGTAATAGCTGATATTGCCAATCACTTCGTTGAGACCATAGTAAGTCACCATGGCGTAGGCTTGTTTGGTGACCTTTTCGAGGTCGGATAAGGCGCCCGTAGAGATTTGTCCGAAAATCACTTGCTCCGAGGCGCGTCCACCCAAAGTGGCAATCATCTCGTGATACATCTGTTCCTTGGTGGTAATCTGTCGCTCTTCGGGCAGGTACCATGCGGCACCGAGTGATTTGCCGCGGGGCACTATGGTGACTTTCACCAGCGGATGCGCATATTGCAACAGCCAGCTCGTAGTAGCGTGTCCCGCCTCGTGGAAAGCGATGACTTTCTTCTCGTCGGCAGTGATAATCTTGTTTTTCTTTTCCAGACCTCCGATGATGCGGTCGATGGCATCCAGGAAATCCTGCTTTTCGATTTGGTCCTTGCCGTTGCGGGCTGCCATAAGTGCGGCTTCGTTGCACACATTGGCGATGTCGGCGCCGGAGAAACCGGGCGTTTGGCGGGCGAGGAACTCACGGTCAACATCGTTGCCCAGTTTGAGGTTGCGCATGTGCACCTCGAAAATCTCCCTTCTACCAACGAGGTCGGGCAGTTCGATATAGATTTGCCGGTCGAAGCGTCCGGCACGCATGAGGGCTTTGTCGAGAATGTCGGCACGGTTGGTGGCGGCCAGCACGATGACACCTGAATTGGTGCCGAAACCATCCATTTCGGTCAGTAACTGGTTCAAGGTGCTCTCGCGTTCGTCGTTGCCGCCGTTGATGGGGTTCTTGCCTCTGGCGCGGCCAATGGCATCTATTTCATCGATAAAGATGATGCAAGGCGATTTTTCTTTTGCGTTTTTGAAAAGGTCGCGCACACGGGAAGCACCCACGCCGACGAACATTTCCACGAAGTCAGATCCGGAGATGCTGAAAAACGGCACGTTGGCTTCACCGGCCACAGATTTGGCCAGCAAGGTCTTTCCTGTTCCGGGAGGGCCTACTAAGAGCACGCCCTTTGGAATCTTGCCGCCTAACTTGGTGTATTTCTCTGGATTTTTCAGAAAATCAACGATTTCCATGATTTCGACCTTGGCTTCTTCCAATCCGGCGACATCCTTGAATGTGACGTTGACGGGGATGTTGTCCTTGTCGAACAGCTGGGCTTTCGACTTGCCGATACTGAAAATCTGTCCGCCCCCTGCACCGCCACGGCCAATCTGTCGGAAAATGACGACCCATATAAGAATCAGCGCAATGAGCGGTAGCCAGCCGATGAGAAACTCCCATCCCCAGCTTTTTTTGCTGACGTTGTTGATATATACGGGCTTTGGTAGTCCTTCTTGGGTAGTCTGTACCAATTCCTCGAAACGCTCTAATGATCCGATGTTATAGGTATAGCTCGGCGATTCCGTCGTCCCCTTTTTATTGGGTGTCATGTCAGGGAAATGCGCTGATAGGCCTTTGCTATTCAAGTAAATCTCGGCGGTTTCCTTATTGACAAGGTCAATGCGCTGGATTTGCTCGTTTTTGAGCAAGTCGATTAATTTCCCCTGATCGATTTTCTCTTGCGATCCCTTAGAAGGCCCCCATAAATTAAAGCCGATCAACAGAACTGCCAATATGGCATAAAGCCAATATAAAGAGAGCCGGCGTTTCTTCCCGGGTTTTCTGTTGGGTGTATGCTGGGGTTGGGGTCCAGGTGGGTTGCTGTTTTGTTCTTCCATTCTAAAGTTCTAAGTCTGTGTAGGTTTTGAAACAATTAGTCGTCTTTTTCTCTTACGATTCTTTCCGCGTCAGCCCATAACTCTTCTAAATTGTAGAAGCTGCGTGCCGATTGCAGGAAGACGTGAACGACCACGTCCACAAAGTCTATCAAAATCCATTCCGTATTGTCTCGTCCCTCGATGTGATAGGGCTTGACCTTGACACCATCAAACACATGATTCACCACTTTATCGGCAATGGCATCGACTTGTGTCTTGGAATTGGCATGGCAGATGACGAAATAATCCGTCACCGATGTGCCGATTTCGCGTAAATCCAATGTTGTGATTTCTTTTCCTTTTACAGATTCTATGGCTTCAACTGCCAATGCCACAATCTGTTCCGTGTTGTCAGACTGGTGTCTAATCCTCATCTTTATTTAGTTGTATAATGCAGTTGCAAAATTAGGCATTTTATTTCTTTTATATTAAAGTTGTTGACACAAACTTGTAATTATTTGTTTCTTCTTGCTTTTCAGCGCTTTTTGCGGTTTCACTTGCCATGACTTCACCCGCATACCAGGCACCGTCAAAAACTTTCCAAGGTCTTATGGCAAAAGGAAGGAATGTTGTTGTTCTTTATGAATACTGCCAATAGCTCATGGTGAAGTTGTTTCTTAATATGGCTGTATAGTGCATAAAAATGTCGGTTGCAAGATTTATCCAAACCTGTCGGTTCAAAAAATCCTTATCTTCGTGCATCGAAAACAAAGGTTTTGCTTTTGTGAGGTTATTTTGTAATAAGTTGAATATAATATAATTATGCAATGAGCAATTTCAAAGCATTACTTCCTGCCGTCACCACTTTCATTTTTGACTACGATGGCGTGCTCACCGATGGTTCGGTGCTGGTGGATGCCCAAGGCGAGGCGTTGCGCTTGTCGAATGTGAAAGACGGATATGCCTTGCAGCTGGCCGTGAAATTGGGGTACCATGTTGCCGTTATTTCGGGAGCGGTTTGTCCCACTACGGTTATCAGGATGCACAGTCTCGGCGTGACGGATGTCTATACGGGTGTGCCCGACAAGGTGGCCAAGCTGAAAGAATATATGGCCGAAAAGCACCTTGACGCTTCGCAAATCGTTTATATGGGCGACGATATTCCCGACTATCGCGTGATGCAAATGGTGGGTGTTCCGGTGTGTCCTGCCGATGCGGCGAAAGAAATAATGGATATTTGCGTTTACATCAGTCATTTGGGCGGTGGGCGCGGATGTGCCCGCGATGTCATCGAGCAGACGCTCAAAGTGCAAGGCAAGTGGATGTCGGATGTGGCTCATTATTGGTAAAAAGATGGTGTTATGCTGGACAATTTGAAAAGCTATCAAGTCGTTCTTGCGTCCAAGTCGCCGCGCCGACAAGAGTTGTTGCGTGGCATGGGGCTTGATTTTACGGTGATGACCAAGGAAACGCCTGAAATCTTTTCTGCCACCTTGTCGCCTGAAAAAGTACCGGCTTTTCTTAGCCGCCAAAAGTCCATGGCTTTTGCACAAGAGGAACTCCCTGCGTCGTTTCTGCTTATCACGGCCGATACCATTGTGCTTGCCGGAAACGAGATTCTGGGCAAGCCTGTTGACCGCGACGATGCCTTGCGTATGCTCGGTATGCTCTCGGGGAAACGCCACCATGTGGTTACGGGGGTCACGGTGCGGAGTGCATCGCGTTCCAAGACTTTCAGCGCGAAATCGGCTGTGCGTTTCGCCGAAATCGATGCCGATGAAATGGCCTATTACGTCGATCGCTATCGCCCTTATGATAAGGCGGGATCATACGGCATTCAGGAGTGGATAGGTTATGTGGGTATCTCCGGCTTGAACGGGTCGTTCTATAATGTGATGGGACTTCCAACCCGCCGTTTGTACCAAGTGTTGAAGCAGTTTTGAATTTAGAAGCAGTTTTGAAATGCTGTGCATTCAGCGTAGCTAATTCTTACAACAAAGTTATTATTGAATTATTTCGGAAATTATTCCCTTTGTTTTCGGTTGATTTGATGTTCTTTTGGCTCATTTTGCCCACCGTCTCGCTCACATAGCCCGCTATGCTACGCTCCACGATGAACAAAATGAACTCAAAACCCCTATCAACTCAACTCGAAACAACTCAAAACAGCTTCTTAGTTGTCCTTAAAAACGCTATCTTTGCAGCCTGAAATGTTTCAAATGCAAGATAAAAGACCACAGATTCTTGTAACCAATGACGATGGCTATCAGGCCAAGGGATTGCATAAGCTCGCCGAATTGATGTGCAGGGTGGGCGAAGTCACCGTGATTTCTACCGAAAGGGTGATGTCGGCCCAAGGCCATTCCATCACGACACAAAACCATCTTCGTGTGAAGCCCGTCGAAAGGGCTGGCGCCTATCGGGTTTTCGTCTGCAATGGCACGCCGGTGGATTGTGTGAAATTGGGTTACCAAAAGGTGATGCATTGCCGTCCCGACCTCGTTGTTTCGGGCATTAATCACGGCTCGAATGCTTCGGTCAACGTGATTTATTCAGGTACCATGGCCGCGGTTATCGAGGCGCGTATGAATGGCATCCCTGCTGTGGGATTCAGCCTCGACTGCTACGATGCCGATGCCGATTTCAGTCATCTTGACGACTACATCGTTGGCATTACGCGGCAGGCACTCGAAAAGGGACTTCCGGACGGTGTCTGTCTCAACGTGAATTTTCCCAAACGTAGCGAAAACCCGATCAAGGGTGTCCGCATCTGCCGTCAGGCCAAGGCGCGATGGGCGGAGTTGTTTGAAGATCATTATGATGAAAACGGCGAACCCTACTATGACTTGGGTGGCGAGTTTGTCTATCAGGATGAAGGCAATGACACCGATATTGTGGCGTTGCAGGACAATTATGTGTCCATCGTCCCGACAGGCTTTGACTGGACGGTGCACGATAGGATGACCGCATTGTGCGATTACACGCATTTGTGCATGAAAGGGGGTTGATAATAGGGGAACGGGATGCTTTGCCGCAAAACATGCTTGAAAGTCGCAGGTATGTGTTTTAGTGTTAGAAAAAAAGAATAATCGTTTGAATTTTGACAAGATGAAAATAAAAGACAGTTTTTGGATAGGGCTGCTTGTCGGAGCCGCATCGTTTGGGCTTTTCTTTTTGCTGCTCAGCCTTTTCCAATGGGGAGCGGCCTATCACCGGGCGCCTTTCTTGTTGGCCTTTATTCCGGGCATCGTGCTGTTTAGAATGCTCATGGTGCGCTGGCAATACGATAAGATAGGACGCGGCATCCTGTTGGTAACCTTTGTGGGCATGTTGCTCGTGTTTTTCTTAGTGTGAAGTCTGCCTCCTAATACAAAGCTCTGAAATGAAATACTATATCATAGCAGGAGAAGCTTCCGGCGATTTGCATGCCTCCAATCTGATTGCCGAGATCAAAAAAAATGATGCCGCAGCCGACATCCGTGCTTGGGGAGGCGACATGATGAAACGGCAGGGGGCGACCCTGGTCAAGCACATCCGGCATACGGCATTCATGGGTTTTGCCGAGGTGCTGACCCATTTGCCGGCCATATTGAGAAACATCAGGGAGTGCAAGAAAGACATACTGGGTTTTCGCCCCGATGCGCTTATATTGGTGGATTATCCGGGCTTTAATCTCCGCATGGCTAAGTTTGCCCATGATAAACACATCAAGGTGATATACTACATATCGCCTCAAGTGTGGGCTTGGAAACGCCGCCGTGTGCGAAAAATCAAGGAGACCGTCGATAAGATGTTGGTCATCCTTCCTTTCGAAGAGGAGTTCTTTCAAAACTATGGAATCGACGCCACTTATGTCGGCAATCCTTTGTTCGACGCATTGGCGAAAAGCAGGTTCAGCGAACGTGCGGCTTTTGTGCAGCGTAACCGTCTCGACCCCAAGCGCGAAATCATCGCATTGCTCCCGGGAAGCCGTACACAGGAAGTGAAACGCAACCTTTCCGTCATGCTGGAAACCGCTTCACTTTTCCCCAAATACCAGTTTGTAATCGCCAAAGCTCCTACGCTCGACAAGAAGTTTTATAAGAAAATGATAGGTAAAAGCGGCATCCGTTATGTGGAGAAGCAGACCTACGACTTGTTGCATCATGCCAGTGCGGCGGTTGTGACATCCGGAACGGCAACCTTGGAAACGGCATTGTTGGCAGTCCCCGAAGTGGTTTGCTACAAGGCGAACGCCCTCTCTTACCATATCGCACGCAAACTGATTCGGGTGAAATACATTTCACTTGTGAATCTGATTATGGATAAGGAAGTTGTAAAAGAACTGATACAAAATGACTTGACGCCTAGAAACATCGCGGCTGAACTAAAAGACATGCTCGGAAACCCGAAACGACAAAAGTGTCTGATAGAGGATTACGACGCTTTGCGGATGACATTGGGAACGGCAGGCGCATCGAAAAAGGCGGCGGGAATCATTGCAGAGGCCTTGCGCAGTGAGAATAAAAATGGCTGAATGCTATCTTATTAGATGAATATGATGTTTTGGCATGGATTTTGATAATAGGCGCACCGTATTCAATAATCCCTTATCGATTGATGGGGGCGGAATGTAATAATCAAGTGCTATCATGAAAAGGTTTACCGTATTATTGTCAACGCTTTTGCTTATGGCGACGGCTACCGTGCTGTGCGCGCAAGGATCTTCTGAAGAAACCCGTTCATCAGATGTCAGCATCGATGGGAACCTTCATCCTATTGGAGGCAGCCCGACGCATATCAGTACCGAAATCTATAAGTATGACCTGGCCGGTCTTGCCGCCAATGGTGAAGTGGAGAGTGTTACCTGGACGTTGAATCCAAATGTGTGGCCTATGAGAATTATTTCCGAGGGGCGGCAGTGTGAGCTTCGAATCCTGTCTTTTGAAAGTGATACGGTGTATTTGAAGGTCACGGTGAATATTAATAACGGAAAAGAAATCATGGATTCAATACCGATAGTTTGTGTCGGTTATGGTTATGGTGTTGGGGAGAACCACGCGACATTGAGCGTTGAAATTGCCCCCAACCCTACAACGGGAGATGTGGTGTTGCACCTTGACAATATGCAGGGCAATGTCGGCGTTTCGGTGTTCGATATGCGCGGCGTACAGGTCGATGCTTTTGACCTGAATGCTACGGCAAGCCGAACGGAAACCGCCTATTCGTTGCAAGGCAAGCCTGCAGGAATGTATGTTTTCATTATGCGTTACGGCAATCGGGTGATGACCCAAAAAGTGCTGGTGAACTGACTGTAAATCGGGGTATTATCCCGCGCTATTTCATAACGGCTATCCTCAAAGGCGGTTGCTCTGCCTGAGAAGATAGCCGATTTGTTTTGCTATTTGTTTCATTTTTTGATAACTTAGCCCCATCATATCCGACGGAAGCATGATCAATTGGGGCAAATATCCGTTTGTTCGGCTGATTGGGCCTTTTGCGCTGGGCATCTGGTGCTGCCTTCGTTTTGCCGTTCCGTTACCGGTTTCTTCTTTGCTTGTCGTCATGTTGGTGCTCGTTGTCTTTTCCAGCGCTGTATCGAAGTGGCTTGGAAGTTTTCGGTATAATTGGGTTTTCGGTGTGCTGCTGTGTTGTTTTCTGTTTTGTGCCGGTTATGCGCTTACGGAGGCGCGTGAGCCGGATAGGGAACAGGGTTATTTTCGTAACGATACGGCAATGACGGGCTATTATGTGGCACGTGTTTGGGACGTTCCTTCCGAACGTGAGAAGACCGTGCGTGCGGTGCTTGAATTGTGCTGCCATTATGAAGACACGCTTCCTTTGCGTGCCGTGTCGGGACGGGTCATGGGGTACTTCGGCAAAGGCGATTCTGCCTTGGCCTTGCGTTATGGCGATATGATTGCTTTTCCCGCTCCCATTGCCGAGGTGGAGGGACTCGCCAATCCGGGGGAGTTCGATTATAGGGGTTATCTGTGGCGCAAAGGCATTACGGGTCAAGTGTATTTGCGCAATGGCAGATGGTTGGATTTATCAGAAAATCGCGCACGCATCGTTTATGCGTTTTCCTACCGCTTTCGTGACCGTTTGTTGGAGGCTTTGCGTCATTGTGGCATTCGCGATGATGAGTTTAGTGTGGCAGCAGCCATCCTCTTGGGCTACGATGACAACCTGCCACCTCAAATCAGGGAGAACTATGTCGCGGCAGGTGCCATGCACATCTTGTGTGTTTCAGGGCTTCATGTGGGTGTAATTTATCTCATAGCTTCATTTATGCTGGGTTTCCTGAAAAGAAAGAGATGGCAGGTGCTAACGAAGCATGTTTTGTTGCTTTTGCTGATCTGGTTTTATGCCCTTATTGCAGGTTTGTCGCCCTCCATCCTGCGGGCCTCCTCCATGATTTCCTTCGTCATCATAGGCGAAATGATCCGTCGCAAGGGCTTTGTGCTTAATTCCATAGCTGCATCCGCATTTATCTTGCTTTGCATTAATCCGAATAATATCCTTGAAATAGGCTTTCTGCTTTCATATATGGCCGTCGTCGGAATTATTGTCTTGCAAAAACCGATTTACCATTTGCTGTATGTGCCAAACAGACCGATGGACAAAGTGTGGCAGATTACCACGGTGGCATTGGCTGCCCAGTTGGCGACCTGTCCCATTACCATTTATTACTTTCACCAGTTTTCATCCTATTTCTGGTTGAGCAATCTGCTGATGACCCCCATTTCGTTCTTTGTGATCCTTGGCGGGATGATGCTTCTCATGGTGTCGTGGATCCCTTATGTCAATGTCATCATGGGGTATGCGGTATGGGGCATGCTCTATGGTATGAATGCAATCATCGCTTGGATAGAGAAGCTTCCGTATTCCATCATCAAAGGTTTGTATATGAGTCCGCTGGAATATGCTTGTGCGCTGGGATTGCTGTTGCTGCTATTGCTTTATGTTACGTTGAGACACAAACGCTATGTGGTGGAAATGTTGTTGGTCCTCTTGGTTTTCACGGTTTCGTTTACAATCAGGCATTTTGAAAATAACCGTCAGAAAGCATTCGCCGTTTATAGCCTGCGGTCGCATACGGCTGTTGATTTTATTCAAGGTTCAAGACATGTGGTTATGGCCGATTCGGCTTTGTTTTCGGATGATGGAGCCATCGATTATAGTCTGAAAACCAATTGGCTGAAAAGAGGGTTGTCCGTTCGTCCTCAAATGTTTGCCTTGTCTGACGATTTTCAGTGCGATTTTGTACATAAGAAGAATAATCTCGTTTCATACGGCGGAAAATTGCTGGCGTTGTGGGATGATGCCAATAAGGTCGATGACACGCTATCATTTCGGATCCCGGTGGATTTTCTTTTGGTTAAAGGGAGAAGTTGCCCGGATATGACATCGGTAGTGAATTGTTATGAGGTTTCTGTGTTGCTGATTGACCGATCGGTTCCGGTCTATTTGGCGGAGAAATGGAAACGACAAGCAGAAGAATATGCTGTGCCGGTTGTAAGTCTGTATGATGGAGCATTTGTTGTTGAACTTCATTAGAACGCCGTTTTGAAGGGGGAGGGGGCTTTTCGGTAGTTGGTTTTTGGTATTTTTTTGCGACGCTTTTGCCGTTTTCACTCCACGTTTTTGCTTGAATAGCCTGCTTTTCCACCATTCAACGACGGAAAGGCGCTATCAAATCGGTACGAAATCATACAAGAATGGTTCGAAATAATGCTGATAATCCTTTCCAACAAGGTTCGATTGCCTATTATTCATTTGTTTTTGATGTTATTGTTATTTTTTTAAATCCTAATAAACAGCGTATTAGTTATATGATGAAAAAATATTCGATTTTTTTTGATGGATTTTGTTTTTAGTATCAAAAAAGGTTGTATTTTTGCACCCGCAAAGCAAAGTAAGAGAGAGTTCTTTTTCAAGGTTGGTCCGGTAGTTCAGTTTGGTTAGAATGCCTGCCTGTCACGCAGGAGGTCGCGAGTTCGAGTCTCGTCCGGACCGCTCACAATGAGCAATCCACGTCGTGGGTTGCTTTTTTTATATCCGGGAAAGAAGCTGTCGCATCTTCCCAACCTTATTGATAGATACGAAGACCAGATGACTTTTATTGACGAAATCAACAGACGTAGGACATTTGCCATTGTCAGCCACCCCGATGCCGGTAAGACAACGCTAACGGAAAAGCTATTGCTCTATGGTGGTGCCATTCAGGTTGCAGGAGCCGTTAAGTCGAACAAAATCCGAAAGACGGCCACATCCGACTGGATGGAGATAGAGCGGCAGCGTGGTATTTCGGTGGCGACCTCCGTCATGGGTTTCGATTATCAAGGCATCAAGGTCAACATTCTCGACACCCCCGGCCACAAGGACTTTGCTGAAGATACGTTTCGGACACTGACGGCGGTTGACAGTGTCATCGTTGTCGTCGATGCCGCAAAGGGCGTAGAGGCGCAGACCGAACGGCTGGTGGAAGTGTGCCGAATGCGCAATACCCCGATCATCGTCTTTATTAATAAGATGGATAGGCCCGGTAAAGATGCGTTTGAGTTATTGGATGAGATTGAGCAAAAACTGAGTCTCCATCTGACGCCACTGAGCTGGCCTATCAATATGGGTCCGAAGTTCAAGGGGGTTTACAGCATATATAGCTCAAGTTTGTATCTGTTTCAGTCGGACAAGCAGCATATTGCCGAAGGTGTGGCGTTTAACGACTTATCCAGTTCGGAACTCGACACTTTAATCGGTGAGGATGCCGAGACCCTGCGCAACGAATTGGAACTTGTGCAAGGCGTGTATCCTGAATTTAATCGCAATGATTATCTGTCGGGAGCTATTTGCCCTGTTTTCTTTGGCAGTGCCTTGAATAATTTCGGTGTAAAGGAGTTGTTGGATTGCTTTATCCGCATCGCCCCCACACCTATTGGGCGTGACACGGAGGAACGACGCATTGAGCCGCAGGAAGAGAAGTTTACGGGTTTCGTCTTCAAGATCCACGCCAATATGGATCCGAACCATCGTGACCGAATCGCTTTTGTCCGTATCGTTTCGGGACGTTTTGAGCGCAACAAACCCTATACCCATGTGCGGCTGAAACGCGAACTTAAATTCTCGAACCCCACGGCTTTCATGGCCCAGAAGAAGTCGGTGCTCGACGAGGCGTACCCCGGCGATATCGTCGGTTTGTATGATGCCGGCAATTTCAAGATCGGCGATACGCTGACCGAAGGCGAGGTGCTGAACTACAAAGGCATTCCAAGTTTCTCGCCGGAGCAGTTCCGCTATGTCGAAAATGCCGACCCGATGAAATCAAAGCAGTTGGCCAAGGGATTGGAACAGCTTACGGACGAGGGTGTGGCACAGTTGTTTACAGGTAAGATGACCGGACGCAAAATTATTGGTACCGTGGGAGAACTGCAATTTGAGGTCATTCAGTACCGGTTGTTGCATGAATACGGTGCGAGTTGCCGATATGAGCCAATCTCGTTGTATAAGACGGCTTGGATTACCAGCGAAAACGAGGCTCAACTCGCCGATTTCAAGACGCGTAAGGCGTTAAATCTTGCTGCCGATAAAGAAGGACGTGATGTGTTTCTCGCCGAATCGCCGTATGCCTTGCAAATCGCTATGGAAAAGTATCCCGATATTCAATTTCATTTCACTTCGGAATTTTGAGTCGAATTTTGTTTTTTCTTTTGTCGGAATTAATTTTCTATTTTTGCAAGAGTAAAAAATCAAAGTTTCATTTAAAGAAAAAGAATATGGGAAAACTTATGAAAGAATTCAAGGAGTTTGCCATTAAAGGTAACGTGATGGATATGGCCATTGGCGTTGTCATTGGCGGAGCCTTTGGTAAAATCGTTTCATCCTTGGTGTCCGATATCATCATGCCTCTTGTGGGCACGTTGATGGGCGGTGTGAAATTCACCGAGTGGAAATGGGTCATCACTGAAGCTGTCACGGAAGGTGAGAAAGTTTTGGAACCTGAGGTTGCCGTTACTTGGGGTAACTTTATCCAAGTGATTTTGGACTTTCTCATCATCGCCTTCTCGATTTTCTTGGTTGTTCGCGGCATCAACCGTATGAAGAAAAAACTGGAGAAACCGAAAGAGACAGCTGCACCAGTACCGGCAGAGCCTTCGGAAGACATCAAGCTGTTGACCGAAATCCGCGACTTGCTGAAGAAAGACTAATCATTGGACAACCGCCGATGACGATAAAAAGCCATTGCCTTGTGCAGTGGCTTTTTTTGTGGGCTTCTTTCGCTGATCGCAACAGCATTGTAATATGATTGTAGGTGCAGTGTGCATTCATCTGAGGGCACGGATGGCTTTCCTTGTGTTTTTTTGTAATGCCTTGGCTAATGTTCTTGAAAAGGCAGCAAGGCAACCATGGCAAAAATGAGAAGGATTTTTTTTGTGTATGGTCGGAATGACAAATGAATCATTCACGAACGAAGGAGCTTTGTTGTACGGTAAGATTATTTGCTCTATGAAACATAGCGCATCATAATGCTGTTATTGTACACCGTGACCCATAAAAAAATCCCGCCGAAGCGGGATTTTCTCTGCAAGCAGTTCAGAAGTTGGTATGATAAATTACTTTTTCTTGTTTTCAATTGCAGCCGTAGGTTTTTCGTCTTTTTTGCGGGCATTGAGCAATCCGTAAGCAAACGGCGTTGACAGGAATATGGAAGAGAATGTACCTGCAACAATACCAACCAAAAGGGCAAAGATGAATCCGCGGATGGTGTCGCCGCCAAAGATGAAGATGGCAAGCAACACGACCAAGGTGGATCCTGAGGTGTTGAACGAACGGGTCAGTGTGCTATTGACGGCCGAAACCATGTTCTCTTTCCAAGAGTTTTTTGGATGCAGATTGACATTTTCACGGACACGGTCGAAAATAACCACAGTGGCGTTGATGGAGTATCCGATAACGGTCAGCACGGCGGCGATAAACGACTGGTCAACCTCCATGGTGAACGGAAGTATGTTGTAGAATAACGAGTACATACCCAATACGAGAATGGTATCGTGAACCAAGGCCATGAGTGCAGACAGACCATACTGCCATTTCTTGAATCGGATAGCGATGTACACGAACATCAGAACCAGAGAGACGAGGATGGCGATGATGGATTTACGGGTCACGTCGCTGGCAATGGTAGCACCCACTTTCTGCGAGCTTAGTACGCCGATAGATTCATCTTCCGATGAGAATTGATCTATGGTGATAGGGATGGTGTAGAGGTCTTTCAGTCCAGAATAGAGGATGGTTTGGATGAGAGAGTCCACTTCGGCACCATCGTTGTCGATCATGTACTTTGTCGTAACTTTCACTTGTCCGTTGGTGCCGTAGGTCTTCACTTCAGGAGTCTCCCAGCCTTCGACATTCACCTTGGAGAGGGTATTGCGCACTTGTTCCACTTTAATATTCTGGTCGAACTGCACCACATAGTTGCGGCCTCCCTTGAAGTCGATACCTAAGTTCAAGCCTCTAACGGCGAGTGAGCCAAGGCTGATGACAATCATGATGCCGGCAATGATGTAAGCGGTTTTGCGGAATCCGACAAAGTCGAAGTTTTTGTTTTGCAGGAAGTTCTCCGTGAATTTGGTCGCAAAGTTGATTGGCTTGTTTCTGTCCAGCATTCTCGTGAAAATCATTCTTGAGATGAAAATAGAGGTGAACAGAGAGGTGAGGATACCGATGCAAAGCGTGACGGCGAAGCTGTGGACGGGACCTGTGCCCAAGACTATCAGCACGATGGCGGTAATCAAAGTGGTGACGTTACCGTCGATAATGGCGGAGTAAGCGTTTTTGTAACCGGCATCGATGGCAGATCTGATTCCTTTGCCATCGCGCAATTCTTCCTTGATACGTTCGAAGATAATAACGTTCGAGTCAACAGCCATACCGAGGGTCAACACAATACCGGCGATACCGGGAAGGGTTAAAACAGACCCAAGGCAAGCCAGCACGCCAAACAGGAAGAATACGTTGACCAAAAGGGCAATATCGGCGACGATACCTGATTTCTTATAGAAGAAGATCATGTAGGCCAATACAAGGATGAAGGCGAAGATCATCGACCACATGCCTTTTTGTACGGATTCCTTGCCCAAGGAAGGACCAACCACCTGTTCTTCGAGAATGCGAGCGGGGGCGGGGAGCTTACCGGCTTTCAATATATTCGCTAAGTCCTGAGCTTCGGAGATATCCATGCTGCCACCGGATATGGAGGAACGTCCGTTCGGGATTTCATCGTTCACAACGGGGTAAGAGTAAACATAGTTATCGAGAACTATGGCGACTTGTTTGCCGATGTTCTCGCCGGTGAGGCGTTTCCAAGCCTTGGCACCTTCGCTGTTCATTTGAATGGTGACTTCCACCTGGTTGTTTTGTCCATAGTCCTGACGGGCATCCACAATGACTTCACCGCCAAGAGCGCATTTGTTGTCGCGTGATGCTTTTAGCGCAACCAATTCAAGAAATTCGGTTTCTTGTCTGGTTCTTTGAGGTTTGACAGTCCAAGCAAATCTCAAGTTGTGTGGGAAGAGGTTTCTCGTTTCAGCCAGCATTTGGTTGATGGCAGCGGTGTCTTTTACTTGAGCCACGCCGACACATGCGGTTTCGCCGGGGGCGATTTGACCGGATTCGTTTTGGTAATATGAGGGTTGCAGATAGGTAAATAACGGATTATTTTCGTTGAATTTCTGCATGGATTCGTTTTCGGCTTGTATAGTGTCGCTCTTTTCGCCAAGTTGTTTGAGAAGGTTCGATGTCGAATCGGCATTTGCAGTGAGCGTGCTATCGGCCTCAGCGGCTAATGTGCTGTCGATAGCCGAAAGAACGGTTTCTTCAAGTTCTGAGGTCAGTGTTTCGGTATTGGCAACAGCTTTTTCTGCCTTTCTTGTCTGGGCGATGCGGGCGTTGGCTTCATCAAAGAACTGGTATATTTCCGAGAAGTTGTAGGTCTCCCAGAACTCAAGTTGAGCGGTGCCTTGCAAGAGTTTGCGGACACGTTTCGGATCTTTGATACCGGGCAGTTCAACGAGGATGCGTCCCGAGTTTTCCATCTTTTGGATGTTGGGCTGAGCCACGCCGAAACGGTCGATACGGGTTCTCAGGATCTGATAGGAACGATCGATGGCACCATCGCTTTCCTCTCTCAGCACCTTCAGCACTTCGTCATTGGTCGAGTTGACGGTGATGCCTTTATCTTTAAATTCGTAAAGGAAAATCGAGGCAAGTCTGGCAGCGGGATCCACTTCTTTGAAAGCATCGCCAAATAAGGTCACGAAATCGCCTTCGCTTTTTTTCTGGCGTTCGCTGGCAAGTTGCATGGCTTTTGCGAAAGTGGGATCTTGACCGTTGGGACCTGCCAAAGCCTTGACGATGTCTTTGACGGAGACTTCCAAGGTGACGTTCATGCCGCCCTTGAGGTCCAAACCCAAGTTGATTTCTCTTTCTTTCGCATCGCGATACGTGAACTTCTTCACCAAAAGGTTGTACACGTTGACGTTGCTGACGGAATCAAGGAAATAGGTTTCTTTCTCTTCCCTGATGGCGTCCTTCTTCGCTTGATCGCCGGCTGCAAGCCTGGTGGCCTCGTTTTCGGCATACTTCGATGCTTTCTTCTCAACGGAACGTGTCACGAGGGTGAACGAAAGCTGGTAAAGGAAAATAAGCCCGAAAATGATGGCTAATGCCCTGATTAATCCTTTGTTTTGCATTGTTGATCTGTTTTTATTACTTGATTATAAATTACTTATCTATTGATTTCTATAGTTTCTGCACTATTTAGCAGCCCGCAAAAATAGACTTTTTCTTGTAATTTCCCAAAAATATCTTTATTTAACGCCGATTTTCTTAATGTGAGGAAATGGAGGCCGGAACGTATCTTTTTGAATGCTAATTATTTGTATTTTATCCATTTGAAAATCTCCCTATAGGTAGGTTTTTTTCCGTACATCAGTATGCCTATGCGGTAAATTCGTCCGGCGAACCATGTCATGAAAATGAAAGTGCCGATGAGTAGCACCACCGATAGGGCAATCTGCCAGTAAGGCACACCGAATGGAATGCGCACCATCATGGAAATGGGCGAGGTGATCGGAATCATCGACAGCCATAACGCAAGCTGCCCGTCGGGGTTATTGACGATGTAGAATGATGAGAGGAACCCGATTATCAACGGGACGGTGACAGGAAGCATGAACTGCTGCGAGTCGGTGTTGTTGTCCACCAGCGATCCAATGGCGGCATATAGCGTGGCATAAAGCAGATAGCCGCAGATGAAGAAGAGCAGGAAGCTACAAATGACGGTGCCGAAATCAATGGAACCGGCAATTTCCATGATACTTTTCACGGTTTCGTTGCTCATGATGTCGTTGCCGGCAATCTGCTGGTCCATGAGGGTGCCCGCGGAAATGACTTGTGTGCCTGAAAGACCGATGAAAGTTGAGAATGCCACGAAAATGACACCCGTAAGCAGTATCCATACGGCAAACTGGGTCAAAGCCACTAATGAAACACCGATGATTTTGCCCATCATGAGTTGGAAGGGCTTCACCGAGCTGATGATGACCTCGATGATGCGGTTGGTTTTCTCTTCTACCACGCCGCTCATTACCTGTCCGCCAAATGTCATGATGAAAAAGTAGATCAGCATGGACAGGCCGATACCGAGGGAAAACTGCACTTTGCTGAAGGTCTCTTTCTCGGCTCCTTCTTCATTCATCTTGATGGTGGAAAGGTTGATGTCGGTCTTTACGGCGTTCACTACCGATGGATCCACGCCCGAGGCAAACAGTTTTTGTTCCTCGATTTCCTTTTTCATGACGCTTTTGATATAGCCCTCTGTCTCCATGGGCACTTGCTTCATGCTGTAAATGATGGCTTTGGATGGCGCGTTGAGCTGCATGGCCGGGATGTAGAGCGCCATGTCGTAATAACCGTCAAGAACCTTTTTCTTGATGCTGTCGATGGGGATGCCGATGATTTCGGTAAACACTTGTTGCTTGCTATCCTCGAAACGGCCTTCAAACCAATGGCTTTCATCGACTACAGCCACTTTTTTTTGCCCGCTCGAAGTGTACATGGCGAAAAGGATGGGGATGACGTATAGCGCGGCAAGCAGTATGGGACCAATCAGGGTCATGATGATGAAACTGCGTTTGCGTACGCGGGTCATGTATTCGCGTCTGACAATAAGTCCGATTTTATTCATGAGATGTGGTTTTGCGATTGGACTTCCGAAATAAAGATGTCATTCATCGAAGGCAGGATGTCGCGGTAGGAAACAAGACGACCGATGTTAAGAACCTCGTGAAGGGCTTCGTTGGGTGCCACACTCACCAAGGTCAGGTGGAAAGGACCGTTTTCGCCCAGACGTTCCGATGCCATATTGTAGCGTTCGGTCAGGGTGTTAAGGGCTTCGGGGTGTTCTGTTTCGATGATGATTTCATGGCGGTGAGTGTCGTGTTGGCGTTTGATGTCCTGAACAGCACCTTGTACAATGGTGCGCCCTTTATTGATAAGGGTGATGCTGTCGCACAGCTCCTCTACCGACGACATGTTGTGTGTCGAGAGGAGAATGGTGGCGCCACGGTCGCGCAATTCCAGCATAGATTCTTTAAGCAGATTGGCGTTGATGGGGTCGAAGCCGCTGAAAGGTTCGTCGAAAACGAGGATGTCCGGTTCGTGAATGACGGTGGTGATGAATTGTATTTTTTGCTGCATACCCTTGCTAAGCTCTTCAATCTTCTTGTTCCACCATGCGCCGATTTCGAATTTGTCGAACCATGCTTTTAGGCGTTTCTCCGCGTCGTTCTTAGATATGCCTTTCAATTGGGCGAGATAAACGGCTTGTTCTCCTACTTTCATCTTCTTATACAGTCCGCGTTCTTCGGGGAGGTAGCCGATGCGTGCGATGTGTTCGCGTTGTAATCTTTTTCCGTTCAGCAGCACTTCGCCACTGTCGGGTGCGGTGATTTGGTTCAGGATGCGGATGAGGGTGGTTTTTCCGGCGCCGTTAGGACCCAGTAGACCGTAGATGCTTTGGCGGGCGACGGTGAGCGAAACTTTGTCCAATGCCAAATGGTCCGCATATCGTTTTATGACATCTTTGACTTCTATAGCGTGCATGATTCTATTCTGCTATGGGTTAATTGCAATCAGCGGACAACAAAATGACAGATGGAAGTCGCCATGGGGCAGAACCTTCGTGCAACCTCTCATCTGTGTGCTATTATGCTATTATATCGCTGATTTTTATTCAATTGAAATACTCTCTGATGCGTTTGAAAAAGCTCTTTTCATCCTCGGTGGGATTGGCCTTGAAATTCTCCGATTGTGCGAATTTGTCAAGCAGGGCGGCCTCTTCTTTCGATACTTTTTTTGGTATCCACACGTTTACATTGACAAGCAGGTCGCCCACGCCATAGCTGTTTACGTTGGGTAAGCCTTTGCCTTTGAGGCGTAGTACTTTTCCGCTTTGTGTGCCGGGTGCGATTTTTACGCGCACTTTTCCGTTGACGGTAGGCACTTCGGCCTGGGTGCCCAGAATGGCTTCGGGAATGGTTAGGAAAAGGTTGTAAATCAAGTTGCTGCCGTCTCTTTCAAAATCCGGATCTTTACTTTCCTCGATGACAACAATCAGGTCACCGTTGATGCCGTTGTGTGGCCCTGCATTGCCTTTGCCGCTGATGGAAAGCTGCATGCCTTCTCCCACGCCGGCTGGAATGTCAATGTCGATGATGTCTTCACCTTTTTTGATGCCTTGTCCTTGACACGCTGTGCATTTATTCTTGATAATGCGTCCTTCGCCGCCACAGGTGGGGCATACGGAAGAGGTCTGCATCTGTCCCATGAACGAGTTGATGGTACGGGTCACCTGTCCGTATCCGTGGCAAGTGCTGCATACCTCCGTCTCGCCATTTTCGGCACCGCTGCCGTGGCAGTGCTGACAGGGAATGTATTTGTTGAGTTTGATTTTTTTCTTGATACCACTGGCAATTTCCTGAAGGTTCAACTTCACTTTTACCCTGATGTTCGATCCGCGCTGTTTCATGCCGCCACGTCGGCTTCCGCCGCCAAAACCACCGAAACCGAAGCCGCTGAAACCGAGATCGGAGAAAATGTCGCCAAAATGACTGAAAATGTCATCCATCGACATGCCTGAGCCGCCGAAATCGCCGCTGCCGTTCATGCCGGCATGACCAAACTGGTCGTAACGGGCGCGTTTGTCGGGGTTGCTCAGCACTTCGTAGGCCTCAGCTGCCTCTTTGAACTTTTCTTCCGCCTCTTTATCATCGGGGTTTCTGTCGGGGTGGTATTTCAATGCAAGCTGCCGGTAGGCTTTCTTCAACTCATCGGCAGTGGCGTTTTTCCCGACACTTAATACTTCATAATAGTCTCTTTTTTTCATGCTTTAAATTCAGTTTCCGACAACGACTCTTGCAAACCGCAACACTTGTCCGTTCAGGCGATAGCCTTTTTGAATCACGTCAACGACCTTGCCTTTTTGGGCTTTATCGGGGACGGGAATAGTGGTCAGGGCTTCGTGCTCGTCAGTGTTGAAGTCGGCCCCCATAGCTTCTATTTCCTCCAATCCTTTGTTGCGCAAGGCGGTCTTGAGTTTGTTCTGAATCAGTGTAACACCTTGCAAATCGGCTTCGTTGCCGTTCTTTTCCATGTTTTGTATGGCGCGCTCAAAGTCGTCGAGTACGGGAAGCAGCTCCTTGATGACACCGGATGACGCAACAGCAAGCATGTCGATTTTTTCTTTCGCGGTACGCTTCCTGTAATTGTCAAACTCCGAAAACAAGCGCAGGTACTTGTCGTTCAACTCATCGTTCTTCTCCTTCAGTTCTTCGATTATTTTTTCGCTGGCATGACGGTTGCGGAGTTTTTTCGACTTTTTGTCAGTGTTATTGTCATTCTTTTCGACTTTGTCCTCTGGCACGACTGTGGTTTCTTCGGCTGTCTGACCTTCTTCCTTGGTGCTTTCTACATCGGTTTTGATGTCTTCGATGTTGTTATCATCTTGAATATCAAAGTCTTTTTCTTTTGTCATGGTAGTGTTGTGTTAATAAAATATCTAATCAATCAATCAAAAGATTTGCCAATGTTGGGTGTTTTGTCAAAATGTCAGTGCTTAATGGTGGCTTGTAGAGGCGACGGTGGGGATGGGCAATTCCATCGGGTTGGAATACTGACCAAGAGAAAGTCAAATGGAAGTTTTTCCATTCAGCGGCCCTGTCCTTGCTGCAGTTGGCTTTTTATCGGGTGTTTTTTCCGTGGCACAGCCATGATGATGTCATGTGCTGGAAATCAAATTCTTTCGATTTTTGCCCCGATGGGGTTCAGACGCTCTTCTATTCTTTCGTAGCCGCGGTCGATTTGTTCAATGTTCTCGATGATGCTTTCTCCTTCTGCCGACATGGCTGCAATAAGCAAGGCTACACCGGCGCGGATGTCGGGCGAAATCATCTTGGTGCCTCTGAGCGCATGGATTTTGTCGAGACCGATGACGTTGGCGCGATGTGGGTCGCAAAGAATGATTTGTGCGCCCATGTCGATGAGCTTGTCCACGAAGAACAGGCGGCTCTCGAACATTTTCTGGTGAATCAGCACGGTGCCTTTGGCTTGTGTGGCGACTACGAGCACGATGCTGATCAGGTCGGGTGTGAAACCGGGCCACGGGGCATCGGCGATGGTGAGGATGCCGCCGTCCATAAACGTTTCCACCTCGTAGTGTGATTGTTCGGGAATATAAATATCGTCGCCACGGTATTCCATGCGGATGCCGATTTTGCGAAACACATCGGGAATCATTCCGAGCTGTGCAATGCCGGCATTGCGAATGGTCAGTTCCGATCCCGTCATGGCGGCCATGCCGATAAAGCTGCCCACTTCGATCATGTCGGAAAGCAGCCGGTGGCTGATGCCGTGCAGGGTTTTCACGCCGTGTATGGTGAGCAAGTTCGACCCTATGCCTTCAATCTGTGCACCCATGCCCACCAGCATCTTGCACAGCTGCACGAGATAGGGTTCGCAGGCAGCGTTGAAGATGGTGGTCGTCCCTTCGGCCAAGGAAGCCGCCATGACGATGTTTGCCGTACCAGTCACCGAGGCTTCGTCGAGAAGCATGTAGGTGCCATGCAGTCCTTTGGGAGCGGAGGCTTCGGTCACTTTGTCGTGCATATAGTCGAAAGTGGCACCAAGTTTCTGAAGTCCGATGACATGGGTATCAAGGCGGCGGCGGCCGATTTTATCACCGCCGGGCTTGGGCATGTAGGCCTTGCCGAAACGGGCCAGCAATGGTCCAATAATCATCACGCTGCCACGGAGTTGCGAAGCCTCCTTGCCGAAGCCGCCCGACTCAAAATAATCAAAGTCGATGTTGCGGGCTTCGATGCACACTTCATGGGAGGAGATGCGGTTGACGGCAGCTCCCATGTTTTTTATCAGATCGAGCAGCTTGTTAATGTCACGGATATCGGGCAGGTTGGTGATTTGCACCTTTTCCTCGGTGAGCAATGCGGCGCAGATGATTTGCATGGCTTCGTTCTTTGCGCCTTGCGGAACGATTTCGCCCGAAAGCCTACAGCCTCCTTGTATCTTGAATGATCCCATAAGGTAATGACATTAACGTTAGACAATAGAAAACCTATCAGGCGTTTACTTCTCCTGTTGCGGGTTGCGCTTTTTGTAGCTTGGGTGGTTCGGATTGTTCATGTTCGCCTTTATGTTCGGCACTTTTTTCTTTTTCTTTTTAGGCTGCGCCATTTTGGGTTTGGGTGGGGTAGGGCCTTTCCCTTGAATCTCGCCGATGGTGATGAGGCGGGTGTCGTCAGCAAGGTTCAGCCTTCCTTCCGAAATGGAACGCAGGTCTTCGATCACCACTTGGTCGTTGATGATATTGCGGTTCCATTCCACATAATCGCGTTTCATCTGGTTGGCCACCGACAAAGCGACAGCATTCCTGACATTTTCGTCTTCGATGTCGGCAGCGGCTTTAATCATCTTTACCACATATTGTCCATAATGTCCGAAACGGATGTTGTTGTTCTGGTAGTTGACGTGGCGAGGTTTTGATGCTTGTTCTTCGACCAAAGGAGCCTCGAAAGGTCCGTCCACATCGAGCTTGAAGTCGGAGATGATGTGCAAGTGGTCCCACAGCTTGTGCTTGTAGTCGCTCGACTCGGCAACTTGTGGGTTCATCTGTTCCATGACGGAAACGATAAACTCGGCGGTTTCTGTCCGTTTGGTGCGATCGGGGATTTCGGTCAGGTGTTGGATCATTTCCTGAATGTTGCGTCCATACTCGGAAATGATGATTTTTTTCTTCTCTGTGTTATAGCTTAATCCAATTTTGTCCATGGTAAAAAAAGGCTGTTTTAGGCTGCGAAAATACGAAAAAATTCGGAAATAGAGGCATTGTCCTGATAGTTGATGCGGGAATCGGATCCGTATTAATGGCTGAAACTCTGCTCCTCCCGCTATTCTTCATAGATGATTTTCAGTCGGGCAAAACGCAACATGAGCTGTTTGGTTCCTACTCCGTCGAATACGACGCTGGCTTTTTTATTGGCACCCGCCCCTTCGAGCGAGACGATGGTGCCTTTCCCGAAATTAAGATGCTGCACCCTCATGCCTTCTTTGAATAAGGCAGGGTCGGAGGCCTCAAAATCGGATGCCGGCTGGGAGCTGTTTGACTGATAGTGTGTCGGAGTGGAGCGGCTTGTCGTGCTAAGGGGCTTGAAAGCGTGCGGTCGCTTTTCGTCTTTTGCTGCAAAGCTTGTTGATGAGGTGCCGCGAAACGATACTTTTTTTGTGTGTTCGATAAGGGAATCATCAATCTCGTCAATGAAGCGCGACGGCTCGCATCGCATGAGGTCGCCATAGCGGTAGCGCAGTTCGGCATAACTCAATGTGAGCTTGACCATAGCGCGGGTGACGGCCACATAAAACAACCGGCGTTCTTCTTCCAGCTCTGCACGGGTGTTGAGTGACAACATGCTGGGGAACAGGTTTTCTTCCATGCCGACGACATAAACGTAAGGAAATTCAAGTCCTTTGGCGGCATGTATGGTCATCAGGCTGACACAATCCTCGGTGCCGTCTTTGCGCTTCATCTCGTTGTCGGTGAGCAGGGCCACGTCTTCCATGAACTTCACGAGATCGACACGGGCGGCTTCGCCGGTGTTTTCGTCCACTTGACGATCGCTGAACTCTGAAATGGCATTCAGCAACTCTTCGATGTTTTCAACACGCGACACGCCTTCGGGACAGTCATCTTCTTTCAACACCTTGACCAGACCTATGGCGTTGCTGATGTGCTTTGCTAATTCAAAGGCATTCATCTTGGCTTGAAGGCTTTGGAAACTCTTGATCATCATGACAAAATCACGCACCTTATTGATAGTGCCCATGTTGAAGTCGCGTGGAAAACTGTCATTGGAGAGACACTGCCAGATGCTGCGATGGTTTTCATCGGCATGTACCATGATGCGGTCGATGCTGGTTTTTCCGATGCCACGCGTCGGATAGTTGATGATGCGCAGCAGTGCCTGTTCGTCTTCGGGGTTGATGACGACACGGAAGTAGGCGAGTAGGTCTTTCACCTCCTTGCGGTCGTAGAACGATAGCCCACCGTATATTTTATAAGGTATGTTCTGTTTGCGCAGCGCGTCTTCTATGGATCGCGACTGTGAGTTGGTGCGGTAAAGGACGGCAAAGTCGCTGTTGCTGAGTTGACGCGACATCTTGAAGCCGAAGATGGAATGTGCCACCAAAACGCCTTCTTCCGTGTCGCTGGTGGCGTGAAGAATGCTGATCAGCTCGCCTTTTTCCTTGTTGCTCCACACTTTTTTCTTAATCTGATCTTTGTTGTGCGCGATGATGACATTGGAGGCGTTGACGATAGTCTGCGTTGAGCGGTAGTTTTGCTCTAAGCGGATCAACTTGTAATCGGGGTAGTCGTTGCGGAAGTTCAGAATGTTTTGAATGTTGGCACCACGGAAGGCATAGATGCTTTGTGCGTCGTCGCCCACCACACAAATGTTTTCGTTAAGGGCGGCAATGCGTTTTACGATAAGGTACTGGGCGAAGTTGGTGTCTTGGTACTCATCAACGAGAATATACCTGAAATGGTTCTGGTATTTGTACAGCACATCGGGGTTGTCGCACAGCAGCACGTTGGTGAAATAGAGGATGTCGTCAAAGTCTATGGCGTTGGAGCGGTGCAGGCGTTCGTTGTAGGTCTTGAAGATTCGACCGATGAGGGGCTTGCTCGACTTCATATCGGCATCCTGAATCTCGGCATCCTGAAGGTATTCTTCTGGTGAATAAAGACTTGATTTGGCCGAAGAGATGCGCGATAGTACCATCTTCGCGGGGTACATCTTCGTGTCAAGTTCCATGTCCTTGAGAATCTGATTAATGAGCGATTTTGAATCGTCAGTGTCGTAAATGGTAAAATTGGCGGTGAATCCGATGCGTGGCGCTTCGATGCGCAGAATGCGGGCAAATATGGAGTGGAAAGTCCCCATCCATACATTGCGAGCCTCGTTGGGGTTGACCAATTTCATGATACGTTCTTTCATTTCGTGGGCGGCCTTGTTGGTAAAGGTCAGCGCCATGATGGAAAACGGATCGATGCCTTGGCTGATCATGTAGGCGATGCGGTAGGTGAGGGCGCGGGTTTTTCCCGAACCGGCACCGGCAATCACCATGACAGGGCCTTCAATAGTCGTAACCGCCTCACGCTGTGGGGCGTTCAAGTCGTTCAAAAGATCGTTCATCTTGATGTGGTTTGTGGTGCAAAGGTAGTGTTTTTGAGAGAATATGCAGGTATTTTGCTCCGCATTTCGCATGATGAGCGATGTGTCTTCGTGTCCCGAAAAACAGGACAACGGAAACCATAGCTTTGTTTGCGCTGTGGCTTCCGTTGTCCTGAAAAATAAATGCCTGAATCAACTTGTGAGTTCTCCTCCGTTGGAAGGGGCGGCTTTGCAAATCATTGTTGTTTCAGCGGGGCTGGGGCTTGGTACATGCGTGCGCCAAGCTCCTTGTCGATCATCATCATGCCGGCATTGTTGCCATTGGCCATTTTGCATTGAAAGATGAGGTCGCGTACACTCTGTTCCTCTTCAACCTGTTCGTCAACAAACCATGCAAGGAAATTCTGCGAGGCATAGTCGTTGTCCTTGGCGGCGATATCGCACAAGTTGTTGATCATTTTTGTCACGCCTTGTTCATGCAACAGCGTGTCTTCAAAAGTGGAGAGAATGTCGTCCCATTCGGTGCGGACTTTGGCGATGGGAGTGAGCATTACCTTTTCATTTTGGGCATGAAGGTAGTTGATCATGATGGTGGCATGTGCCTGTTCTTCAAGAAACTGTACCTTGAACCAGTGTGCAATGCCTTTGAATCCTTTGCTGAAGGTGTCCATCGACATACTGAGATAGAGGTATGCCGACCACATTTCAGCATTGATTTGTTTGTTAATGGCTTCCGCTAATTTTTTGCTAATCATCGTATTGGGTTTTATTTGTTTTCAAAGTATCTCTTGTACAGCCCTTGGAATCCTTTGCCGTGGCGGGCTTCGTCTTTGGCCATCTCATGAACGGTGTCGTGAATGGCATCGAGGTTGTGTTCTTTGGCGATACGGGCAATGCGCATTTTGTCTTCGCAAGCACTGCATTCGGCCACCATGCGTTTCTGAAGGTTGGTCTTGGTGTCCCAAACGACATCGCCAATCAGTTCGGCAAATCTGGCGCAGTGTTCGGCTTCTTCAAAGGCATAGCGCTTGAAAGCTTCGGCAATTTCAGGATAGCCTTCACGGTCGGCCTGACGGCTCATGGCAATGTACATGCCCACTTCAGTGGCTTCGCCCATAAAGTGCGCATTGAGGTCTTTCAACATATCGTCGCCTGTGCCTTTGGCAATGCCGACAACATGTTCGGTAACAAAGTTCAGTTCGGCAGCTTCGTCAACAACCTTCCATTCCACCACCTGTTTGCATTGTGGGCAGCGTTCAGGAACTTTTTCTCCTTCGTAAACAAATCCGCAAATTGGGCAAATGAATTTTTTCCTCATGATGAATTTGATTTTTGTTTGTTAGTCAGTTAAATAAATGTCTTGATGTTTTTATTGATGCAAAGATAGAGAAACTTTTTCGAAAGCGGTCAAAACAGACAATCGATTGTTTCGATGAGAAGATAAAGAATGCCTATCGGGTTATGCTGCAAGGAGAAATAACTATAAAACTCTGTTTTTCAATAGATCGTGATTGCTGTAGCGGCAATAGGTGGTCAAAATTTTCAGCTGTAGTAACAAAAAACCGGAGCCTTTGAAGCAAACTCCAAAGGCTCCAGTGGAGTTGGGAATAGATTTCCCAGTTAAAAACTGGGGTTCGTTATCAACGGATTATGGAGATGCGATGCGTTGACTCGCCTTCGGCTGCACGTATGCTTATCACATAAATGCCAGACTCTAAGGTGTTCGAGTTGATGATGGTATTGTCTGAATCGCATTCAACTGAAATGACCGGTTGTCCCAGCATGTTGTAAACCTTGACTTGTTCCAGTCCCTTGGCTTTGACGGTGAATTGTCCCTTGGCGGGGTTCGGGAACAAAGCGACGTTGCCCATGTTTTCGTTGATGCTTGTCGGCGAGTAATACACATGAAGGTAGAACTGGTTTGGATCATAAATCCAGTTGGCAGGGGCGGTGGTGCATTCGATGGCTTGATAATAAGCGCAAACCTTGTAATAATAGTTGCCTTCCGTTAAGCTGGAGTTGTCGGTATAGGAAGTGGCGTTGGCGCCCAAAAGCTTGATGCGCTGGTATTCACCGCCTTCGGCCTTGCGGTACACAAAATAACCCGTAAGTCCATCAAAAGGTTCGGGTTTCTCCCATTTCAGTTTTGTTTTGAAGAGAGAGCCTGTCTTTTCATAGTCAAGGTTTCTGGGAGGATTGCAGCCCACTCCTGCCGTGGCACAGGAAACGAAAGACGGCTCGGATTCACCGCTGTTGCACAAGAGGGCGACTTGGTAGCAGTATCCGCCAATAGCCACGTTTTCATCAACAAAAGAAGTTCCCGAAGGAATCAGACGGTACAGCACTTCGTTGCGGTAGATGTTGTAACCGTAGCCGACATCGGTGGGGCCATCCCACGAAACAATGATGTTGTTTTGGTTGTTCGGGTCGATGGTGGCGTGAAGGTTGGACGGTTTCTCGCAGTTGCCGGCTTGGCCACAGGTGTTGTTCGTAGCGAAAAATGTGCCTTCGGCAAGGTCGGAGGATTTGCCGGAGAAAGAATACACAGTGTTGTTGTCGGCGTCTTTGATCATAAATGTCATATTGTCAATAACGGATTCGGGAGCTTTCCAAGCAAAGGTCAGCTTGCCCAACGGCATGGCGATGCTGGCCGTAGCAGGTGACGAAGTTGTCGTGGTGGCTTCTCCGGCAAGTTTAGCTGCAGCATCGTAAATGCTAATCTTTCCGCCTTTCCATCCTTGGAAAGAGGTCGTCGTCATGATGATTTTCCAATCGCAGCGGGGACCGAATTTGACGTTTTCCACCATTGCGGTTTTGCCGTGGCTGTTGTTGCAGACGGCATAAACAGCATATTTATATGAGGTGTAGCAAGGAACGGTGTTGTCCTTATAGGTCATGGCGGCACCGGGTGTTTGGTTTTCTAAGGTGGCGATGATGTTACCGTCTCTCGTAATGATAATCTTATCGATGGAGCTAAGGCTGCTGTTGGTTAAGGTCTTGCTGGGGTTTGTCCATGCAATGTCAGCAGAAAGATCGGTGTCGCTGGTTGGCGTAACCGAAAGGTTTGAAGGGGCTTGAGCTGTTGTAGCATATACATCGGCAGGAACAAAATTAAAAATCGCACTGGAATTTCTGGCATAATCCATGCCGTCAACGGTAAAGTATCCGTCGCCGCTTCCGCTCCAACCCCAGTTGTAATGGAACAGATTATTGTCATCGTAACCATCGCATACGAATGCATGGCATCCGTCATTTGGTCCAGTTCCACTAGTGCAACCGGAATAGTAAAGCGGCCAGCCCATGTCAAAAGATTCTTTCAGCATGTTTTGCCAGGTTTCAAGCTGGTAAGAGTCGCGGTTGCGGAGATCGGCACCCGAGCAGTAGAAGAAGTGGGAGGAAATGGCATTGGGAACATTGAACGAATAGGCGCCGCTGCCATTGGGGCCATAGCCCATGTCAACGGCCATGCCGCAATGGTACATCAGCGTAGCGATGGCGTCGATTTCCACTTGAGGGGATCCGCTGGAAATACTGTTGGGCATATTGGCCCAGTCGTATGTCGTTGCGCCAAAGTTGATGGTTTGCCCGATGTGAGAGTGCGTGCCTTGTCCTTGAGTGGGGTGATCCCAATATTTCATGACTTGCGACATGGCAGTAGCCACGCAGCCGGCATACACATGACCGCCGGGGCCTGAAGGGGCGGTTGGGCAGTAGTAATTGTATGGATAGTTCTGGTTCCACTTGGTCTGGCACAGGTAGTCCACGCCTTTAGAGCGGTTGCCAGGAACCACTTTTCCGAAATCGCGGACGGCATTCCATTCGGCAACGATGTCGGGGGTGGCCTGACCATCCATCACAACTTTGATTTTGTTTTCTATCGTACCTAAATAATAACTGAGTTCAGGGGAAAGATTGTTGACGTCAAGTGTGCCTTCATCGGAGTATCCAATGATAGGATGATAGCTGTCAACAGCGGAAACAATGACAAAACCTTCGTTTCCGACATTGTAAACATAATAAAGGTTGGATCCTCTTTCCGATGTGGCGGTGTACACTAAATTAAGGTCTGAGCCTTGTCTGGAAAGATCAAAATTAGCATGAACAAATTTCTCTCCGAACGATTGGGCGGTGCTGGCGTCAATCGGTTTGGCAATGGCCATGTTGACACCCCAAACCAATGTCAACATTAGTAATAAATACTTTTTCATTTTCGATGTGTTTAGTTTTCACTTTAAAAATTAGCCTGCAAATGTAGTATTATTCTTTAAAAATCAGGTTGAAAATAACCGATTTTATGGAAAAAAGGATGGCTGTTTGTTTGCCATCCTTATTATTTGCAAAGATCTTGAATCGATTTCGAAGGGTCAGCGGATGACCGTAACTCGACGGGTGGCAACACCCATTGCGGTCTCTACCTGAACCAAGTAAAGTCCGGTCTCAAAAGCCGAGATGTCGATTTTTTCCTCTCCCGATTTGACGGTCGCTTGATACACCATTGTACCTGTGATGTCGTATATACGCACATGCTGCATGGCTTCAGCCTGAATGGTGAGTGAACGGTTGGCCGGATTTGGAAACACCTGCACGAAGTCGCTCTCGTTGGATTGGTCATGCTCATGAACAGCGTCCAAGCAATCAAGGGAATACGAGAAAAGGTGTCCTGCCGTTAGTGAGGCGGGTGAGCTGAAAATCACTTCGTGGCTTGAATTGTATAAGGTGAATGAAATCTCATTGTCGGAGCTGCCGTTGCCCCATCCTTTGTTCCAGAAGAAATCGAGGTTGCCTTTCAGCATGGGAAACATGATGGTGTCGTGGGCGCCTTTTTCTTAAGGTGACGGTTCTGATGCGGTCTCCGTCTTTCATAATGGAAATGCTCCCGCCGTACCATCCCTTTTCGCCGGAATCGTGCATTTCGACGAAAAGCCCGCATTTCGAGCCGACTAATATCGATTGATGGACGGGGATGCTGTTTCCGGAACTGTTTACAACATACACCGCATATTTGTAGTTGCCTTCCGACAAAAAGGCGGGGCCGGTAAATTGTACAGCTTCTGACGGCGTGGTGTTGGCAAGTCTGGCAATAACATGTAGGTTTCTGAGAATTACGATGCTGTCGATAGTGGTCAACGGGTTGCCTTGGTGGTTGGTACCGGGGTTGACCCAGGACAGCGTTGCCCCGTTATGGGTTTCGTTTTCGGCGATTTGCAGTGCTGCAATTTTTTCAGGGCGTGAGAAATAGTCGCCGTCGGGATAACAGTTGAACACCGCTTCGCACCACGTGTTAAAGGCGTAATTGCCTACGTTGAGCGCACCGATGGCAAAGAAACCGTTGTCGTGGCCGCCCCAGCCCCGGTTGAAATGGAAAAAGTCGTTTCCGTCGTAACCGTCGCAAACAAAGGAATGTCCGCCAGCCAACATGTCGTCGTAGGCGCCATATATCAGCGGACGGCCCAAGTCGAGTTCCTGCTTAAGCATTTGTGTCCAGTCCTGCTTGCTTTTATCGTCCTGATACTCCAACTTGATGTCTTGGCTGAATCCGAAAAATATGGACAAAGCGGCCGGAACGATTTCGGAATTGGCACCGCTCCCATTATGGTCATAGCCCATGTTGACGGCCACGCCGCAATGGTTTTGCAGCTGGGCGATGTAAAAGATTTCTTCGTCCGTGCTTGTCGAATCCAGATAGCGGGGCATGTGCTCGAAGTTATAAAATGTTTCGCCAAAGTTTGCAGTTTGTTCCGGATTCCCATCGTTAGGCGTGTAGGAGTGGCTGCCTATTCCGTGGACAGGGTGGATCCAGAATTTCAATACCTGAGCCATCGAAGTTGCCACACAGCCGGAATAGACGTGAACGTTGGGACCGGCAGGATCTTCGAGACACAAGTTATTACAGTAGCTGTTTTGGTGCCAGACCGTTTCGAGCAAAGGAGGTGCGCCCACTCCGTCGCGCCGATCGGATGCTGCCGTCAGATGCTAGCCTGCTCCATTCACCAACAATATCTGCCGTGGCTTCAATGTTGTGTTCTCTTATATGTCGTATCTCATAGCGATAGGTCTCAAACATGAAACCGAGGCCATCTGCAATGTTGAGAGCGTCAAATGTTCCTTCGGTGGAATAGCCCAAGATGGGTTTCACGCAATCTTCGCCGGATACAACGACAAACCCTTTGTCGCTCACGTTGAAAACGTACAGACACGGCGAACCGTCACAAGTGGCTATGGAATAGGCCAAATGCAGGTCTTCGGCTTGTCTGCTCACAAAACGCATCGAGTGATGGGCGAATTTCGCACCCAAGAGCCTTACTTTTTCCATTTCCAAAGGATTGGCAAACAGCATGGGCATCTAAGCCATCACTAATAAATACAGTAATCCTTTTTTCATGATGATGAATTGAAATTAAGGCGACAAAGATATAAAAACGACGATAGATTCTTGCGTGTCACGAAGAGAGTGAAACCCTTTAAACGGTTTGGATTGAGGGTGATGAGCGTTTTATTCTTTGCCAAAGTACTGAAAGCCATTGGTTCAACAACTTGAAATGAAAAGGTTTGTTCATCGTATTCTTCAAGACTTTTCCAAGTATCGTTTTTGAAAGCTTCTGTCCTCATTTTTTTCAATTTGGACGATTCGTTTTGCTCTTGCGTCATGAAAAATTGTACATTTGCAATCTGTTTTATCCATGACAATACACCGTTTTTTATGATAAATAGAAGATTTTTACGGATTAAGGTGTTGCAGGCCATCTATGCCTACACGCAGTCTGAGAATAACAATATTGCAGTGTCGCAGCGGCAGTTGCTGGCCAGTGTCGATGCCTTGTACGAGCTGTTTATCCGTCAGATTTCGCTGCTGATAGAAGTGAAACGTTTTGCCGAACAGCGCATCGAGGAAAATCGCCATAAGAATTTCCCGACCGAGGAAGATTTGAATCCGAACCTTAAATTTGTCAACAACCGTGTAATCAACGCCATCGAAAACAATAAGAGCTTTGGACTTTTGGAGGAGAAATACAAGATCAATTGGGCGCAAGACCGCGATGATTTTGTAAGAAGATGCTATAATATTCTCAGGGAATATCCTGAATATGAGAGTTATATGAATAGTCCGAAATCGAGTTTCGATGAGGATAAACAGTTTTTGCTCGACATTATCGACAACCATTTGCCCGAAGATGACAACCTGTTCGATTATTTCTCCGACGGGAATCTGTTCTTTAACAGCGACTATCAGTTGGCATTGTTTCTGATGTGGAAGTTCATCAACGAATTTACGACCAAGTTTGATGAAAACAGCCCGATTCCGCCTATGTTCAAGGCATCGCAGTATGACGACGATGACGACAAGGATTTTGTCGCCAAGCTTTTTGAAAAGACTTTGCTTCATGCCGAGGAATACCGCGATCTTGTTTCCGACAACATTTCGAATTGGGATTACGACCGTATTGCATTGATGGATAAACTTTTGATTTTTATGGCTTTAACCGAGTTTGTCGAGTTTCACGAGATTCCGGTAAAAGTGACCATCAATGAGTATATCGAACTGTCGAAAAACTACAGCACTTCCGAGAGCCGTCGTTTCATCAACGGACTGCTTGATAAAATGGTGGTGCGACTTAAGGAGCAGAATAAGCTCGTCAAAACGGGATTGGGCTTGGTGGACAACTGATTGCGGAGAGCAAGCAAAGGCAAGTCGGCAGGTCGTACCGGTTTGATTTCCAGATAGGTCGGTTTTGCAAAGTTGATCCCTTTCGTTGCCATAATAAAAAGTGAAATTCGGCGTTATGCCACATATAAATATACCGAAAATGAAGCATCTGCATACTTCTGTCATTTTGATAGCGCTTTCGTTGGCGGTTTTATCCGTTCGGGCGCAGGAAAACAAGGGCACCTATAGGTTTCTGTACGCTACCAACTCTGCCCGTGTGGCTGCATTGGGCGGTTTGCCGCTGCCATTTTACGATTGCGATGTGCAGACGGCAGGTTTCAATCCTTCGTCCATCAATCCGGAGATGCACAACCATTTGTCGTTGTCCTACGTGGATAACCTCGGCGATGTTAACTTTGGAACAGCCCAGTATGGACGCGATTTTGAGAGGATTGGAAGTTTTGTCGGGACCGTGCAGTTTCACAACTACGGAAAGTTTGCCTATTCTTCGGAGGGTGGTCTTTTGGAAGGCGGCGACTTCACTTGTTCCGATTATGCCGTTTCCCTTGGGTGGGGCAGGGCCTTGTCCGACCGTTGGAATATCGGATCCAATTTGAAATATGCCGGTTTGCAATACGAAAGCTATGCCGCAGGAGCTGTCGCCGTGGATGTGGCCGGTATGTACAAGGATGAATCGGGATGGATTTTCTCGCTGACAGCGCGTAACGCCGGTATGCAGCTTTTCAACAATATCGACAATCACGACTCGCGATGGCTGCCTTTTCAGTTGGATCTGGGCGTTTCGAAAAAACTTGAACATCTTCCCCTGACCATCGTGATGTATTATGATGATATTCAACGTTGGAACAAACTACACAAAGATCCGCTCGATCTTCAAGGAAATTATGATCCGCTTACGGGTGAACTCAAGCAGGATAGCAAGACAAAACGCTTTGTGAAGAACTTAGCCAGCCATTTTGTCATTGGAGGCGAGCTGGCCATTGGAAAGAACCTGTATCTCAGGGCAGCCTATAACTATGGCCGTCGCCACGAAATGAATGTTCCCAGCGCATCCTCTCCTACTCTGGTCGGTTTTTCGGGTGGCTTTGGGGTTAAAATCAAGAATTTCAGAATCGATTATTCGCGTTCGCGGATGAATATCGTCAAATCGCCCAATTACATTACGGTTTCATTGAATTTGGACGGCTTTTAATTTTGGGGTTTCGCCCTGCTAAATCGGTCAATCCTATTCGACATGTACCTTCATGAACTCAAACTTGCGAACTTTAAGAACTGTGAATCTGCCGAGCTTGTTTTTTCGGAAAAGGTGAATTGCTTCGTCGGTTTGAACGGGGCGGGCAAAACCAATATCATAGATGCCATCTATTATCTTTCGTTTTGTAAGAGTTTTTTTAATGCGCCGGAGAAGCTGAATATCAGGCATGGTCAGGATTTTTTTAGCATACACGGCCGTTACGTCCACGATGACAAAGAGGATGTGCAAGTGGCTTGCATTCAGAAATGTGATGCCAAAAAATCTTTTCGGTTCAATAAGAAAGAATACAACCGGCTTTCAGAACATATCGGGAAGTTTCCCTTGGTGATGATATCGCCCTACGACCGTGACCTCATCAACGGTGGGAGCGAGTTGCGCCGTAAGTTTATCGATGGTGTTATCTCGCAGTTCGACCCGATGTATCTGAATGCCCTTGTGAAATACAACCGCGCCCTTTTGCAGCGTAACATGCAGCTCAGACAGTTTGCAGAGCACCGCGTCTTCGACAGCGAACTGCTGCACTTGTGGGATGAACAATTGGCGGTGAGCGGTGAGGAAATCCATGACAAGAGACACCAGTTTCTTGACGACTTTCTGCCTATTTTCCAACATCATTACGAAATGGTTTCGGGAGGGAGCGAGCGCGTCGAGATAGGCTATCTTTCCAAATTGGACCATAAACCGTTGCGTGAACTGTTAGAGGAAAACCAGCAACAAGACATGGCGACCTCTTATACCAATGTCGGCATCCACAAGGATGACCTTGAGCTGGGGCTGAATGGCTTTCCGCTGAAGCGTTTTGGGTCGCAGGGACAGCAGAAGTCGTTTGTCGTGGCCATACGGCTGGCACAGTTTGAGTATAATTATCGGAAAATCGGCTATAAGCCCATTTTATTGCTCGATGATATTTTTGACAAACTTGACGATCAGCGTGTTATGCAATTGGTGCGATTGGTTGGAGACGACCATTTCGGACAAGTCTTTATCACTGACACACAACGACAGCGTGTCGAAAGGCTATTCGATGACACGGATATCCAACATAAACTGTTTGAGGTGAATGCCGGCACTATTCGGGAGATCGGGTAATGGGAGGAGTAGTGGCAATGTGTGTAATAGGGTCAGATAGAAATGCCGTTTTCAGAGAACCATTAATGGAGAATTTGCTATGAACGATTCGAATACGCAGCATTTAAGCGAGCTCATCAAGATGTTCTATGAGCAGGCAAAAGGTCCTGATTATCAATATGAGGTGCGCATAGTGCAGTCTTGGGAAAAAGTCGTTGGAAAATTCATCGCTTCCCATACCACGGACATATTTATTCGTAATGGCATTCTGCATGCGCGAATAGATAGCGATGCTTTGCGTAACGAGTTGTGCTACTCCAAAACCGTATTAATAAGCAATCTGAATCAGTGCGTGGGGCGCGACATCCTGAAAGAGATTGTTTTTTCCTAAGGACGGGCGATCCGACACGATGTGCAAGTTTTGAGAAGCTGTTTTGAACGGTTTCGAGTTGATGGGCGTAGCTGTCGTTGCAAGCATTCAAAACAGTTTCTGTGTCTGCCTATCTTTTACATAACTTCTTGAAATCGCAGTTTCGACAAGGTTTGTCGTTTTCACATTGTGTAAACGGCCTTTCGCTGTCGAGCATTTCCGAAAAAAGCTCGTTCAGCCATTGTTCCATGGCAGAGGTGAATGCCGATGTTAAAGGCTCGTATTCGACATGGAGCTGAAACAGAATCTTGTTATAGCGCAATCCGAAAATGGCGGCTTCGATGTCTTCGGCAGGGATGTCTCGGTGCATTTGCAGGTACATGAATTTGTACAGTAGCAGTTGTAGTGCCTTTTCAGGGATGTCGCGGATGCCTGTGGGTGTCCCGCCGGGAGCGGTTTGCCTCACTTTTACATCATCGTCCAAAACACGCCCGGTCTTATAATCGATGATGCGGATTTTCCCCTGTGTGCGGTCGATGCGGTCAGCGTAGCCCATGATGTTGCAAACAGTGCCGTTGACACTGAGAGCAGCGGTCAAAGGCTGTTCCAATTGAAGTATTTCTATCGGTTTGACGGTCTCCTTTTTCTCGTATTCGATGAAAGCCTTGATGATTTCATCCATGATGAAACGGTTCAGGTAGTTGTAACCGATGTCAGGCAATCCGGCGGGCAACTTTTGTTGCACAGCTTCATCGAAACAGCGCGGCCATGATGGCTCGATGACCTTGCAAAACAAGTTGTTGTCAATGGAGGTAGTCCTGCCGTTTTGGGGAAGAAAGTCACGAAACAGGCGCTCCAATGTGCCGTGAACGATGGTTCCCGTCACGTTGCTCTGAAGATCTTCTTCCATGCTGTTATCCTCGATGCCAGCAATATATTTGAGATAGAATTTTAGCGGGCAGGCGATATAAGTGGATAACGACGTTGGGGCAAGTCCTTTTCCGCTCCCTATCTTGGCTTTAAGGGCTTCCATGACGGCAGGGGTTTTCTCGGCGTTAAGTGCACAGGTTTCGGTAGCATCTCCCTTGCCGTTTGGGAAGTAATATTCTTCAAGAATGATCTTCTCGTTGCAAGGAAGGAGTTCGTGTTTCATTTGCAGGATGAAACGGCTTGCTTCCCCCCCCGAAGTGGCATCGGTGGCATTGTAATATAGGTAGATGTCGCTGCTGCTTTGCAATAAATGATAGAAATGATAGGCAAATACGGCTTGTTTTTCCTTGTATCCGGGCAGATGGTTTTCCTTTTTGATATAGTTTGGAATGAAGCTGTTTTGCGGTTTGTCGGTGGGGATTGTCCCCTCGTTGACACTCAAGATATGCAAGGTGTTGAAGTCGAGGTTTCGGGTTTCGAGAATGCCCATGATTTGCAATCCGTCGGTTGTACTGTTGCTCAGCTTGATGCTGGCACCTCGGTTGACTAATTTGTATAGTACCTCGATGCTTTCCAAATCTTGAACAAAGTTTTCATGCTTGCTTGCAATGGCCGTCAAACGGTTGATAATCTGCCTCGTTTCACTGACTTGGTTCAGGAGGAAAAGCATTTCGTTATTGTCGGGCAGGCTTTGTAATTTTTGTGCGATAAACTGTATCAAACGGCTTAATAAGGCAAGCATTTCGGTTGGCAGAGCGGCATCCGAGGCTTCTAATAGCAGGCTGATAAATTCGGCAATGGCAGGAACGGATTGCAACCGTTTAAGTTCATCGTCATCCAAAAGGAAAATACCGCTGTCGCGTGCCGTATTCAGCCATTTGTTGTAGCCGGCCAGTTCGTAGGGCGTGAAAAGGATGTGGACGATCTCCAAATCCATGATGCGGTAAATGGGCCATACGTACCAACCTTCTACAGGGGTGCCTGTTTCGCGTTTCCGAATGATTTTCTTGTTTCGGCGCAACCCGAAAAAAGCCGTGATAAGATGACTAAGGGCGGCTTGTTGCAAGGGATAGCCCATAGAGACCATGAGGCTTTGATAAGGATCGGAATCGGGAATGGCGTTCAGCACAGGGATGAGCAGGTTTTCATCGGCAAGGACAACTGCACATTGTTTGGAAGGATTTGTGGCCAAAGTATTTTGCAAGGCTTTGACTTGTAGCGTGTTGCCATTGGCGTTGATGATGCGAATATGCTTTTCGTCCTTGAGTAGCTTGTCTTGTATGCCTTGTTCGAGCCAGTCGGGATGATTCTTTTGGTAGCGACGGGCAAACATCCCCGCTTCGTTGCGTTCGTCTTCAACATAATAGCGGTCGAAATCGAACAAAACTGTCGCCCGGCCGTTTTTGACCAATTTGTCAATGATGGCTTCTTCGGTGGTGGTCAGCGCATTAAACCCTGCAAGCAGGATTTTCCGACCTTTCAGGCGGCTGATGAGTGTGGTCTCATCTAAGTGGGCGAGGTGCTTGGTGATCATGCCGTAATAGCCTTTTCCCATGCTTTCCAATCTTTCTTTTAGCACAGTGTAGTATCGGATTAGAGAGGCGAAAAACTGGAGGTAGTGGTTCTCTTTTTCGGTAAGATGCTCGTCCAAGTTCCAGATTTCAAGTTTTTTATGCGCCTCAACGTATGAAAAGACGTGTGCGGCATCGGCATCATACTGGTCGATTTCATCGAAGTCGCTTGCCATTTGTGCGGCTTGGCTCCCAAAAAGCAACAGGTCGCATGAGGTATCAGGATACAGTTGGGCATTGATGTCAATCAGTTCGAAAAGCACATCGATGTTATCGGCAAGGCGCATTCCGCTCCATTGTTCAACGGCTTCCTGAATGGAGAGTATTTGCGGCAGCCAGATGGTATTGTCGCATTGGCGCTTGAACTCTGAGCGCAGATAAAAAGCGGCACGTTTGTTGGGAAATACAACGGTCAGTTCATCGTGCCTCAAATCATAATGCGCCTTGATATGGCTGGCAACACGCTCGATGAATGTCGATTTGTTCATGTCGGTAAGGTGTTAAGAAATGCGGCGGCGTTTGCCAATTGTTCAGGTTTGCCGAGATCGTACCAGTAGTCGGGATGTATTTCCACTGAACGGATAGTTTTCTGCTTGGCGAGGTCAAGATAAAGGTCGATGACACTGGCAGGTTGCTCTTGATATGGGGAAAATAAATCTGGTTTGAAAAAATGTATTCCGCTGAACGATAGCTCGGTGTAGTTTTTAGCTGCTCTGTTTACCCATTTGAAGCGGTCCTCTGTTTGGTGCATCCAGCCTTGCAACAGTCCTTGGCTGTCGAAAAGCAACTTGCGAGTGCTGTTGCGCTGTTGGGTCAATAGCCATGCGTCATCGTTTGAGTGTTGAAAGGCTTCGGCCAAAGCCTGCAAATCCACGTTGCTAATGATGTCAACATTATGAACCAGCACGCAATCGGCATCTTTGAACAAAGGTGTCGCCTTCACAATGCCGCCGCCGGTATCGAGCAACAATGCGCTTTCGTCGGAAATGACAATGTCGGCATCGAAAGGGTGGGTGGCGATGAAATCCTTTATCTGATAAGCGAAATGATGGACGTTGATAACGATATGGTGAAATCCGTTTCCGATTAGGTTTTCAATGATGTGTTGTAGCAAAGGTTTGCCGTTTAGGGTTACCAATGCCTTGGGGCGGTCTTGGGTCAGGGTTTGCAGTCTTGTGCCCAACCCTGCCGCCAGTATCATGGCCGTCCGTTTGTTATTCGCCATATTCCTCGTTGATTTTCTGTTCGATATGATGCAACTTAATACAGATTTCGGGGTGATCTTTTTTCAACCATTCATACAGGCTTTGTGCAAAAAATACCGATCGGTGTTGTCCGCCGGTGCAGCCGAACGAAACTATCAGGTTTCTGAAATGGCGTTCTGTGTAGTTGTTGACGCTTTGTTCGACAACGGCTTTGCAATGGTTGAAAAAGACATGGGTTTGTGGCTTTTCGTTCATAAACTCAATGACGGGCCAGTCGCGGCCGGTCATGGTCTTGAAACGCTCTTCGCGACCCGGGTTGGGCAGGGCGCGGCAGTCGAACACAAAGCCGCCTCCATTGCCGCTGAAGTCATCGGGATAGCCCTTCCGATACGAAAAGCTATTGATGGTGACGGTCAGTTTGTTCAAAGGGTGGATGTTGTTCAAGTATCTGTCATCCAATTTGTTAAGTTGATTAATGACAGAAATGAGTTCGGGTAGATCTTGCAAGGGATGGCGTTTGGCGTGTTTTTTGATTTCCCGAAGGGCAAAAGGTATGCTTTCGATGAAATGTGCTTTTTTTTGAATCAGGCCTCTGAATCCGTACGCACCAAGTACTTGCATTAAGCGCAGATAGACAAAGGCCGGCAAATACCGGTCAAATTGCAGTGTGTCAAGATCAAGATGTTGTGAAACAACGCTTTTGTAGTATTCGATGAGCGTATAGCGAAGGTCTTGTGACATTTGCGCTTTCACCTGATACAGCAGTGAGACTACATCGTACTGAAGCGGACCTTGACGGCCTCCCTGAAAATCAATGTAGCAGGGGAAGCCGTTGTCTATCATGATGTTGCGGGACTGGAAGTCGCGATACATGAAAAAGGTGTTGCGTGCTTCGAGGATAAAATCTGCAAAATGATCGAAGTCAGCATCTAAACGAAGCTCGTTGAAAGTGATTTCGGCGTGAGGTTTGACGAAATAGTATTTGAAGTAGTTCAGGTCGTCAAGGATGGACTTGCGGTCAAAACACGGGGTGGGATAAGTCTTGGAGTAATCAAGCCCCTTGTGTCCGGAGATTTGAAAATCGACTAAGTCGTGCAGCGCTTTTTTATAAAGTTCGGTGATGGTCTCGTTAAATCCTCCTGTGGATAGGGCACTTTGCATACGGCTAAACAGCGTGTCGTCGCCGAAGTCGCTTTGTAAATAACAGGTGCGATCGGTGCTGATGCCGAGTAACTTGGGTACGTGGAAGCCGTTGGATTCGAAATGGTTGCACAGGTAAAAAAAAGCTTCGTTTTCCTCGGCGTTGTCATTGAATGCGCCAATGATACTTCCCGTCTCTGTATGAATACGGTAATAACGCCGCGCCGAACCCGATTCCGCGATGCGCTGAATATGTAATGGCATCCATCCGGATTTCTGGACTAAATTGATGATATTATTCTGTATTTCAATATCTTGCATGATGATAACGCTTCGTTTACTCGTACAAATTTACAAAGGATTTTTGAAATGGTGAAATGATAGTTGGGGGAGGTTATTGTGTTGTGGGGGCTGCTTTCAGGGAGATTCCATTTTAGCTGTTTTGAATGGTGTAGGGTTGAGTCCATTCCGTGCTTGACACGTGAAATGAATGGAAATGATTTATGAGAAATGGGATTATTAGCTGTCATTGCTATAAATGCTATGCTGAATGCACAGCCTTTCAAAACAGTTTCAAAGCCTTGGCATGCTTGTTGTTGACTGTCGGAATTCCAAAAGGGAAACCCAATGAATTTATGATAGATTTTGTACTTTTGCAAGTTGAATCTATGGAAATGATGCCGGTGTTCATCTGAAAGTGTGGAGTGGTGAAAAGTCGTTATCTGTTGGCATGATAAAAAAGAGAAAAATGAAAAACATCCTGAAAAGCTTGTCGGTTCTGGCAATAATTGTGATGATGGGCGTTCTTTTTCATCATAAGTACATCGACGAGTTTCCTTCTCATATCCATGCTTGGGCACAATGCGACCGCTATGCTTTGGCCTTGGGTTTTATCGACAATGGGTTCTGCTTGCTGAAGCCCCAGACAATGGTTTACAACCATCAGTTTCCCGGCCATTGGACCCTGACTTCTGAAACAACAGTTACGGCTGTGGATTGTCCCATATATGATTATAATGTTGCCTTGCTGATGAAGCTGTTTGGCAACACATCGCCATGGGTGTTCAGACTTTATGTGTTGCTTTATAGCTTTTTAGGTTTGTTTTTTCTTTACAAGTTGGCTTTTCTGATGACAACAAGTGTGCCACGGTCGCTTTTTGTGTTGGTGTTTGCTGCTACATCCCCTGTCTATGTCTATTATCAGAACGGTTTCTTGCCTACTGTTCCATCCTTGTCCAACGCCATTGTCGGCTTGTATTTTTATTGCTTGTACCTAAGAAATCATGCAAAGTTGAATTATAGGATGGGTGTGCTTTTTCTTACTATCGCAGCTCTTGCAAGGACTACTTTTGCTATTCCCCTGATAGCAGTAATGTGCATCGAATCATTAAGGCTATTGAGAAAAGAGGTCAAGTTGGGGCATCAGTTGGTTCCTGCCGGCATTTCGGCCCTGCTCATTTTATCCTACTTTTTTTATAATGGCTACCTGAGAAAACACTATGGATCCATCTTCTTGAATGAGCCGACGCCTCCCCATGATATTGCAGAGGCAAAAGATATCGTACGGAATGTTTTTGAAAATTGGTTCTTTCAGTATTTCTCCCTCATTCATTATGCGCTGCTCTCTGTCTTGCTGATATTGGCGGTAGGATTTGTTGTGGCGCGAAGATCCCGCTTGCGTTATGAGCAAACTCTTTTCGGCATCCTGACTTTGGCTTATTCTTTCGGTTGCTTCATTTTTACTCTCCTTATGCTTCAACAATTCCGATATCATGATTATTATTTTCTTGACAGCTTTTTTATTCCGGTGCTGTTGTTGCTGATCTTCTTATTTTCACTGCTTCCGGCTTGGAAACGTATGGCAATGGGCATAGGGCAAAGTGTGGCTTTAGGTCTTGTTGCAGTGCCCTTGATTGTCCAGCCTGTTCATTCGCAAGAGGAGAGGAGGACGGTCAATATGTGGGACAAGGCGCATCCGACCTCGAAGAATTATGAAGGTGCGGCGGCGTTTATGGATAGCCTTGGTATTCCCCGAAGCTCAAAAATCTTGGTGTTGGATGCAGTCGCACCTAATATGCCTTTTCTTTTGAGAAGGGGTTTGCCATTATGGAGACTTGTCCTGAAAATTTGAAGGAAGCCTTGGAATGGGATTATGACTATATAGTGATGCAGAATGCGTATTTCGTTTCAGAAATCTATACGCCCTATCCTGAAATATTGTCCAAGATGGAAAAGGTATCGGATAATGGAAAGATAACGGTTTGCAAGCGTGCGGAAAACAAGCAGCAGGGTATAGCCGATTTTTTTGGCATGAATGAGGACAATGTCTTGTTTGAGCGGCATATTGATTTTGAATCCCCTTCCGATGACCATTGGGGAAGTCTTCAAACTACAGACCGATATGCTTTCTCGGGCAGGTTTTCAGGCGTGCTTACTTCGGATTATGAGTATAGCCCGGGGTATAAGACGAATCAGTTGCCTGACTTGCAGAGCGGATCGCATTCGTTGCTATTCTCATCTCGTTTTTTGAGAGAGTCAGAAATCAAAAGCCATGTTGTGGTCTCGATAGAAGCTGATGGACGTAATGTGTTCTGTCATTCGTTTGCCTTGCAGGACAGGCTGAAGCGGGAAGGGGAGTGGACGCAGGTGGTTGAATGGATGCGTTTGCCCCAAATTCATTCCGATGATTACGAATTTGTCCTTTATTTTTGGAATAAAGGCAAGTGGGAGCTTTATTATGACGACTTTGGCTTCTGTATCTATTAAAATAAGCTGTTATTCAAAAGCTGTTTTGAATGGTGTAGAGTTGAGTCCATTCCGTGCCACGTCCCAAACTGGTCATTCCGCACTTGATGCGGAATCTCCGTTTGAGGATATGCTTCTATTAAAGTGATACCGTCGGGGAGGAGGTGCTGAATCAAGTTCAGCATGACGGCTTTTGATGAGGCGGGGCGGGTGCTGCTCAATCAAGCATAAAACGCTTTACCTTCTCAGTCATTCCAAACTTGATTTGGAATCTCCTTACGAGGATGTGCTTCTATTGGGTTATTACTAAATGCGAGGAGATACCGCGTCGGTTCTGGATCAAGTCCAGAATGACAGCGGCATGACTGGTCCTGATAAGGCGGGACGATGGACAAAATTGAGCCAATGTAGTGTGTCAAATCAGCCGAAAAGAATGGAAATGATTTCTGAGAGGTGGCATTAATAGTTGTCATTTTAAGGATTCAAAACAGTTTCTAAACATAATCCGCGATTTTTATGTAAATTTGCCCATTCAACACTTTATAGTTATGGCATTCTTTTATCGACCTAAACCGAAGAAATTCAATTATATACCAAGGTATTACGACCCTGATAAGGAGGCGTGGGAACAGAAGAAGGCGGAAAAGGGCATGGACACTAAGTTGAGCCACGAGGAACAATTGCGGCTTCAGATGCGTAAAAGGTGGAAACGGGCAAGCCAAGAGGAAATCAAAGCGGAACGCCGTCAAAAGACATTGCGCGCATTTGTTCTTGTCGCCGTCGTCCTGATGCTTTTCTATTTCATTTTCGGCACGCCTCTGATGACCAATATTGTCAGAGGGCTGATGGGAAAATAATGGATTTCTTGCGAATACGGAACATCTGAAAAACCATGTCATTGGATATCATCAAACTGCTTCCCGATTCCGTTGCCAACCAGATTGCGGCTGGCGAGGTGATTCAACGTCCGGCCTCTGCGGTCAAGGAGTTGATGGAAAATGCTTTGGATGCAGGTGCCACGCATATCGACCTTGTTGTGAAGGGTGCGGGCAAGACGTTGATTACCGTTGTTGACAATGGCTGTGGCATGTCTGAAACCGATGCGCGCCTTTGCTTTGAGCGTCATGCGACTTCGAAAATCGCCAAAGCGGAAGACCTGTTTGCCATTCGCACCATGGGCTTCCGGGGTGAGGCATTGGCCAGCATTGCCGCCATTGCGCAGGTGGAGCTGAAAACGCGACGCAAGGAGGATGAAATAGGCACTTGCATTATCAACGAAGGCTCGGTGGTAAAGGAACAACTGCCTGCACCGGTCGCCGTCGGAACGACCATTACGGTGAAAAATCTGTTTTTCAATGTCCCGGCACGGCGCAACTTCTTGAAGTCGAACAGTGCGGAGATGCGCCATATCGTGGAGGAGTTTATGCGGGTCACGCTGATGAATCCGGAAGTGGCTTTCACCCTGAATAGCGATGGCAAGGAGTTGTACCACCTTTATGCGGGCAACCTCAAGCAACGCATTATGGGGCTGTTCGGCAATGCTTACGACAGCAGGCTGCTACCCGTGCATCAAGAGACAGGCAAGGTGCGTATCGACGGATTCATCGTCAAGGCGGAGTTCGCTCGAAAAAGCCGTGGCGAACAGTATTTCTTTGTCAACCGTCGTTTTATCAAGCATCCTTACCTGCACCATGCCGTTGAAGATGCTTTTATGGAGATGATCCCCAAGGATAGTTTTCCGGGTTACTTCCTGAATTTTGAAATGGATCCCGCTGAACTTGACATCAATATCCACCCGACGAAAACTGAGGTTAACTTCCTTGATGTCAAGTTGGTATATGCTATTCTTCATGCTGTGGTGCGGAAGGCCATCGGGCAGCATAACCTTTCGCCTCTGATTGATTTTGAAACAACGGAAACGCCTGAAATCGATTTTGGTGAGGTGGTGAAGGCCTCGCACCCTATCGTACAGCCCAACGTGCCTTTCGATGCGAGCTACAATCCTTTTGGAAACAAGCCATTGCAACCCAATCCTACTTTCCGTCATGATTTTTCGCAGGAAAAACCTTCTTCGCAGGGTGATTGGCGGATTTTATATGGTGATCGAACGGATTATTCTGAAAACCATGATGTTAATTCGGATTCTGTAGGTCAAAAATGCAATGCGCAGTTTATTCAGCTCAACGCTTCGTACATCATCACGGCCATGAAGTCGGGTATTTTGGTCATCGATCAGCAGCTCGCCCATCAACGTGTGTTGTTCGAGCGTTTTCTAAGCCAAATGGAAAACCGCACCGTACATACACAGCAGGAATTGTTTCCGCAACACCTGTCGCTGAATATCAACGATGCATCGCTGCTCAAGGAAATGATGCCCGATTTGGAAAATCTCGGATTTCAGCTTGAAATGGCGAATGCGACAACATTTGTCATTAATGGAACACCGGCGGATTTGGCCGGATTGGATGCCGTGGGGCTGCTGGAGAAGATGCTTGAAAGCTACAAACAGAACCGTGGCGATTTGCAATTGGAAAGGAAATTGAATCTTGCTTGTACCATGGCTGCGCAATTGGCGGTAAAACCCCAAACGAATCTGACAGATGTTGAAATGCAGAATATTGTTGATCAGTTGTTTGCGTGTGAAGTGACCGACACAGCACCCGATGGCCGTAAAATATTCTTCATTGTGAGTGTAGATGAGATGAAAACACGTTTTTCGTAGAGATAATCAAGGAGATATACGAGATTTAGAATTAATGTTAAACCTAACTTTTTATGAGTCAACAATTTAGTCCAAACGGATTTTCCATACTGCCACCTGTCGTCAAGAACCTGCTGATTATCAATGCGCTGTTGTATCTCGGCACGTTGGCGGCCAGCCGCTTCAATATCGACTTGAACGACATCCTCGGACTGCATTTTTTCATGGCGAGTGATTTCAGGCCCTTTCAAATCATCACTTACATGTTTATGCATGGCGGTTTCAGCCATCTTTTCTTCAATATGTTTGCTTTGTGGATGTTTGGCAATGTCTTGGAAAACGCTTGGGGCGCAAAGCGTTTCCTGCTGTTTTATCTTATTTGCGGCGTTGGAGCCGGATTGACGCAGGAACTGGTGCAATACATTCAGTACTCGGTGTCTTTGTCGCAATATGACCGTGTCAATTTGGGCAATACTATTGTTCCCATGTCGGATTATCTCAACATGATGACCACGGTGGGAGCTTCGGGTGCGGTTTACGGTATCCTGCTTGCCTTTGGGATGATGTTTCCCAATTCGCTGATTTATTTGTATTTTGCTATTCCCATCAAAGCCAAGTGGTTTGTGGCGGGTTATGCGGTCATTGAATTGTTTTCCGGTTTGGCCATGCCGGGCGATCATGTGGCGCATTTTGCACATCTCGGCGGCATGTTGTTCGGCTTACTGCTTATTCTGATCTGGAAAAAGAAAGGAAGGTTTTACTAATGAATCCGATGTTTCATCAGAGGGGGAACCGGGGAGGCATGAGTGTCGGTGAAGCCTTGAAGGCTTTTCTCGCTCAAAAAACGGCATTGAATATACTCCTGCTCATCAATGTGGGCGTATGGGTGCTTGTAATGCTTGTGGGTTTGGCGGCATGGCTTGCCAAATCGGAAAGCGGAAACGTATTGGTGCGCTACCTTGCGGTGCCTTCTGCCTTGTCAAGTCTGTCGCACAGACCATGGACGGTGCTGAGCTACATGTTTCTGCACGAGCGATTCTGGCATTTGTTTTTCAATATGTGGATGCTCTATTTCGGAGGTATGGTTTTCAAGCAGTTCTTGTCAGATGCCAAACTGGTTTGGACCTATCTTTTGGGAGGTTTGTTCGGAGCATTGTTCTTTGTCGGGGCTTACAACATTTTTCCTGTTTTTGAAGAAACGAAAACCATTGGACTTGCATTGGGGGCATCGGCATCGGTGATTTCCATTTTGGTGGCTGCTGCTGCATATCGCCCTGATTATGAAGTAAATCTGCTGATTTTAGGGAGAATGCGCTTTATGTGGATTGCCATTATCATGGTTGCCATCGATTTGTTGACATTGCAGAATGGTAACGTTGGCGGGCATATTGCACATATAGGTGGCGCATTCTGGGGTTTCATCTATGGAATGCTGCTGCGACGCGGATTCGATATGTTGTTTGTTTTCAAACGGCAAGGCAAGCCGCGCCCGACACGTTTCAAAGTGGTGAAAGAGAAGAAAAAGCGTAAAGAGAAACAAGCCCGGACACAACGGCCGGTATCCGATGAGGAATACAACAGGAGAAAGGCGGAAACGGAACGTGATATGGATGCCATTCTCGATAAGATTGCCAAAAATGGCTATTCGGCATTGACAAAAGAAGAGAAAGACTTCCTGTTTTCAAATAGCGGAAAGGGACACACTAATGGATAAGAAAAGGCAACGCGGTTTATTAAGCAAGATGATGGTTTTTGTCTTGTCTATTCTGGCGGTAGTAGCACTTGCAGCCATGGCTTTGAGCGTGATGAGCAGCTACCTTGACCCCGTTCGCTTTGTGTGGGTGCCGTTTTTCGGACTTGCATTTTGGGGCATTTTCTTTTTCAACCTGCTGTTGTTTGTTTTGTTTTTGATTTTTTGGTCCAATAAAATCTGGATCACGGTGCTGGCCTTGCTTGTCGCCATTCCTGGACTTGGCAAGTCGTATGCGATAGGCAAGACGCGCTCGCAAGGCACATTGCGACTGATGAGCTATAACGTGCGCAATTTCAATCCGTTTGAAAAAGATTTGAAGGCCGATGCCTTTGCCAGCAGGGTGGCGGAAGTGGTAAAAGCGCAAGACCCTGATGTGTTGTGTTGTCAGGAATTTGCTTCATTTACAAGTGAACTGACACGCAGTGAGTGCATCTCGAAGTTTGCGGAAATGGCGGAAATGCCGCATTATTATTATCATAGGAAGAAAAACTATGGCGGAAATGTGTTGTTCTCAAAATATCCCATCCATACCATTCCAGAGGAGCATTCCCTCGGCGATGAGGCCATATATGGCGTGGTGGCGGAGGTGGATGCCGCCGAGAAAGGACGTTTTTATGTGGCGGGGGTACATCTCGTTTCAAATCAGATTACGGATGATGAAATTGATTTTCTGACCGAATCTTCTAAAAATCAAACGGATACCGTTGTCAGTTTCGGGAAGTCCATCATCGTGAAACTGAAACACGCCTTTACCAAACGCAGCGGACAGATGCAGACCATCTTGAAAGACCTGTCGCAGGTGGACAAGCCCGTTATTGTTTGCGGCGACTTCAACGATACGCCATTGTCCTATATTTGTCGGCAAATGAAAAAGTCGGGATTTACGGATACGTTTCTCGCAGCCGGCAAAGGTATAGGAACGACGTATGCGGGTAAGCTGCCATTGCTTCGAATCGATTATATTTGGAGCAACAGCCAAATACGGCCGGCGATGTTCAAACGTGTCCGAAGCAAAGGTTCCGACCATTTTCCGGTGATTTTGGACTTTGATGTGAAAAGGTAAGCAATGCGGGGCATTTATAATAAGCAAGTAAACCAAGCAACAGATTGTCATGGATTTTAAGCTCGTATCGGATTTTCAGCCTACCGGCGACCAGCCCGAAGCCATCAAGGAGTTGGTGGAAGGTCTTCGGCGTGGCGACCGTGCGCAGACTTTGCTGGGAGTGACGGGGTCGGGAAAGACTTTTACGGTGGCCAATGTGTTGGAACAACTGAAACGTCCTGCATTGGTGCTGAGCCATAATAAAACCCTTGCAGCACAGCTTTATGGCGAGTTCAAGCAGTTTTTCCCAAAGAATGCGGTCGAGTATTTTGTGTCGTATTATGACTATTATCAGCCGGAGGCTTTCATTCCGGCTACCAACACCTATATTGAAAAAGACCTGTCCATCAATTCCGAAATTGACAGGCTGCGTTTGAGCGCGACCTCATCGTTGTTGTCGGGGCGGCGCGATGTGATTGTGGTTTCATCGGTATCCTGCCTTTATGGTATCGGTAATCCCGATGATTTCAGTAACAATGTGATTTGCCTGTCACGTGGCAGCAAGACCAACCGCGATGAAGTGGCCAAAGCGTTGGTGAATGCGCTCTACAGTCGCTCTGAAGTCGAGTTTGTGCAAGGCAAATTCCGTGTCAAAGGCGACACACTTGATGTTTTTCCCGCCGAAGCGGATTTTGCCTATCGTATCGTTTTTTGGGACGATGAAATCGAGAGCATGGAACGTTTCGAACCGGTTTCGGGGCATCGTATTGAGGATTTGGCCGAACTGACCATCTTCCCTGCCAATATCTTTATCACTTCGCAAAGCAAGATGCAGGCTGCGATGCGCGAGATACAGGACGATATGTTCAAACAGGCAGATTATTTCAGGGAGATTGGAAAAGCATTGGAAGCCAAACGTCTGGAGGATCGTGTCAATTATGATTTGGAGATGATGCGAGAATTGGGTTATTGTTCGGGTATCGAAAACTATTCGCGGTATTTCGACGGACGACAGCCCGGCACGCGTCCTTTTTGTCTGTTGGATTATTTCCCCGACGATTTCATCACCATCATCGATGAGAGCCATGTCACCGTGCCGCAGATTCGCGGTATGCATGGCGGGGACCGTTCGCGCAAACAAACGCTGGTGGAGTATGGTTTCCGTTTGCCATCGGCATTGGACAATAGACCTTTACAATTTGATGAGTTCGAGGCGCTTACGGGACAGACAATCTATGTCAGCGCAACACCTGCCGACTATGAGTTGCAGCAAAGCGAAGGGGTGTACGTGGAGCAACTGATTCGTCCGACCGGCTTGCTTGACCCCGTCATCGAGGTGCGTCCGAGTCTCAATCAGGTGGATGACCTTATCAATGAAATCCACCAAGTGATGGAAAAGAAGCAGCGCGTACTCGTCACCACATTGACCAAGCGTATGGCGGAAGAGTTGAATACCTATCTCAACAATTTGAAAATCAAGTCGCGATACATCCATTCCGATGTCGATACCATGGAGCGGGTAGAGATTCTGCAAGGGCTTCGCATGGGCGATTTTGACGTGTTGGTCGGTGTCAACTTATTGCGTGAAGGCCTCGACTTGCCCGAAGTGAGTTTGGTGGCCATCCTCGATGCCGATAAGGAAGGTTTTTTGCGCTCGGAGCGTTCATTGACCCAGACCGCCGGACGTGCGGCGCGTAATGCCGAAAGCAAGGTCATCATGTATGCCGACACCATTACAGATTCCATGTGTAAAACCATAGACGAAACCAACCGTCGCCGCTCAAAACAAGTGGCCTACAATGAAGCGCATGGCATAGTGCCCAAGACCATCATCAAAGCCATTGACAATTCGTTGGCCACCCTGAAAGGCAAGACCGATGACAATGCCTATCAGCAAGGAAACGGCGGCGATTTTGTGGCGGCAGAGGCGCAGCATACCTATCGTTCGAAAGGGGAGATTCAGAAAGCGATTGCCGAAGCCAAGAAAAATATGGAGAAAGCCGTTAAGGAATTGGATTTTCTGAACGCAGCACATTATCGCGACCTCATGGTCGCCCTTCAAGAAAAGGAAAGTAAACTGAGCTAATCTCTGATATGGGGAGAGATGTTCGGTTATTCCGTCATGATTTTCAGGATTTCCGTGTCGGTTTCTTTCATGCCGTTGCGCCCCACACGACCGATGTGGTCTATGGTTTGCTCCACGGTGTTTCCGATGATGCCGTCGCCACCCACTAAGCAGTTGCCGTGTTTGCTCATCTCGTAGCCAAGGATGCTGGCTTCAACGGCTAAAGCAATCTTGCCGGCGCATGATGGTTTGGCACCGTCGCAAACAATACCGGCCGCCATGCCCAAGGCATTTTCGAGGGTGTGGCCGATTACATCGAGGGATTCGCCCATCAGGTAGGCAATGCCACAGCCGGCGGCACAACCGGCACTGACCGCACCGCAATAGGCTGACAGTCGTCCGATACCTGTTTTTTGGTGGATGGCAACTAAATTGGAGAGTGCCACAGCACGAAACATGCGTTCTTCCGAGATTCCAAATTCTTCCGCGTAGGCAAGTACAGGCAGACAAACGGTCATGCCTTGGTTGCCGCTGCCCGAGTTGATGATGACGGGCATCTCGCAACCGCTCATGCGGGCGTCGCTTCCTGCCGCGGCCCATGCTTTGGCCTTTTGGTGCACATCTGTCCCGAAATGAAGCAAGGTGCTGCCCACATTGGCTCCCCAATTGTTTTTTAATCCTTCCATGGCAATGGCCTTGTTACAGGTGATTTGCTTTTCGAGAATGGATTTCAGGTCGTCTATATCGGCAGTGTCGGCGAAGTCATAAATCTTGTCCATTTTGAGGCACTTCCTGTCCGTCATATTGGCATTCGTGTCGGAACAACAGCCTTCAAACATCGTCTTGCCGTCTTTTTCAATGGCAACGATGTTAGTGTGGTGACCGGCGATTCTGACAGCCGACGAATGATTGTCGTCATACAACTTGACGGTGATGTCAAGCTGGGCGATGCAATCCAATGGTATGATGGTGATGGGAACGATTTTCAGGAAATCGGCGATTTGTTGCTTTTGCTCAGGTGTCACTTGGGCGATGACTTCCAGCACCTTTTGGGAATTGCCAGCCACGATGCCGGAAGCTACCGAGGCTTTCAGTCCTTTTAGTCCGTCGGTGTTGGGGACGACAACGCTTTTCACGTTTTTGATGATGTTGCCGCTGGCTTCAATTTCAATCCTCTTCGGCATGTTGCCCAACACTTCGCGGGCCTTGGCGGCAGCGTAAGCAAGGCAGATAGGTTCAGTACAGCCCATGGCAGGCACCAATTCTTCCTTCAAGATCTGAAGGTAGGAAGCATAAAGTGTATCGCTTTTTTTCATCTATCGGAATTTGGCGGCAAAAATAATGAATTTTGAGGAGATAGCGGCAATCGTGAGCTGTACAATCTGGCGAATGTTCGGAAAGTGTTAGAAACCGTTTTGAATGCCTACAGCCACAGCTACGCCTATCAACACGAAACCATTCAAAACAGCTTCTTAGAAAATGAAAATACCTGTCCAAAAAAATGAAAGACATCGGTTTGGACGGGTAATGGAATGAAAAGTGTTACTTGTAAAGAAACACGAAAGCGTTGAAAAATCAGTTGCTGCGTGATATTTGCACAAGACCGATTTCCACATTTTCCTTTTCGGAAATGAACTCGATCCATGTGTTATCCTCGCTGAACCATTTATACTGTGATCCGATGCGGAAAATATAAGTTTTCTCCAATTCGCTGGACGAAATGGGGAGAACAAAACCACCGTTCTTGCCACTTGCGCCACCAAAGGAAACAATCATCGGGAAGTCCTTTCCGGGACTTAGGTTGCGTATTTTTATGATAACGTAGTTGCTGCGCCGCGAAGCGATGTCAATCGGGTTGAAAGTGTAGCGTTGGGCGTTGTTAGCGACCAATGTGAAAGGTTCGCTGTTTAGCTCGTACAGCTTGTTTTCTTCGATGATACGACCGATGCGTGCAATCATTTCGCTGGGATAGGTCTCGCCCAAATTCAACTCTTCAGCCTTGGTGTAGTTTTCTACGGCTTTGTCTAATGCTTTGGCCTTGAACTGTGCATCACCTTCTTTAATCAACGCATTGTATTGGGTTCGTAAAGCGGCAACGCGCTCGCTATCAAGCTGCTGTGCCGTTGCGATCCGTTCTGAGGCGTAGGGGTCGCCGGGTTTGCTGGAAAGTGCCATTTGGTACTGCCAGATAGCCTTGCCATAGTCCTGCGCATTGAAATACTGGTCGGCGGCATGAATGGCATCGTCATACTTCTGCTGATTCTCGGTAGCGATACGGGCGAAATAGCTATTGATCTCCTTTATCTTTTCGTTGGCAGAGGTGTTTTTGCTGTCCAAAGCAAGGACTTCCTGATACTTGACCTTGGCTCCTTCGTAGTTCAATTCATTGTAAAGGGCGTCGGCTTCAACAAGCAGCGATTGTATCTGGGCCTGTCTCTCGGCTTCAAGTGCCAGCTCGTTTATTTTGCTTTCTGCCAATGCGATTTGCTGCTGTGGATAGCTTTCGTTGGGCTTGATGGTCAGGGCGTTGCGGTAACCGTCTATGGCTTGTTCATATTGCTGACCGTTAAAAAGGTTGTCGGCATCGGCAACAGCGTTGTTGTAACGGTCGTCAAGAGCCTGCTGTGCGGCAATTTCGGCCATGCCTTGGCGTGCGGCTTCGATTTGCTGCTGCGGGTAGCTCTCTTCGGGCTTGATGCCCAATGCGTTGGTGTAGGCGGTGATCGCTTGTTCGTACTGCTTGCCGTTGAAGAGCTTGTCGCCATGTGTGATGGCTTCGTTGTAACGGTCGTCCTTGGCTTGTTGTTCCGCCAATGCGGCGATTTCGGCCATGCCTTGGCGTGCAGCTTCGATTTGCTGCTGCGGGTAGCTCTCTTCGGGCTTGATGCTCAAAGCATTGGTGTAGGCCGTAATGGCTTGTTCGTACTGCTTGCCGTTAAACAATTTATCGCCTTGTGCAATGGCATCGTTGTAGCTGCTTTCAGCATCTGCTAAGGCTTGCAACTGGCTCCTGACAGCATTGATTTTGTTTTTGACCGTTTCGTTATCGGGCTTGAGATTGCCGGCGTCAACATAGAAGTTGAGTGCCTGCTGCAGCTCCTTGTTCTTTTCCGCTTGCCCGCCATTGGCCATTAATTCGTTGAAACGAGCATCCATTTCGGCTTGCTGTGCCTGAAGTCGCAGTATCTCATTGATGGCATTGATCTTTTGCGTGGCAAATTCGTCACCGGGCTTGAAGCCAAGTGCTTCGTTGAAAGCGTCAAGTGCCATGGCGTATTGGCTTTGTGTCTCCAACTCCACACCGCGAGCGACCGCTTTGTTGTAGTTTTCCTGTGCCAGATATTCCGGGCTTTCGAACACTTGATTGATGCGTTGGATCATATCCTTGGCGTAAGCATCGTCGGGCACTACGTTCAGTGCATTTTGATAGCTGGATTTTGCTTCTTTGTAAGACTTGTTTTCATATTGTTTGTCGGCTTCGACGATGATGGCATTGTACTGTTCGTTTTGGCTTTTCGATGCCATGATGGACTGCATCAATGTGTTGATTTGGTCGTCGTCGGGAAAGATTTCCTTGGCTTGGTTGAGCTTGGCGATGGCTTCGTCGTAGTTTTTGCGGCGGGTTTGCAAGTTGGCGTCTTCGATGAGTTTGTTGAAACGCGCCATTTTGTCGTTGTAGATACCTTTCTGTTTTTTGGCTTCAGCCAATCTCTCTTTGGGCATTTTGTCATCGGGGAAGATGCTGCTGGCATTTTCAAACTGCATGATGGCGGCATCGAAGTTGTCGCCTGCAAGCAGGTTTTCCCCTTGTTCCATGGCCAGATTGAAGGCGTCAAGTTTGTCCTGACGCTCTTTTAAGATGGTCCTTACCGCCTCGGCTTGTGCGGTGACGTACTTGTCATCGGGGAAGACTTCGAGCGCTTTGTTGTATTCTTCTAAGGCCTCGGCATATTTCTGTTGACCAAACAAGGCGTCGCCATTGTCGAGGTGGGAGTAGAATACCGCTTGACGGGCACCGTCTTCTTGGATTTTCTTCAGCGTTTCCGACAGTTTCTGTTTGGCAGACGGGTCGTTGGCTTTCCGTTTGAGGGCCAGCTCAAAATAGGTCTTTGCACTGATGTAGTCCTTGGCTGCATACTTCGCTTCACCGGTGCGCATCAGCGATTCGTATGATTCGGTGTTCTGGGCTTGCAAGCCGATGGAGAAAGCCATGGCGGCGATGAGCAATAGCGAGGATATGATGGATTTCTTCATTGTTCTATTAAAATAAATTGAAAACGTAGATTCTTGGTTGTTATTGTATTGCGTTTTTAATGCTTCGGTGTGGCTTGACGGATGTTGTCGGGATAAGACGCATTCATCTTGTGTTTTTTGTGCAGATTCATTCTATCTTTCCGTCTCTTATGGTGATGGCCCTGTCCGACATGGCGGCAAGCTGCGGATTGTGCGTTACGATGACAAAGGTCTGTTGCATTTCGTCGCGAAGTCTGAAAAACAACTGATGCAATTCTTGTGCCGATTTCGAATCGAGATTGCCGGAAGGCTCGTCGGCCAACACCACGGCGGGACGGTTGATGAGCGCCCGCGCCACGGCGACACGTTGCTGTTCGCCGCCCGAAAGCTCCGAAGGCTTGTGGTCTTTCCGCTCCGAAAGGTTCAGGTATTCGAGTAATTGTTCTGCTCTCACGGTGGCTTCTTTTTTAGAGGAGCCTCTGATGAAGGCAGGGATGCAGATGTTTTCCAAGGAGGTGAACTCGGGCAGCAAATGGTGAAACTGAAACACAAACCCGATGCTTTGGTTGCGGAAAGCCGCCAAAGCGTTCTCGTTGAGTTTGCCGATGTCGGTGCCGTCAATAGTGAGACTGCCGCGGTCGGCTTTATCCAAGGTGCCGATGATGTGCAGCAGGGTGGACTTTCCGGCTCCCGAAGCCCCTACAATGCTCACAATCTCTTTCTTGGCAATGTGCAGGTCAATGCCTTTGATGACTTGCAGATCGCCAAACGACTTGTATATTCCTTTCGCCTGAATCATTCACGGAATTTTCGGCAAAAATACAAAAAAATCGGTGAGCGATGTCCGCTTATTTCCAAGCGGTGCTGTTTGTGAAAACCTTGCAAGCGCGATTACTTTTGCAGCTTGGCCCTGACAAAAGGTTTGTCGCGGTCGAAGAGATAACGGTAGGTGATATGGGTCTTGTAAAGTGCGGTGCCCACACTTTTTGCAATTTTTATCATAGGCGGGTTGAAGTCGCCTATCCAGTTGATTTGTAATTCTTTGTATTTGAAATCCTCGCGGAGGGCGAGCTTTTCAAACGCACAAATCAGTCCTGCTTCAAGGCAACGGGAGCGGTGTTCGGGGACAACGCCAAAGGCAAGGGAGATGACGCGGTCGCACTTTTTCGACACCTTGATGCGCCAGAAAATGCGTAGTTTGTTGAGAAAGTGGTCTTTTCCGTTCAGCCCTTTGTAAATCTGGTTCAGATCGATCATCATCAGGAAGAAGGCCACGGGTTCTCCGTTGTAGTAGGCGAAGTGCATCAGACGCGGGTCGATGACCGGTTTCAAGCTGTTGAGCAAGGCCACGGCGTGTTGCCGCGTGATTTTAGCGACACCGGGAATAACGCCCCACGCCTTGTTGTAAACGGTGAGAAAGTCGTCGGCATACTTGTCTATTTTCTTTTTGTCGATGATTTCAAAACTGTAGTCGGGGCCGATGCGTTTCAACTTTTCGTACAGGATGGGGTCGAGACCGCCGGGAACGATCTCGCGGCGAAACGTGAACTGCTTGAAATACTCTTCAAAGCCGTAGCTTTCAAAAAGTTTTCGGTAGTAAGGGAAGTTGTACGGCATGTTGAAGACCGGATCGTGGAACCCATCGACGAGGCATCCCCAGAAATAGTCGCGGTCGCCGAAGTTGACGGGACCATCCATGGCTTCCATGCCGTGTTCCGCGAGCCATTTTCTGGCGGCATCGAAAAGCGTGTCGGCGGCGTTCTGATCGTCGATACAGTCGAAAAAACCGCAGCCGCCGGTCGGCTGTTCGTTGTCCTTGGCGTTGGCGGTCTTCGGGTCGATGAAAGCGGCAATGCGCCCTACTATTCGGCCTTGCGCGTCGGCAAGAAGGTAGCGCACGGCACATCCGTGGCGGAACAGCTTGTTCTGCTTCGGATCGAAGATGCCCTTGATTTGCGAATCCATGGGACGCACGTAATGCGGATCGTCCTTATATAAGCAGGCGGGAAAGTCGAGCCAATGCCGTTCTTCTTTTGCCGTGACGACTTCCTTGAGGGCGTATTTCTCTGACATGGTGCTATCGTGTTGCCAAAAAACGAAAAGGTTACCCGAACAGGATTTCGGAATCAGTCTTCGCGAGGTGTTTCCTCAGCAGCTTCGCGGGCGGCTTCTTCTTCGTCGAAACCGGCATCTTCGTAGCCTTTCAGAATGTCCATGGCTTTGTCATAAACACTTTCGTAAACAAAGACGGACGTGCTCTCTTCCGAAACGGATCCCACCCAGCCGGCAATGAGACCTTCGCGCATGAAATCGCGAATCATATACTCTATGCCGTTGTCTTCCAAAATTTTGGATACATATTCGGCATGAAGCGCAGAACCTCTGAAAACTTCAACAATTCTATTGTCCATAACACATTGATTAATCTAATAATTGCGCTAAAATAGCAAAAAACTACGACTTGTTTGCCATTATGACATTTTTCTTTCAAAAAACTGGGTTTGGCCTAATACAAGACTTCTTGCCCCAGTGGAGGATGGGGTTGCCCAAGGTGTCACGCTTTGCCTTTTTGCATCTTGTCATTTTGTCGCGCCTCTTTTTCCCAACGCACGCACATGATAATGCTGTTGACCAAATAAAAGGCGTACATCAGCACCAAGGCAAGAGTGATTTCCCTTGAGGTGAGGAAAAGATAGATGCTTGCTACGTTGATGAGTATCCAGAGCCACCATTGCTCGGCATACATCCGTACCATGAGCAGCATGACCAAGATAAAGGCTACGGAAACAAAGCCGTCGATAAACGGATGCGCTTCGTCGGGGAAACGGCTGAGGATCAGACCGGCAGCCACGGTGGCGACGACTAAAACGGAAAGGTAGAACAGGCGGGCTTTGGGTTTCATGTGCACCTTGTTCACTTCATGTGTTTCCTTGTTCATGTTTTTCGACCACGAGAAGAAACCCACAAACTGCATCACGAACATGTAGATGTTGACCGACATGAGACCGTAGTTGTGTATCTTGAAGTTGATGATGGTCAATAATATGCTCCCGAGGATGCCGAAAAAGAAATTGCTCAGCTTGCCCTTTCCGCCCAAGGCGACATTGAAAATCCCGGCCACTGCCGCAATGATGGACAGCGCCACGTCGATATTGTTACCAAGCCCGCTATGCGTCGCATTGATAATGGATATAATGGTGATAGCCGAGCATAACAAGATGATCCAGATGAGATCGAACGCTTTCCATCCGGAGGTTTCCTCTTTCAGAAACGATTTGAATTTCGACATACAGACATGATGTTGGCAATAGACCGGCAAAGATAATATTTTATTCAGGTTTCACCAACGGATAGGGGTTGGGGTTGATGCGAAAACGTTCCTGCTTCATGCGAAATAAGACACGGATCAACAAACTGTTGCATCATTCCGATATGATTTGGAAAGCGAAACTATAAGCGTAAACGCACCGCAGGTATGTTGAAAGCGCAGCGTGCAGCGAAAGGGAGCTTGTCACGGGCAGGGCTGCACATCTGAAATGCAAAAATCGGCGATGTTCATGCTGCACAAGTTCCATTCCTTTGCAACATGCCGACTGTGAATAAATTGCATTTTTTTTGATAAAAAAACAGCAAAAACACTTGACAACCAAAAAAAGAAAGTTGTATATTTGCAGTTGAAAATACAAGTAAATATGCTGTTGAAAAAGAACATAGGAATCTTGCAATTACGTGAAAACCAATATTTTACATGTAATTGTTTGATTTTCAGCATTTTATCCCCCCCCCCACGTGTATCAATTATCTGATTATCAATAAATTATGCGCTTGTGTAACGTCGGAAACACCGTTGATGGCATTGCCCGCAAGCGTAAAGATTTGGCAGTTGGGCAAGAACAGGTTCATCCGAGTTGCGGCCTCGCAATAAGAGTGTCTGCCGTTTGCGGGGCAAAGCCATACATGAGGCAGCGGGGAACTCCGCCACAGCAAGCCGGTTTGACGAAAGGCTTGCGGAAAGACACAAAACACGTCGGAAATGAGAATTCTAATCAAATACAATTTACAATTATAAATCATTAAAATATAAATTATCATGAAAAAATATGAAATATTGATTTTAGCTTTTACTTTAGCAGCGATTAACACTGTGATTTTTTCTTCATGCAATAAAGCAAAAACCACAACAGAGGAAGAAACAATGGAATGTAATCCTATTGATCCAACAGAAAGCATCCTGTTTTCCCATAATGTTGGGAATAACATCAAAGAAAATAATATCGAAATAATTCGAATTGTACTACATAGAAAAGCATATAACTGTGATAAGAAATTAGGGATATGCGAAATATATATCTTTGGACAACAGATTTATAAATTGGATCAAGACTCTTTGTTGCCATCAAGGGACATCATTTACGAATTGAGCAACGGGGAAGAAACCGGCAACTTGACTTTGCTGATAGCTACAGATGTTCACAACATTGATCCAGTAGAACTGGATTTATACGTTGATGAAGATATTTATGGCTATAACGATGACTCTTCTAAAAAGATAATAGTTCCTCAAGGCGTCTACCACTATAATCCTAATATGGGAGAACATGGCGGATACATGGTGAACTATTCATATAGTAGCAGCATCTGATGTTTGCCGGGCTTAATCATGGAAAAAAAACGAATAATGATGAATAAAGCATTTCGTCTTATTTGTTTTGTTACAGTGCTAACCGCCTGCTATGCCTGTAACACAAGATTAATTGTTGTATATGGATATGATAATGATTATCATAAACTAAACGATTCTATGAAAGCGTTAGTCCATCCTTTAACGAGCTTTGATTCTATAGAAGTTGGAAGAGTTTACATGATCAATCCCGAATTATTGAAAGCTGAGCTTGCTCATCATCCCAAGTCTTTGGTTCGCCTTTATTCCAAGGGGTGTAATTCCCCGACTTGTCAGCAGAATCCTTTCTGCGAACAATTTGCCGATGAAAATGGCTACCGGCTGTTTTTGATCATGACAAGTTATGACGCTTTGGAGCAATCGATAAAACAGAACCCAACCCACCCTCTATTTGTAATAGACAACGATTATTACAAAGAAAACCGGAGATTCATTTACGAAAGATATTTTCTGAATGATTTGGTTGGCTATCCAACTCGCACAAGATACAAGGATATTCCTGAAAAGTATGTGAAGGCTTCTCTATTCATGTACGAATACGATAAGTTTGTGGATGTGCTAGATGTGTTGCCTTAAAAGGCCTCCAAAGTCGACTGTCAAGAGATTTCTCAGTTGTGTAGCATATTTTTTGTCCCAGACTAATAGGTGATGTTCATGCCTGCACAAGTTCCATTCCTTTGCAACATGCCGACTGTGAATAAATTGCATTTTTTTTTGATGAAAAAACAGCAAAAACGCTTGACAAATGAAAAAATATCCCTATATTTGCCCCGACAAAACCGAATTGAAAGGACAATACGATGAAGCACAAGTCGTCCATAGCAAAAATGGCATCTTTGCCCGAAGGCGGGGCCGTTGGGTCATGCTTGTCGTCCGCTTCAATTGGAAAGGTTTGCCCCCCCCCACGCACACCACTATATATTAATTTACAGTCACTTACACGCAACGTCTTCTGATTATGTCAGTATGCGTGCTTTGCCTTTTGCCGGAAGGGGATACCAAGGCGGAAAACAGCCTTTCATCTGGGTTTTGGGCAAGAACAAGTTCATTCGAGCGGCGGCCTCCGTTGCCTCGCACGGGTGAGGCGGCGGTTCCGGCAGGGGTGGCGTTTTATCTGCCTTGCGGGAAGCCCGGGAGGGGCAGGCATGAAGGACAGCTTTATTAAGGCTGCACCATATTCGACAAACAGCAATACGAACAAACAACTTTTAAAACACATAAGAAATGAAAACACATAAAGTATTAATTACAATAATCACATCCATGACAATGATTTTATCCACTATGCTTCATGCATCAGCAGCCGAGGTTAAACTGTACGGATATGGAGGCATAACTTATGGGAATGGAACCATAACGATATGTCCCAATCCGTCACAAGCGGAATGCGCAACAGTGGTAATTTCTGGAAACGAAATCAAGATAATAATAGCTGCAACAAAGGATGATCAACAAAAAATTGATGATATGATGAAAACGCATATTATTAAAATTGCCAATACTGACGTGTTAAACAACAAGATGGTTTATGGCAAAGATGTTATTTTGGTTTTAGAGGAAAGGAAATAAGAACATGAATAGAAAAATTGTTATCTTAACTTGCATACTAACTGCATTTTTGGCATTCAAGGTTGGCGATGCGCATGCTGTTGAAATACGGCTTCATGGAAGGGCCGGTGCTACTTATGAAAATGGACAATTAAAAGTCTGTCCCGGTTTTACATTTAATGTATGTGCAACAATTAATATCACATGGGAGGATATTAAAGAGTTATTCAAAAAAAACAGAAGCACTAGTGTTGACGAAGTTTTACAACAATTACCAAATATCGTAGTAACTTTGTATGATGAACAAGGGAACACCACTGAACGTATTAGTTGTAGGATTGTTTATATTAATAAAGAACTTTTGAGACAAGATAATCCTGAAACTTTTTACGGAGAGCAATTTAGATTTGTAAAGAGTAATTAAAAAATATGAATAGGTGGCGGACAGCGCCACCTCTCATTTGGCAAATAAATTTATCCACATGAAAAAATTTATCCACATGAAAAAAACGCTTTTGTTTCTGATTTACATGTTGTCTATGTTCTCGCTAAAAGCTCAGGATTTGCTTTATGGCATTGAACAAGTTAAAGGCACGGAGTCCGTCGTCAAAAACCGTCTTTCTGAAATGGGCGCATTGGGGGAATACACCTTCTCGGTGTTGCTTCCCGTAGGAGGATGTCCTCGATGTGAAGGCTCCATACCAGTATTTTTTCGTGACACGAAAAAACATTTTCCCGAAACTTATACACTTATTATTGCCCTAAGCGACAAGCCGGAAATTACTAAATCAAACTTGTCAAAAAAAGATTATGGAACTGAGAATATTTATAACATCAGCTATGATGACCCTTTGCTGGAAAGTTTTCATTTTAATACTGACATCGCAGGCGTGCCTTATTTCGTTATTATCAATAATAAAACTGGAGATTTTGTTAACGCATCCCCTTTGCTGGGAATTAAATATGATTATGATTTTTTCTGTAATTTCACAAAAGATCTTGAAAAAATAAAAGTGAAAAAAATAACTGCGAAAAAAACAGGCAGTAAGGACAAACATATTTTTCCAACAAATATCCAACTTCGCAGTATTGATGATCAACGATTAATAATCAATAACACTAACACTGCGGTTTCCAAAATTTCGAGACTTGCTTTTTCAGAAGACCTATCAAAAATCGTACTGCTTGAATATGAAAATCCCAACATCCTGATAGCTGAAAAACAATCTGAAAATTATTCTGTTGTTGACACAATTCAGCCAATTACTGCTGAATTCCGCTTGTTTAAGGCCAATAATATCCCTGAGGATTTATTTCAAGCCCTGATGTCGTTAAACGTACTTCAGGTGATGTATCTTGATGTCGCATTCTCGAGCAATATGGAAGACCTGATGATATCTGTATCATTGCCGGAATTATATTGGGAAGACAGCATTGCAGAAAAAATCAGCTACATGAACAAAGCCTGTCTTTTGCACTATAATTATAAAACCAAATCGAGGGCTTATATCCCGATGCAGCTTGACAGTCTTTGGATAACATCGCATTCCAAAATGTTTCTTGATGAAGAAAAACAAAGGATGTTTTTAAGCATTGCTAAAGGATGGCCTGCACAGGGAACGACTGCCGAGCCGACATCTTCCGAATCCGATCCTTTTAATGATGAGTTTTATGAATTTAGCCCAATGCTGTCTGTCATGAAATTGCCGGAAGCCACTTTTATAAACCATATTGGTAAATTATCCGACTGGCACAAAAACGAACAGACCGGATATTTCTTTTATTCGCCTAAAGTTTGTTTCGACAAGGATATTATGGCTGTTGCCGACATTAACGTTGGAGACATCAGTGTTTTTGACAGGAATACATTAAAGCAGAAGACACACTTCAATTTATTTGATTTACTGGCTAATAAGCAACTTCTTGAGAAAAAAACACTTCTGTGAGGCACGATTCTTCGAAAAGCAAATTACAAAACATAATTGATAAAAAGGAAAAACTCTCCTGTAGAGTTCTCGATATGGCACTCAGCAACGGTTTTTATTATTTTTTGATAACTGATGAGACCAATGTTGTTTTATATCTTTATAATCCTGACACTCAATTTATTATTTCAACAAATTACTTGGAGACCGAAATAGCAAAGTGTAAAAACAACAATATGCGAATTTTTTCTGATGATACCGGCAATGTCGGCATTATCGCAATAGATGACAGCGCAGAAAACATTAATATCAACCTGATAAAATATTTGCACTAATTATTAATCAACAAAAGACCCCGTGGGAAACTCAATTTCCTGCTCTCAAAATCTGTTTTCTTCAGCTCTTTGAATTAATTCCTCTATTTCTTGACTTCGTCGATGCGTCACCCAAATTGCCTTGTGTTTAGATTTCAAACAGCGGTTTGATAGTTTTCTGCTTGTCTGTGAGGAACAAAGTCCTCTTAGAGATGCTCAACAGTCCGTCAGTTTTGATTTCTATGGTAACGATAGTCTTTGCAAAGTCCAATCGCTTGCCTGAGGTCACTGTCATAGAAAACGCACCGCATCTGGCCTACGAGAACAAGGAAATGTGGGCTTCTGATTATAAGGTCAGGGAAGAAGGTCTTTTCTTGATTATCGATTATCCGTATAGCCATCTGTTGCTTTTCCTGAATCATGAGCAGGATACTTTGGCCCAACTCAACATCAAGCGTAAGTTCGACAAATTGTATCAAGATGTTTTTGGCAACCTCCATTTATTGAGTGTTGACTCGGCTTATCAGGTGCTTTGCGACAGAAGGTCTCTAAGCCTCGGATTCGGTGTGTCTATTGAGACATTCCGACAAAAACTTGAACCGGTGAAGATTCTTACTGACAGCATCATGGTGTTGCAGAAATACGTCAACATGTAGCAAGAGCTTGTTTATTTCAAGGTGAATCGCAACAATAGTAAAATAAGCGTCATGGCCGATTTGTCGGGAGCGTCATTAGAGATGGCTCAATCGATGAGAAGTGATGATTACAGAGACCAAAAGCTCGACCGGATGCTGGCTGAAAACCCTCTGTTTGGGGAAGCTGTCTTTAATCCATCGAAACAAGCAGCCTATAATGGTTTGCCATCCGACGAGGACGTGCAAGGACGTCGCGATGCCATGAGATCCTTGTACATGCGCATTTTGTTCAAGCCCATTTATTGTCCGGCGCTTTATGTTGAGGATAGCATTTATATTTTTGATTTTCAAAATAATGACATGCTAAGATACAACAATGTCGGCGAACTAATGGGGCACTGCAAGATTAATTTCCACGAGACGGGATATTTCAAGAAGTTGGTGGTGAACAAGCCATGGGATAATAAACTGATTGTCGATGCGGCAACGGGTCGATGCTATGCTCAGTTTTCGACCGACGGCATCGTCACCTTGAAGGAAATCGGCTTATCGGACGGCAGGGTGAAGCGCGAAATCAGGCTTGACAAGCACAGCTTCCCGCAAAACATCCAGGTGTATGACGGGGAAGTGTATTACCTCTATTTGGACAAGCGGAGGGTCATTGACAAAGACAAGCGAAGTCTTTACAAGATGAGGTTGGAGTGAAATCGAGGTAAGTCAAACAAGTCGCGACGGCATGTTTTGGTAATTGGTTATATGTAAATAACTGATTATCAAATGAAAGGCATTTGCGGTTCGGCAGGTATTAACCTCACTTCCACTTTCTATAAGCCATATTTATTCCTACACTTCAACTTGCCGAAGCTCAAACAGGAGGTCGATTCCGCGGATTTTTTTTGTCTCCAAAACAAAGTGAAAAACAAGGCAAAATGATATTTGGTGAAAGTTGGGCTAAGTTTGTCGGTCATCGGAATAGGTGTGTCTTACAACGTACATGGTTTGGTTATAATTGGGTTGCTCAAATATTGTTGTTTTTTGCTTGCTGTTCCATTAATAGTTGTAATTGAATTTCTTGTATTTTGTATGGTTTACAATCTTTATTTTTCTTTATTGAAAAGGAGTTTTCTTGTATTTCTATCGCCGTTTCAGGAACAACTTCTTTAATTTTTTCTAATGCTTTAAAAAAATATTCTTTGTTTATTTCACATGCAGTAAGGCTTATTCCTGCACGATAGCAAGCAATGGCTATTGTCCCGCTTCCCAAATGGGTGTCTATTATTTTATCCGTAGGTTTGGCATACATATTCAGTAGCCATTCGTACAACTCGACAGGTTTTTGTGTGGGGTGTGTTTTATTTCGATTCTTACGCACGCTGAAATGAAAAATCTTTGACGGGCGGTCAAGCGACGACCATGCCATTTCTGCCATAGAGAAATTATTCAATGACTCTGGCTGATTTTTATCCCAAATGATAAAACCTTTGTTGTATTCACTTCTTGCCCACAGTTGCCCAAAATAGTTTCCTCCCCATATTATTTGATTTTTTGAAACGCGAAATAATTCCTTAAAATATTCGTCATTGGGCTTTACATCCCATCGACTGTATTCATTCTTGTTGAATTTATGGTCACCACCACGTGCAGTTTTATTGAGAATGCCATACGGTGGGTCAACAATTGCAAGGTCAAAATATCCATCAGAGTATCTTGACATCAATTGCATGTTATCTTCCTGAGTAATAGTTATCATTGTTTCCCTGCTGCTGCAAATTTTGAAATGGTTAATGTTGAAATACTGCGACTAATGTCTTTACCCAAATTATTGATAATAATACCGTCGAAATCTTCATAATCTATTTCTCTTACATTATGGTCTATGCAATTATAAAGATATTCGGCAAAAGTACTTGCCAAAACAATGACAATAGGCGTTCCTATAATATCACGTTTTGTTGCTGGGACATATCGTGGCGTTACAACAATAGTATATTCGCCGCCAATTTCTTCTCGGTGCTCGCGTAACCTACCTACGCTTATGCCCGAAAGTTTATTTGCTGTTGATTTGGCTTCCACTGCAAATTTTTTCTTTTTAGTCAGGTATAAACATTCAATATCAGTGTGTCCTGCACCTCCAATACCTTTTGCTTCTACATTATAAAACATATTGAATCCCTCAACCAAAATGTCTTCAAATAAATAAGCCGTTTCATTTTCTGGGTTATTGGAATATTGTTCTATCAATTTTGGCAGCTCAAGGAGTTTGCTCATTTCTGTTGATTCTCCGATTGCTGACAATAATATGTTAGGATAAAAACTGTAAATTTCTTTTATAACATCTAATTGTAAGCGTTCTGTATCATTTAGGAGCAAAGGTTTGTCAAGATATGAATATTGCTTCTCTAACGGTTGGGCGATTTGCGAAGTGATTTGCATTTTGCAAATCGCTTGTTGGTGGACAGTCCCGGAGGGCTGGACACCGCAAATCACCCGACCGTTGGGTGGGAAGCCCGAAGGGATTTCCACCCAACTCGTTCACAAGCGAAACAAGATTCTTAGGAATGGAAACCATGTTGCGTGTTACTTTTCTAAAAGTGGATGTATTTCCATGTTGTAACCTGCAAATCAATTCGCCATTCATTTTTTCTAATACTCCTGCACTTTGAAATAGCATTGAAACATAATAATCCCATTCGTAAGCAGAATTTACATAAGCATGTCTGTCTTCCTGAAATTTTGTTGCCAATTCATCGTTTGAAAGTTCACGCATATCAAGCAATCGATTTATAAGGTTTTCGTAAATATCTACCGTGACATTTTTAATAAATACAATAGAATAGGCGACTTCAAACGCATAGAGTTTATTATCTAATCTTGTATCAGAAAGCAGTTTGTAAATCAATCTAAATGGATAAAGTTGAAATTCTTTATCAGTGCCGCCGTGCGGGTGCTGGTATTGTACAGCCCAAAGCATTGTTAAGAATATCTTTGCTAACTTTTCTTTGTCGTCAAGATTTTTCAGTAATAGATTGCCTAATGGACTAAACATAAATCTATCCACTCCGTCAATTTTAGCTTGATAACCAAACATGTAATAGGATAACTGATTTATTTTGTGATTAATAGCGTCAAGTGGTAGTTGAGGATTCCGTTCGCTATACAAGCCCAATTTACGTAAACGTAGATTAAGCCGTTCCTTCTCTGTTTTCGTAATGGTGGTTTTTGAATAAGATTTAAGGATTTGGGCAACTTCACATAATAATGCAAAATCGCTTGTATGTCTGTATAATATCCACTTGGGACGTTCAACTTGAAGTGTCATTTTTTTATTTGTTGATTTGAGAAACAATTTGTTTAATAAGCAATGGAGGAATACATTCGCCAATACATTTGCGTATCAAAAGTTCAGGTGTGTCATCGGGAATGTTCCAATTTGACGGCAAAGATGAAAGCAACATCAATTCCAAAGGGGTTAATACCCTCGCATCAGAATAAGTACCGTCTGGTTTTAATCTGCCAGGGTGTACGTTCAGCTGCGAACTTATTGCATCGTTGCGAATAGTGATAGTTGGTGCAGGTTCATCCCATTTTATACGACGATACGTGGTATTGTAGCTGTTTATTCGTGAGCCATCTGCTTTTACCGGATAATGCACAGGATTATCAATAGCCGATTTTCCTGTCGGCGTGTATCGCATCCATTCAATATGTTTTTTTGAATGTTTGCGGGCAAAATGCCATTTTACATCCGAACTTTCGCCCGCTTCGAGACTTGGCAAATCTCCAATAACATCTCTAACGGTTACCTGCTGCAATTTTTGAGGTTCTCCCCATGTTGTCTCTTTCTTGTGCATTTTGATTATTGCACGTGTACGTCTTTGTGCAACGCCATATTCGAAAGCATCGAAAACTTCTGGTTTAATTAGATAATTATCGCCGTGCAAAATTTGAAGTATATCTATAATCTTCATCATCTTATCTTGAAACGGCAATTCTATTTTAAAAAATGTCGGCACATTTTCAATCAAAACAAAATCAGGATCTTTTATTTTTATAAAATCAATGATTTTAAACACTAAGAAATTGCGTTCATCAGCAAGCATTTGTTCCAATGTTCGGTTTTTCCCAGCTATGCTCATTCCTTGGCACGGAGGTGAGGCTATTAGAAAATCCAACTTTTTGAGTGTGGCTTCTATGATTGCATTAAAAATATTTTTATCCAAAATGTTGCCGCAAATCATTTTTGAATTTGGATATTGTGCTTGATACAGTTTTGCACGTTCGGATAATAATTCATTGGCTGCAACGATATTAATGCCAACATCTTTAAAATATTGTTCATCGATTCCGGCACTTGCAAAGAGAGAAGCGCCTGTTAATGAATTTTTATATGACTTTGCTTTCGGCATAATAATGTAATTCTGTTTCGTTGATAATGGTGTTGTTCGCCAATTCTAACACACGCTTTGCTACTTGTTTTTCAGTTGAGATTATGGCGTTTACTTGGTCGGCAAGCCAAAGCGATAAAAGTTCTTCGGCGTTTGTTTGCAACACGTTTGCAATGGTCGGGATTTGCTCGCGTTTGGCACGGCGTTCGCCACGTTCAATGCGGCAATACATTGGCGTATCAATCGCAAGGGCTTCAGCCATTTGCTTTTGATATAACTGCTTTTCTTCCCTCAGCTGGTGGATTTTGGCAGGAAAAAGTAACCTTGTTTCGCTCATTGCTTTTTGTTTTTAATTTGCTGCAAAGATAGTAAATAATTGCCAGATATAGACAATTGCTATCGCAAAATTTTCAACATCTTAATTTATTGTTAATGATATTACAGGGGCGCTAATTTAGTTTTATTCTTTGGTTATTTATTTTCCTGAAAAGGAGCAGGCGTTAAATGTTGTGCTTCGTAGATGGCCGAAGACACCTTGGTGGGGAGCTGCATTGGTGAACATAGCGCAAAACTATAACAAATAATTTTTACCATTGTGTCCTGTAAATCGGATTCTGCCATTATTGTCAAAATATCATGCATGATAGCGAGGTGTTTGCAAAACCTTTCACTGCAACAAAAACTTCAAGACAAGAAGAATTCATTTTTTCGGGCGAAAGTTGGGTTAAATTGTTGTATCTTTGTTGGCATAGAAAATATTTCTACTTCATTTGAGCTATTTGATGATATGAGGAAATCACTTGTTGTTTTGCTTTTTCTTGTCCCGCTATGCAGCCTTGCGCAGCGCCATTGTACGGTAATAGGAAATGTGGGCGTTGCAAGCGTGAACATCAGTGTGCTCAACACTCGCTACGGCACCTCGTCCGATGCCGACGGTCGCTATGAGCTGCTGCTTTTCGAAAGGACCAAGCCCGTGGATCTGCTCTACACCTGCATCGGCTACCGCGACACGGTGGTCAGCCTGACGCCGCGCATGTTGCAGCACGACTCGGTCAGCATCAGCTTCCTGATGCGCAGGACGGACTACGACCTGCAGGAGGTTGGCGTTTCGGCAAGCCGCGATTTCTACAGGACGGAAAAAGGCACGAGCATTGCCGACATCGGCTTTTGGAGCGACAAGATGCTGGTTCTGGAACAGAGGAAGGGGAAAAGCGAGTTGGTGGTGGTCAGCCTTGAAGGAGAGCGGGTGGCGCAATGTGCCTTCGACAGCCTTTACGAGACCATCCACGTGGATTGTCTGGGTGATTACATCCTGGTGGGGACACGGCATTGTTGCCAGGTGTATTTCGATGGCGGAAACAGCCCGGTGCCATTCAAGACCTTTTCGACCTCCATGTTCAACGAAAGGCTGCTGAACTGCGTTGCGGATTTCGGCGGAGCGTTGGTGTTCAAGGACTGGAATGCGAACATCGGCAGGTTCTTTGTCAGGAAAGACCACAACAAGACGCAACGCTATTTCTATGTTAAAAAGGATGACCCTTCGCATGAGAAGAGATCGCTTGTCGATTTTTCCGATGAGGAATCCTTGAGCAAATGCAATGAAATCATGAGAGAGATTTTTCAGAGGTATCATCAAAAAATGAGAAATCAAAGCGAGAATGAAAATATCTTGCTAAACGGATTGTGGGATGGTAATCTGTTGAAGTTGTTGCCTTTCGATGAAGTTCATGAGATAGGAATTCCGGATAATGCTCTTATAATAGCTCTTGTGTCGGACTATGTTAACTTTGAATCTCTTCCATTGAATATTGTCGTAATAAAAAGTGATGGTTTTTTGAGCTTTGTTGACCTTGATCATCAGGAGGTTACCATTGTCAATGAAAGTTTTGCATTGGAACGAAAAGCCCCGTTCATCATAAAGGACAACAATTGGTTTAAGAACAAACTGTTGATAGATGAGAAAACGAGTAAAACTTATGGTCTTTTTATCAAGGATGGCATAAATTATCTCGGCTTGTACGACCCAGAATCCGGCACGGTGGGCATGGGGCAGAAAGCCTGCCGCGAGATTTATCCCCGCGTGTTCAAAGTCCACGGCGGCTACGCCTACAGCGTGTATTTCGACAGGGAAAGACAATACGGAAGGATTAACAGGATGAAAATAGACTGAAGCCATGAAAAGAGCCGTACTGCTTCTATCCGTCTTATCGGTTCACTTGATGCTTTTCGCCCAGCACAATCCTGTGAGGGTGGCGGGCAGCGTGGGCATTGCAAACGTGAACATCAGCGTGTTATCTTTCTTCCTGTGATTTCTTTTGCACTCGGAAATTGATTCTGTCTTCGCAAAAGTCACTCAATATATGCCGGTTTTATTACTTTTGCACCGCAAAATCATTCAACTATGAGAAAAAATCTATTATTATTTGTTGCTTCGTTGTTGCTGTCGCTCCCTGTGATTGCACAGCCAACCAAAGACAATGTGGCTCGCGAGTGCGTGCTGTTTGAAGTGTTTACCGGAGTTCGTTGTCCGTATTGTCCGGCAGCGGCCAATGCCATTGCCCAGATGTTGGAAGAGGGACTTGCCATTGCCCCAATCGGCTACCAGACCTCTGCATTTTCTATTCCCGAATACTATACCAACGAGACCAATGCGAGGGCTAATTACTATGGTATTAATAGCTATCCGACACTGAAAGCCGACGGCATCCGGACGTATTCTAATGGCGGCAGTGCCTCTGAAACACTGTATCCCCAATACCTGAGCATTTACAACTCCCGTAAGGACCTTCCCAGTCCTTTTACCATCGATTTGAGTTTTCTGCCGCTTGAAGGCAACCTCTGTCAGGTGAAATGTACCGTGAATCAGGTGGGAGAATGCACGGGAAACGATGTCAGGGTGTTTATTGTGTTGACACAAAGTAATATTGATGTGAACTGGCAGGGTATGCATAGCTTGCATTGTGTGGCACGCGATATGATCCCCACACAGAATGGAACGGTATTTACCGGACCTGCCATGACGGTGACGGAATCGTTCGAGTTGAATTATCCCAAAGAGGACTGCCATCTGGTGGCTTGGGTTCAAAACTATGGTCCCGGCAACAAGGAAGTCTATCAGGCGGTACGTCTCCCCATGACTATGAACCTTGACTACGACTTGGCCATAAAGAAAGTTGACAACATCTTGACTTCCAATTGCTCTGGGGTTGCCAATCCGACAGTCAATGTGAAGAATCTGGGCAACCAAACGGTTACCTCCTTCGAAGTCGTGGCTTATGCTGATAACAATGAAGTGAAACGTGTTCCTTGGGATGGTTCATTGGCGAAAGACCAATCCGTAGATGTCGTTATGGATGAGTTTTCTTTTGGCTCGTGCACCAACTTGAAATTTGAGGTGGTAAAACCCAACGGCCACGACGACGGCTTCATGGCGGATAATGTCAAGAGCATCGCCATCACAACGGCACCTCATGTTACTGACGGTTATTTGCTGTTGAAAGTCAGGACGGGTAGTAACGTGGCTGGGCTTTCATTCGACCTTAAAGACATGAATACGGGTAACGTCATCAAAACCGTTAGGTTTGAGCAAACAAGTCACACGTATGATGAACCGCTTATACTTGAAACGGAATCGTGCTATCATCTCACCATGAGAGATACCACCGGCAATGGTATGAGTGGCGGATTCTTCGTGATCAATAATTCCTCGGGAAAAACCATTTTCAAAGGTGGAGGTAATAACAGTTTCACCTATGAGATGAATCTTGAGGTTACCAGTAGCGCTTATGATGGTGTTGCTGAAACCAGTGTGGCAGATGGTGTTATTTTCCCGAACCCATCCAGTGGCAGATTCGACTTCATGTTGCCCGAAGGCGACTGGCATGTGTCGGTACGCGATTTGTCGGGACGTGAAGTGTTTGACAATCCGCACTTTGCTTCAGGTGAGATAGACCTTTCCAACTGCAAGAAAGGCATTTATCTCATTCAGGCCGAAAATGGCGTCATGAACTGCAATAAGAAAGTGGTTGTCCTATAACAAAGAAGTCTTGTAACGACAAAGGCAGCCAAACGGCTGCCTTTGTCGTTAGAGCAAGGGGGATGATGAAAACAACGAAACTACAACAGAAATACAACGATTTCATTGCTTTTTTTGCGCAAAACATGCCAAAGGCGGAGACGGAATTGCTGTATCAATCGCCTTACGAACTGCTTGTGGCGGTAGTGTTGTCGGCGCAATGCACCGACAAGCGTGTCAACATGACCACGCCGGCTTTTTTCGAACGTTTTCCTTCGCCGGAAGTCCTTGCGCAAGCCTCCGAGGAGGAGATTTTTCCGTACATCAAATCCATTTCGTATCCGCACAACAAGTCGAAAAACCTGTTTGGCATGGCCCAAGTGCTGGTGCACGATTACAACGGTATCGTTCCCGACAATATGGACGACTTGCAGAAACTGCCCGGAGTGGGACGAAAGACCGCCAATGTGATGATGGCGGTGGCTTTCGACAAGCCCGCCATGCCGGTCGATACCCATGTCTTTCGTGTGGCAAACCGCATCGGACTTACGCAAAACTCAAAAAACGTTTTAGAGACGGAGAAGATTTTGGTGGCGCATCTTCCGCAAAACCTGCTTTCAAAAGCCCATCATTGGATGATTTTACATGGCCGTTATGTGTGTATGGCCCGAAAGCCGAAATGTGAAAGCTGTGGCGCAACGGCTTTCTGCGATTTTTTTCAAAAGCAAAAGAAGTCTTTGTAAAACGTTGCTTATCATCGTTATAATCGTTTTCAAACATTTACTTTCGACAATATGCGTTTGTTCAGCGACAAAGGAAAGTTTTACAATATACCTTTGCATGGTCAAAGGGAAAAACGCTGCTTCTTTTGTCGGTGCATGGCCAATAAAAACGGTCTTGTGGTTGCAGGCGGAATAATAATTCAAAAAGAAAGACGGGGGTGCGTTTCCGATTTTTTGTAAATTTGTCCGATTATCTGCGGACGAAGATGATAGGAATGTGAGCAAGGATAATTGTTTTTTAATACTGAAAATCAATGATATACAAAATAACTTAAAGCTATGACTACGGATAAAGTACAGGAAAACGCCGACAAGATTCGGCAGGAGAAGCTGAAGGCGTTAGAGGCGACCTTGGGAAACATCGAAAAGAATTTCGGCAAAGGGAGCATTATGCGTTTGGGTGATGATGTGGAAAAGATGGAATGTATTTCGACAGGATCCATAGGTCTCGACTTCGCTCTCGGTGTCGGTGGCTTGCCCAAAGGCCGTATTGTCGAGATTTTCGGACCGGAGAGTTCCGGTAAGACGACCTTGGCGTTGCATGTTGTCGCCGAGGCGCAGAAAAAAGGAGGTATTGCCGCTTTCATCGATGCGGAACATGCCTTCGACCGTTTTTATGCCGCTAAGCTGGGTGTAGATATAGAAAATCTTCTCGTTTCGCAGCCCGATTATGGTGAGCAGGCCTTGGAAATCGCTGAAAACCTGATTCGTTCGGGTGCCATAGATGTGATCGTCATCGACTCGGTGGCGGCGCTCACACCGAAGAGTGAGATCGAGGGCGAGATGGGCGACAGCAAGATGGGGTTGCAGGCCCGACTGATGTCGCAAGCCATGCGCAAACTCACAGCCACCATCAATAAAACGGGTTCTATCTGTATTTTTATCAATCAGTTGCGTGAAAAAATCGGCGTGTTGTTCGGCAATCCTGAAACGACAACGGGCGGTAATGCGCTGAAGTTTTACAGCTCGATCCGTATCGATATTCGCAAGGTCAGCCAAATAAAGGATGGCGAAAACATCATGGGCAGTCGTGTCAAGGTGAAAGTGGTGAAGAATAAGGTGGCGCCGCCCTTCCGTAAAGCCGAATTTGACATCCTTTATGGGGAAGGCATCTCGCGCACGGGCGAAATTGTTGATCTCGGTGTGGAGACGGGCATCATCAAGAAGAGTGGCTCGTGGTTCAGCTATGGCGATTCAAAGTTGGCACAAGGACGTGATGCCGTGAAAAAACTGATTGACGACAATCCGGAGCTGTCGGAAGAATTGGCGGCAAAGATTTTCGAAGCATTGGAAAAATCGGCTGAATGATGAAAAAGTTAGCATTGGTTTTGTCTGTCTGTTTGGGATTAATGGCATGTCAGCATTCAGGACAACAAAAAAAGAACGATGTCAAGGCGAATGACAGCATTGCCGAAATGGATGGCTATGCGTCGATAATCAAGCAGTTGAACGATTCCATCGCCATGGATACGCTCAACGCCAACTTGTATCTGCGGCGTGCCCGGGCTTATGTGGAGAACGAGCAGGTGGGGCAGGCGATGATAGACGTGAACAAGTCCATGTCGCTTGATGCCAAGAATGTCGAGGCTTACCTGTTACTTGCCGATCTGTATTACCTGTTAGGCGATGAGGCGAATATCAGTACCACACTGAATCGTGCCGCCGATCTTGACCCTTTCGATGCGCGTCCGCTGATCAAGCTGGGTGAGCTGAACCTTTTGCGTCAAGACTTTAAGCTGGCAAATGCTTATATCGATAAGGCGCTGCAAATCAACACGTATAATCCGAAAGCGTATTTCGTCAGGGGCATGTTGAACATGGCCAAGAACGATACGGCTGCCGCTTTGAAGAATTATTTGATTGCCCGTGAGCAGGATGCCGGTTTCATCGACCCGGTGCGGCAAATCTGCTTGATCTATGTGGCGCAAAACAATCCGTTGGCCGAAGGCTTCTTGCGTAATGCCGTGCAGCAGTTCCCCGACCAGGACATTATCCGCTACGATCTTGCCTTGTTTCTGCAAGAGGACATTGATCCCGAAACGGCTTTGTTGCACTACGATACGCTGCTGATGCACCAACCGAATAATAGCCGTTTGTATTATAACAAAGGCTATGCCTATTTCGTCGGATTAGGCGATGATGAAAAAGCGTTGGAATACTTTGACAAAGCCCTTCAAAGCGACCCGAATTATATAGATGCGCTGTACAACAAAGGTCGTGTGCTCGAACAGATGGGCAACTATAGCGAGGCAAAACGTATTTACCAGCAGGTGCTGACGGTCAACGAGAATTACCGGCTTGCCGTTGATGCCTTGAACCGTATCGGCGACACCAAGGAACAAGAGTGATAAAGCCGAAGCAAGGGTATGAAAAACGGGGATTTCGACAGAATCCCCGTTTCTAATTTCTGAAAAAGGGAATAACCCTTTGGTATTCAGGTTAGCTGCAAATCTCCTTTTCAACATTGACAAGTTTTTCATCGAGTGCCAGCAAGGCTTTGTCAAGATCATTGCCGATTTCGCCTTTCACACCGAAATAGAATTTGATTTTCGGCTCGGTGCCCGATGGCCTTACACTGACCTTGGTGCCGTCAGCGGTGAAGAACTGTAAAACATCCGACTTGGGCAGTGAAATGGGTGTGATTGCGCCATTGCCGATGCACTTTGCCTCTTGCTTTTTGTAGTCGCGGATTTCGATAATCTTCGACCCTGCAATTTCGGTTGGCGGCGTGTTGCGGAAACGCGCCATCATGGCATTGATTTCCTCGGTGCCGCTAATGCCCTTTTTGGTGATGGAAACCAATTTTTCCTTGTAAAGGCCAAACTCGGTGTAGATGTCTTTCAACACCTGATACAGCGTTTTGCCTTGTTCGGCAGCCCAAGCAGCGGCCTCGGCAAACAGACTGGTGGCTATAACGGCATCCTTGTCGCGCACGAAATCACCGGCCAAGTAGCCGTAGCTTTCTTCACCACCACCAATGAAATGTTGCCGGTCTTCTAATTCGAGAATCTTGCTGGCGATGTATTTGAATCCGGTCAACACGTCGTAATGCTTCACCTCGAATTTTCGGGCGATTTCCGATAATAGTTCGGTGGTGACGATGGTTTTCACCACGTATTCTTTTCCGGTCAGTTTGCCGAGTTCTTTCCAACGTTTCAGCAAGTAGTACAAAAACAGACACGCCGCCTGATTGCCGTTGAGCAGCACGAAATCGCCTTTTTCGTCTTTCACGGCAATGCCAACACGGTCGGCATCAGGGTCGGTGGCCATCACCAAGTCGGCATCCTGCGATTTGGCTTGCTCTATGGCGAGCGCCATGGCGGCGGGTTCTTCGGGGTTGGGCGATTTTACCGTGGGGAAGTTGCCGTCAACAGTCATCTGGGAGGCAACGGTTGAAACATTGTCGAAACCTTTCATCTTCAGGATTTCGGGGACAAGACGGCGACCGGTGCCGTGAATGGGAGTATAGACAATGCCCAAGTGACGGTGCTTCTGAATGAGGTCGAGTGACAGCGACAGCCCCATGACCCTGTCCAAATAAAGTTTGTCGAAGTCTTCGCTAAGGCTGACGATGAGTTCGGGACGGCGCTGGAAGTTAACCATGGAAGGGTCGGTGATCTTGTTTACTTCGGCGATGATGTTCTTGTCGTGAGGACTGATAATCTGGCCGCCATCTTCCCAGTATGCCTTGTAACCGTTGTATTCCTTGGGATTGTGCGACGCGGTGATCATCACGCCAGCCTGGCACTGCATTTCGCGCACGGCAAACGACAGTTCGGGCGTGGGACACAAGGCATCGAACAAAAACACCGTGATGCCATTTGCAGTCATCACATCGGCAGTGACATTGGCGAATGCAGGACTGTTGTTGCGACCATCGTAGGCGATAGCGACACGCAGCTCCTTGCGGTCGGCAAATTTCATCTTGATGTAGTTGGCAAAACCCTGTGTGGCCATGGCTACGGTATAGCGGTTCATGCGGTTGGTGCCGGCACCCATGATGCCACGGAGACCGCCTGTGCCAAATTCAAGCGTGCGGTAGAAGCTGTCAATCAGTTCGTTAGGGTTGCCTTCAAGCATGGCGCGGACCTGTTCCTGCGTTTCCGCATCGTATTGATCACTCAGCCAGCTTTGGGCACGTTCCATTATTTTTGGGTCGATAGTATTCATTTTCTTTGTGTTATGTGATTTTCTTTCCGTTGTTTCTAAAGGGTTAGAGTTGGGCTTTACGTTGTAATTCGTCGATGCACTTGATCAGACTGTCGCGCCAGAATGGGATGCTTCGGTTCGTATAAGCCTTGATTTTACTTTTGTCGAGCACGCTGTAGGCCGGACGGTGTGCTTTTGTAGGATACTGCTCAGTGGTGATGGGATTGACACGGCAGTTTTTTCCGGCAATCTCTATGCTGGCTTTTGCAAAATCGTACCATGTAGTGATGCCATCATTGGTGAAATGGAAGGTTTCGTGTATGGGTTTAAGACCGTTGCGATTGATAAGGTGTACGATAATTTCCGCCAGGTCGTAAGCCCATGTCGGTGTCCCTTGCTGGTCGCTGATCACGTTGATGCTGTCCTTAGTGTCGGCAAGGCTCAGCATGGTTTTGACGAAGTTCTTTCCAGTGGCGGAATAGAGCCATGCCGTCCGGAAAATGATATGGTTGCAACCGCATTCGCGAATGCGATTCTCACCGTCGAGTTTGGTCTTCCCATACACCGAAACGGGATGCGCTTCGTCATCTTCACGGTAAGGACAGTCGCCTTGCCCGTTGAAGACATAGTCCGTGGAGACATGAACAAGCAAGGCTTTGTTGTCGCGGCAAATGGAGGCTAAGAGCGCCGGAGCGCCGGCATTGATTTTTTCGGCAAGCAAAGGGTTGTCTTCGGCATTGTCAACAGCCGTATAAGCGGCGCAGTTGATGCAGACTTCAATCTGATGGTCGTTGAAATACTGTTTCAAAGCCTTTTCATCACAAATATCCAAGGTGTCCACATCGGTAAACCACCATTGGTGGGTTTCATCGCTCGCAGCAATCTTCCCGATTTCCGTACCCAGTTGCCCGTTGCATCCTGTTACTAATATATTCATTTTCAATTGTCTTTATTAGTGGTTTTTTCGATGTGTAAATAAGAACGTATTTTGTAGTTGTTTTATTTTGCAGTTGTTGAATCGGGACGATCCTCAAGTTCAAGCTGATGGTTGGTTTGATAGAGGTGCTTTTTGTCATTTCCAAAATGATAGGAGATGCGCGACCATATTTCTACTTTCTTTGGAATACCCAAGATGTGTTTTGTGAAGACTTTAAGACTTTCGTCAAGCTGGTTGAAAACAAGTCGTGAGATGCCGACAAGATAAGGTTTTTCACATTCGGCGCAGATGGCTTTGGATTTATCAATGCAAGTGCCGACCCACGCAAGGTGTTTCATTTCGTTGTCCGATGTCACTTTGGTGCCTAAGATATGCCCGAAGTCAATGCCAATCGCATAATTGATATTGGCATGTTTTTCGAAGCTCTCTTTCAAGGTTTCAGATAGTAACTTTCTGATTTGCAGTGCGGTTTTGACGGATGGTGAAAGGGCTTTCTGCCCGTTGGGGAAGATGATGAGAAAAGCGTTCGGCGCATAGCAGTTCACAAAGGCATGATGGGCTTCCGCTACGGTTTTCAGTACGGCATGGCAAATCTTGTAGGCACGCAGAGTCTCTCGCTTCCCGTGTTCGCGAAGCAGGTGGTGCATGTTTTTGATTTCGAAAAACATAACCGTGGCTTCCAGCAAAAGACCGTCGCAACTAGTACCGAGACGGGCGCTGTCGCCGATGTCATTGGTAGCAGTATATGTAAAATTCTCTTTGCATAGCGCAGCCACCTTGTTTTCAATATCTTCTTTAATGCCCATGGTGTGTTCCGATGATTTCAACGGCAAAAATAACGAGAAAAGCAATGCCAAGCAAGAAAAAGCGATGCAGTATGCCAGATAAGCCGTTTCTGTCTGTTTTGTCAGATGGTTTGCTCCCTTCGTCTGACCCGTCTTTATTTTTTTGACGCGTCATTTTTGGAAAATGTCTATCTTTGCGAATCAAAATTGAAAATAACAAAGTGATGTCACAACGAATTCAATCTATTTTCTTTTTCCTGTCGGCATTGGCCTTCGGACTGCTGCTTTTTTTACCTTTAGCTACCTATCATGGCGAGTTCAATATACTGAAATTCAATGTGTTCGGAGTTTCTTCACTGACTCCTGATGCCACAGTTCCATTTGGCAAGGTTTTCGCTCTTCCGGTGTTGATTCTGACCATTACCATCATGCTGTTGTCCGTTTATGTTTCGGTGTCTATTTTCAAAGCGGTTCGCGTGAAACAGTTTGAAAAGCTGTTGCGTGTGTCGCGGATCAACATTGTGCTGAATGTGGTGTGGATAGCTTTGGTGTATGCCTTTTATGTCGTCAAGATTGGACAGCCTGTTAATGCAAAACCGGTGTTTCAGGTCGGCATTTTTTTGCCGCTTGCCGCTTTGATATTCATGCTGATTGCAGCTTCGGGACTACTGAAAGACATCAAAAAGGTGCGTTCCGTCGATCGCATCCGGTAATCGAATTCGAAAGGACTGGGGCTGAAGTGTTTTGGCCGCAGGGCGACAATAAAAATCAGGCACGGGAACAATCCTGTGCCTGATTTTTATTGTCGTAAATCCATACGATTACGGTATTGCCTGTTGTGTTTTCTTGTTTACCTGTGAACGCTGTTCGTTGAAGATATAGACAATGCGCAGCGTGATTTGGTTGTTGTATTGCACGCGCAAAGGATGTTCCGGCTGGATGATGTTTTCATGTGGGTCGCGGTAGAACAGGCGGGTCCGAATGGGTATTATGGAATACTGGTAGCGCAGTTCGGCGTGAAGTCCGTTGTAAATGCGGTATCTAATATCGGCACAAATACTCCAGTCGGAATTGCGGTAGCTTGTAGAGTTGGCTATCCACTGCGGAATTTGAATGCTGTCGTGAAAACCTTCCGTCTTGTAAAAGACCTTGTTCAGTTGTTCGAAAGTCTTGATGTTGCTGAGATCGGAGCCTTGATAGCCGTTTTTCCATGACAGATTGCCGTCGCCAACGCTGGTTCCGCGGTCGATGCCATTGATGCGCTCTTTCAGTCCTACCAATCTGCCGTATGAAACGCCCAAACCGACTGAGAACCTATCCTTGTCGATAAGGTAAAGCATGAGTGGCACTTCCACATAGTTGAGCCTCAGGTTGTAACGGCCTGTAAACTCGCTGCTGTAACTGAGTGAGTCGCGTTTGAACGCGCCTTTCTGGTTGAAAAGCACTTCAAGACCGATATCCATGTAGTTAGTGATAGGAATCAAAGCTCCAGCTCCTCCCGAGAAGCCTGCTTTCTTGTAGCCGTAGCATTGGTCGCCATCGACTTGCGACAAGTTGCCGCCTAAAAACACTTCGCCTTTGATAATCTGACCGTGCACCACTCCAACAGATGAGCTTAGCATAAAAAAGACAATTGCGGTCACTGCATAACGGAAAAACTTTTTCATAGATGTAGGTTTATTTATCGAACTTCAAAAATAAGACGAAATTGCATGACGACAGATTTTTATACGGTGGATTTTCTCTACAAATTTCACCTTTTTCTTTTCAAAAGAATGATTTTTAGCAAATTAAACTTACCTTTTAGTTGACAGATGCCGTGTCTTTCATGCTTAGGCTGATCCGGTTGCGTTCTGTGTCGATGGCAGTGACGGTGACACGCACTTTTTGGTTCAACTTGACAATCTCATTGGGGTCTTTGATGTAGCGGTTGCTCATCTGGCTGATATGCACAAGGCCGTCCTGATGTACGCCGATATCCACAAAAGCACCAAAAGCCGTGATGTTGGTCACAATGCCGTTGAGGGTCATTCCAACCCGTAAATCGCTGATGCTGCGTATGTTTTTGTCGAAATCGAACACTTCAAAGTGTTTGCGAGGGTCGCGTCCCGGCTTTTCCAATTCGGATAGGATGTCGGCGATGGTTTCTTTGCCAAAGTTTTCTTCGGTAAAATCGGCAGGCCGGATGCGGGCAATGAGTTCCTTGTTCCCAATAAGTTCTTTAATGTTGACGTTCAGTTTCTTCGCCATCTTTTCGACGATGTGGTAGCTTTCGGGATGCACGGCGCTTTGGTCGAGTGGGTTTTCGCCATCGTGAATGCGCAGAAAACCGGCGCATTGTTCGAAGGCTTTATTGCCGAGACGCGCCACTTCGTGCAGTTGCCTTCGGCTTTTGAAACCTCCGTTTTCATCGCGGTAACGGATAATGTTGGCGGCAAGTTGCGGCCCTACACCGCTGACGTAGGAAAGCAGCTGCTCGCTTGTCGTGTTCAACTCCACGCCTACGGCATTCACGCAGCTTTCAACGACTTGGTTGAGGCTCTCGGCAAGCTGTTTCTGGTTGACATCGTGCTGGTATTGGCCCACACCGATAGATTTCGGATCAATCTTGACCAATTCGGCCAAAGGATCCATGAGCCGCCGTCCGATGCTGACGGCACCACGCACGGTGATGTCATAGTCGGGAAATTCATCGCGTGCGATTTTAGAAGCGGAATAAACAGAGGCGCCGTTTTCGCTGATCATGACCGCCATCAGGTCGCGGTTGAACTTGATTGACTTGACGAAGTCTTCGGTTTCACGTCCGGCGGTGCCGTTGCCGATGGCAATGACTTTGACACGGTAGGCATCGACAAGGCTTTTTATCTTTCTCATGGCACCTGTGACATCGGATTTCGGCGGGTGCGGATAAATGGTTTCGTTATGAAGCAATGCGCCGGTTTCGCCCAATACCACAACCTTGCAGCCGGTACGGAATCCGGGATCAATGGCCAGAACGCGCTGTTGGCCCAATGGGGCGGCAAGTAACAGTTGGCGCAGGTTCTCGGCAAAAACACGGATGGCGGTCTCATCGGCTTTTTCCTTGTAGTAGGCGCGGATTTCTGTTTCAATGGAAGGCGCAATAAGGCGTTTCCATGCGTCCCCAATGGCTTCTTGGACGAGTTCTGAAGCCGTGTTGTCATTTTTTAGAAATATGTCGTCAAGAGAATGCAATACGTAAGTATCGTCCACATTGACCTTTACTTTCAACAAACCTTCTTCCTCGGCGCGAAAAAGAGCGAGGATGCGATGCGACGGCGCTTCCGAAATGGGTTCGCTCCAATCGTAGTACTGCATGTAGGTTTTCCCTTCGTCTTCTTTCCCTTTGACGACTGAGGAACGGATGACACCTTGCAGATGAAAAATTTTGCGTACACGGTTGCGGCAGTTGATGTTTTCCGACACCCATTCGGCCATGATGTCTTGGGCACCTTCTATGGCTTCTTTCGCTGTGTCTACACCTTTTTCCTTGTCAATAAACCGTTTGGCGATGGCTTCCACAAAATCGATGTTCTGTGCCATGATTTGCGCTGCAAGCGGTTCAAGGCCTTTTTCGCGTGCCATGGAAGCGCGGGTGCGGCGCTTGGGTTTGAAGGGCAGGTAAAGATCTTCCACTTCTTGTAAACTTGCCGCATTGCGGATGCCCGCCTCCAATTCCGAAGTCAACAGCCCTTGCTCACTGATAGAGCTTAACACACTGTCTTTCCGCTTTTTCAGTTCGATAAGCTGTTCTAATCGGCGCTTGACATCGGCAAGGACTTCTTCATTCATCGATCCTGTCATTTCCTTTCGATAGCGTGCAATGAAAGGAATGGTGGCGCCGTCATCGAACAGGCGTATAATATTGGCGATGTGGAAAGGGGAACGTTGAAACTCGTTGGCAATTTGAATGCTGAAGTTGTCGTTGGTGGTCGTCATGTTGTGCAAAAGGGAAATATATGTGGTGAAAAATTGTCGAAAAGGGCCTCAGGAAGAGGAAAAGACATCACTCGTCATCCTGATTCCAGATTTCCCACGATTTCATGGCTTGGCTGTAAAGCATAATGGTGCCATTGTAAACACTGGCTTTGTGGAACTTGCCAAGTTTCATGAAAGCAGTTTCTTCGGGATTGTAAATAAGGTCGATCATGAAATGCGATGGGGTGAGCCGTTCGTAGGGAATGGCGGGATAATTGTCGATATTGGGAAAGGTGCCCACCGGAGTGGCGTTGATGATGAGCTTGTGGTTTTGCATGATGTCTTTGCTCAGATCGGAATAACCGATTTCGCCATCTTTCGGTGTGCGGCTGACCACACGGAAGGGCGTTTGACGGTGCGCAAGAACGAACCTGACGGCTTGGGAAGCGCCTCCTGTGCCCAATATCAGGGCATCGGGAATGGTCTGTCCGTTGAAAATGTATTCTAAAAGCATCTCGAATCCGAAAATGTCAGTGTTGTAACCGAAAAGTTGCCCGTCCTTGACACGTACCGTGTTGACCGCACCAATGCGCTGTACAATATCCTCCACCTCGTTCAGATAGGGGATGATTTGCTGTTTGTAGGGGCTGGTGACGTTGAAACCGCATATTTCGGGATGACGAGCAAGCAGCGTGGTGAGTTCTTCCAGCTCGCGAAGATCAAAGTTGTCGTAGCGGCAGTCGAGATTCTCTTCTTGAAACTTTTCGTTGAAGAGGGCACTTGAAAATGAGTGTTTGAGCGGATGCCCGACAAGTCCAAATAATTTCATTTTGTTTTTTTATTTGCGAGTGTTTCTGTGACAATAATGATGCCCGCACCGATGAGCATCATAAGCAGTGCAATGGCAAAAGAAGTGTCCATCGTCGGCAATTGCCAATGATAGCCCGTGACTTTCTCGGTGCCGTCGCGCAGCACGGTGATGCAGTTTTCCTTCCAAGGCCAAATAACAGGAATGCTGCCAAGGATAAACCCGGTAAGCAGTGATATGGTTTGATCGTGGAATTTTTTGAAAATCAAGGAAAGCAGGTGGGCAAAGGCAATGAGACCAACGATGGCGCCGACAACAACGGGAAGGAGGATTTTCATCGACTCCAATAGATTGACAGTAAGATTGTTGACGGCATCAATCATGACGAGTTCATAGTTGCCCATGAGAATCAGGACATACGACCCCGACAAGCCCGGTAATATCATGCTGCAAGCACCGACAATGCCGCAGAGAAACAGATAAAGCAGGTTGCGACTCTCGCCTACAGGAGTGCCAAAAGCAATGAAAAGTGCTATGGCAGTGCCAATGACAAAGAAGGCGATGCTCCAGATATTCCATTTTTCAACAGTCTTGCCCACATAGTAAATGGAAGCCAACAGCAGTCCGAAAAAGAACGCCCAGATGAAAATGGGATAGTTGTTGAAAAGGTAGTCGAACAATTTGGCAACCGACACGATGGCGACAAAGATGCCTGATAATACGGCGAAAAGAAAGCCGAGGTCGGTGTGTTTGGCAAAGGCTTTGAATTTGCCAGTAAAAAACAGTTTCAACGCATTCAGGTTGAAAGATTTGATGGAGTTGATAAGCCTTTCAAAAATGCCGGTAATGAGTGCGATGGTGCCTCCCGAAACACCGGGAATCACATTGGCGGTGCCCATGGCAAGACCTTTGATAAAATGAATGATGAAAGTTTTCATTAAAAGGATGGTAAGTATTAGAAAATCAAGGATTTTTTTTGTATTGCTCGATCATTTCGAGAATTTCGATGTCTTGTCCCAGCAAGTCGGGGTCAATTTCAATAAAGTCGTGGTAGCCTTCAAAGTCTGCTTTCAGAGCGTCTTCCAATAAGGTGAGCGCCATGCCCCTGTCGTTCTTGCGCAGGTAGTCGTAGGAAAGCATGTAGGTCAGGGCACTGTCGTTGCCAGCCCGCTGCTGTCCGATTGTCAATATGTTGATGGCCTCGTCGTAACGTTGCTGTTCGTTGAGAATATCGGCGATAAAATAGTACAGATCGGGATCGGTGGGATCCAAGGCTTCTATCTCGAACAGATAGCGGTAGGCCGTTTCGTAATCGTGTAACTTTCGGAACTCGGCAGCCAAAGAATAAAGGTGGTCAGGATTGCTTGGGTCAAGCAGCCGCGCCTTATCGAAGAGGCGGATGGCCTTGGCACTGTCGTTTTGGTCGCTATACACAAAACCCAGTCCCGACCATGCTTCAGGAAGAGATTCGTTGATTTGCAGGGCCGCCTTGTAGTGATGGCAGGCTTCCGTAGAGCGTTCAAGACGATAGTAGCAGTCGCCGAGCGAGGTGTGTATGAGCGAAGTCTCGATTTTGTTGGCCAAGGCTTCGTTCAAGGTGTCGATGGCTTCTTGAAAACGCTCCATGTCGTAATAGGCGTTGGCGATGTGAACATACGGCCAAATGTTGTTGGGGTCGATGGCAAGCACATACTCATACGTGTCGATGGCCAGTTCGAGCAACTCTAACTTTCGGTAGCAATCGCCCAGAGCCGACCAAGCCGTGCTGTCGTGCGGATTTTCCTCGATGCGTTTCTTGAAGAAATCCAAGGCGTCATCCGTCCTGTCGAGAAAGAAATAGCAGTGCCTGATTTCATGATAGATCGAGTAGGTGTATTCGCCGAAATCCAAGGCCTTCTTGAAATAAATCAATGCCGAACAGTAATCGAAAAGATCTTCATATTCGTAGGCAATGGCGTTGTAAAGTTCTGACTTCTCGTCTTCTTCAAAGTACGGCAACGCATCAAAATAGGTTTCGATGGATTTTTGTGCTTGTCCCAATGCGGCATAACAAGAACCCAGTGTCAGAAAATAATCCGGATCTTCATAGCTAATTTCGGCATCGTTGAGCAACGACATGGCTTTTTCAGGATGATTTTCAACCAAAAACTGACGTGCATTCTTGATTTTCAGATTGTTATCCTCTGGATGTTGGGCGATGGCGATGTCAACGGCTTTCCGCGACTTTTTCAAATCGTCTTGCTGCATGTAGTAGTCAATGATCCATTCGAACTCTTCGGTGTCGAAATAGGCCGAATCTTGCGCTTGCAGCATGGCCTCAAAACGCAGAATGGCGTCTTTCATCTGTTCGGCATCATCGCATTGATGGTCATTGTCCCTACACATTCGCTCATAAATTTGTGCAAAAGTACATTATTTTCGAGTTGTCGTGGTTGGGTTTGGCGAAAAAAACCTCAAAAGCGGCACGATCAGCCGAAAGCGCCGATAAAGGTTTTCACGGGTCGAAATATCAATTTGTCAGCCGAAAAAGACTACTTTTGTGCCAAAATACAATCATCATGACATTAATTAAGTCTATATCTGGAATTAGGGGTACCATTGGAGGTGTCCACGGTGAGAATCTGACACCCATTGACATGGTCAAATTTACAGCGGCTTTTGCTCGGTTTGTTTGTCGCAACGGGAAACAGCATCCGCATATTGTGGTGGGTCGCGATGCACGCACTTCGGGTTTCATGGTCAACCAAGTGGTTTGCGGAACCTTGCAGGCCATGGGCGCTCATGTGCTTGATATCGGGCTGAGCACCACGCCTACTGTCGAACTGGCGGTGACAGGGCTGAAGGCCGATGCAGGTATCATCCTCACGGCAAGCCACAATCCGGCACAGTGGAATGCGTTGAAGCTTTTGAATGAGAAAGGTGAGTTTATTTCGGCCTCTGAAGGCGCATGGTTGCTTGATGTGGTTGATAATGAGGATTTTCTTTTTGCCCCCATTGATGAGATTGGAAGCTATACAGAGGTGGACGGATGGATGGATAAGCATGTGGAAATGGTGCTGGCGCTGCCCTTGGTCAACAGGGAGGCCATAGCCAATGCCGGTTTCAAGGTGGCGGTCGATGCGGTGAACTCTACCGGTGGCATTGTCATTCCGCGTATGTTGCGCGCCCTCGGTGTCGAAGAGATTCTTGAACTGAATTGCGAACCTACGGGACGTTTCGCCCATACGCCCGAACCGCTGGCGCAAAATCTGACCGACATTTGCCGTTATGTGCGGGAACAGCACTGCGATTTTGGCGTTGTCGTCGATCCCGATGTGGACCGATTGGTGTTTGTCAAGGAAGACGGCGAATTGTTTGGAGAAGAATACACCTTGGTGTCAGTCGCCGACTACATCTTGAAGCATACCCCGGGGCCAGCAGTTTCAAATCTGTCATCGACCCGTGCTTTGCGCGATGTGACGCAAAAACACGGACAAGTTTACCACGCTTCAGCAGTGGGCGAGGTGAACGTTGTCGAGAAAATGAAGGAAGTAGAGGCTGTGATTGGAGGTGAAGGCAACGGCGGTGTCATTTATCCTGAATTGCACTATGGCCGTGACGCCCTTGTGGGAACAGCTTTGTTCTTGACGCAATTGGCCGAAAAGAAGATGAAATGTTCCGAGCTGAAGGCTGACTATCCGGCATATTTCATGTCGAAAAACAAAATACAGCTTACGCTGAAAACGAATGTCGATGCGATGCTGGATAAGATTGCGCAAAGGTTCAAGGAAGAAAAGGTCATTACGATTGACGGCGTGAAAATCGACTTTGAGGAAGGTTGGGTGCATTTGCGCAAATCGAATACCGAGCCTATCATTCGCGTTTATTCTGAAGGAAAAACCGTTTCCGAGGCAGAGCGTCTTGCTGAAATGATGCTCAAAGTGGCTGCCGAAATGATGTGAAGGGTAAAATCGAACTCCGCTAATCCGAAAGATGCCTCTTAGAAGCTGTTTTGAATGGTTTCGGACAGAGTCCATTCCGTTCTATATCATTCTGAACACGGTCATCCCGTGCCACGTCCCCAACTCAGTCATTCCGTGCTTGACACGGAATCTCCGTTTGAGGATATGCTTCTATTAAAGTGATACCGTCGGGGAGGAGATGCTGAATCAAGTTCAGCATGACGGCTTTTGATGAGGCGGGGCAGGTGCTGCTCAATCAAGCATAAAACGCTTTACCTTCTCAGTCATTCCAAACTTGATTTGGAATCTCCTTACGAGGATGTGCTTCTATTGGGTTATTACTAAAAGCGAGGAGATACCGCGTCA
>JASBYY010000002.1 GCA_029983675.1 Bacteroidales bacterium | reverse complement strand
TCATGTATCACTCAGTGCCTCCGCAAAAGTTGCATTTATGTGTTGAATTTAGGATATAAATAGCGGTAAAACATTGTCTTACCGCTATTTACTTATTATTGATGCTCGTTTGTGAGCGTAATTACTTCACCTCTTCAAATTTGAATATCGCTATATATCAATTGCTTATATCGTTATGTTACAAATATGATACATATATAAAATAAACAATCATAATATATAATCAGCTGTATAACAGAGATATAATATTTTTTTGATAAACAACAATAGAAACGTGTTGTAAAATAAAAATAGAGGGCGTTTCCGGGACTTATGCGAGTGTTTTGAGAGCATTGCGAACAAACACGAAGTAAAAAGAAAACCGCCCTTTTGAGGCGGTTTCCCTGCAAGCAACAGATAATCCACAAGGGATTAGATGACGGCGTGATTTCCCAAATAGATTGAGTTGGCAACGTTGATGCCATCAGCAGAGGCAAAGCCGATGTAAAGTTGAACAGTGTCGCCGTTCCAATCGGCAGGGAAATTCAGTTCGGCGGATTGGTCGGCACGGGTGGCGGCTGCGGTGCTGAACACTGCTTCGCCCTTGTCGCTGTTGAATGCCAACGGCATTGCAACATCAGTGGGCTGGGCATCACCCTGACCGCTGTTGTCGTTCCATGTGACGGTGGCTCTGCCAGCACTCATGCTAACATTGGGTGTGGATGGTTGCGTGAGGCTTCCACGCGACACAAGCACTCGCGAGAAGTCGAGTGCATAGTTAGGAAATGCACCGCTGACGGCGTTCTTCACGATGTAAGACATTGCGGCATTGAAAGCCGTCTGTTTGGTCGCGTAGGTCTTGTAACCCGTGCGAACATAGGCGGTGATGGGTTTCAGAAAATCGAGCGTAAGCGCGAATTTGCTGCGTTGTTCCACCTGTCCCTCGGTGCGAGGATTCTTAACACTCTGGGCACGGCCTCGCATGTAACTGATGCCTTTCCAACTTGACCCGATGACGGTTCCGACCTTGCCGGAAAATCCGCCCAAAATACCTTGTTTGATAGTTCCCATAAGACTTGAATTTTAGTTTAACAATGTGTTGATTCTTCGGACTTGGTACGGGCTTGATATGGCTCTGACCTTATCCGTTTCTGCAAAGGTACGTGCTTTGTAAGTCGCTGGCTGTGTTTTGGTTTCGTGTGCTTTGAGTTGCTGTGTTTTGCCGATTGCAACCCTCATTCGAGGGCTGCAAAGGCTACTGCGGTGCGTAGTTGGCTGATGGCTTTTAGCTGCTTTTGGATTTTGACTTGATAAAGGTCTATCGCCCAAAGTTGCCTTGCTGTCTGCTCAACCTTTTCGGGTGAAAGAGTCTGCCAAAGTTGTAAGAACATTTTGCGGTAGTTTTCGATGGTTACGAACTCGATGACAGAACCGTGAAAAAACGGTTTGAGTTTGCCCGAAACAAAAAGGATATTTGCAACCGCCTTTACTTCTGATGATGAAGCTTTCTGAACGCTTATGACGTAGCAATTCGGGCATGGTTGCGAGAGGACTTTGCCTGTATTCTTGCCCCTTGCTCAATACATAAACGGCATTTTCAATGCTATTGCCGTTGAATACGCTGATTTTGATTTCTGTTGTCTGCATAATGTTGTGAATTAAGATGTTATTACTTTCGACACGGCCGCCGCACAAGCGACAGCACTCACAACATTTTTTTTCGACAGAAGAAAAAACAGAAAAAAAGAAGAAAGAAAAAGGAATGCCTTTCAGACAACGAAGTGTAGGGCGTTTGTCAAGGTTTGCTCAAAAAAAATACTACCCGAAGCGAAGCGTAGATGTGGAGATTTTTTTTGAAAGCAACCCGTAGGGCTTGACCTTTACTAACGACCGCAACGAGTTATTTTTGCATTCTCTTTTTATTTCTTGTATCGAAAAAAAATGACGGTTTCTAATGTTCACTTTTAAGATTGTAGTTAATCATCACGACAAACTGCTATACACTGATTATTCAGCCAGAAAGGGCTGTTATAAAACTGCTATTCAACTTTATTAGGGGTGGGTGGTCGGGGGCTGTGTGTGGGCGAAGCGGAAAAACAGAGCAGGTAAAGCAGCCTTGAGTCGAACGAAGGCAAGTGGGAAAGCGGCGGAACGAAGTGAAGTGCTTTCCCTGCTTGCCGTAGTGAGAGGCGCGAGCCGTCAGCGAGTGGAGCGAGGGTGGCTGACAGAGATAGCCCGCAATGGAGCGAAGCGGAATGAGGGCGCTGACAGCCTACGTTGGAAACGCAGGGTTGGCGTACGTTTTTGCTGTGAAGTGGAGTTTTTTGGGGCAGGGCAAGTGCAGGAATGAATGGAGCGAAACGTGTTGAGGTACGAGGCACATTGAGCGAAATGAATGACTGCTCTTGCTATGGTTTTATATAATTTGTGGTGGTGTGAGCGTATTGAGGTACGAAAGAAGCGAACACGACCACAACCGCCAAAAAGGGTCGGGCAAAAAAAACGGAACGGAACAATGCAAAAACTATGACAGCCCGATTAGCCTGAGTGACCCGCAGGCGAGCACAACAATAAGCGGCGGTTTGCCCCCTTTATAAATATTTTGTGAGTTTTGCGAACACCTTATTGGGGTTTAAGGGGGCAAAGAGTAGCCGCGGATGACAACCGAACGAACACTTGGCGGAAGAAAACAAGACGGCACGCCTGCTGTGAGTACCTAACGAAGCGTAGCGAAGTGGGTTGGAACGCAACAGCAGAGTGTGACGGCGGTGCCAGCAAGGGTGGCGAGAAAAATACTCGCCAAACCGTAGGGCATAAATTGGCGAAGCCATGCCCGAAGGTGCAGGGGGAAGATTTTTTGAAGCCACTTGACTTGCCCTTGCTGGCATGTTTTTTTACGCCTAAGTGAGTGAGGGCGGAATACCTTTTTACCTGCTCTGTTTGTAGCGTGGGCAGGTATTATTGTTCTAACCAAATGTTTTTGACATCATTGGGGTTATTGGGATTACCTATATTGTCAAATTGAGAGAACACTTTCAATTGAATACATTTGGCATCCATTTTACAACGAACCTCGGTATTCACATCTACACAAACCAAAACTGATTTATCCAAGTCTTGAATATTAGTCTTTTCTCTGACTTCATTTTGAATAACACTATTTTCGTGCAGGTCAATAACATTTGTATAAATATGGTACTTATCATCGATAAGGTTCAATCCATATTTATTTTTGATTCCTTCATTAATCTCATTATGTTGAATACAAGGCAGGTCCTCGTTTTGCATAACAAACAAAGAATTATTCACAGCATCAATTTGTGTGTTTCCAAGTTCTACGATTGGAATACCATTGTATTTCCATAATCCATTTCCTTCGGTTGTAACACCGTTTGATTTATATGAGTATAGGTTTACTCCGACGGATACTATTGTGAATTTTTGACAATCCAATTGCAGATTATCTATGGCTAAAAAGATGTCTTTTTCTGCTAATATATAATAAGTTGTTTTGTAGTACACCCTGAAAACAGAAGGCATATTATGCCTAAATTCAGTTGCAATAATCTCCGCATATATGCTATCGAAATTTGCATAACCCATATCTTGGTCTTCAGCAAATGCCATTTTATCTGATATTTCATACCTGCCACCATAAAATAATGATTTATGTGGTTCTGAATCTGCAATATGATTTCTAAATAACTGTTCGTAATAATCGAAACATCGGGTCAATATTTTCTTCGTAGCATCGTTTAGTTGCTCGATTTTTTTGGGGTCAAGTTTTTGATTCGCTTTTTTCTGTTCAGCAGAATACTCTACTTTACTTTTCAAGTTCTCTATCAACTCTTCTGGCTTAGGTTTGTTATTGTCAGCAAACCACTTTGGCGAACTTAATTCTTCCAAGTTCAATGACTTCAAACATGAAGTATCGGACAAATAATCTATTACAAATCTTTTTAGTACATCAAGTTCTTCAATCCATTTCCTCTTCTCTGGTAAAGTTTGCGGTGGATTAGGCATTTCTAACGTGCGGGAATAGACAAAGTATTCGTGCAAAGTATATTGACGAAGAAATAGAATTGCAATGTAGCGTTTAATCCACATCTTGATGATGTTGTTCGCATTGACTCCTGAAATGTCGGGGAATGGATACTTTTGTTCATAGTAAAATGGATTCATATATCCACCTTTTTGCTCAACTTCCATAAACATCTTTATCACTTCTTCCATCGTTTCTGGAACAAGAACATATTTTGGCGGTGTTTGATTAGTCCATGATGTTAGTTGATTTATTAGAGTGAACTTCTGCTTCATCATCAATAATCCACCTAACGCATAATGGAATTCAAGAAATCTGTCTCGCTCAACATTTCTTCTATCGACATCTGATTGATTAGTAGTATTGAAGTTTTTGTCATATTTAGGATATATGGGCTCTAACCAAAAATTCATATACTGATGGGCTTTGTGCCAATAGGAAAATATGAATTCATCTTTTTGGTAAAAAATAGACTGTCGTAAACATTTCCAAATAAAAATAAATGTATTGTCACTTATAATAGTATGTTGGAATTCATCGATGAAAAAATCATAAAAAGAGCCATTATACCATGAGATACTTTTCCGTTCTCTTCGACAAAGACACTCATTTGCATCGAACATGACATTATAGAAGTATGTGGGATATTCAACAATACAGTTTTCTTTATCTTTTCTATATGAAATAAACTCATTGCAATAAAAATCTTGAAGTTGCCGAGCCAATGGTTCACCCTCTTTTTGAATTGAATAAAACAGGATTTTTGAAATTGATTCGAAGTACAATTCTTTTTCTTCAGTGGCGTTAGTCTTATGATATTGTTTAATCAGTCTTTCTAATAGTTTGTCAGGCATATAATAAACATACATCAACCACATTGAACATATTGTCATTATAACAAAAACAACGGTTGATACAAGCAATAATATAAATGCAGAATTGTCAATGAAAATATTTATGACTTTACCACAATCTATAAACCTTGGCAATTGCAATATCCACAAACCGCAGCAAATTAGCGCGCCCCAAAGAGTGTATACAAACCATTTGCAAATCCAATCTTTTCGGAACACCTTTATCAGCAAGGTTGAATTGTATTTGTCATCTATACGGCTTGCAGTTTGAAACAACAAGGGAAATGCAAGAGCAAAAATTGCTATTATCATTGGTATAGCAAATGCACTAATCGCATCTGCGTATTCGGAAGATATTTGTTCAAAAAACATTTGTATCATATACTGCGTTTTATTTTTTTTACAAGAACCATAGATTGTTTTTCCCGAATTGTGGCAATTCCGCTTCAGAAAAGTGCGGGACTATTTCAGCAACCATTTCGGGGTATTTGATTGTTATTGGCAAATTCTGCTGTTTGACTGATTTCCAATACATTCGGCTGAACTGATATACTTGATTTAGCAAATTAAAAGCATCGGTCATAGGAATATCTTTGTCAGACTGATTGACGATTTTAGAGAGGCGTATGCGGACAGGAAACAGCATATCACTTTTTTCATTCTCTTTGTAACGAGAGTTGTTGTAGAGCAAGAAATCATCGTTACGGATTTTCAGCACAGTTCCGCTCAATGGCATATACCCTTGTTGCTTCTCGTCAAACATTACTATGTCGCTGGTTTCCGTCTTGTTGATGGTAACAATGAGAACAGGGATATTCAACCCCAACGTGTTAAGCATTTGCGTTATCGGCCTTGCCTCACGTTTGCTCATCGTTTTGTAATAGTGAATGATAAGGCGTTGGGGATTAGTCTCGCTGTCAACAACAAAGTGTCCGATTGCCTTGCGGATACCGGCAACAATACTTTCGAGGTCGTTGGCTTTGCAACAGTCGAAGTTTTTGAACAATCCATTAGGGTTGAAGCTGAAAGCACTGCCGACGTAACGTTCACCGACTTTTTCGGACAGGAACGCACCAACGCCAATAACCAAATCTTTGTTTGCCGTATGGCTGTTCAGCTGCCACGGAATTCCACCGATTTTTGCAAGAATGGCCGTAGCGATATTGGGCAGATGAAAATTGAAATATTGATTGTTAGGGCGGTCTTTATATATGACTTGCGAAGTAATCTTCTTTTCGAGCAACAACTGTTTGATTTGAAAGTACAAGCCATAATAAGGATTATTCACAGCATCACGTGGAATGGGGCTAACGTAAATAGACACATATTGTGTTTGTGGGTCTAATGGTTTGTTGTTGAGTTGTGATTTTATTTCGGATAAGGCATTTTGCGGGTCTGAAAAATAAATGCTTCCTTTCGGGTCGGTGCTGAAAGGCTGCTTTATGCAGGTTGCAAGAGGTGGAAAAACATATCGTTGTTCTCCTGTTGCTGTATCAACATACGGTTTGTAGCCCTTTGTGAAAATATCATACAACGATTTGCAAACATTGATGTCAGATTGTTGTGCTATAAAGAAGAATTTGACTTGCGGTTTTAGTGATGGCTGGTAGATGCCTAATGCATCCATAGATTTTGAACCGAACACGCAGCTAAAAGGGTCGATGCCTGTTTTACCATCTTTGAATTGCAAGAGGTTAGCGCCTTTAGCCACTTGTCCGATACGTTCTTCTGGCACATTGAACATTTCACCCGACAAACAGAAAAGAGCCTGAAACTCACTTGTAAGCAGATGCTGGCGGACAAAGTTGTTGATATGATTGTATGTGGTGGTGTATTTGTCTTTGTTGAGAAAACGCTTTTCATTGATGTGCAGTTCAGCGGCTAATTCTCGATTGATTTTCGGGAAAGCCTCGTCTATCTGCTGTTTTTGGTTTGGCGAAAGATTTTTGTATTTGACAACTTCGCCACCGACAACAACTTTGAAACGGTCGGTTTGTAAATCGAGTGCAGACAGCGGCTTGTTATAGACCGTTGAAATGCCGTTGAAAGAGACAACCAATTCCCAACTATCAGAGAATACCGCATATTGTGGTATGAGCGAGAAGCGTAGATATTCAGTGCTGTTCTGCGTTGGCAGCTGTGTGTTTTTAGTCCAAACCTCAACATTGTCAATCTTGTCGAAAGTGGCAATCTGCGTTTGGCGGAAATGGTTGTATAGTTGCTGCCTGATAATGTGTTTGGCTATGCGGCGTTGCTTCTGATTGTTCAAATTAATTTGAACAGTGTATTGCGTTCCTTTACATTCGGCGGGGTTGGCGAGCGAGTAGAACAAACTTTTGACCCCCGTAAGTTCGGAATGTTGTTGCCAGAGTTCGGGGCATTCATCGGCATACACCAATTCGGGGTGTGTATCGTTGTGCTTTTCGGTATATAGTGCGAGTTCTACTACTTGTTGCACAGGGCTGAATGTAAAGAAGTTGATTTGCATAGGCTATGGGATTGGTTACACAATATTTTTCCGCATCTTGATTGTACGTAAATCGGGGCGTGGGGTTAAGTCCATTGCCCAGCGCGTAGTAGTTGGTAAAAGCAGTGCTTTTTGCTTGGCTTCAGCTTTAGACGAAGCATCAAGCAAGACTTGTTCTTGCCATTTGAGTTGATCGTACTTGTATATGTTGACGGTGAGGGTGTACATAAGATGAATCAAGAAAAGTCTGTTTTGGTGTTACAATTTGTTGCGGAAACATTATTTGTACTGATAATGACATCCTCAAAAGTCTGATACTCGTCTATCTCAACATCAATATTGGGACAAACCATTTCAGATGTGGAAGCAATTACCTTAACAAACTCTTCAGAATAGCCAATCACCTTTAATTCTTCTTCTAAAGTTTTCATCTTTTTACAGGAATTAATGGATTCATAATAGGTGCATTTCTTATTATGCAATAATTTTCAGAAACAAATATTTTAACCATTTGCGTGTTTTCGAATAACCAATAAAACATTGCCCACATTCTACGCATTGCTCTATCAAGACCATCCACATCTTCTGAATGTGTTATTTTGAGTTTACAAATGTCTCTTGCAACATCACGGTTAATTGCATGACCATGATTTTTCCAAACACTATGGTTGCATAGTAAATTGGCTATTTGTTCTGCTCTCTTTTCTTTTTCTTCATCAGTGACAGTTTGATTAGAAGAAGAGTGTTTTTCCCATGTCTTAAATTTGTATTTGAGTAAGAAATCCTTAACGGTTTCAATAGAGTAATTGCTTGCACTTTGCGCCAATCCGATGTCACGTGGGTCAATATTTTTCAGTAGTTGTATGTCTGTCCATACAGGTTGTTCATGATTCTTTAGTTTTTCTTCACCGCGTTTTCGAATGTCTTCTAATGCCAATAAAATAGATTGTGCAGGAACAAAACGCCCCTCTCTGTTTGGTATTTGTGGATCAATAGGTCCAAACTTTGATTGCTTTGACATTACAATTTCATCACCAGACATAATGAATATAGTCCCTGCACTCATAGCCATATTGAGCACGATGAAATTAACCTTATCAAAGCGTGGTCGTAGAGCATTGACGAAATTGTTAACTTGATTAGCCAAACCGCTTGGTGTTACAAGGACAATGTCCACTTCTTTACATTCGCTTGGAACAGATGCAACCATTTCATTAAATGGCAAATCATCTGTTCCATCAATTGAATTGTTGATATTATTATGGACAACGTTTGCAATATAGCATAATACAGGATTATGGCGAGTGGCTTTTATTTCATTGATGCTACGGCGGATTTCTCCGACTATATTCAAATTGTTGTATTGATAACTTATCAAACTTTCAAATTCCCGACCGTCTTTCATTACGTCAAGAAGTGATGTTGCAATATTTGTTACAAAAGCTGAATTCAAGTTACAAATGCAACTTTTTTGATTAAACATTGGTTTGATTTTGCAAAGTTAGCGAAAAAGTATTCGATGGGTGTCAAAAATCCGAGTTTTTTTCTTGGTCTGTTGTTTAACTTGTTCTGAATCATTTTGATGTGTTTATTCGTCAGTCCATCGAACGAAGCCCCCTTTGGTATGTATTGCCTGATAAGGCCGTTCATGTTCTCGTTTGAGCCACGTTCCCATGAGTGGTATGGGCGGGCGAAATACACGTCTATTCCAAGTTTGCCGGCAATCTCCTTGTGACCGGCGAACTCCTTCCCGCTGTCGGCGGTTGCGGTGTGCAGCAAGCCCTTGACGGGTTCCAGCATGTCCACCATCGCCTTGGTCAGCGGCTCCGATGCTTTCCCGTCGAGCAGTGCCAGCCAGCACATCTTGGTCGTCCTGTCGTTTACCGTGAGTAGAGCCCCCTTGTGGTTTCTCCCGATCACGGTGTCGAGTTCCAGGTCGCCGAAACGGACTCTCTGTTCCACTATCGCGGGACGTTCCTCGATGCCGACCCTGTCCCTGATGATGCCCCTGCTGTCTTTGGCTGCGCCTCGCTTCCGGTAGCGCCTGCCTTTCCGCCGCAGGTGGGTGTGCAGGTCTCCTCCGAGCCTCTTGTCCGCCCACACATACTGATAGATGCGTTCGTGGCTGACACTCTCCACGCCTTCCAGCCTGCACCGCCCGGCCACCTGTTCCGGGCTGTAGTCCTCTTGCAGCAAGGCCTCGACACGCTCGCGTACGGCTTCGGTGAAGCGGATCAGCTTCGGCTTCTCCCGCATCCGGCTCTCGTATTTCCGCTGTGCGAGATCGGCATTGTAACGCCCGTTGCGTAGGTCGCAGTTGCGCCTCAACTCTCGGCTGACCACGGATTTGTCCCTGCCTATCGTGAGGGAGATCAGATTATTGTTGCAACCCTGTTGCTTCATCACGGAAATTGTGTACCTTTGCTCCTTGGTTAGATGACCCATTCTTTTGAACTTTTGGACGGAGGCAAAGATAGGCATTTATCCGGCTCAAACAGGGGGAGGGGTTTTCTCCTCTCTCTCGTTTGAGTAAAATATGTTTCACCTCGTGCCTCCGAAAAAGTTGCATTTATGTGTTGAATTTAGGAAAGGATTCATATTAAATTTTCAAAAGAGTTTTAGAAGACAATTTACTCTCTAAGAGTTTTAAAAATGATGTTAATTCGACTTTAGCTTCTGCTTTTAATCCAAGACATTGTGCAATTCCATCAGAATCGGTACTTGTTCGTTCTATTAATGAAAGTTGATACTTACTCCTATTTACCGATAATGAATAACAGTGAAAATGAAAGGAATCTCCTATTTTTGCATTGGTTGATATGTGCCCAAAATCAAATTCTTTCCGCATATAATTCATTAAGCAATCTTGCAAAACTAAAACAAGATGCCTGCTGAGAGTTTCAAAAGTATTCACCTTATGGTGCATTTGCACAAGAATAGTTTTTGCTGTCATCTTCCAATTCATTCCAAAGGTTGATTCCTCAGTTGATGTTTTAACAACTCCTTGTGATTGTAAAAAAGCTTGTCGGTGTCCCCAAACTGACCCCGTTGTATCCATTGTTTGAAGTTCTATTCCAACGAAGTCTTTTACCTTCCCATTTTTCACTGATGCGAGAACATAATCAACACTTCCACCAGGAATAGCTACTTCCGGGATAATGTGAAGTTGATTACCAGGTTCATGAAGTGTTAGCAAATGAATGCAATCAATAAAAATTTGTTTGTTCTCTAGCAATCTATGAGGGCAAATTATAACGCAGTCTTTATTCCTACCATATGCAACCGTACATGTACCGATTGAAATTGCAGGTGTACTTTTCCTGACCTTAACACATTTCTTGCCTAGGTAGTTGCAATGTTGATTCTTTACTATTGTTTTCCAATTAACTTTTCTATTTTTAGAACTTTCTGTAAATAATTCTAATATCTTATCCATACTTATACAAAGTTTAATTGCATTTGTGAAATTCTTTTTTGAGCAATATCAATATAGTCTTGTGAGATATCTATACCAATTGATTTACGCTGTAAATCGTATGCAACTTTATTAGTAGTGCCAGAACCACAAAAAGGATCTAAAACAACACCTCCGATAGGGCAAGTCGCTAAGATTGGTATTTTACATAAATCTTCAGGGTAAACTGCGTAATGAGATACACGTTTTTGAGTATCTTCTGGTAAAATATCCCAGACATCAGAAGGTAGAGCTCCATTTTGGCTATATAACAAGAAATAATAACCTTTTTCTTTTAATTCTTTTGCCCTTCCAGAAACTTTTTCCGAATCAGAATGTGTCGCTCGTTGCTGATTCCTAATAATCATTCTAAAATCAGGAATCTCTCCTATTTCGACTCTATGTAAAACTTGTTGAAGGTCTTTTATCGCATTTTCTTTTTCTTCTGGAGTTAAAGCAGTGGACATTTCAATTTGTCGTTTATAACGCACACCACAAACTCCTGACGATGATACTATTGCACCATTTCGAACAATTGTAGTTTGAGGATTTTGTCTAATAGCCATATCATCATAGAAATAGTCCTTATTCTTTACGAAGTGAAATATCATTTCATGAATATTCCTTAACTTATCAGAAGAACTATCCATAGCACCCTTCAACTTATTCCAAATGACATCATTTCTTAAAATCCAACCTTGTTCATCTATCATTCGAATAGCAATTCTCCAAGGTATTGCTTGCATAGATTTGTTTTTATATGTATCTCCGATATTTAGCCAAAATGAACCTTTATCTTTTAGGACACGTCTTAATTCAGATGTTACTTTTAATATATTAGAAATAAAATCGTTAGGATTACTTTCTAATCCAATTCCTCCATTAGCATAATTTCTTTGTCCCCAATAAGGTGGACTTGTTATACAACAATCTATACTGTTGGAAGGAATGTTACTAAGTATTGACAAATTGTCTCCTACTAAAAAAGTCGGAATCAATGTGTCATTGATATAACTATTATTAATGAATATTTCATTTGTATTCATAGTGTATATACTATCTATATTTTACGATTTCGATTGCATCTTGTGCAATTTCTTTCTCTGATTCTGTGATTTCTTTGATTTGGTCGGCGAGCCAAAGCGTCAATAATTCCTTTTCGTCAGTATGTAAAATACTTGCGAGGGCAATCACTTGTTCACGCTTGGCAGGGCGTTCACCACGTTCAATCTTGCTGTAAAGTCCAGCATCTATATCGAGGGCGGCGGCTACCTTGCGTTGTAAAAGCCCATTTTGCTCTCGTAATTGTCTAATTTTGTCTGCAAATAACATTGTATAATTTTTTGAATGTTACTAATATACTTGTAAAAATATCACTTGACAAATTTTGTACAAAAGTACACTTTTCTTCTGATATGGTTTCGTATTGTATCAAAAAAATTATCAACAAAAATTGCTGATAAATGCGAAAGCCCCAAAATAAAGGGCTTTCGCAAAAGAGAATTTTTACGGCTTGCCGTAACTGTCGTGGGCAAGGTGCTTGAGTTGTCCGCCAACGCAAAAACGGCTGATGTATTTCTCGGCGGTTTTGTGTGGAATCTTCAACTTTTCGGCTACGGCAAGATAGGTCTTGCGGTCGAACTCTGGCGGAAGGTTATCTAGGAATGTCTGTTTGATAATTGTGGGGGTATTGCCGTTTGCTGTCCTTTCTGTGGGTGGCAATGAGCCGAAAACTTTGGCGGTGTGTTGCAAAAGGACACGAGCCATAATGATGGCGGACTGAAAATCTGAATCGTCGCAGACGATGATGCTTGAAATCTGACCGCCGTCAATGATACGAAGCGAAGTGAGTATCATAGCAATGCGAAATGTTATCAATCCCAATCTTCTGACAGATGCCACAATGTCAAGCCCAAAAAGGTTTGAATATTCCTTTTGTACTTGGCTGAAAAAGGAATTGAACTGTTCTTGTTGCTGGGCAGACAAAGCGAAGCGGATGGGTTGCGAGACTTGCAGGATACGATAAAGTTCAAAGAACTGTTTTCCTAACTGCTCAAAATACTGGTCGAGCGTTTCTTCAGTGTCAGCGAAGACATTGAGCCACTCCAAACGCACATTCATATAGTAGAAGATGAAACGGCTGAACAAGCCGTTTTCAGCATCGGGAATGAGCGAAAGAATTTGTCGAGGTGTACCCGACAAAAGAGCCGACAGGCGAGGTCGGGCAAGTTCGACAAACTCACGGTCTTTACGGCGAGTGTAGGAAATCATTTCATGGTGGAATGCTTTACGGAAACCGTCAGAAAAATTGCCATAGTCGGATTTGAATGTATTGGCAAGCGTGTCGCCCTCGGTCTCGAACATCAACCCAATGCCACTATTATCGTTGAGCATCTGATAAACCGAAGTTGCACTGCTGTTGGCAGGAATGAGCAATGTTTTGATGGGCGGTTCTTGTGGCGGTTCGTTATTCTTCTTGTCAAGTGCATACTCATTTTGCAAGCGTTTGTATTCTTCCATCTCGGCGGCGTAGAGTTTTTTCAGACTATCGTGGATAGGCTGAACAAGATGGCGACAGAGGGTAAGCCTACCTTTGCCAGCCGAAGCCTGTGCGGTAACGAACAGAAAGAGATTGGGAAAAACCTCACGACCGCCATAGTTGCCAAAGACATTTGGCAAACAGGCAGAAAAGACAGTGAGCGAACCCAACAAAAGCAAGTCGGCATCTTCGGGCGAATTGGCTTTGCTGACAATTTGCGCAAGCAAACTTGGAAGCGTGTCTTTGATGTCCTGCGAAAATGTTGGCATATCCTCTATTTCCTCTATTTCCTCTGCTGGGGATATGGGGGATTTAGGGGAAGTGTTCAAATGAGAATTGGAATTTGAAAATTGAAAATTCCTTGGCAGTGAATTACTTGCAACACTTATTCCTGCTTGCTTGGCAAGGTGGAAGAGCGTTTTGATGGTGATGCCGTGTCCGTGTGCTTTGAGGCAAGCCGAAAATTGCTTGTCAGTTTCGGCGGCGGCATAGTTGGGATAGAAACGGCTGAGGCGTTGGTAATAGCCTCGACCATTCTCGCCCAAAGCGTCAGCGAGGGCAAAGCCCAAATCACGCCAATCGGCGTAGTTTGGGGCAATATCGGTGGCGGAAGCCTCTACACAGGAAACAACATCTTCAATGTCCTGCTCGATGGTGGTTGATGGGACGGAACAGAAAACGATATTTGGTTCTGACAGCTGGTTGTTCAGCCATTCGTTGGGATTAAATTTGTTCTTGCTCATATTTCTGAAAAATTTGGATTGATGAAACAATTAGGGTCGTGAGGCAGGAAACAGGCACGGGAAACATCCTTGCCTGACTTGTCGGCCTCAACGCCGTAGGTCTGAAAAAGATAGTTGGCTACCGCTCGAAAATAGTCGGCGTGTGTAGTTTGAGAAATGTCAATTTCGATAACCCACTTCAAGCCATCACCCGATGGCGAGCAGAAAAGCAACTGCGTGTCAAAGTACTCATCTTGCAAAAGTTGAGAGCGAAGCGAATCAAGGTTTTGCAGATGGTCGAAGTCTATACACAATAAGCCCGAATGATTGATGAGGGCTTTATCGGTGCGAGTGGCGAATGTGCCGCTGAATGTACAATAGTCGAAGTTTGCAGCCTTGAACATACGCGACTGTTTGGCATCGCCAAACGAGCGTAATTTTTGGGTGCGTTCTTTTGCCGTGTCGCCAATTATATAATGGTAGGCATCAAGCAGAGTGAAGTTTTTGTTCGGCTTGGTGTTGGTGATTGGCGAGGAAAAGAACGAGAAGAGAGGGCTGACAACGGAAATAGGTACTAACGGATTGACGATAGTAGGCTTATTGTACCATCCACTTTTTTCGCCGATATGCAGATTTAGTTCTCGGTTGAGAGTAGCCAATAGTTCTTCGCCCGATTGGTGATAATGCAGTTCGGCAAAGGCGAACGCATCACCATCGGGAATGGAATGGTCGGTGGTGGTATGCTTGGCATACTCCGCCGACATAGCATTGGCAGGGTCAGACTTCTCAATGAAGATGTGAAGCGTAGAAGCACCCTCGGCAAAGGGATTGCGGCAAAAGCCGCAATCCCTACCAGAGAGCCGCATCACAACCTCATTTTCAGGAAAACATTCACGCAAAATGTGTGCATAGATGTTTGTGCCGTAATTGGTGCGATGCAAAACCGCCTGTTTATCTATTCTTTCCATAGCCGTTGCGTAATCTGTACATAGTGTAGTTGTCGGCAAGGATTCGTTGAATATCCTGACGGCGGTAATAGATTTTGTTGTTGATACGCGAATAGGGCAAAGTGCCGTTTGAGCGTAACGTTTGCAATGTGCGGACACTGATGTGAAGCAGTTGCATTACATCTTGATTGTCAATCCAATCTTCGAGGAACGTATGCTCAACGAGTTTGTCGAGTTCCTCATCAGAAAGGTCGTCAAGCGAGATTTTGCCTTGCTTTAGCAGTTTGGCTTGAATCACAGGGCATTTGCGAAGCAATTTGCCCATCGGCTCTGCGGGGTTAGCCGCCATTTCGCACATTATCTGTCCGATAGTTTTAGGCTCGCTCATAACGCACCTCCTTTCTTAGAGTTGACAAACTGAACGGCTTCGGCGTGAAGTTCGGCGGCAGTTTTGCGTTTGTCTGATTTGAGCCACGCATCAATCTCGGACTTCAAGAATTGCAGTTTCTTACCCTTTTTGTGGTAAGGAACAGCGTGCTGACCAATCCAGCCATAGACGGTTTGTTTGGCTGGGCGGTCGGGCAAGTACTCGCAGAGTTCTTGCAGGTTGAACCAACGGTCGGAAGGCTCGACTTTTACTGTTGTTTGAACACTTAACAAGGTTTCTAATTTGTCCACCTTGCCAATTAGATACGCCAATGCTTTTGGCATATCGTTGAATGAAATATCTGTTTCTTGCTGAAACATTGTGAAAATCTCCTCGCCCAATCGGAATGATTTTTTTATCCGATTTTTTGATTAAGCCTTATGGCGGTTTTCAGAATCAGGGGCGTACTCTAAAAAAGAAAACCACTGCTTCGTTCTGAAGTAGTGGTGCAAAAGAATTTGGGGCTTTTAGGGCGATATTTTCCCTAAATTTGGATATGTGTTACCCTAAAATGGGGGCAAATAGGGTTAGTGTTGATTATCAACAAGTTATAGTAACAAATTTTCGTAGTCAGAAGCCGCTTTGTCTTTGAAATCTTCGGAATTGTATCTGTATTTGTCTTCCTTTGAATTTGGGTTAAGTGCGTTATAGTTGCCTTTGATTGCTCTTTCTGCTTTGTTTAGTGCTTTGCTCCAATGTTTGAAAATCTTTGCATTGCTCATATTGAACTCTTTTTTCAGTTTATCGAAGTACCCTATATGAATGAGCATAGGAACAGCATAATTAGAATCATTGGTTGTAATCAGATATATCAACTTGCTCTGCTTGGATTTATTCAAACATTTAACCTTGTCAAGTTCTGCAAACTTATATCTTTCAACCTCTTGAATAAATATCTCGTAGTTGGTCTGCATCTGCTCTTTCTCGTATTCTTCGGAAGACGGCAATTCGGTTTTCACAGCAGGGAAAATGGAATTTTCTGTTTTGAGAGAAGAAACAAAAGTTTGATATGCAGTTACTTCATTTTCTTGCGGATAATGTTGGAACACTTCAAACATCAAATCATCAAACGAAAGATAGTTTTTGTCTTGGGTTAGTAGCGGTGAGGCGATGGCGACTAACTCAACATAGAAACACACTAACTGTATGCGAAGTGCCGATATTATTGGTTCATTGTCAAGACTGTCTTGTTTAGCAAAATGCAGAATACTTTTCAATGTGCTGGTTATCATTTTGCGTGTGTCAATGTCAGAACGCTGCTTGGGTGCATAGTTGATAATAGCAAGTTTAACTCTTTGTATTTCTGCATTTACTATTGCCTGATAAAACTTTTCTTTGGGTGATGACGGCTTGGGCAAGGAAAGTTCCAACTTCTTGGAAATGAATTCCTCGTTAATTGGGGTATATGAATCGGGGGCAATCTCATCAATAGAATTAGGTCGTTCCTCCTCAAAGTCAAATTGAAGTGTTGGAAAATTGTTCGTGAACAATTTTCCAATGGCTTGCAGGTTATCAGGCAAATTTGAGAACATATTTGCCAACTCTCGAAATTTCAAATTGCTTGTCAGATTTGGTCGTAAAGAGCCATCGTAAATGTTTTGTATAATGGTAAGATTCATCGCTTATTCCTCCTTGATTTTGAGATTGTCAATTTTGATTACATCGGTTGCTTTTTCTTTCTTCTCATCAACCACTTTGGCATAAACCTGTGTAGTGCGGACATTGGTATGACCTAACATCTTGCTGACGGTGTAGTTGTCGGTGCCGCCAGCCAATTGCAATGTTGCGTAGGTATGGCGGAAGCAGTGGAACGTGATGCGGCGTGTGATACCGGCTGACTTTATCCAACGTTCCAGCGGTTTTGAAATCCACGATGGGTCGGGCAAATCCTCGAAAACAAGTTTTTCGGGGGCTTGTGGCTCGCCACAAAGCGAATAGGCTTGTTCGCTGATGGGCATATATTCAACGCCTTTGGTTTTCTGCTGTGTGAAATTGAGACGATAGTTCTCGCCATCTTTCTGAATTTCGCTCCAGCGAAGTTTCTGAATGTCGCAGTGGCGAAGCCCTGTGAGGGCAGAAAACAAGGCAGCACGTTTGAGAATGGGGCGGTCGCAATCAGTGGCGGCAAGGGTATTGAGTTCTTCAACAGTCAGATGTTCGCGGCGGCTTTCCTGCTCCTGTATGCCCTTGACTTTGGCGGATAGATCTATCGTCAGATAACCATCGACAAAGGCTTGTTTGAGGGCGGCTTTGAAAATGCTGAAATAGGTGGCGGCGGTGTTCTGCGATACCGTACCTTTCTTGTTACCTCCACAGGGGGCGGTAATAAGAAACTGACGGAAATCCTCAATCAGTTTGAGGTTGATTTGCGAAAACAGAATGCGGTCGCCCTCGGCAAAGAGTTTGAGCAATTCGCAAACCCGATTCCAATTGACGATGATAGACTGCGAACTGCGTTTGTGTCGTCGCACTGCTGTTTTCTGAAAATACTCAATGAAATTACATTGCGAACGCTCGTTCTGTTCGGCTTGTTCTGCTTCTGTATCGGTATAGAGTGCCGCATTGTCATATTCACGTTGGCGGATTTTGCGGACATTATCGGCATAGATGCAAGATTCTTGGTCTTTCTCGCTTTTGCATTGAATAATGCCGTTCACATCACGCTTGGGTTTGAACGTTTTGCTGGTTTCGGTGGTTCGGGCTGTGCGCGACTTGTCCCAAATGGGGGTTGTGACGGTGCGGTTGATTGCCTCAATAACACGGTTTGGCTTTGTGCTACCAGGCTTGAACACTGGATAACTCTCGATTATCAGATACCACTCGTTGTGATATTCTGACTTACGAAGTTTGACCGTAACTTTTGTATTGACGAGGGCTTTCTTCATGGCGGCTTATTTGCTTGGGTTGAACACTTTGTCGATTTCTGCTTTCGGCACAAATACATATTTCCCCTTTTGACAAGTGGGGATGCCAATCTTGCGGATAGTTTTGTAAACGGTGGAATCGGAAACGCCGTATTTCTTTGACACCTCGCCAATAGTGTATGAGTCGGAAGCATCAAAATTGTATGGTTTCGCAGGTTGAGGTGTTGGCGTTGCTTGCTGTTTTTGCTCTACCAACGGAAACATACTTTCGATATGGGCGCGGCTGATGCGTGTAAGTCGTTCACCCAAATTTACGGCTGGCAGATTGCCATTTCTGATTAGCCTGTAAATGGTATCGCGAGAGATACCAAACAAGGCAACGGCTTCGGCAATGGAAATGTATGGGCGTTCTTGCGGAACTTTGTCTGCAAGTTCCTGCTTGTGCTGCTCTTTTTTCTCTTCACGCTTTTTTGCTCTATATGCAGCCTCACTACAATGGCGAGAGCAGTATTTAGAGTAAACCGTTTTGGCAAGAAATGTACTCCCGCACATTTCGCATTTTCGTTCTAATTTGTACTTGCTTGCAGGCATATATCGTATGTTTTTAGTCGAATTAAGTAGCATTAAGTACTGATAAGTCGCACCTTATCGCTAATTAAGTCGCGTTACAAATATGTTGCAAATATACAATAAAAATCCCATATATAAGCATAAATAACGAAAAATATTTATCAACAAAAAAGGTGTAACACATTGTGCTACACCCATTTGTTTATAGATGGCAAACTATTGTTTATCTACATTACTTCACTTCCTCAAAGTCGGCGTCGGTGACGGTGTCGTTGCTGCCGTCGCCTTGTTGCTGTTGGTTGCCTGCATTGGGGTTTTGGTAGCCGCCTTGCGGACCGCCCTGGGCTCCGGTATTCTTGTACATTTCTTCGCTGGCCTTTTGCCAGATGGCGTTCATCTCTGCCATGGCTGCGTCGATGCCGGCGATGTCTTGCGACTGGTGGGCGGTCTTTAGCTTGCCCAAAGCGCTTTCTATCTCTGCTTTTTTGTCGACAGGCAGCTTGTCGCCATATTCTTTCAGCTGTTTTTCAGTCTGGAATACCATGGCGTCGGCTGCATTCAGCTTATCGATGCGTTCGCGTTCCTTTTTGTCGGCTTCGGCGTTGGCGTCGGCTTCATCTTTCATGCGTTTGATTTCAGCGTCGGTAAGTCCGGATGAGGCTTCGATTCTGATCTTCTGTTCCTTGCCTGTGGCCTTGTCTTTTGCCGAGACGTTCAGGATGCCGTTGGAGTCGATGTCAAAAGTGACTTCAATCTGCGGAACACCACGGGGCGCGGGCGGGATGCTATCCAAGTTGAAGCGGCCTATGGTCTTGTTTTGGGCGGCCATGGGACGCTCGCCTTGCAGCACGTGGATTTCAACAGAAGGCTGGTTGTCGGCAGCGGTAGAGAACACCTCCGATTTACGGGTCGGGATAGTGGTGTTGGCATCGATGAGCTTGGTCATTACGCCGCCGAGGGTCTCGATTCCGAGAGACAGTGGGGTGACATCGAGCAACAGCACGTCTTTCACTTCGCCGGTGAGCACGCCACCTTGGATGGAAGCTCCGATGGCAACGACTTCGTCAGGGTTGACACCTTTCGAAGGTTCTTTCTTGAAAAAGTCGCGGACAATGTTCTGGATGGCAGGGATACGGGTGGAACCGCCTACCAAAATGACATCGTCGATATCGTCAACCGTCATGTTGGCATCTTGCAGAGCCTTGCGGCAGGGTTCTATGGTGTCGTGAATCAGTTTGTCAGCCAACTGTTCGAACTTGGCGCGTGACAGGGTTCTGACAAGGTGTTGCGGAATGCCTTCTACGGGCATGATATAAGGCAGGTTGATTTCGGTTTCGCTCGATGACGACAACTCGATTTTTGCCTTTTCTGCGGCTTCTTTCAGACGCTGTAACGCCATGGGATCCTTGCGAAGATCGATGTTGTGGTCTTTCTTGAACTCTTCGGCCAGCCAGTTGATGATGGTTTCGTCAAAGTCATCGCCGCCCAAGTGGGTGTTGCCGTTGGTCGATTTCACTTCAAACACGCCGTCGCCAAGTTCGAGGATGGAGATATCGAATGTGCCGCCGCCAAGGTCATACACCGCCACTTTCACATCATTCTTTTTCTTGTCGAGACCGTATGCCAAAGCGGCAGCGGTAGGCTCGTTGATGATGCGGCGCACTGTCAGTCCGGCAATCTCACCGGCTTCTTTCGTGGCTTGACGCTGCGAGTCGCTGAAGTATGCCGGCACCGTGATGACGGCTTCACTGATGGTCTGTCCCAAGAAGTCTTCCGCGGTTTTCTTCATCTTTTGAAGCACCATGGCCGAAATCTCCTGAGGCGTATAGTTTTTGCCGTCGATATCGATGCGAGGCGTGTTGTTCGGGCCTTGAACGACTTTGTAAGGCACACGATTCATCTCGTTCTGCATCTTGTCGTAGGTTTCGCCCATGAAACGTTTGATGGAATATACGGTACGGGTCGGGTTGGTGATGGCCTGACGTTTGGCAGGTTCGCCCACCTTGCGTTCGCCATTATCGGTGAATGCGACGACGGATGGAGTGGTGCGGTGGCCTTCGCTGTTGGCGATGACAACCGGCTCGTTACCTTCCATGACGGCAACGCATGAGTTTGTTGTTCCTAAGTCAATACCAATGATTTTTGACATGTTTTGTTTCTCCTATAATAAATGATACTTTTTTTTCGATGCTTTGTTTTAGTCAATCATTGTGCCAAAGGACGGAGGAGAGGTTTTAACCCATGTTTAGGTTATATTAATACATTATAATTTATTGATAATCAAATATGTAATTATAACATGTCAGAATGTGTGACAAAATGACAAAATGACGTGTCGAAAACTGTTTGATCGGCTTTGAAGCTGTCAGCCGTTTATTTGGCGAAAGCCCCTTATCTTTTCTTTTTGAAGAAATCAGTGAGAAGGGCGAGGCATTCGTTTTCCATGATGCCTGTCGTGGTTTTCGTTTTGGGATGTAGCATGTTGCCGAACTTTTGGAACCCGTTTTTGGGGTCGTTTGCTGCCCAGACTACTTTGGCCACATGAGCGTGGGCAAGGGCACCGGCGCACATGGGGCATGGCTCAAGGGTCACATAAAGCGTACAGTCGTCTAAATATTTTGCGCCGATGGCGTTGGCGGCGGCAGTGATGGCCAGCATTTCGGCATGAGCCGTGACGTCGTTCAGCGTTTCGGTCTGATTGTGCGCACGGGCAATGATTTTGCCGTTGCAGGTCACGACGGTACCGATAGGGATTTCGTTTTCTTCAAGGGCTTTTTCGGCTTCAAGATAGGCTTGTTTCATGAAATACTCATCGGAAAAAATGCTAAGACCCATTGCAATTGTTGTTGTCGTTGTTGTGTCGGCAAAAATAGTGTTTTTTGTCGTCTGAATTTTGTATTTTTGTGCTTTATTACGGCAATATGAACGATAATCTTGATGCTACCGGTTCGCAACTTTCAAAGGCGGAAAAAGACCTTGAAAACGTGCTTCGTCCAGACGCTTTCAGCAGCTTTGCCGGACAAAGGCAGGTGGTCGATAACCTGCGCATTTTTGTGCAAGCGGCGGCACAGCGTGGCGAAGCCTTGGACCATACGCTGCTACATGGCCCGCCCGGTCTCGGAAAGACCACCCTGTCGCACATCATCGCCAATGAGTTGGGCGTGAACATGAAGATGACATCGGGACCCGTGCTCGACAAGCCGGGCAACCTTGCGGGCTTGCTGACCAATCTTGAACCGAACGACGTGCTTTTTATCGATGAGATCCATCGCCTTACACCTGTCGTGGAGGAATATCTTTACTCGGCTATGGAAGATTACCGGATCGACATCATGATCGAAGCTGGTCCCAATGCCCGTAGCGTACAAATTGCGTTGAACCCGTTTACCCTGATAGGTGCCACCACGCGCTCCGGACTGCTAACGGCTCCATTGCGTTCGCGCTTCGGCATCAACCTGCGTCTCGAATATTACGATGCCCAGACACTCTCGGGCATTATAAGGCGTTCGGCGGGTATCCTTCGTGTCCCTGTCGATGATACGGCGGCGTTCGAGATTGCCCGTCGTAGTCGAGGAACCCCGCGTATTGCCAACTTGCTTTTGCGCCGAGTCCGTGATTTTGCGCAGATTCAAGGCGATGGAAAAATCACACTCGACATTGCTCGCATTGGCCTTTCTGCTTTGAAAGTGGATGAGCATGGCCTCGACGAGATGGACAATAAGATTTTGAACACTATTATCGACAAGTTCAAAGGTGGTCCTGTCGGTGTGAACACTATTGCTACGGCTGTCGGCGAAGATCCCGGGACGGTTGAAGAAGTGTATGAACCTTTCCTGATCATGGAGGGTTTTCTTATGCGTACACCACGTGGGAGAGAATGTACAGAATTGGCTTACAAGCATTTGGGAAAGGTTCGTTCCGGCAGTCAAGGGAATCTGTTTGACTAATGACTGACAGGGACACCTCCAAGCCATCCTTGTATGGCGATGATTTCAGCAGTCATTCATAATAGCGTTGCAAACAGTACGGCTGTAGTTGCGAAGCCTAAGGCATAACCTGCATAGATTTCTCCGTGACGGTGTGATAGTGTGGCCAAACGGTTCCAGCCTACGGCACCGCTTATCAAAATGATGCCGAGGAAAGGCGACAGGTAGATATGCGGCATGGATAAACACAGATAAAACAGTAATCCGCTCAGGTTGCCCCATGCAGCGGTATAGTAGCTGATGTTCCAAAAAGGTTTGAGCATCATCGTAAGGATGCAAGTGGATATGGCAGAAAGCAGATAGAGATTCAGGGGTATGGCTATGGCAATGTCTTTCAACAGATAATAGCTGACGACCATGAACAAGATGCTTATCGTAAAGGTGATGGTTACGCTGTGGTCTTGGTTTTCAGTATCATTTTTCTTCCGCAAGGCTGCACGTACTCCTGTGATGATGAGCGTAGGCATCAGAAATGTAAATGCGAAAACGATACCGGGCAAAATCCAAAAAGCCGATGGCTGGAGTAGCATCAGCAGGACCTTCCCGATCGGACTGCATAAAATAATGAGTGCCGACCAAGTGCAGGTTAGCATGGGATGGAGCAGTAAGGATAATATCTTATGAAATCGTGCCATGCTGCAATCGGTGTCTGCGAGGTCAAACATTGTCCTCCGGCACTTCTTTTCGCATTCTCGCCACGGGGATGCCGAGTTGTTCTCTGTATTTTGCTACAGTGCGGCGGGCGATAGGATAGCCTTTTTCTTTCAAGATGATCATGATTTCCTCGTCGGTGAGCGGCTTTTGCTTGTTTTCGCTTCCGATGCAGTCTTTCAGTATTTTCTTGATTTCGTGTGTCGAAATCTCTTCGCCTTCATTGTTGGTGATGCCTTCGCTGAAGAAGGTTTTCAGCAGAAAAGTGCCGTAAGGTGTCTGTACGTATTTACTGTTGGCCACGCGCGAGATGGTGGAGATGTCAAGTCCTACCTTCTCGGCAATGTCTTTCAGAATCATGGGTTTCAACTGCGTTTCGTCGCCCGTCAGAAAGTAGCTCCTCTGCATTTCCATAATGGCATGCATGGTGGTGTAAAGCGTGCGTTGACGTTGGTTGATAGCTTCGATAAACCATTTGGCGGCATCGATTTTCTGACGCACGAAAGTGGCGGCCTCTTTCATCTGTTCCTTTTGGCTTTTCGAGTATTCTCTGAGCATCTGGACGTAGTCCTTGTTGACCTTAAGCTCAGGGTTGTTGCGTCCGTCCAATGAAAGTTCCAGTTCCCCATCCTTGATGAAAATGAAGAAATCGGGGGTGATGTAATGAATATTCTTGATACTGGAACCTGATGCGTCACCCGGTTTCGGGTTGAGTTTAAGGATTTCATCCAAGGCTATTTTCAGGGTCTTGTTGCTTGCACCTGTCTTTTTGGCGATTTTGTCGTAGTGCTTTTTCGTGAACTCCTCGAAGCAGTCTTTGATGATGGTGATGCACAGGCTGTAATCGTTCGTCGGATTGTCTTCCTGCAAGCGGTTGAGCTGGATGAGCAGGCATTCTTGCAGATTGAAGGCGGCAATGCCGGGCGGATCCAGTTCCTGGACAACTTGTAACACTTCCTTGACATCCGCCTCGCTGGCTTCAATGTTTGTGGTGAACAATAGGTCGTCAATGAGGTTGGGGATGGGACGGCTGAGATAGCCGTTGTCATCGAGGTTGCCGACGATATATTGCCCAATGACCATCTGTTTCTCGTCGAGTTCGCGATACCCGAGCTGTTGAATCAGATAATCCTGAAACGTTTCTTCGTTGACAATGGGCGTCTCGAACTGTTCATCGTCGGAGCTGTAGTTGTTGGCGTGTAGCTTGTAGGAATAGTCGTCTTCGTCTTCGGGAAGATAGTCGTTCAGGTCGAACTCCTCATCGCGGTTAAACGTTTCCTCTTCGCTGTAGTCGTCGTGTTCTCCATTGTCGCCTTGTTCGTTTTCCGCATTCAAATCATTGTCAAACTCTTCTCTGTTTTCGCTTTCTTCCAAAGCGGGATTGGCTTCAATTTCTTCTTTGATTCTTTGCTCCAACTCAATCAACGGCAATTGCAAAAGCTTCAGCAGCTGAATTTGCTGAGGAGAGAGCTTCAGTTCCTGCCGTTGGGTTTGTGTCAGTCGTTGATTGGACATTTTCGCTGCGTTTTGGTCGATTAGTACAGACAGTTTTTCGGAGTCCGCGGGAAGGGGATGACATCGCGAATATTGGTCATGCCGGTGAGGAAAAGCAGCAGACGCTCAAATCCTAATCCGTAGCCGGCGTGAGGCACCGAACCGAAGCGACGGCTGTCGAGATACCATTGCATTGATTCTCCGGGAATCCCGACTTCGTGCATGCGGCCGAGGAGTTTCTCAAGGTCGGTTTCGCGTTCGGAACCGCCGATGATTTCACCGATGCCGGGGAACAAAACATCCATGGCGCGAACTGTCTTGCCGTCCTCGTTCTGCTTCATATAGAACGCCTTGATTTCTTTTGGATAGTCGGTCAGAATGACGGGCTTCTTGAAGTGTTTTTCCACAAGGTAGCGCTCGTGCTCCGACTGCAAGTCGATGCCCCATTCCGAGATGGGATATTGGAACTTGCCTTTCTTATTGTAGTTGCTGTTTTTCAGAATGTCGATGGCTTCGCTGTAAGTGACACGGGCAAAATCGTGTTCCAGCACAAAATGGAGCTTGCTGAGCAATTCCATGGACTTGTCTTCTTCTTTTTTGCCTTTTTCTTCTTCTTGAAGGCGTTTGCTGAGGAACTGCAAGTCGTCCATGCAGTTGTCTAAGGCGTATTGAATCAAGAACTTAAGCATATCTTCGGCCAAGTCCATATTATCGGTGATGTCGAAAAACGCCACTTCGGGTTCAATCATCCAAAATTCCGCCAAATGGCGTGTGGTGTTTGAGTTTTCGGCGCGGAAAGTAGGGCCGAAGGTGTAAATCTTACCCAAGGCAGTTGCCGCCAGCTCCCCTTCAAGTTGTCCCGAAACGGTAAGGTTGGTGGGTTTGCCGAAGAAGTCTTTCGTGTAGTCGATCTGGCCCTCCTCGTTGCGTGGCGGATTGCTCATGTCGAGCGTGGTGACCTGAAACATTTCGCCTGCACCCTCACAGTCGGAGGCAGTGATGAGCGGAGTGTGCATGTTGACAAAACCACGGTCGTTGAAGAACTTATGGATGCCGAACATCATGGCATGGCGCAGGCGCATGATGGCACCGAAGGTGTTGGTGCGGAAACGCAGGTGCGCAATGTCGCGCAGAAACTCCAACGAGTGTTTCTTGGGCTGCAATGGATATTCGTCGGGATTGGCAGGGCCGAAAAGCCCGATTTCCTTTACGGCAAGCTCAACGGCTTGGCCGCTGCCCATCGATTCAACCAGATGTCCTTTCGCCCATAGCGATGCGCCGGCATGCATCAAGGCAAGATTGTCCTCGGGAATGGCATTCAGGTCGATGACAAGTTGCAGGTTGTTGATGGTGGTTCCATCGTTCAAGGCGATGAAAGCAACGTTCTTACTGCCACGTTTGGTACGCACCCATCCCATGACGGTGATCTCATTTTCAGACGCTTGCATCTGCAAGGCTTGCTTTATCTCAACTCTTTTCACAATATTGAATGTTTGTTCTATTATTTCTTTTGAATGTACAAAGTAACGGAAAAAAAACGTAACGCGCCCTGCTTTCGTCAGTTTAATTTCAAGACGGATGTCGGAAGGGTGGCGGCAAATCCTTTGGCAAGAGCGGATGGCAATAGGTGTATGTGGAAAGCAATGCCGTTTGCAGCAGCCATGATGGTGCCATTTTCTCAAAAAAACTACCTTTGCAGTCTCATATTAATATAAGGTGAACATGTTCGATTTGATTTCGTGGTTCGATCATCGTGATACGCCGCTGATTATCAGTGGGCCATGTAGCGTTGAGGGTGAGGAACAACTGATGGAGACCGCAAAGGCGCTGGCTGCAATCCCCGAAGTAAAGATACTTAGGGGGGGAATCTGGAAGCCGAGAACGCGGCCACAGTCCTTTGAAGGAATGGGAGAGGCCGGTCTGTCTTTGCTCAAAATGGCCAAGCAAGAAACGGGGCTGCCCATCGCGACCGAAATTGCAACGCCGCAACATGTCGATCTGGCCTTGAAATATGGTGTCGATGTGCTTTGGGTGGGTGCCCGGACCGTGGTGAATCCTTTCTCGGTGCAGCTGCTCGCCGATGCCTTAAGGGGAACGGAAGTGCCGCTGTTTGTGAAAAACCCGATTTCTCCCGATGTGCAATTGTGGCTGGGTGCCATAGAGCGTTTCCGAAAGGCAGGAATTAAATATCTGGCAGGCATACATCGGGGATTCCAGTATTATCGTGAAACAGCATTCAGAAATTTGCCGATGTGGGAAGTGCCTATTGCATTTGCGCGACTTGCCAATGTGCCCGTCGTTACTGATGTCAGCCATATATGTGGCAATCGCGAATTGTTGCTGCTCACGGCGCAGAAAGCCTTAGACTTGGCTTGTGACGGACTTATGATCGAGTGTCACCACTGCCCCTCGAAGGCATTGACGGACGCACGGCAGCAAATTACCCCGAACCAACTGAGGAAGTTGTTGGATGCCCTTGTTGTGCGGAGCAAGGAAAACCCTTCGGTCATCTCCGGATTGGTGACCCTGAGGGGCGAACTGGACGACATTGACGACGAACTGTTGCAATTGCTCACCAGAAGGATGAACGTGAGCGCTCAAATCGGGCAATACAAGAAAAGGCACAATATGACAGTCGTGCAAATGGACCGTTGGAAAAAGTCATTGGCTGACCATCTCGTCATGGCGGATAAATTGGGACTTGATGCCGAAATGGTGACGGCGGTTTTTGAAACAATACATCAAGCCTCAATCAGAAAACAGACCGATGTGTTGAACAATAGGGACGATTGATTGGGATTGGAATAATAAAGGCCTGCCGAAAAGCAGACCTTCATTTCAACATACGCTTTGTTGTTCCTTAAAATAGTGGTTACGATTACAAGACAGTGCAAAAATACAATCATTCCATTTTTCCATTTGAAAAAACAGTCGTTATTATTTCTACAAAAATCAACATTATTATTGTAACATATTTATAAACAGTATAGTATGCTCTTTTTGCAGGCTCTGAAAAGTAGTATAGTTGGAATGTGTTTATGTAAAACAAAAGAAATAAAGACGTTGTTTTTTGACAATCAAAACGGCTTCTCGGTAAAAAAGACTATCTTTGCCGACTAAAATTATAAAAATCTCATACCGATGAATGACAAACTGTTAGATAAGAATCTTCCTTATTTGGTTGCCGACATGGGTTTGGCGGCTTGGGGAAGAAAAGAGATTGAAGTTTCTGAACACGAGATGCCCGGTTTGATGGCTTTGCGTAAAAAGTACGGACAGGAAAAACCGTTGAAAGGAGTGAAAATCATAGGTTCGTTGCACATGACCATTCAGACGGCTTGCTTGATAGAAACGCTTGTCGAGTTGGGTGCAACCGTGCGCTGGTGCAGCTGCAATATTTTCTCGACTCAGGATAATGCGGCTGCCGCCATTGCCGAAACCGGAACCGCCGTTTTTGCTTGGAAAGGCGAGAGTCTTCAGGATTACTGGTGGTGCACCAAACGAGCCATTACTTTTCCCGATGGCACAGGTCCCGATTTGATTGTCGATGATGGCGGTGACGCCACATTGCTGATTCACAAGGGTTATGCTTGCGAAAACAACCCTTCGCTGATGGATAAGCCCATGGAAACGGAAGAAGAGACGGCACTGATGAACGTCATCAAGGCTACGTATCAAGAGAATCCCACATTCTGGCATGGCGTTGTCGCTCATTGGAAAGGCGTTTCGGAAGAGACCACAACGGGTGTTCACCGCTTGTATCAGATGCAGGAAAAAGGCGAGCTGCTTGTTCCCGCCATCAACGTGAACGACTCGGTGACGAAGTCGAAATTCGACAACCTTTATGGCTGTCGCGAATCGTTGGCCGATGGTATCAAACGCGCTACCGATGTGATGATTGCCGGTAAGGTCGTTGTGGTTTGCGGATATGGCGATGTGGGCAAAGGCTGCTCGCACTCCATGCGCAGCTACGGCGCCCGTGTGCTTGTTACCGAAATCGACCCCATCTGCGCTTTGCAAGCCGCTATGGAGGGCTTTGAAGTCACTACCATGGAAGAGGCTCTCAAGGAAGGCAATATCTTTGTCACCACGACGGGTAACTGCGATGTTGTCACGTTGGAGCACATGCTGCAAATGAAGGATCAGGCCATCGTGTGCAATATCGGTCACTTCGACAACGAGATTCAGGTGACACGCCTCGAAACAACCAAAGAGTTGAAAGAGAAGATCAACATCAAGCCGCAAGTGGACAAGTATGTTTTCAACGATGGACACTGCATCTTCCTGCTGGCTTCGGGTCGCCTTGTCAATTTGGGATGTGCCACGGGACATGCCAGCTTTGTGATGAGCAACTCGTTTACCAACCAGACACTGGCGCAACTTGACCTTTGGAAACATCGCGACGACTACAAGCCCCAAGTGTATTGCCTGCCGAAATACCTCGATGAGGAAGTGGCACGTCTGCACCTTGAAAAAATCGGTGTCAAGCTGACCAAACTCACGAAAAAGCAAGCTGACTATATCGGAGTGCCGGTTGAAGGTCCTTATAAATCAGATATTTACCGGTATTAATAGGAAGGCTGTTTGAGTGATGCAATAGTGTCATCGCCAACCATGAAAAAACGGACGAAGTAAATTTCGTCCGTTTTTTCATTCTTTGTATCAGTATGGTTAGTTGTGAATGCGCAGCTTACTTCCATCGTATTCGGTGTAGTACTCGATAAGCGGATAAACGCCCACGCCTTCCACAATGGATCCATCCATGATGTTGTATTTGATATGGTTGCATTTGTCAACGATAAAGGGAAAATCGACGACCATACGCGAACAGCTGTCGCCGTTGCAACAGGCGTTCGGCTCATTGGGCGGAATCCGGTCGTAGGCCTTGAACTCGTTCTGCCACATCCGGTAAACGATGATGCCGCGGCTGGGGTATTCCGATGTCAGATACATGTATCCCGAAATGGTGTTCAACTCGTGGAACCTGGGGCTATCCGGCCAGATTTCAAAGTCGATGTGTACTTTGGGGATATTGGGGTTCACATTTCTATCGCCACAACCGTGCAATAGAAAGGCGATGGCCGTTGTCAGCAGAAGTAGGATAAGGCGTTTTGTCATATTGTCATTTGTTGTCATGCAAAATAACGCATTTTTATCGAAATCATATCTGTTTGGCTGGATTTTTGTTACATTTGTAGTATGATATGTAGGAGAATGAGGAAAAGAATCGGTATCATGATTGCCGCTTTATTGATGGTTGCACTGCTTGGTTCCTGCGCTACCAGCAAGGCTGAACGTGCCATGAGGAGGGCTGAACGCCAGATGGAAAAAGCGGAGCGTCGCGCGGCTAGGAACTATGAGAAGGCCAAGGCTGCACATTACAAGCATCAAGCCAAGAAAACGAAAAAAATGATCAAGGAAGACCGCCGGCGTGCCCGAAAATTGAACAAGCATCGGCGGGTGCGCTATTGAAGCCGCAAGATTCAGCAGAATACACCGACTTTTGTCGAACGATACCGCAGCAAACTTCACCTATCAATATTATGTTTATCGTTGTTTCATGTCATTTTTCATGCAGAAAAATCATTTTTTGTAGGGGAAATGACATTTTTTTTTGCTTTTATAAGCGGTTTGGAATCAGTAAGATAAGAAAAAAAACATCATTTTTATGGGAAAAATTGCTTAAAAAGTGATTTTTATTTGCGTACTTTCAGAGAAGATTGTAATTTTGAAGCCTTTTAATGCACTTAAAGTAGTAGTATTACATAAAATTACAAGGTATGTTTAGAAATTTACTAATGACCCTTGCTATCTTGCTGGCTTCCTTCACGTTAGCCTTCGCTCAGCAAGGAAGACTGAAAGGAAAGGTGATCGACCCTGACACCAAGGAACCGTTACCGTTCGTGAACATTGTCCTTGACAAGGGCGGAACGCAAGTGGGTGGTGCCAGTTCCGATTTCGACGGAAACTACGACATCAACCCAATCCCTCCCGGGACTTATGATTTGAAAGCCACAGCAGTCGGCTACCATGACTTCAAGGTAACCAACATCATCATCCCGGCCAACCGTATCACCGAATACCCCATCGAGATGAAGAGCATGGCCTACAGCATCGATGAAGTCACGATCATTGAGTATTCGGTGCCTTTGATTTCAAAGGACAATACCACGTCCGGTCAGACCATCACTGCCGAAGAAATCTCGAAGTTGCCCAATCGTTCTGCTGAAGGTGTCGCTTCCAGTGTGGGCGGCGTGTTCTCCAAAGACGGTGAAGTGGGTAGTATCCGTGGTTCACGTGAAGGTGCTGTGTATTACATCGACGGTGTCCGTGTCATTGGTAGTAACAGCGTGCCTCAGGGCGCTATCGACCAGGTGGACGTGATCCTTGGCGGTACCCCGGCTATGTATGGTGACGCCATGGGCGGTATCATCAACATGACCACCAAAGGTCCCAGCCGTACGTTTGGCGGTGGCATTGAGTATGAGCATTCCGTTGACGGCTACGGCCACCAGCGCGTAGGCTTCAGCTTGCAGGGACCACTCATCAAGGGTAGAGGAGAAGACAAAAACAGCTCTTTGCTCGGTTTCTTTATCGCCGGTGACTACAACAGAAATAAGGTGGGTTCCATCTCGTCAACGGGCTATTACACAGCGAGTGAAGAATGGCAGAAGTTTATCGAACAGACCCCGTTGCGTCTTTCTGGTATTGGAAATGGAACTTATCAGAACGCATCATTTACCCGCAAGGACGATCTGGTTTACTCAAGGAAATCCACCAATACGATGAACCAGAACTTCAGTTTGTCGGGTAATATTAATATTCGTCTGGATCAAAAAGCCAATTTGAATCTGACCATCGGTGGTTCTATGTACGACACGAGAGGTAATGACTTTAGCCGTGGTAACATGTTCTTCAACTCTGCTAAGAACTATTTCTATCATCAGCTTACCTATCGCGGATTCTTCCGTTTCACACACCGTTTCCGGGCAGATGCAGAAAGTGCTTCTTTGGTAAGAAACTTCTACTATACCATTCAGGGCGACTATTCGCACTTCCAATCGGAAAGCGGTGACCCGGATCTTTGGGATAAAGTGTTCCAATATGGACATCTGGGTAAGTTTATCACCTATAAAACGCCTACATTCCAAATGGGAAGTGTTGACTCCGTGTTTTATAATGGTCAATATCATAAGTTTGAGAACGTCAAAGTGCTGAACAACTGGGATTTTGACACCTTGATTGAATATACGGCTTCGGAATTCAATCCGCTTTTGGCCCGTTACAATGAGAATTATATGGGTCTTTACAAAGGATACGGAGCTGCCGGTTACTATGACAACTTCACCAACTGGCAACTTGGCGGTGCTTTGGTGAATGGTGACTCGCCCAACTCCATCTATGGTTTATACGCGGTTCCCGGAACCATTCAAACCGGATATGACAAGTCTGTATCTGATCAGATTGCCTTGAACTTCAACATGGCGTTGACCTTGGGTCAGGGCGATGCCAGCCATGAAGTGAAATTAGGTCTCCAATATGAACAGAGAAGCAGGAGCTACATGTCTTACGACACTGACTACTGGACCTTGATGCGCGACTTGGCCAATGCACATATTGAACAGCTGGATACGGACCACCCCTATGCGGTCGGCTATGACGGCTATGTGGATACTATCATGTACAACAGGTTGTATGATGGTAAATCGCAGTTCCAGTTTGATGCCAGCTTGCGTGAAGCCATGGGATTGAGAAAGAACGGCTTGGAGTACATCATGATTGACTCGTATGATTTCAACGACAACTCCATCTATTATTACGATTCTCTTGGTGTTATGCACAAGGGTGTTGTGAACGGAGGTCTCAATCTGAGCATGTTTGCTCCTGACGAACTGACCCGCGACGGCAGATACAGTGTCTTTTACAACGGCTTTGATTATGATGGCAAGAAACACTCTTTGTTTGGCGATCGCCCGACACTTGACGATTTCTTCAACGAAGTGGATGCCAATGGCAATCACACCCGTCCGATCGGTGCTTGGCGCCCGATTTATGTCGCCGGATACATCCAGGATAAGTTCGCCTTCCGTGACCTTATATTTAATATAGGTGTTCGTGCCGACCGCTTCGATGCCAACCAGAGCATTCCGAAGGACCCGTTCATCTTGTTCGACCACAACTTGGTTGGTGATGTGGTTACGGGTTCGGGTAACGATAGAACCATTGTGCTTCCCGAAGAAACAATCCACGTCCCTGCCAATATTGGAAACGACTACGCCGTTTACGTGAATAAAATCGACGATGTCAATGCTGTTGTGGGTTATCGTAAGGGTAACGTCTGGTACAATGCCAGCGGCGCACAGATTTCCGACCCGAACGTCTTGGACATGGGTTCCGGTATCTCCCCTTGGCTGAAGAATCCGAAACAGCAGCGTGTTGACATGAATTCTTTCGAGGACTACACGCCTCAGTGGAGCTTCATGCCGCGTATTTCGTTCTCATTCCCGATTTCCGACGAGGCCTTGTTCTTTGCGCACTATGACGTGCTGACACAGCGCCCCTCGAACCTCTATATGAACCCGTTGATTTATTATTACTTCAGCGAAAATCGCGATGTCATTAACAACCCGGCATTGAAACCGCAGCAAACCATCGACTATGAGTTGGGCTTCACCCAGAAAATAACCAACACTTCTTCACTGACGATTTCGGCCTACTATCGTGAAATGCGTAACATGATTCAGATGTACCGCTACGAGGGTGCCTATCCCAAGTCCTACAACTCATTCGAGAACCTCGACTTTGGTACCGTTAAAGGTCTTACCACCGAGTATGACCTTCGCAGAACGAAGAATGTGCGTGTGCGTGCCAGCTATACTTTGCAGTTTGCCGACATGACCGGTTCCTCCACCACTACTGCAGCCGCTTTGATTGCTGCCCACGTGCCGAACCTGAGATCCACTTTCCCGACTTCGGAAGACCGTCGTCACTCCTTCAACTTGACTGTTGACTACCGTTATGGCTCCGGTAAGAAATACAACGGACCCACCACGCAGCGCGAAAACAAGGCTCCTATCCAGTGGTTTGCCAATACAGGATTCGCTCTGACATTGGACGGTGGTTCAGGTGCTCCTTACACCGCCTCCCGTAACATCAACTCTCCCTATTCGTCAAACAACCTCTTGAAAGGTACCTATAACGGTTCAAGAATGCCGACCTCGTTCCGCTTGAATTTGCGTGTGGACAGGGACTTCGACTTTACCGTGGGTAAAAAAGAAGGAAAAGAAGGCCGTACAGCTTTTGTCAATGTTTATCTGCAAGTTCTTAATCTGCTGAATTCGAAGAACATCCTCAGCGTGTATCCTGCCACAGGCAATCCTAATGATGACGGTTATCTCACGGCTCCCGAATGGAATCGTCAGATCCAGTCACAACTCGATCCTGTTGCATTTACACAGATGTATCAGTTGTATGTGAACAGAGGCAGCCATTACTCGACACCTCGCCAGATCAGATTGGGATGCAGCTTGAATTTCTAATGCAAAAGAATAGTGATAATAGAAAAACACACATGATATGAAGAATATAGTTCAATTAATGTTGGCGGCGCTACTTACCGTAGGTGTCGCTTCCCAGGGAAAAGCCGAGGCCATGAAAATGAAAGATGGCGGCAACAGATCGAACAATTCTATCAGGCAAACCACTGCCGGATGTGCGCCTTCGTCCACTTTCGAATGGCTGAACATCAACAATGTCAGAACCCGTGTCAATGCGGGAGGTGACATGTGGTGGGACTTGCCCGGCGGAACAGGATCGAAATACTTTATCCCTGCCAATGGATCAGCCACCTCGCTGTTTGCCGGTTCGCTATGGATTGCCGGTATGGACGTTAACCACCAGTTAAAGTGCGCCGCAGTGCGGTTCCGCCAAGGTGCTGACTTTAAAGGCGGTAATGACTTCTGGACCGGTCCTCTGACCATTGATGGTAGTGCTGCTATTGACCCATCCACCTGCGCCGCTTGGGATAAGATTTTTAAAATCAACCGTGCCGAAGTAGATGAGTTTTTGAGCAATCTCGAAGCGCAACCCAACGGAGAAATGAAATTGAAAGAGGGTTACACCATGCCGAAAATCATTAAGGAATGGCCTGCCCATCCCGATGAAGTGGAAGGCACACAAAGTGGCGTGAGCCATTATGGCGCTCCTTTCTACGACAGAAACAATAATGGTTATTATGAACCTGAAAAAGGTGACTATCCTTATTATGACATCGATAACGAACTGTGCCATACTAAGATTCCGACCATGGAAGAACAAAGAATGGGAACGGTTTATGGTACTATCCTTGCCGACCAGGTGCTGAAAGGCGACCAGACCTTGTGGTGGATTTTCAACGATAAAGGAAACTCCCACACCGAATCCAAAGGCGAAGCCATCGGTATGGAAATCAGGGCACAAGCTTTCGGTTTCTCCACGAATGACGAAATCAACAACATGTCGTTCTATAGCTATGAAATCATCAACCGTTCTACTTACGAATTGACGGGTACTTATTTCTCGCCTTGGACCGACGTGGACCTGGGTTATGCTTTTGACGACTATGTAGGTTGTGACGTAAGACGTGGTTTGGGATACGGCTATAACGGAGCTTCAACCGACGGTAGCGGACAGCCCGAAACCTACGGTTCCCAGCCTCCTGCGATTGGTATCGACTTCTTCCAGGGACCCTATATGGATGCCGATGGATTGGATAATCCCAAATACACCTACACTTATGTCCCCCATTACGAGATCGATCCTGCCACAGGTGATACCATCGTTACCATGGAGCCTACCAATCCCCAACAAATTGTTGATGAAAGCATCAATGGTGTAAACTTCGGCAATGGTATCGTTGACGATGAACGTTTCGGTATGCGTCGTTTCTTGTATCATAATAATGACAATACTCCTAATGGCGACCCTAAGACCGCTGTTGAATATTACAACATGCTTCGCGGTATTTGGAGAAATGGAAACAGAATGCAATACGGTGGCAATGCCTACACTGGCCCTAATGTGGAAGGTCCCGCTTGCGACTTTATGTTCCCCGGAGATAGTGACCCGTGGAACTGGGGAACCGGTGGTGTTGTTCCTAATGGCGGATATACTCAGAATGGAAAATATTGGACGGAAGAACAGTGCCAGAATGCACCTTACGACAGACGTTTCATGCAGTCTGCCGGACCTTTCACCCTGAAACCGGGTGCTGTCAACTATATCACTTTCGGTGTGCCGTGGGCGCGCGCCACATCTGGTGGTCCTTGGGCTTCTGTTGAACTGTTGCGCGTGGTGGACGATAAGTGCCAGGCCTTGTTCGACAACTGCTTCAAAGTGATTGACGGTCCCAGCGCACCGGACTTGACCATCCGCGAGCTTGACCAGCAAGTCATCATCTATCTTTCCAACTCGGCACTTTCCAACAACTTCAAAGAAGGTTATGTTGAATTGGATCCTGAAATTCCTATGTATCTTCCTGGCGACACTGCAGCTCTTGCAGACCGCTACTATCGTTTTGAAGGCTACAAGGTGTATCAGCTTGCAAATGCCGAAGTCGCCGCTGACGAATTGTTCGACACCGATAAGGCACGTTTGGTGTTCCAATGCGATATCCAGAATAATGTCACACGTATGATCAACTATGTTTATGACGACTATATCGGAGCCAATGTGCCGCATCTCATGGTGGAAGGTGGTAATGGCGGCATCAAACATAGCTTTGTGCTGAACAGAGACCTCTTTGCCTCTGGCGATAACAATACGCTTGTGAACCATAGAACCTATTATTATATGGCTGTTGCTTACGCCTATAATAACTTCATGGATTATTCACAAGAACCCGGAGTTCCCCATGGTCTCGAAGGTCAAAAGAAACCCTATCTGGAAGGTCGTAAGAACATCAAGATATATTCTGCAGTGCCCCATAAGATTGTGAATGGAACAGTAATGCAGTCGGTTTATGGTGACCGTCCGAGCATCACCCGTATCGTTGGTGTCGGTAATGGCGGCAACGAACTTGAGCTTTCCGACTCTACCGTCGCTGAGATTTTGAGACGTCCCATCGCTGATTCTGTCAATGTCTTTGGTAGCCCGAACTATCCTATTGCCTACCATCCGACTTATAAACGCGGATTCGGTCCTGTCAATGTAAAGGTTATCGACCCATTGAATGTCAAGACTGCTGACTATAGTCTGAAATTTGGCGATCCGAAAAAGCAACTTATGGAGAAAGTGACCGGTAATTTGTCCGTTTATGGCGATACCATCACTAAACTTGTCAACAATTGGTATTTAACCAATCTCAACACCGGTGAAGTGTATGCTTCGGATACCACAACAGCTTATGCCGATGAAAAGATGTTTATCGACCTCGGTATATCTGTCTGTATCAACCAACCTTACTTCAACGGACCTCAGAAAGTTGGTAAGTCTTATAACAACCATGGAGCGGGTGCTGATACGCTAAAAACTTACTATCAGGTTATTTCTCCTGACAATGGAATGATATCTTCCTCCTTGCAGTTTCAAGACAGTACCGATAAGTGGCTCGATGGTATCCGTGACGTGGATTTACCAGGTGAAGCTCTCAACTGGATTCGTTCCGGTACTTTTGGCGACCAGAATACGCAGAGCAATAACGACTTTTATGTGCTTAGTGGTGCCGGAGCATCTGGTTCAAGACCTTATGACCCGGATCAGAATTACGAAAAGATAGCTTTTGGAACATGGGCGCCCTACGTGTTGGGTAGTGTGGGTGCAAAAACAATTAGCGAGAATCCTTCGCCGGTGTATCCCGGTAGTTTGAGCGGGGCGGAGTACTATTTCCAGAGAAATGGAAGTGTGGATATCGTGCTGACTGCCGATAAGAGCAAATGGACACGTTGTCCTGTTGTCGAGATGTGTGGCGACAAGGCCCTTGCACAAGGTGGTGCAAGCCGTTTCAACTTGCGTAAGGCTCCGTCTGTCGATAAGGAAGGCAATCCTTACACAGGCGATTGGCAGAATGCCCCCGCCGAAGGCAGCAACGACCCGAACGCAGCCAACTACATTGCTGCTCAAGGTATGAGCTGGTTCCCGGGTTATGTGATTGATGTGGAATCCGGAGCACGTCTGAACCTGTTCTTCTCGGAAGACTCTTATCTTGCCGACTTGAATGGCCGCGACATGATGTTCAATCCTCCTGCGTTGCGCAAAACTACTGTTGATGGCGGAGCGACTATGCAGTTAATGGATCCCGTTGTGTACAGTATGCCTGCAAAGGATCCTGTTTTCGGAGGAAAACATTATGTTTACATCATGGGAATGGATAGACCTAATTCCAATCCGGATCCGAGTATTCATATTCCGGGAGGTTCACCTTACAAGGACTTCGATTGTCCGGCCTATGACGGTGGCAAGTACTTGTTCAATGCCATGAACTTTATCCAGAGTACATCCGCAGGACTTGCTAACGGTCTGAACATCATCTTGTATAGACAGTGCCAGTGGATCGGTATGCCGATGGCTGTTGAAGGTCATCAATGGCTTCCTGCCAACAACGATGCACGTATCAGAATTCGTGTTTCCAAGCCCTACTCAAGAGGCTATTACGAGAGAGTTGCCTTGGATTCTGTTTATTCAGAGTTGAACATTAATAATTTGAATCCTGAATACCGGTTCTCGATTCAAGGCTTGAATCCGATTTTGAATGATCCTCAGAAGACTGAAAACGATCTTGATTTAATCACTATCGTTCCTAATCCTTACTATGCCTACGCGCAACATTATGAAGGCACCGCCCTTACCAACAGGGTGAAGATTACCAACCTGCCTGTCAATTGCGTTGTTACCATCTACTCGATCAACGGCACGAAAATCCGTCAGTTCAAGAAAGACAACAACGATCCTTCTATCGAATGGGATCTCACCAACTTTGCTAACACTCCTGTCGCCAGTGGATTCTATCTCATCCACGTGAAGGACAACACAAGTGGTGGTGAGCGGGTCGTCAAGTTCTTCGGCGCTATGCGTAAAGTTGACTTGAATACCTTCTAAATTTAATGTAATTGCTAACCATTTAAAATCTGACGAATCATGAAGAAATCATTTAGATATCTAGTAATGAGCTTGGTAATCCTTCTGGGTTGCTGCGCTCCCAAAGCATTTGCAGGAAATGAAGACCGTTCAGGCCAAGCTGGCGCGGCTGAATTGCTGATCAATCCTTGGGCTGCTTCCGCAGGCTGGGGCAATGCCGGTATGTCTTTTGTCAAAGGCGTTGACGCTATCTGGGGCAATGTGGCTGGAATTTCAACCGCCCGCAGTTTCGAGTTGAATTTCACCCATACCGACTGGCTGCATGGATCGAACATCAGGCTGTCTTCCGCTGGTCTGCTTGCACGTGTTGGAGAATCCGGCGTGATGGGACTTTCCTTCGTGTCATTCAATCTCGGTAAGGTGCCGTTGACCACCGTCGATGCTCCTGATCCTGGAACACAGACATACGAGCCTACGTTGATGAATATCAACCTCTGCTATGCCAAGACTTTCTCGAACAGCATCAGTGGTGGTTTCAACTTGAAGATCATCAGCGAATCTATTGCCGATATGAGTGCAACAGGTGTGGCTATCGATGCAGGTATTCAGTATGTTACTGGTGCTACTGAGAATGTGCATTTCGGTATTACATTGAAAAACATCGGTACTCCAATGAGATTTGGCGGTGACGGTATTTCCTTCAAGTCGTTTTTCATGTACGGAGACAAGGCGCAGTTTACCATCGACCAGCGTACGCAACAGTTTGAGCTGCCCACACAGTTGAGCATCGCTGCCGCTTACGATTTCCACATGGCCTCGATGACACGCCTCACCCTTGCCGGTAACTTCTGCTCCAATGCTTTCTCTAAGGACCAGTACACGCTGGGCGCTGAGTTCGCATGGAAAGAAATGCTGGTGCTGCGTGCCGGTTATACCTATGAAAATGGCATCTTCTCGGGCATTCTCGACGACAAGTGCATCAATCTGAACAGAGGTCTGAGCGCCGGTATGTCGGTGCAAGTGCCGCTGTCGAAGGATGAAAATGCCGCTAAGTTCGCTGTTGACTATGCTTTCAGAGACACTTACACTTTCAAAGGCACGCATAGCGTAGGCGCACGATTAATTTTCTAAGCATTCTGCTGCAACTGCAAGGAAAAATTTGTTATCTTTGCAGCGTTAAAAGAAAGAAGACCCTTATTTCGGTAAGGGTCTCTTTTTTCACATATATGCAAAACTAATCTTATCATGTCAGAAATAAAGTATTTTACCCTTGAGGGGTTGCAAAAGCTTAAGGACGAGCTTGAAGAGCTTACGCTTCGCGAACGTCCTCGCATCGTTCAAGCCATTTCTGAGGCTCGCGATAAAGGCGACCTGTCGGAAAACGCTGAGTATGATGCCGCCAAAGAGGCACAGGGATTGCTTGAAGCCAAAATCGCCGAACTTCAGGAACTCATCTTCAACGCCCGTGTGCTTGACGAATCGAAGATGGACTTTTCGAAGGTCCTTTTGTATTCCACAGTGAAAATCAAGGATCTGAAGACGAAAGTGACCATGACCTATACCATAGTGCCCGAAAAAGAAGCCAACTTCAAGCAAGGCAGGATTTCCATCAATTCGCCCATCGGACAAGGTCTGCTCGGCAAACAGGTGGGCGATGTGGCTGAAATTGAAGTGCCGGCAGGCAAGATCAGTTTTGAAGTTTTGGAAGTAACCCGCGAATAATTACTACTATGGCCAGCATATTCACACGTATTGTCAATGGAGAGATTCCATGCTATAAGATTGCCGAAGACGACCGTTTCTTCGCTTTCCTCGACATCAACCCCATGACCAAAGGGCATACCCTTGTCATCCCCAAACGGGAAGTGGACTATATTTTCGACCTTACTAACGACGAAGTTGCCGACATGATGGTGTTTGCCAAGAAAGTGGCGGCTGCCGTGGAGCAAGCCATGCCTTGCAAGCGCATTGCCGTAGCGGTTCTCGGTCTGCAAGTGCCACACGCCCATATCCATCTCGTTCCCATTAATTCTGAGAACGATGTGGACTTTAAGCATGAGCCGCTGCATCTGTCGCCCGAAACTTTTGCCGAGATTCAGCAAAAAATCACGAGTAAGTTGTAAGAAAGCAGGTTCACACGACCTAATCAGTCTTATACACAATAAAACAGCACGCCGTGACGGCGTGCTGTTTGCGTATTAACCCAATTCGGTCATTAGAACGCTTGAATGTAGTTTTTTATTGCTGTTCGATGATTTTTGCGTCTTTTCGGCATCTTCGTCCTTCTTTTCGTTTCCATAGCCCGCTATGCTTTACGAAAAGAAAAACGAAATCTACTCGAAAATCCACCAAAAATCATTACGAACCCTAATGACCGAATTGGGATTAATGGTTGACGGATTAGTTTCCGAAGTCGTCGAACAAGATGTTTTCGGGAGGTACGCCCAGATTGTCCAACATTTTCAGCACGGCTGAAATCATCATCGGTGGGCCGCACAGGTAGTATTCAATCTCTTCGGGTTCCGGATGGTTTTTCAGGTAGTTTTCGTAGATGACATTGTGAATGAACCCGACATAGCCCGTCCAATTGTCCTCCTTCTTCGGGTCGGAGAGTGCGATGTGGAAGCTGAAATTGTCGTGTTCTTTTTCCAAAGTCGTGAAGTCTTCGACGTAGAACAGCTCGCGCAGCGAACGGCCACCGTACCAGAATGAGGCTTTCCGGGTTGTCTGTTTGGTCTTGACCTGGTCGAAAATCTGTGAACGCATGGGCGCCATTCCGGCACCGCCGCCGATGAACATCATTTCGCGTTGGGTCTCTTTTACGTGGAAATCGCCGTAAGGACCACTTATGGTGACCTTGTCGCCAGGTTTTAGCGAATAAATATACGAGGAGCAGATTCCGGGGTTGACGTTCAAAAATCGCTTTGTTTTGCGGTCGAATGGCGGCGTGGCAATGCGCACGTTCAGCATGATAATGTTGCCTTCGGCAGGAGCGTTGGCCATGGAATAGGCACGGAACTGTGCTTCGGGGTTGCGCATTTGCAAGTCCCAGAGGTGCATGTTGTCCCAGTCTTCGCGGTATTCAGGCTCCACGTCGATGTCCTTGTAGTTGACGGTAATCTTGGGAACGTCAATCTGAATGTAGTTGCCCGCTTCAAAATGAATGTTCTCGCCTTCGGGCAGTTTCACAACGAACTCCTTGATGAAAGTGGCCACGTTGCGATTCGACACCACTTCGCATTCCCATTTACGGGTGCTCAACACCGATTCGGGCACTTGGATTTTCAGGTTTTCGTTCACCTTAACCTGACAACCCAATCGCCAATGGTCCTGAATCTGCTTACGGGTGAAAAATCCCGTTTCGGTGGGCAGGATGGTGCCGCCGCCCTCGGTGACGCGGCATTTGCACTGACCGCATGAGCCTTTTCCGCCACAAGCCGAAGGCAGGAAAATCTGTTCGTTGGCCAAGGTGGACAGCAAGGCGCCTCCCATGGGCACTTCCTGGTCTTTCTTGCCGTTGATTTCGACATGCACCTTGCCTTGGGGCAGCAGTTTGTTGCGCACAAAGACAAGTAGGAGTACGAGAAGCATCACGATAACGAGAAACACGATGATGCTTAGGATAAGTATTGTTGTTGTATTCATAGCGACTGATTTGTGTGTTTTCCAATCCGGAAATTACAGAGTTCAACTGAAAACCGTCTGTGTCATATCTTGATGCCAAGGAAGGCCATAAAGGCAATGCCCATCAGACCGGTGATGATGAATGAGATGCCGATGCCTTGCAAAGCCTTCGGGATGTTCGAGTAGCGTATTTTTTCGCGGATGGCGGCAATGCCCACGATGGCCAGCAGCCAGCCCAATCCCGATCCCAGTCCGAATACGGTAGCCTCGGCCACATTGTTCATGCCGCGTTCCTGCATGAAAAGCGAGCAGCCCAGAATGGCACAATTCACTGCAATCAGCGGAAGGAAGATGCCCAAGGCGGCGTATAGGGACGGACTGAATTTTTCGATGATCATCTCTAAAATCTGCACGATGGATGCAATGATGGCGATAAAGATGATAAAACTCAGGAAACTCAGATTGACATGGGCAAATTGCGGAGAGACCCAAGCCAGCGCACCATCGGAAAGCAGGTATTTGTTGACCAAAAAGTTGATGGGAACCGTGATCAGCAGCACAAACGTAACCGCCATGCCCAATCCGAAGCTGGTCTTTACGGTTTTCGATACGGCCAGATACGAACACATGCCTAAGAAATAGGCAAAAATCATATTGTCGATGAAGACCGATTTGATGAATATATTGAAGAGGTTCATAGTGTTGATTTTATTCGTGAAACGGCAATGCTGTCGGGGTCGGATTATTTCTTTTCTTGCAATTCGGGATGGCGACTACGCTGTATCCAGATGACGATGCCCACGATGATCAGTGCCATTGGAGGCAGAATCATCAGGCTGTTGTTGAGATAGCCGGCGGCGTAGAACGCTTTCGGAACGATGGGGAAGCCCCATAAGGAGCCGGAACCTAACAGCTCGCGGAAAAACGCCACGATGACCAGGATAAGCCCGTAACCCAATCCGTTGCCGATACCGTCAAAGAACGACTCAATGGGCTTGTGCGACATGGCGTAGGCTTCGAGGCGACCCATCACGATGCAGTTGGTGATGATGAGTCCGACAAAGACGGAAAGCTGCTTGCTGACATCATAGACAAAGGCTTTCAAAAACTGATCCACCAAGATGACCAGGGCCGCCACAACAACAAGCTGGACGATGATGCGGATGCGTGCCGGAATGCCGTTGCGCAGCAAAGAGATGATGAGATTGGAAAAAGCCGTGACCACGGTGACGGAAATGGCCATGACCACTGCCGGTTTCATTTTTGCGGTTACAGCAAGGCAAGAGCATACGCCAAGTACTAAGACGGTGATAGGATTGGTCTTGCGTAGCGGTTCGGTGATGAGTTTGCTGAATTTTCCCATGGCTTATTCTTTTCTTTGTTGTTGGAAATAGGGCAGGTAGCAGCCGAGCACATTGCGAATCATATCGTCAACGCCTTTCGAGGTGATGGAGCCGCCGGAAATAGCATCCACGGCATATTGACGGTCGGTTTCGGGCAACGAGGTGATGCCGCCTTTCTGCACCGTAACGGAGACAAAGGCGTTGTCTTTCATGATATGTTTTCCGGCAAACTGCCGTTGAAATTCGTCGGTGGCGATTTCTCCGCCTAATCCGGGCGTTTCAGAAGCATGGTCAAAGGTGGCTCCTGTAACCGTCTTGCCGTCGTCGGCAATGGCGATGTAGCCCCAGATAGCTCCCCACAGCCCGTTGCCTTGCAGCGGCACCACGCTGATGGAGTGTCCGTTGTGTTCGACGATAAACAGCGGCAGGTGGTAGGGCAGTCCCTGTCCCTTGTTGTAAAGCTCGGCTTTCATGTCGGTTTCGAAAGCCTTTCCGGTTTCGTCAACGACATTGCCTTTGGCATCTAATAGCAACATGCGCGTGCAGTGTTTGTCGAACAGTTGTTGCACGTTGTTGTCGCCAAGGTCGGCAAGACCGGCGGCACGCAAAATGTTTTTACGTTTTTCATTGTCCTTGTTGCGCTGCTGATAAGGAGCCAGCACGACCGCAGCCAAAGATAGCAGTGCCGCTACAATGACGACCAGAATGGCCGCATAGCGGAAAATGTAGCCGTTGTTCATGCGTTCTTGTTTCATTTCGCTGTGGCTTTTTGATGGTTAATGGCGCGTTTTTTACGCATCCGGATGTTCTTTGCAATGACGCAATGGTCGATGAGCGGCGAAAAGACGTTCATCAGCAGGATGGCGAGCATCATGCCTTCGGCGTAGGCCGGATTGACGACACGTATCATGACGGCGAAGATGCCGATGAGAAGTCCATAGATGATTTTTCCTCGGTCGGTCTGGGGTGCGGTTACGGGGTCGGTGGCCATGAACACGGCTCCGAAGGCAAAGCCGCCCATCAACAGGTGGTAGTAGAACGGCACCTGCATGGCGGTTGATCCGCCTATCAGGTTGAAGACCAATCCCATTGCGATTCCGCCGATACATATCGAGGCCATGATGCGCAGGCTGGCAATGCCGCACACCAATAGCAGGATGGCACCCAATAGGATCGCGATTTTAGAGGTCTCGCCCAGGCTGCCCGGAATGCCGCCCCAAAACATGGTCCATGCGGAAGGCATGGCGCTGACACCGTTTTCGAGCAGGGCAAGCGGCGTGGCACCTGAAAAAGCATCGGGCTTGTCGGCAATCCAGACTGAAGTGCCCGACATGACAGATGGATAAGAGAAAAACAGGAAAGCGCGTGCCAGCAGGGCGGGGTTGACGATGTTCATCCCCGTGCCGCCAAACACTTCCTTGCCGATAATGACGGCAAAGGCCGTGGCGATGGCGACCATCCACAACGGAATGTCGGGGGGGAGTACCAAGGGAATGAGTAAACCGGTAACCAAAAAGCCTTCGTTCACCTGATGGTGTCTGATTTGTGCGAAGGCAAACTCAATGGCAAGCCCTACGACATACGACACGACAATGGTCGGCAATGTGGTGAGCAGTCCGAAACCGATGATGTTCCAGAAGTTCAGGGTGTCGCCGCAACTCAGTACGTGTTGGTAGCCCACGTTCCAAATGCCGAACAACAGGGTGGGGATGAGGGCGATGACGACGAAAAACATGGTGCGTTTCATATCGACCGCATCGCGGATCTGTACGCCGCATTTTGTCGTTTCATCGGGAACGAACAGAAAACTTTCGAAGGCCTCGAAAGTCGATTGCAGCTTTGAAAAACGCCCGCCTTCCATAAAGTTGGGCTTGATTTTGTCGATGTAACGGCGCAGTCCCGTAATGTGCGACCGGAGCTTGCCGTCCGATGTTTCGTCTGTCACGATGAAAAAGTCGCGCAAACTTCTGCGGAATTTTGTCTTATTCTTTTGCATGATTCAATAAAAAAATATCCATTTGGCCTTGCAATCTCATCCTGCACGCCGATATGGAATATTTGCTGCAAAAGTAGTGAAAATTAGGGTTCGAAGTCCAAAGAAAGGCAAGAAAGAAGTGGAGAAAAGTTCTTTTTCTTTTCTCCGCATTAAAAAGGAGCACTGATGGATGAAAGGCGTGCTGTGGCTATGCCGATTTATTAATCTTCAAAGAGAAGTCAGTGTTCTTGTTTTTCCCCATAACCACACTGTTTGAGCGCATTTTGGTAGTCTTGCTCGTCGATGGTGTAGAGAACCTTGTGTGTAGAGCGGCCCATGGTGTGGTGTTCCGATAGGATTGCCCAACAAGAAGTTCGGCTCATGCTTTTGGCAAAGGAGGAGTCGAAATCTTTGTAGAAGACAGAGACACTGTCGTTAAAACACAATTGAAAGTATAGGTTTGAAAACGGATGTAGAAACTCCTCGTCACAATCAAAAGGAGACCAATGACGGCTTCTTCTGTCCTCATAAAACTCCATCTCATTGTTTTTCTCAATGAAGAGGGAGTCCGTATGGACAAAGGAGGAATCCGTGGTGTATCCTTTGAAAATCCTTACCGGTTCGGAAAATTTATTCGATACCAGATAGTTGTCGATATAATAAGGCTCAAATACACATGAATGCAGCACGGCTGCACAAAAAGCCGTAATACAGGTGGCGATTGTGATTTTGTTCATTTTGAAACTGTTTGTATGGATTAGTCGGGATTTCTTGAGTAGATTCTGTCCCAATAAAGTGCCATGTGGTTGTCAATCATTTGGTCGGTGTTCCTATTTCTTTCCATAACCGCACTGCTTGAGTGCATTTTGGTAGTCTTGCTCGTCGATGGTGTAACGCAGTTTGTAATGTGTATTGCGTGGCTTTCCGTTGTAATACATAAGTTCCCAGCAACTCTTTTTCCACATGGTTTTGTCAAATCCAACTGTTGAAGTGTCATATTGTATCTTGATACTATCGTTGAACATAACAAAGTGTTGTTCGCAGATCCATTCATAAAACTCATCATTGCCGGAGTTGCCGTATGCACTTTTATGGGAATCGATGAATAACACTTCGTTATCTGGCTCAACCACAGTGGTGATAATGGAATCCGTGAGGGAAATTGGGTGGTGATTGGTGCAAACACGCACGGCGTATGGCAGTTTGTTCAAAACATAGTACTCTTCGTGGTAGCTGGGGTCATACTGGCATGAACAGCATGCTAACAAAACGGATAGATATGGAATAAATAACTTTTTCATGATTTGTTATTCGGTTTTATTTTATGTCAAAAAAATTAGCGCACATAATGTTGTCCCCAATATTTAGCCATTAATTCATCAATTTGGTTGTTTGTAACCCCGTTTATTTTATTACTTTTCAATGCGTCCTTAAGACTTGATAATCCATAAGAAGATGAAAGAATTTTGTTCTGAATGTATGATATTTCATACCCTCCAATCAAATCATTGGGGTATTGTGAACCGAATTTTCTCTGATTAAAATAATCCATTAAATCTATGAATATTGGTGTATAACAGGAAGTCTTTCCCTTCCCTTTATTACCAGGAAACCATTCCTGGCAATTATAATAATATGTATATAAATCTTGTTCTTGCTCTTCATTGTAATGATGGTTGGTCAGCTTCCATTGCACGGCAGTGGCCCAACTCTCATGTATTTCTTTGGCCAATTGGATGTAGGTTCCTTTTCCGATAAAGAGCAGGTGCGACTGGTGTCCGAGTTCGTGAATCGCGGTGGCGAACACCTCGCTTGTCGGAGTTGTGTGCGAATGGGCAACCCTTATGTCGGGGATAACGCCCAATAGGCTCCATGTCCCCCAGCAGCAGCCGCTTCCCCACCAGGGATTCCGATTGTAAACGCCTATTTTTGTTTTCCCGTATGATAGGGCGGGGCTTTTCAATCCCAGCCTGTTGCCGTAAAAGAACTTGTAAGCTGCTCTATGGACGGTGGCATACAGTATGGAAGAACCGTTATTGGCAATATAAAAATCCCAGTGGGAATGCTTTTTCTTGTTTTCATGGTAATATGCTTGACCTAAAGATCCGTTTCTAATATCCCATCTTCCTGACTCCCATTTAATGGAGTAATAAACATCTTTTTTAAAGTCTCTGTCCACTTTGCATCTTCCTTGGCTATCGGTTATCCCAACGCCCACTTTCGTGCCGCGCCTTGCCCTCACTTTTACTCCTTGAAGTACGATGTAGCCGTTTACAACATCGTCCCATGCTCTTATCGTTGCCGAGGGAGTCCACCAGCTTGCGGTTGAAGTTTTCGCTCCGTCGTTATCGTCATCGCATCCTGCAACATGGTAGGCTTCTTCTTCCAAACGGTCGTAAAAGTCGCCTCTTGCCGAAGTGGGCGGAATGTACACATGATAAATCAGTTCCTCGTTGATGCCTGATGGAAAATGGTAATCTAATGGAACTACGCAATAGAGCCATGTTTGGTCGGCATCGGCCACTGACGGGGTCGTGATAATAAGTCCCATATACTAAAATTTCGTAGTGTAGTGGATAGTCGAACAAAACAAGGGTAGTGTCAGATTCAATAGCCTGTAGTTGCTCCTTGTTGGTAGGTAATATGCGGACATAACGGTAGTTCGCTTTAATAGTGGTAATCGGAGCCGTACCATCGTTGATGTTATCGTATGCAGCTTGCATGTTTTTCAATTTATAGGGGTCGTCAACAATGTTGCCAAGAACAATGGCCCTGTCAGAATTTCTCCCCGATTCTAAGTGCAAAGAATCGCGATTCGCTTGTTGTCCGTCAAAATGGATTTCTCTATCATTTCCGATAGAGGATCCCTGATTAATTAAACCCTCTTTTTTGCACCCCAATAAAGCCATTCCTGAGGCAGCTATTACTATAAATAGTGCGACTTTTAATTTACAATGAACATAATTGCAATAGTCTAAGTTTAGTTTAAAATGTTTGATATAAAAACGCTGCAAAAGTAGCGTATCTTTCTTTTTGTCATCCTCCCCATAATTGGTGATTTTTTCATTATCCATCCCCATTAATAGCGGGAGGATGATGTTTTTTATTCATTTTCTCTTCTCATCAGGTTCAGTCCGTTGCGGATGATTTGCTGAATGTTGTTTTTCGAGGTGTCGATAAATTCGCACAGGGCAAAATCTTCTTCGTCCACTTCGTAGATGCCTAAGTTTTCCATCAGGTCGATGTCTTCGACCATGCACGCCTTGATGAGTTGCAGGGGATAAATGTCGAGTGGGAAAACGCTTTCGAACTTGCCGGTAACGACAAACGGTCTGATTTCGCCGTGCATGTTGGTGTCGAGTTCAAAGCTCGGATGAAGCATGGGCGGCACAAATCCCGACGGGAAAGTCCTCGATACGCTGAACTTGAAGAACCCGGGCCAAATCCAGCCTAACATTTCGTGCCGCTGGTCGCCTTCGGGAATCACGGTGATCATGTTGTGGTAAAAGCCCACGAAACCGTCGATGCCTGCATTACGGCCTGTCAGCACATTGCCGCTGATGAAGCGGCAGTTGTCCTTGGTGCCGTCACCCACCATTGCTTTGACGGGTGCGCCAAGGCGGGTCTTGAAGTAATGCGGTTGCAGCAGCGAAGATCCTGCGGCGGCATAGATACGGGTGAAGTCGAGACGACCGGTGCTGAAAAAACGCCCGATGTTGACCACGTCCTGTGGCGTGCAATACCATACGGTGTCGCCTTTCACGATGGGGTCGATCTTGTTGATTTGCGTGCCGATGTTGCCGCTGGGATGGGGACCACCGAAACGATGCAAGGTAACGTTACCGGCTTTCAAAAACACTTCGCTTCGGGTCTTCTTGACATGGACGCAAAGATGCAACTTTTGGCCACTCAGTATGGAAAGAACATCCAAGCCTTTTTGAAACGATTCGGGGAAGTGTTCGATGATAAAATCAAGGTCGGGTGCCAGCGGAGAAGTGTCGAAGGCCGAGATGTAAAAGGCTTTCGGGGTTTGGTCGGGATTGGCGATCACAGAGTAGGGACGTTGCCGTATCAGCGCCCAGAGGCCGCTCTCAAGCAAGTGGCGGCGGATGGTGTCGGGGTCTAATGCGCCGATGTTGTAGGCAAGCGACTCGTATTTTCCGTCCGATTGTATCACGATGGCCTCTAACCGCCTTTTTTCTCCACGTCGGATGGCGCTGACCGTACCACTGACGGGTGACACCACCTGAATGCGCTCGTCATGCTTGTTGTGAAACAGCGGCGTTCCAGCCTTTACGCTGTCGCCTTCGTGCACAAGCAGACGGGGCAATAGACCGATAAAGTCTGTTGGCTGTATGGCAAACGATTGTGGATCAATGTTTTCTGCTGAAAGAAGCGCTTTCCCGGAAAGGTTAATATCCAGTCCTTTTTTTATTCTGATAACCGACGACATGATAAATTGAAAATCCGTTTTGCGAATTTGCGGCAAAGGTACGTTTTTTTGCCTGAATATTCGCCATCTCTTTGCGAGGAGGTTATTCTATGAGAATAGTGCAGTGAGTGAGGAGATACCGCGTCGGTTCTGGGTCAAGCCCGGAATGACAGCGGCATGACCGACCCTGATGGGGCGGGACGAGGACGGCATGACACTGAGGTATCTGAAACGGCTGCTGTGTGAAATCCATAGAGAATTGCTATTTTTGCCCATCAGGAATGGATTTGCTTGGCAAGGATTCATTCGAAAAAAGAAAGATGATGATGAAAATTGGGATTAAATACTGTGGGGGATGCAACCCGAAATACGACAGGGTCGCCTTTGTGGATAAGCTAAGGAAACAGTGCGCACATTGCGAGGTGAAGGCCGTTAACAACAAGGAGACTTTTGATTGTGTAGCTGTGGTTTGCGGTTGTTCCGTCGCCTGCGCCGGTCTGAAAGACATCAACACCCGAAAGGGGTTTGTGATGGTGCGTGAGGACAATTTAGACGCAACCGTCAAGCATTTGCAGACCCTGCAATGCGAAGCATCCGAAAGCGACAGTAAACTTTATGTGTAAATAGCTTGAAGAGAGGATGGTTGACAGATTTCTATCAAATGTTTTGTCGGTTCAAAATCAATAGGTGATGAAAAAAATCGGAATGTCCGCCATCTTGCTCTTCATCGTTTTTATGTCAGAAGCGCAACAGGCAAATTTATTGCAAGGCATTTGCAAGGACGAGAATGGCAAACCCATCGAGAACGTGAGTGTGTATGTCCATGATTCCCTTTTGATTTCGGTGACGGATGAAAAGGGCAAGTTCAGTTTCGAATCGGCCCGGGCGGGTGAAACACTGCGTTTTGCCCACATCGTTTACGAGCCTGCGTTTTACACCGTCAAGGAAAAGGATTTGCAGGGGAAGCACTTGGGTATCAGAATGAAGACCCGCACCCATGAGTTGCCCGAAGCGGAAATAACCGCCAACGCTCCGCACATCGCCTACGACAATCCCGTGATGAGCGTCATTGACTATGTTATCCGCGAGGACGGCATCTATTTGATGGTTTATCGTCGTCGGCACTCCGCCTTGTTCCATCTTTCATTTGAGTTGGACACGCTGCACGAGATGCCGATTTCGTCGCGCTACAAGTGCCTCAACAAGGATGCTTTCGGTGGCATTTGGGCGGTTAGCAACGCTAAAGCCAGTCAGATTGGATTTGTGGAATACAATACAGGCAGAAAAGACAAGATGGACTTCTATGTTTCCATGTCGAGGGAAAAGTTCTATAACAAGTTCTCCACCATTGTGGCCGCCTCCGACAGCGTGTTCATTACAGGGAGCTATTTCTACTACAACAAGGAACTGACTTATTATTGCAACATTTCCGGTAGTGGTCAAGATCCTTATATGCTTCATTACATTGTGGACGAGGAAGCCCGCGATGATATATGGCTGTTGCTGCACACGGGTGGGATAGGCAGCAATTTTTGGGTCGCCGACCCCATCTACAATCCAATTTACGAAATCGACAACAAATTCTACCTTTTTGCCTATACCGACCGCGAAACCATCGTTTTCGATGCGGTTGGCAAGGAATTGGAGCGTTATCCGTTGACGTTTCACGAATACAAAAAATGGAATGGCAAAATGGCACCAGACCGTCGCTGGAAGAAAAAGATGATGTATGACTTGGCCCGGAAAGAGTTTTACACCTTTGTTGTCATCGACGGAATCTACACCTTGAAACGCATCGATTTGAAGACGGGTACTGCCAGTTCCGTTATGGATCTTAGCGGCTATCCTTTCGCCCAAAAACTGAGAATCCATGACGGGGTGTTGTATTTTATCTACCCAACGGGCATCAACCACAGAAAGAGCTTGTATCAGGTGAGGCTGGACTGAAAAAAGCTGTGTGTGCCATTGCCAATACACTCAAAGCTTGTATGTTTGTAACGCCAAATGAAAGCAATATGAGAATCTGTCAGGGTTTCGGAATCGCATCACACACAAGGCAATGCGTGAATTTGAATTTCTAAGAAAGAGATACAATTGTTTTTATCATGAAAAAGAAGTCTTTATTCGCACTTGTGCTGATGGGAGTGTTCTTGCAAATCAGTGCTCAAGAACCAACGGAAATAAACCGTATTCCTGTAGAGCAGAAGGTTTATGAACTGTCTGTGCTTTGGAAGGAATTGTCGTATAATTTCGGGAATATTGACAATTGTCCGCAGTTAGACATGGACAGTCTTTACAGGGCATATATTCCCAAAGTGACCGAAACCAAGGATGATTTTGAGTATTGGAAAACACTTCAGCAGTTTATGGCTTGCTTCAACAATGGCCACACCAAGGTGCTTGGGGCACCGGATTATCTTGTGAAGCATCTTGCCTATCCGTTATTGGTCACGACTTGGCATGATGGCCATGTCATGGTTGAGAACTTTGGCACCCGGTTGGCTGGCTCGCTACATGTTGGCGATACGATAGTAACCATCAATGGAAAGTATGCCTTGGATTATTTCCGAGAGTATCATGTCCCATACGTGACTTGCTCCAATGAAGCATATAAAATGCATGAGGCCATGTATTCTTTCAACAATATCAACTGCGCCTTGATGAAGAGTGATGAAATGCTCATCCTTGGCGTCAAAGACCCAGATGGAGTGCGTGAGGTAAAGGTGTTTGCTGATTATTACCTTGACCCGGAAAAAAGGAATCTAAACGACATGTTTTATACCGGAGGCAATTATTGGAGGACAGAAAATGGATTTGTCAACGACACGACAAACGGTTTCGCTTACCTCGCTTTGACCGGCTGCAATGAGCGTTTTTCAGAAATGTTTCTTAACCATTATGAAGAGATACAAAGTGCTGATAACCTGATTATTGACATGTCATATAATTGGGGAGGTTTCAGCTCTTTTTGTGATACTGTCCTTGGATATTTGATAGACAATGATAGTATTTTCAGATACCCGACATTGAATCGTGTAAGTAATGCAAGTGCGAAAGCGTCATTTTATTTCATTCCCGATAAAAAGGAAGAGGTTGGGATTGATATTTCAAAAAAACAGGAATACTACTTGAACCATACCTTTGAAAATGTGAATTACCAAGAACCGAGTTATGACCGATTCAAGAATCCTGTGCCGACAGCCCAACGCTATCATGGTAACATTTATGTTCTGATGGGACATGAAACTGTGTCAGCCGCCGAGTACTTTGCCATTATGTTGTCACAGAACAAAAATGTCGTGTTTTTAGGAGAAAAAACGGCAGGTGCTAATTCTCAACCTTATTATTTTGCTTTGCCGTCGGGCATCAAGGCAATGATAAACATAGGTAAATGCTATGATTTTGAAAACCAAGATGTCTCAAGTGGATTCCCACCTGATTATGAGTTGGATTTATATGAATTGTGGCAAACCAAGTCTCGTAAGAAATTGTTGGAGAGGCTAATAAACATCATCCAAGGTCTGAATCATAAAGAATGATTTTTTAGGGAACGCCACTCGAAACGAAAGGTATCAACCTTTTCTTTTCTTTCCCTGGCATTATGCCATGGGCAGCGGTTGCGTGGGCGTCTTTCTATCGAGCATCTGAAAAGTGGAGCACATTTCCATCATCTTTACAATAGGCAGTCTATGTAAAGAATACGATTCTTCGGAAAAAACGCAAAAAAGCTTGACCAAGAAAAAAGAAATGCATAATATTGCATGGTCAAATCATCAGCTCTGTGAATTTTGCCCATTAAAAGAAACTCTCAACCAGTTCAACTTACACCAACTAAAAGTATTTGTTCCATTTAGAAGTGCAATTGTATGAATATGAAATGTTTGCTTTTTCTTATCGCTTTGATGTTTACCAATGGGGTTTTGGCTCAGGATCATTTTTGGCAATGGCCGATTAATGGGGGCGATAAAGACAAGGACATTCTTTATTTGCCCAATAGCTATATAGGCACAGAGTGTGTTGGTGACAATCTGATTATTACAGGAGATAAAGGTTGCGAGATTGTCTCGCCGGTATCGGGAATCGTGGAATGGTTCAGTTACACATACTACGTAAACATGGGCTATAGCATCAGCTTCCATCAGCCCGTAACCATTAACAGAGATGACGATGTGATGCGGATTTTGCAAAACAATCCAGATAATAAATTTGACCCGGATTATGTCTGTGTCTCCTTGTGCATACGTTTAAGTGATTATCGTAACCTTTATATGACTGGGATTAGGGATCTTGTTCCTGTGGAAACGGGACAAAAGATTGAAAAGGGAGATTTGATTGGCACACTTGGGCACTTGTATGAAAGAATACATGAACCTGCATTATCCATAGGTTTAAGCGAGAAAGGAAGTCCTTTAGACCCGATGGCTCCTTTCGGGTTGAAAAGCGTTTTTGAAGGCAATGGTAAAAACCATACTCTGCCTGACTTTCTTACAAAAGAGCAGGCTGTCGAAGATATGATGGTTTTCGACAATGCCCTTCGTGAATTTTATCCGGGTATGTTTGATTATATTGACGAAGTAGCGTGGGATTCATTAGTAGAAGAGGCAAAGCGTAAAGAGGGGAAAGGAGTGTCTCTCAGAGCGTTTCGTAACGATGTCCTGACAAATCTTGTTATCAGTCAAAAAGATAATCATCTGGCCATAGGCACCATGCTCCCCCCTGAACATGATAACACAAACTATATCCGTCCAGTGTTGATTGTGGGTTTTATGGACGGACGTTTGCAAGTAATCAGAACCAAATCGGGTTATGAAGATTTTATGGGTAAAGAAGTGGCGAAGATTAATGGAATCACGCCAGATTCGCTGCGTACAATTATTTTGAGAAACACGCGATCCGATGGCAACGTGCAAAGCACCGGGCTTTTTCACTTGACATGCATGGCTTGGAATTACGACAACGACGTGGAAGACTTTACCATAGAATTTACCGATGCCTCTAAGGAACAGTTCACCACAAGAAGACCACAAGGTCAAAGAAAAGTCTGCAGTGGTAAAGGATTCTATTATGCACAAAGCTGGCAATATTTTCATGCTCAGAACAAATTGTCTCTTTCTTTCAAGCACTTGAATGATAGCACATCGTATATGGGCTTGTATTCCTTTTTCCTGAATGACATCGAATTAAAAGAGGTGAAATCATTTCTCGAAGAATTGGCAAATAGGGGCACTGACAATCTTATTGTCGATTTGCGAAATAATGATGGAGGAAGTCCTGAAACATGTGGCCTTTTGCTTTCATATTTTATGAAGTCCCCGTTTCTATTAAGCGAATATGACTATGTAAAAAAGACAAAGGACATCCGCTATTTTGCTTATTGTTCCAATTTGAACCCTGTTTACTCTGACTTGTCATCGGGCTATCATTTTGAGCCTTGGAAGGATGGTTATAGAAGCATGAACACCGATACGTTGTATCCCAATCCTACCGATCGTTATCAAGGAAAACTGTATGTTTTGGCCAACGAAAGCAGCATCTCTGCGGCCACGCTCTTTGCAAATATGGTTCAGAAGCATAAGGCTGGGGTGATTGTAGGTAGAGAAACGGGAAGCGTTTGCGCACAGATGAATGCAACCAAGTTCGCCAACTTGATGCTTCCTAATTCACGCTTGGAAATCATCATCCCGTTGATAAAAACGGTCTTTGATTCGTCTTCAATCGCCGAACGCTATGGACGAGGTGTTATTCCGGATTATCCCATCGGTATTAGTTTAGAAGAACTCACCGCGACAGAAGACAACGACACGGTTATCAACTACACATTAGGCTTGATAAGAAACCATCAGTATTTGAAAGAGTCCGAGGACAATGAAACAAACGAAATGATAGTTGCGAAGTCGCACGGTTTCTTTGCTTTTAGAAATGTGGCAATTATCTTTGTCGCACTTGTTGTGTGTGGCTTTGTTTTCTATTTGAGAAAAAGAAAAAAATGAGAATAAGACCTGTCATAATGAATGCCGGTTGTTCAAAGTAAGATTAAATTACAAACTGCGCAAACCGCTTTTTCAACTCGTCAAATTCTTAGTATCTTTGTGCTCTAATGCAAGCCTTTGTTGGCTGTAAGTTTTTTTATTATTAAAACACTACGAAAATGAGAAAAACATTGCTGTTGCTTTTAGCGCTGTTGTCGGTTGGTCTTTACGCGCAGCAGTATCCTGTTTGCGACAATGTCAACTATAAGGACGATGTGCGTACGGTACTGCTACATGCCGGTGGCGACCAGACCGCCGAACCCATTATCAACCTCAACAACGTGATGGGTGGGCTTACCCTTTCTTTCGACGTGCTTGGCAATGAGGCCGATGTGCTGAATTATACGTTTATCCATTGCACGCACGACTGGCAGCCCACCGATATGCAGCGCATCAACTATGCATCGGGGTTTGAGTCGGGACGTATCGACGATTATGCCTACTCGATGAATACACTTATCGACTATGTCAACTACCGTTTGGTGTTTCCCAACGAGGACATGGTGCCGTTGGTGTCGGGCAATTACCTGCTGATTGTGTATGGCAGCGATATGAGCGAGAGCAACCTGTATTTCACCCGCCGTTTCATGGTGTTGGACGAAAAGGCGCATGTCGGGGCCACAGTGCCGCGCTACACCGACGACCTGACCTTTTCCGACACGCACCAGCAACTCAATATCAAAGCCACCATGAACGACATCATGTCGGGCAACGTGCAGCAGTATGGCAACCTGACCGTCAGGCAAAACGGGCGCTGGGACAACGCCGTCGTCGGCTTGAAGCCTTCCTACATCTATCCCGACCATATCTCGTTTGAGCATAATCCGCAGACGGTTTTCGAGGCGACCAACCAGTTTATTCGTTTCAACACCAGCAATTTCCGTTTCCAGTCGGAAAATCTCGCCCGCATCTTTCAGAGCAATGATTATTATATCATCGACATCGCTACTTGTGAATCACGGGCGAAAAAACCATACGTGACTTACGATGACAACCACGGTAAAAAGGTGATTTACATTGCCAATGAAGGGCAGGAAACGGCAACGGAAGCCGACTATGCATGGGTAAACTTTTTCCTGCGCTGGGAAACGCCGCTCACACACGAAGACATGTATATCATGGGAGCCATCAACGACTGGAACTTCAACGAGACAAACCGAATGACCTACGACTACAAACTGCATGGCTATGTGTGCTCCATGCTGCTCAAGCAAGGCTATTACAACTTCATGTTTGCCACTGTTGACCGCGACAGCAATTTGGTATCCACCGAAACCACCGCCGGAAACTTTTGGGAGACCAACAATGAATACCTGCTGTATTTCTATTATTACAATGCCGTTAAAGGCTACGACGAACTCGTCGGTTACAGCGTTGTAAAATCACACTGATCCATGTCCGACGAGCGTCTCACTTTGTTTGCCCAGCTTCTGCTGCCCATCCCAGTCCCCACGACATTCACCTATCGCGTGCCTTTCGTCCTCAACGACCGCATTCGCATCGGGCAGCGTGCCATAGTGCAGTTTGGAGCCACCAAAATCATGTCGGGTCTCATCTTCGGCATCACGCAGGAAGTGCCTTCTTTCAAAACGGTGAAATATATCATCGACTTACTTGACGACGAGCCTTTGGTGAACGACATGCAGCTTCGTTTCTGGGATTGGGTGAAGACCTACTATATGTGTCACCTTGGCGAGGTGATGCAGGCGGCGTTGCCATCGGCACTCAAGCTGAGCAGCGAATCCACCATAGCCTTGTCGCCCGATTATGAACTCGATTCGATGCCGCTCAGCGATAACGAGTATCTTATTGTCGAAGCCTTGCAGATACAGTCCAAAATTGCCATCAGTGCCGTGAGCAAAATCATCGGATATAGAAAGGTGATGCCCATTGTCAAGACGATGATAGAGAAAGGCATTGTCGTCATGGAAGAGGAACTGAACGAGAAGTACAGGCCTAAATACGAGCGTTTTGTGCGTCTCGCCGGTCAGTATCGCGATGAAAGCAAGGTGCGGGAACTCATGGATGCGCTCACCAAGCGGGCTTTCAAGCAACTACAGGTGTTGCTCGCCTTTTTCAGCATGGGAGGCGACAGCGATCACGATATTATGGCAAAGGATTTGCTGAAGAAGGCAGATGCCGCTTCCTCCATCCTCAAGCCCATGTCGGAAAAAGGCATTTTCGAAGTGTATGAGAAAAAGGTAAGCCGTTTGATAGACTATCCCGTACAAACCGATGTCGGCTCTATTGTGCTGACAGAAGCACAGCAAAAGGCTTTTGACGACATTCAAAAAGGCTTCGGAGCCTCGAAGCCCGTGCTGCTGTATGGCGTTACCTCCAGTGGAAAGACCGAGATTTATATCAAACTCATCCAAGAGGCCTTGAATGCAGGTCGGCAGGTGTTGTATCTGTTGCCTGAAATAGCCCTTACAGAGCAGATTATCAATAGACTGAAAAAATATTTCGGCGATAGGATCGGCGTTTACCATTCGCGTTATGGCGATAATGAAAGGGTAGAGGTGTGGCAACAGGTTCGTGACTTTGCCCATAGCAAGTCGCAGCGGCGCCAAATCATCATCGGGTCGCGTTCGGCCATTTTTCTGCCTTATTCCGACATTGGTCTTATCATTGTTGACGAGGAACATGACAGTTCGTTCAAGCAAGTCGATCCCGCCCCGCGCTACAATGCCCGCGATGCGGCGGTAGTGCTGGCAAGTCAGCATAACGCCCGCATCGTCTTCGGCTCGGCAACGCCTTCCTACGAGAGCTATTACAACGCATCACAAGGCCGTTATGCCTTGGTGGAGATTTCCGAACGTTATGGAGGGATTGAAATGCCCGAAATCATTCTTAGCGATATGCGGGTGGAAAAACGGCGCAAGACAACGCAGGCCGATTTCGGCAGCACCTTGATAGAAACGGTGAAAACCGCTCTCGAACAGAAGAAGCAAGCCATTTTGTTTCAAAACCGGCGCGGTTTCTCGCCACGTATCGAGTGCGAAGACTGCCACTATGTGCCACAGTGCATCAATTGCGACGTGAGTCTCATCTACCACAAGCAGCAAAACGTGTTGCGCTGCCACTATTGCGGCTACACGGCCAGCCTGCCGACGGAATGTCCGCAATGCCATAGTACTAATATCAAGATGCATGGTTTCGGCACTGAAAAGATCGAAGAGGATTTGCAACTGCTGCTGCCCGATGCGCGTGTGGCTCGCCTTGACCTCGATACCACACGCTCGCGCAACGAATACCAGAGTATCTTGGAACGTTTCCAAGACCGCGAGACCGATATTTTGGTGGGCACCCAAATGGTCACCAAGGGGCTTGATTTCGACTCGGTGAAGGTGGTGGGCATCCTCAACGCCGACAACATGCTTTCTTTCCCTGATTTCCGCGCCCACGAACGCAGTTTTCAACTCATGTCGCAAGTAGCGGGACGCTCGGGCCGAAAAGGGGAACGGGGAAAGGTGGTCATTCAAACCTACGAGCCGGCGCATCCTGTGTTGCAAGATGTGCTTCGAAACAATTATAAAGGGCTGTATGAGAAGCAAATGGCTATTCGCCGACAGTTTTCCTATCCGCCTTACTACCGATTGGTGCTTATCCGTTTGAAACACAAGGATTACGAAAAACTCAACCCTGCCGCTGCAGCATTGGCCGGCATGTTGCGTCCCATCTTTCATCGGGATTTGCTCGGCCCGGAGTACCCCGTTGTTTCGCGGGTCAGGAACCAGTATATCAAGCAGATATTAATCAAGTTCAGGCGTGATCAAAGCGCAAAATACTTCAAAGAGTTGATCAACGATCAGATACAGTTGTTTTTACACGATGCCCAATACAAGTCCGTCACGGTTCAAATCGATGTGGATCCTATATGAGGCGTGTTGATCTTTAACGGATAGTGCTTCCGTCGGTTTTGTCGTATTATCGAGGTCTATGATGAGGTGATTGAAAACCATTTTGCGTCACTTCGAAAGAAATAATCGCCACTTTGTTTATCTTTTTATGATGAAGAGGTTTTTTAAGGCTATTTTTGTACGGTAAATTGAAATCAGCTATGAAAAAACGTGCTCTCGTCTTGATTGTGTTTTTGCTCTGTGTCCGTTTGGCATCCGCTGCTGTCACGGTGAAAGGCCGTGTCTTCGACAAATCCACGGGGCAGCCCATGGAGTATGCTACGGTGACGGTGGCAGCCTTGCCCGATTCGGCTTTTGTTACAGGTACCGTCACCCAGCCCGACGGCACTTTTGAATTGTCGCTCGATGCAGGACGTTTCGGGCTTACCATCCAATACATGGGCTATAAAAACACCCTGAAGAAAATCCATATCGATGGATCTAAAAACCATATCGATATCGGGAGCATTTATCTGGTGCCCGATGAGCGGCTCCTTGCAGAAGTCAGTGTGATGGCGGATGTCAGCATGTATGAGATGACGCTCGACAAAAAGGTTTTCAATGTGGGTAAGGATCTGGCTACCACGGCAGGCAATGCCATCGAGGTGCTTGAGAATATTCCCGCCGTTTCGGTGGACGTGGATGGTAACGTGAGTCTTCGTGGCGACGAGGGTGTGCGTATCCTTATCGATGGAAAGGAATCGGGGCTTTCTGGCATGAGCACACAGGATGCTTTGCGTACCGTTCAAGCGGATATGATTGAACGGGTGGAGGTCGTTACCAACCCTTCCGTGCGATATGATGCCGAGGGAACGGCAGGGATTATTAATATCGTGTTGAAAAAGGAAAAACGACAAGGCATCAATGGCGTTGTCAACCTGAGAGCAGGCTACCCGCTTCAATATGGTTTGGGATTGAGTTTCAATTACCGGATAAAACGGTTCAATTGGTTTGTCGGCTACAACTACGATCATCGTTCCAATGTGGGAGAGGGTGTTAGGAAAACCAAGCGTTACAGCGACATTATCGGGACAGACACTACTTTCGTCCAGCTTACCGACCAGCTTACCGAGCGTTCCATGTTGCGCAACAGTCACAATTTCCGATTCGGTACGGATTATTACATCAGCGATAACGATGTGCTGAGTTTGGCCTTTGTCTATCGGGCTGCCACCAACCGTTCGCATCCTGTTATTACCTATACTGATCAATATCCGTTAATTGATTCATCGTCCTACGATGTACGTGAAGAATGGTGGCAGGAAAACGATCCCGTCTATGAAGTCACCTTGGATTATGAAAAGCGTTTTGAGCAAAAAGACCGTAGCCTGAAAGCCAACATCCGGTTCTTCCATAATGCCGAGCTGTCGCATTCCGATATTTCCGAGTACTTGTATCCTTCGCAGATGGTTCCGATGTACATTTCGGCGATAGCTCAACGTACCAGCGAGGACCAGAGCCAGCGCAACTTGCAGGCTACTTTTGATTATGTGCATCCTTTCGCCCAAAAAGCGGTATGGGAAATCGGCGGGAAATACACATTGCGACAGGTGAACAGCATTTCAAGGGTCGAGAATAACATTGGCGGCGCTTGGACACCCATTCCCATCTATTGCTACGATTTTGATTATCATGAACAAATCGGGGCACTTTATTCGAGTCTTGGCAACGACTGGGGTCGCTGGTCGGGTCAAGTAGGGCTGCGTGGCGAACTGACCGATGTCAAGACCATATTGCACAATTACGCCGTGGGTGGTGGCGACAGTATCAATGGGGGCAGGCCTTATATCGACGGGTTTCCCAGCGCCTATTTGAATTATTCGTTGAGCGAAAACGACCAAATGCAGGTGAGCTACACCCGTCGCATACGCCGTCCGCGCTACCGGATGCTCAGCCCGTTCCGCTCGTACAATGACAATCGCAATATCCGCATGGGCAATCCTGCATTGAAGCCTGTCTATACCGACAGTTACGAACTGGGGTACCTGCATTTCTGGGATAAGGCTACTTTTAGTTTCACCACGTATTATCGCCACAGTATCAATACCATGCAGCACTACACCTATCTCGATTCTGTTTTTCAGGTGTATTACAGTATGCCCATAAACTTCGGTACCAGCAACGATTTCGGTTTGGAAGCCATGATGCAGGGGCAGGTCGCCAGATGGTGGAACCTCAATGCCAACTGCAATTTCTTCCGTTCTATTGCCAGCGGAAGTATTAATGGCCGGATTTACCCCACCGATTCTTATGTTTTGTTTGGCCGATTGATGTCGAAGTTCAGTTTTAAGAAGGGGTTCGATTTGCAACTTACGGCTCATTACATGGGTCCGCGTGTCGGAGCCTTAGGCAAGAGCAGGGGCGAATGGTGGATGGACTTTGCCGTCAGCGAAGATGTGTTCAGGGGTAACGGCACCATTACTTTCAATGTCCGTGATGTGTTCGGTACACGTGGGCATGGCGGAGAATCGTGGGGCGACCATTTCTGGCAGTATAGTATGCAAACATGGACCAAAACGACATTCACGCTGAATTTCAGCTACCGGTTTAATCAACAAGCCGGAAAACGCAGGAAAAATGACATGAATGATAACGGCGACAATGGAAGTGATGGCGATGACGGAGAAGAATACTTTTGATGCGCTATTTGAAGATCCGCCTTTTCGTTTTACGATTGTGCAATAGAGACTTTGTTTAATCGCCATGTTTTCAATGTTTTGTCAAAAAAACGTGGTCGGTTCTCAAATGTTTGCCCGATTTTCTTTCCAGATAGAGCATTTTGTCTATTTTTGAAGCGATAATACCAACCACTTTAATGACAATAGACTATGAAACGAATGAAACAAATGCTCACAAGTCTCTTTTTCCTGTTTGCCATGATTGGAGTGGCCAATGCACAACACATGGGCTATGGTCGGCAATGGAATGTACTGCATAGCCAGCCCGATCAGACTGTTGTGTATAGATACACTGTCATTTATCATTCCAGCGAGGGCGACACGGTTTCCTATGATAACCACATCTACTCATACGTGTACTATGAATGTGGTTGCATCAGCGAGACACCTGTCGGCATGTACAGGGAGGAAGAGGGGAAGACCTATTTCAGAGGAAGACCTGACCATCCGACCAATAACGGTGAAGAGTATCTGATTTATGATTGGAATCTTTCCATTGGCGATACGGTGTTTGTTCAGTCGGGTGAAGCCGATAATGGATTGGTTTTAAAGTCTATAGGCGATGCTATTCTGAATGGTGAAACGCGCCGCCAATTCAATTTCACCTATCTTTCGAAACCTGATTCAACGGAATTATGGATTGAAGGCATGGGTAGCGAACTCGGATTTCCATTTAGCGGGACAAAACTCAAACCGGCTTCTCCTTTTGGCTTTCAAGAACATACCGAGATGCTTTGTTTCCATGAAGCCGATGATTTGCTGTGGCAGAATCCCCGATACGATACTTGTTTGATCAATTTCGGCTCTCTTGTCCCAGAGTCAATGGGTGAAAATAAGGTGACGGTTTTCCCCAATCCTACGAAAAAAGACCTGTCGCTCCGGTTTGTCGATGCAATGGAACGTAGTATCGACATTTACGATAGCATGGGCAGAAAGGTGTTGTCGCTGGAAACTGCCGAACAACAAGTTCAGGTTGGATTTGAAAACCAGCCATCCGGAGTTTATTTCATTAAGGTCAAATCCGGCGAGGGCACTGCCATGCTTAAATGTATTAAGCGATAGGGTGTCGTAGAAATCCGGCTGCTAAAGAATATTCAGGCGGTTGGCATCTTGTTTGACAAAGATGGCCAGCATGATGGTGAACGCCAGCAGGCTGGATCCGCCGTAACTTAGGAAAGGCAGTGGTATGCCGATAACAGGCACCAAGCCGATGGTCATGCCGATGTTGATGGCAAAGTGCACGAAGAAAATGCCGGCGATGGCGTAGCCGTAGATGCGGCTGAAAGCCGACCGCTGACGCTCGGCAAGTGTAACGATGCGGACCAACAAGGCCACATAAAGCAATACCACCACAAACGTTCCTTTGAATCCGCCCTCTTCGCCGACAGTGCAGAAAATGAAGTCGGTGTGTTGTTCGGGAACGAAATCGTATTTGGTCTGTGTGCCTTGCAGGAAGCCCTTTCCCCACAAACCGCCCGATCCGATGGCGATTTTCGACTGATGCAGATTATATCCGGCGCCGTGTGGGTCGTCTTTCATGCCTAACATCACCTCGATGCGCGTGCGCTGATGCTGTTGAAGCACTTTGAAAAATGCGAAATGTACCGAAAACACAAAAGCAGCCATACAGGAATAAATCACCACAATCCGCATCCAATAGCGGCGCTTGCCTATCAGGTGGAAGGTCATGGTCAGTGCAAAAAGTGCGGCAATGATGATATACATGGTCTGTTGCGACCATATTAGTGTCAGCACGAAAAGCACCACCGCCAACACGCCGAGCAGCATGGTAAGACCCGAACCGGGAAATCCTTCGCGGTAAAGCACAAACAGAAATGAAACGAACACGATGGCCGATCCGGTGTCGTTTTGTAAAAAGACCAATGCCATCGGGAGAAGAATGATGGCGTATGTAGCGATGCGGGTCTTGCGTTTTCCAAGGTCAACATTTAAGCGCCCCAAGTAGTTGGCAACCGCCAAAGCCGTGCCCAACTTGGCAAATTCCGAAGGTTGCAGTTTCATGCCGCCGCCCAGATTAATCCACGAAGTAGCGCCTTTGGTGGCGGTTCCGTAGGCAAGCACGGCGACCAGACCGAACAGGATGATGCAGTATATCCAGAAAGCGAAAGCGTTGAAAAACTTTGCGTCGATAAGGAGGATAAGGAACGCTACAAACATCGATGCTCCAATCCACAGGAGCTGTTTTCCATATACTTGCGACAAATCAAAGATGTGGGGATGCATCTCGTCGTATTTGGCCGAAAACACACTGAACCAGCCGATGAGCGCCAGTGCAAAATAGATGAGTAGCAGTGGCCAGTCCACTTTTCCGATAATATGATTGCGGTTATCTGTCATCGTTCCTCTTTGTATGTGACTACTCCTTCCATCATGCGTTGCTCCAACTCTGGGCGCTTGGTGAAGCCTCTGATATATTTTTCCAGCATCAGGCTGGCGATAGGCACAGCCCATGTCGCGCCGAAGCCGCCGTTTTCGATGATGACCGATATGGCGATTTGCGGGTTTTCAACAGGCGCAAAGGCAATGAAAATGGAGTGATCCTTGCCATGTGGATTCTGTGCCGTGCCCGTTTTACCTCCCGCTGAAATGCTGTCGATTTTATACCGGCGTGCTGTGCCGTGTGCGCCTTCCACCACGTTGCGCATCCCGTTTTTGATCACCTTGAAGTGTTTTTGTGCAATGCCGGTTTCCATGCGTTGCCTCATATTGTCGGGGATGGCGGTCGAGTCGCCGAAAGCACGAATCAAGTGTGGCGGATAATAAAATCCTTCGTTAGCAATGGTGGCGGCAATATTGGCCAATTGCAAGGGCGTGATAAGTACTTCGCCTTGCCCGATTCCTAACGAACGGATCGTCAGCGAGTTCCATCTTTTGTTATAAAACTTGTCGTAATAAGAGCGGGATGGGATGTTGCCATTTTGCTCGTATGGAATATCGGTGTCGAACTTATGTCCCAATCCCATTTTGTAGGTCATGTCATGCCAATAGTCGTAGCCTTTTTTGATGTCACCGAACTTGGAATTGTTGATGGTCGCCTTAAAAGCCTCGTAAAAATAGGGGTTGCACGAGTTTTCGATGGCATTGGCCAAGTCGGGTGATCCGCCATGGTGGTGGGTGCATTTGATGGGCAGGGTTCCCGGTCCGTTGCAATGGAAAATGGTTCCCGGCGTGATGCTGCCGCTCTCCAAGGCGATAAGTCCGATGACCATCTTAAACGTGGAGCCGGGAGGGTAGGTGCCGTTGACGGCACGGTTGATGAGCGGCTTCATAGGGTCTTTCAGCAGGTTGTTGAAGTTTTTGCCTCTTTCGCGTCCGACAAGCAGGTTGGGGTCGTAAGTCGGACTGGAAACGAAAGCGAGAATCTGTCCCGTGGCAGGCTCAATGGCTACGATGGAACCGATCTTGCCTTGCATCAGTTTTTCACCGTAAGCTTGTAAATCGGCATCAAGGCCGAGATAAATATCACGTCCGGCCTGCGGGTCTTTGTCTAACTCGCCCTCCCTGAAACTGCCCATCTCGCGGTTGTGAACGTCAACCATGACCACCTTTAATCCTTTTATGCCACGCAGGTCTGTCTCGTATGACTTTTCAATACCCGACTTGCCGATATAGTCGCCCAAGGCATAATAGGGATCCTCATCGATCTGCTTTTGGTCCACCTCGCCGATATCGCCCAAGGTGTGGGCGGCGATAGAACTTGGATAATGCCGTATCGTTCGGGTTTGAAAATAAAAACCGGGAAACTTGAACAACACCTCGGAGGTTTTGGCATAGTCTTCTTTTGAGATTTGTGACACAAAAGGAGATGCCTTGACCTTGGAATAGGTTTTTGCTTTTTCCAACTTTTCGATAAAAGTTTCTTTTGAAATCTTGATAAGATTGCAAAACTCCAAGGTGTCCATCGCCTTGACTTGCCGTGGGACCACTAATAAATCGTAAACCGCCTCGTTGTAAACCATCAATTTCCCGTTTCGATCGAACACCATGCCGCGTGCCGGATATTGTGTGATGAAACGTAAGGCGTTGTTATCGGCCAATTGCTTGTAATGTTGGTCGGTGACTTGTAGTGTGAAAAGCCTGACTACAAACACCAAGCCAACAAGCACAAAGATTGTGATGATGACATTGCGTCGCCCCGATAACACTTTACTATTGAATTGCATATTGCATGAAAAATAAAGCCCAAAATTATAAGGATTTTTCCAAAAAAAGAACGGAAAAAATCGTTTAGTTTTTAATATGCTTGTTTTCAACAGGATATGGCAATCATTATTGATATAGAAACTGTGTCAAAAACGAGGCATTATCCGAAATGATGAGGGCGACATCACTTTTTGCCAGTCAACAAGAGGGATGCATGTGGAAAATATTTGTATGTTTGCCTATAATTTCAATTGGTATGAGACACGTTGTATATGCTATTATGTTAGGCATAGGACTGGTTTTCAGTTCCTGTACTGCTCAGAAAAAGAGCAACATCATTATCGAAAGGGAGTTTCTGCACGATGCTTGGGAGCGTTTTGACTACGTTTATTCCGACATCGAAATCCAGTCACCGACCACTTACGATCTAAGCATGGACCTCTATTTCACTGAGGAATACGAGTATGCTTATTTTGCTATGGATTTCGTTGTCTTCGATGCGAATGGCGATCCCTATCGCGCACGGACGTATAATTTCGGGTTAAAGGATGAAAACGGTTGGAAGTCGGAACAGAAGGGTGGACTGTGTCATTTTTCGCTTCCGATCAACAAGGAATTGTTGTTAAGTGACGCAGGCTCTTACCGCATGCAAATTGAGAACCGAATGCCTATCACACCGGTCATGGGAGTCCGGAAGCTGACATTGTCAACAAAATGATAAACGGCAATGGATACGGAGCAAAAATTTTCATCCTCACGATTGCAGTCACCTCATGAATTGCAATGGCATGCGCTCTACGTATGGTCGCGGGCCGAAAAAAAGGTTTTCACCATCCTGAAAGAGATGGGTATAGAGGCATATCTGCCATTAATTACGGAGATGCACCAATGGAGCGACCGGAAGAAAAAAGTGGAGATGCCGTTATTCAGGTCTTATGTCTTTGTTCATTCTCTGCCTGCTGACCAATATAATATTCTCAATGTCGGCGGGGTGTTGCGTTTTGTCTCATTTGGAGGCAAGCCCGTTATCGTTCCGGACAACCAGATCCTCGCCATCAAAAAGTACGTGGATGAATACGAAGGAAGGGCGGAGAGTTTGGACAACACTCCTCTTGCCGAAGGACAGGCCGTTCGTATCATTGGAGGTCCGTTGCGGGGTCTTGTCGGACGTCTTGCATCGATAAAAAACAAACGGCATCTTATTGTTTATATTGAAACAGTAGGCCAGTATCTGCCCATCAACATCACGCGAGCGAAAGTGGAGCCGGTTTCCGACATGAAAACAACCTCTTTCAACTCGGTGAGGTAAGTTTTTTCTATGGATCAAGCTTCTTGTACCAACAAAAAAAACTGTCAGGCAATTTTAGTTTCGTGCCATCGTTTGAAAAAAATACATATTTTTGCATTATGAGAAAAAGACACTAAAAATACATCAGATATGAATTCAGAAAAAACAACATCGAAGCCTAATTGGATGTACATCGTACTAGGCGTTTTGGCATTGGCTCTCATCGGGCTTTCTATCAGACTTATTTCTCTCAAAGGGGACAACCGGAAGCTTGCCGAGGAAAGGGAGTTGACCCGCATCAGTTTGCAGGCTGAAGTGGATAGTTTGTTGAAGGAACACAATGCGCTGAAAGTAAGCTATGGCACATTGAGCGAGGAATTGGTCGAAAAAGATAGCGTAATCCAAGCAGATGCGCAGGAAATCAAAGACTTGCTTGCCAAGCAGTGGGACTACAACCGCATCAAGAAGAAAGTGTCTGAGCTGCAAGTCATCTCGCAGCGTTATGTGCGCCAGCTCGACTCGCTGTATGTGGTCAACCGCGAGTTGGTGGTCGAAAATGAGCGCATCCGTGAAGAATACCAGGCAGAGAAAAAAGAGAATGCGGCTCTTACGCAACAGAAACAGGAACTGACCAACAAAGTCAATATGGCTTCCGTACTGAAAGCTTATAATCTCAATGTGGGCGCAGTAAGATTTAAGGGAGGCGGCAAGGAAGTGCCTACCGAGAAAGCGGGACGTGCCGAGCGCATCAGAGTAGACTTTATGCTGGGACAAAACAATCTCGTAAAAGCGGGCAACAAAATCTTCTATATTCGCATCTCCGATCCAAGCACGGCTATCCTTGCCAAGGGCACAGGAGACGAATACGCATTCGAGTCGAATGGCGAAATGTTGCAGTTTACCGAGAAAGCCCATGTGAACTACGCCAACGAGGAAACCGAAGTCAGGGCATATTATGTCAAGCCTGCCGGAATCGAATTGATGCCAGGAACGTATCACGTTGACGTTTACGATCAGTCGGGCAACCTTTGCGGTCAGTCGGGCTTCGATCTGAGATAAGTTTACCCTAATACGGTTCGCAACACTTCATGCGACTGCAAACCTTTCGAGAGAGGGGCTTGTAGTCGCATGAAGTCTATTATGCCGTCCAGCAGGATGCGGCGCTGTGCCGCGGAAAGCGGCAACGCCATGGCTTCGTCAATTCCCGTTCCGATGAATCGACTTAACAGATGGCTTGGAATCAGATCAAGATAATACGGATGCGCTGGGGCAGATGCTGAAAACTTTCCTTCCTGCAAGTCGAAATAGCTGCCGTCATGGTAGTCGGATTTGGGGTAAAAACCTAGAAAACGACTTAATTCCAGCGTAAAATATAAGGGGAAATTAGCGTAATGGTCATCAACAAGATCAAGCCAGTCCAAGGAGTTGCAGACAAACAGGAATAAAGCGTCGTTTCGATCCTGGTCGGTCAGTGTCCTTGACAACAGTTCGCCGATATACATGAGTATGGCGGTTTTCTTGATGTCGAAAGGAATGTGCTGATAGACGTATGCCAATTCGACATCTTTGAGGTAGGATAGGGATTTTCCCTTGGATTGCCCTGATACTACGAAACGAAGCCTGTTCAGTTGTTGGAACAAGGCAGCCTTGTTGCGGGCAGAACGTCCGCAGGCACCTTTTATCATATATGATTGCACACCAAATGATTGCGTAAAAATCCTGACAATCAAGCTGGTGTCGCCATAGTGAATGGTTTGCAGGACGAAACCTTGTGTCTTGTCTTCCATCAATCCATCACCAGAATCTTTGTAGCAAATCTTTCCTCTCCCGAATCGGTGCTGATATAAATCATATAAATGCCCGGCGCCACTTTTTTTCCATCGATAGTGCGGCAGTCCCACACGGCTTGGCTGCCCTCGGCGCGCAGTTCGGTGACAAAAGCTCCATCCACTGTCGTGATACGTACTAAGCCGTTGGTGGCAATGCCTTTGATGCCGACGTATCCGTTGTATTCAGGGCGAACAGGATTGGGATAGACCACTACTTTGGTGTTCGGTTGAGGATCCGGAGGGGTAGCATTGCCGCGATAGGAAATCAAACCGTTGTCGGTACCGAAGAACACATCGCCGTTTGAATTGATAGTCATTGTGTTCACAGAGTTGTTGAGTAACGGACTGTTCTCAGTATCAAAATGATTCAACTGGTTTTTTCCGTCACTTGACATTTGATAAACGCCGGTTTCCAAGCCGAACCATTTATTGTTGGCGCCGTCAACGGCAATGGACAAAACCTTTGAGCCATGGAACAACGGGTCGGCCTGGGTGGTGCCATCATTGCGGGGAATCAGAATCACTGAAGCATCGTAATGCGATGTGCCGAAAAGTTTCTTGGTGTCGGAGAAGACACATGGGCCGCTATCAGTTCCCACCCATACTGCGCCATTGTTATCGACAGCCATGCTGTAAACGGCAGTGCCAGGCATGCCTCCTTGCCCTTCCACACACTTCAAATTGACTACTTGGTCATCGGCAGGATTATCCAAAGTGCCGTTGTCGTTGAATACAATAATCTTTACGTCATTGCCTCGGCGACGCATGATCCATTTGTAGTCGTTGTGGTCAATCATGATAGAGGCAATGTCAATGGCGCTATTTGATCCACCAAGGTTGAATGATTGCCATGTTCCGTCAGTTTTGAGCACCGAAAGCAGGTTGTTGGCGGCGGAGTTGGCAACCCAAAGATTATTGTGGCTGTCAAATGCCAGCCCGCTGATACAGACGTAGGGCGGGTTGCCTGACCATACTTCGAGCGAGCTGTTATTGGTGCGATACACGGTCTCCAACTTGTTGTCTTTGAGTTTCAATAGACCATGTCCCCAAGTTCCTACGTAGGTGATTGAAGGGTCGGAAGGATTTGTGGCGGAACAGACGAAGTCGTAGATGGTGTCAAAGCCCGGTGTGTTCCAAAAGTTCATGCTTGTCCACCAGTGTCCGTCGAAATGTGCCACCCCGTCTTTCATCCAGCGTTGAGCCCAGTTGCCATCGTGTCCGCCGGTGGCAATCCAAACGTTCTCTCCGCAGGAGTTTATTTCAAATACATTTTTCGAATATGGACCGTTGGGTAAAATATCGTTGTTGTCCCATCCCGTGGCTGTTTTAATCAAGCCGCGATGCCTGTCGCCCAACCAATAGCAGCCGTCGTCGTCTATGGCAGCAGAGAGTGGTTCTATGGATCCTCCAGGCCAACTTATCTGACAAACATTTTCCAATTGATTGTTCAATACTGAAACATGATAGTAGTTGGTGATGATGAAGCGATCATTGTAGGCGCGCAGTTCCCTTTTTTGTGACGTGTTCGCTTTGTCAAAGTAATCCCAAGTGTTGCCGTTGTAAACGTAAAGGGTGTCTTTGTTGAATCCTCCAGCCGAATTTATGTAAAGACGGTTGTTAAAGACTTCTATCTCATTGTAAAAGAGGTGTGGATGTATCAAGCTCTCATCGAAGGTCCATGCCTCGTAATTAGCCAGGTTTTGGCTGTTTTTCGGAGCATAATACACGCCTTTGTCCGTAGCGGCGTAAATTCGGCCGTTGTAAAACGCAATGTCCGTCACGTTAACGGCTGTGCCCATGTCCCCGATATAATAGGTGTCTTTGACTTCGCGACGGCTCAAATCGAAAACGACAATGCCGAAACCGCAGGCAAGGTAGGCCAGCTCGTTCTCAAAAGTCACATTGTTGATGTTTTTGTTGCCGATGATAGCTTTATCCTTGATGTCGCTCATGTTCGTGACCCTACCGTCGGCATCTATCAAGTCAACGTTGGCATTGGAATAAGCCACCAGTAGGGTGTTCACATTTTTGCAATAGCTTATTGTGCTGATGCCGATGTCGGACAACCCATTGATCCTGTTCAGGATATTAATGCTGTTGTCTTCCGTGTCGTAATAAAACAACTCGTAGTCAGTAGCCGCATAAACCTTTTTGCCAAATACTTCCACGGCTTTCACTTTCTGGTAGGGAAGATGGGTCTTCCATTTGCCGATAGAGAGGTCATCCTGGCCAAAAACAGTTAGTGTGGAGATCAGGGCAACAACAAGCAAGGTAAATTTTCCAATTCGATTCATAGACGGTATTTTAAGGCTGTAAAATTACAAATAACTTTTCAATTTATCTTTTGTCCATTTTGCAAAACGCTTGGAAACTGGATTTTCTCGTGCGGAAAACCATTTCGGCCGTCCTAACAGAGGTTTGGTTGGCTTGAAGCTTGCTTCTTCCAAGTTGCCTTTGCCAAGTGAGAACGTTATCATAACTCGGTTTTTGCTTTTTTATTGCGACAAGGTTTTGCGGTAAGAAGCTGTTTTGAATGGTTTCGAGTTGAGCTGACAAAACGGCTTCTAAATGTTGAAATGAAAAACCGCAAACGGCAAATGCTATGTCGTCTGAGGTTTCGTGGCGTAGCCCCACTAGGACTCGAACCTAGATTTAAAGTTTAGGAAACTTCCGTTCTATCCCTTGAACTATGGGGCCGTAACAGGCTGCAAAAGTAGTGTTTTTTCGTTTCATCACAGCATTTTTCCTTCTTTCATTCAAAATCGAAGGAGGAAACCGTAATGCGGAGCAAAGAAAACCATCCTTTTTGCAAGATTATGTTTGGTGATCTCGGATCATTCATTCGTGTAATTCCAACAGGGTAGGACAGTGGTCGGAGTGCTTGGCTTCGGTCAAAATGCCTACCGAAGCAATCTTGTCAGTCAGATTCTCAGTGATCATTTGATAGTCAATGCGCCATCCGATATTTCTTTCCCGTGCATTGGCACGGAAGCTCCACCATGTGTATTGATTGGCTTCCTTTACCAGATGGCGAAAGCTGTCAACATAGCCGTCGCTCAAAAACTCACTCATCCATTGGCGTTCTTCGGGAAGGAATCCCGATGTCTTTACGTGTGCCTTGGGATTGTTGATGTCGATGTCCTGATGGCAGATGTTATAGTCGCCGGCAAGCACCAATTGGCTGCGTTGCTTGCGCAACTCGTTGACATACTTGTGAAAAACAGGCAGCCATTGCATCTTGAAATCCTGCCGTTCGTCGCCACTTGTTCCTGAAGGATGATAGACGCTGACGACCGAGAGCGGTCCGAAATCGGCACGCAAAAAACGTCCTTCGTCGTCGTAAAGCGGATCGTCTATGCCGTAAACCACGTTGTCGGGTCGCATTTTCGAAAGCAGTCCTACGCCGCTGTATCCTTTTTTCTTTGCGGGAAACCAGAAATGATGGTAGCCCATCATCTCGAAAACCATCAGGGGAATCTGTTCGGGAGTAGCTTTAAGTTCTTGAAAACAAATTACATCCGGACTGTTGGATTGGATCCATTGCAACAGCCCTTTTGAAATTGCGGCACGAATGCCGTTCACATTATAACTAACGATTCTCATAGCGTAACGGTCATGATATTGGATGCGAAATTAGAAAAAATGAAGATTTTTATGACAAATTCAAGGATATATTTTAATTTAGCGGCCGCAAAGCACTTTGACAACGTGTTCAAGAAAAGAATTAGAAAGTGGATTGATAGGATTAATGCGTGGCGGCTTCGGCATGTCACGGATCGGCAGTTTATGTTGCTGCTGAGTCTGCCAACGGGTTTTTTGGCGGGCTTGGCTGCCGTGGCTATCAAGAAGCTGGCACATGGTATCCGTGATGGATTGCTGAGCATTCACTTTTCGAATTCCGATCTTCTTTATCTCCTTTTTCCGGCGTTAGGCATTCTGCTTACCATTGTTTTTTGCCGTTTTATCCTGAAGAAGGAGGTCGGGCACGGAATACCGGGTATTCTCTATGCCATTTCGAAGAAAAAGGGCATCGTCAGCCGAAGCAGCACCTGGACATCTATTGTTGCCAGTGCGCTTACCGTAGGTTTTGGTGGTTCGGTCGGATTGGAAGGTCCTTCGGTTTCAACTGGAGCCTCAATCGGTTCCAACATCGGACAAGTTCTGAAACTCGATTTCAGGCAGATCATGCTGCTCATAGGAATGGGAGGAGCTGCCGCATTGGCCGCCATTTTCCAAGCTCCTTTAGCCGGTATTTTCTTTGCGCTCGAAGTACTTATGGTTGACCTTTCATTGGGATCGGTCATTCCTATCATTGTTTCATCGTTTGTTGCCATCCTTACTTCTTATTTTATCTTAGGGCAAGCAGTCGAATACCATGCCGTCATCACCGAAGGTTTTCTTCCTTCCAATGCGCTTTATTATATCGGCTTGGGGCTTTTTGCAGGACTTGTCTCTGCTTATTTTCTTAAAGTGACTTTCAGCGTTGAGAAGCGTTTCAAGAGGGTTAAGTCGCCATGGTCGCGATTCCTTCTGGGGTCTTTGTCCTTGGGACTGCTCATTTATCTTTTTCCCGCTCTATACGGAGAAGGCTACGAAGCCATCAATGCGGCTTTGGCCGGAGACTACAGCACGATTTACAGCAACTCCTTGTTGGGGCAATTTAAGGACAATATGCTGGTCATACTGGTATTGTTTGCCGGCATCATTTTGTTGAAAGCCTTCGCCACAGCATTCACTTTCGGTGCCGGTGGCGTGGGCGGTACGTTTGCCCCGGCTTTGTTTATCGGAGCTTTTTCCGGATTGTTTTTTGCATTATCCGTCAATGCCATGGGTATTGGTGAACTTGACCCGCCCAAGTTTGCCCTCGTCGGTATGTGCGGGTTGGTTGCAGGCATGTTGCATGCACCGCTTACCGGCATCTTCCTTATCGCCGAAATAACCAACGGCTATTCTCTTTTTGTTCCTTTGATGATTGTGGCAGCCTTGGCATACGCCGTGAACCGTTTCTTCTTCAGGTATTCGGTCTATTCCAACGCCGTGGCCGAACTTGGGGTTTCTGTTACGCATAATAAAGATACGAGTATTTTGAATATGCTGGTTATCAATCAATTGATTGAGAATAATTTCAGTTGTATCATGCCCCGAAGCAAGCTGCGTGACTTGATTCCTCTTATTGCCTCGTCGAACCGCAATATTTTTCCGGTTGTTGACCAGGAAGGTCTTTTCTGTGGGCACATTTTGTTCGACCATATCAGGAGCGTGATGTTCGACCAAAGCCTATATGATCATGCAATAGAGAATTTCATGGTGGAGCCCGACTATATTATCGATCCCGAGGAACCGATGGAGAGCGTGGTGCATAAGTTTGAGGAATCCGGAAAATACAATATCCCTGTTATTAAGGACGGCAAGTATTTGGGTTACATATCGAGGGCGAATGTTTTTTCTGCTTATCGAAACACATTGAGTGAGATTTCTGATGAGTAGGGACAATTTTTTGAATAAATCCGTGTTTTTTACTTTAAAATCAAACTGATGAGGAAATTTGTAGTATTTGTTTTTTGTTTATTTGTCACATTGTCAGTTTCTTCTCAAGAAAAGAAGAATTTTTTTCAACGCTTGTTCGAAAAAAAACAAGTAGTTGTCCATGATACAACTTACGTATATTTGGTGTATTATCAGATAGATACGGTGTCGCAAAACGCAGAAAACGGCCCGGAAATCCCCATGCCATTCGACACACTGCCTACCAATGACAGATTTCAGAAAGTCGTGCTGTTTAACGACAACACCTGGACATATTACGATATTGAAAAACCGGTACTGCCCGATTCGCTTGATAGCGACCATTGGTACACCGATCAAGTTCATGCCTATCGTGACATTCAGCTTAAAGATCTTCCCGATGAGATTGATATTCCACTGATTGATTCGTTGCACCCTTATTGCATTCCTGCTGAAGGTAAAATAGTTTCCGGTTTCAAACTTCGCCGAGGGCGTCCGCATCGTGGAGTTGACATTGATGTGGACTATGGCGATCCTATCTATGCCGCTTTTGATGGGGTAGTACGCTGCGCCTTGCCTCCGCGCCTTACGGGTGGATATGGGAATGTTTTAGTTATCAGGCATGTGAATGGTTTGGAGACCTATTACGGACATCTGAGCAAATATATTGTTGAAAGCGAGGACCTGGTCAAAGCCGGTGATTTGATCGGATACGGAGGCTCAACGGGGCGTTCTACCGGTGCGCATCTGCATTTTGAAACGCGATACATGGGGCAGCCTTTCGACCCGGAAAGAATCTTTGACTTCGAAAAAGGTTCTATTCGTAGTGCCATTTTTACGCTGAAAAAGAATTATTTGAACATTCATTCACGAAACGGCAAGTCGGATTACCAATCAAAGGCTTCGGTAAAACGCACCGTGCATACCGTGCGAAGTGGAGACACCCTCGGAGCCATTGCCAGACACTATCATACGACTATTGACAGAATCTGCAAACTGAACGGGATCAGCCGTAACAAGACGTTGCAGTTAGGGCAGAAGCTTATTGTGAAATAATGATATTGAAGTTCGATTTGTTATGAACCTTGACTTTTGCAAAGCATTACCTTCCGATTTGGGTGAAATCATGAGCATCGTGGCCGATGCCCAGCAATCATTGAAAAACCGTAGTATCGATCAATGGCAGAACGGGTATCCGGAACGTGAAGTCGTCTTGGAAGATATCCGTCAACAAGTGGGTGTTGTGGCCAGAGCGGAAGGGAAGATGGCTGCCTATGTCTCCATTGTTTTTACGGGCGAGCCGGCTTACGATGCATTGGATGGCAAATGGAATGATGATAGTGCTTATGTAGTGGTTCACCGTCTTTGTGTTCGTAAAGGGTTTGAACGACAAGGCATTGCAACGGCGCTCATGCACCTGGCCGAAGAATGTTCCCGACAACGGGGCGTGCTTTACGCACGAATCGACACGCATCCCGACAATAGCTATATGTGCGACTTGTTGAAAAAGTTCGGATACCGCTATTGTGGAATTGTTCACTATGATCATGGTGATAGAATTGCATTTGATAAGAGAATAAAGGCCGAGTAGTGTAGTTTCAGGCATCGAATCGGGCTATTGTTTGATTGAATATATTCAATGGATCATGAAAATTCTTATTCTGACTTGCTCAACAGGAGAAGGTCACAACTCGGCGGCATCGGCACTTCACGAATATTTCCAGGCCAAAGGCATAGAAAGTAGCGTGGTGGACACGCTTTCGCTTGTCAATACGGCGGTGTCGAAGACGGCTTCCGATGTTTACCTGTTTTCGACACGAACCAAGATGTTTCAGCTTTTGTACAATGCGGGAGAGGCGGTGCGTACCATACATGCCAAATCTCCGGTTTATTTGGCCAACAAATTGTATTGCGGCAAGTTGCTGGATTACATCAATCAAAATGGGTTCGATACCGTTGTTTGTGTTCATTTGTTCCCTGCAGAAGCGCTTACGGCCTTGAAGAATGCCGGTAAGCTAAAGGCAGTAACATTATTTGTCATGACGGACTACACTTGTATTCCTTTCATGGAAGAAACCCGACTCGACCATTATATTGTTCCGCATGAGCATTTGATTGAAGAATGCGCATCGAAAGGGATTCCGCGTGACAAGTTGCACGCTCTTGGCATTCCGGTGCGGCCTTGCTTTTATTCAAGACCACCCAAAGAACAAGCGAGAACGGCATGTAAACAGCTTTTCGGGAACACTATCGAGAGCGAGGTGCCATGGCTATTGGTCATGTCGGGAAGTATGGGTTTTGGAAATGTCGAGGTGTTGATTCGGGAAATTGTAAAGGAGCCGCACGCCAAAGCGATATTTATTGTTTGCGGAACCAACAAGCGGTTAAAAAACAGTTTGTGCAAGGATTTCGGATCAAGCGAAAATATCTCCGTGATAGGTTTCACCGATCAGATTGCCACCTTGATGGATGCCTGCGATGTTGTTTTTACCAAACCGGGCGGCTTGACAAGCACGGAGGCGGCGGCAAAAAACATCCCTATCATTCATACCGATCCGATTCCCGGTTGTGAGACCCATAACGCCCTGTTTTTCCATTATCACGGCATGTCATACAGCACGAAAGATGTGGCGGAACAGGTACGGCGCGCCATGTTGCTTTGTACCAATCATCAGGAAAATCAACGCATGTCGGAAGCGCAACGAAAGAATATCAACTACAATACTTGTAGCGATATTCTTATGTTGTTGTGGAAAGGCGAATGAGAATAGGGGGAGGCAATCAAAAACTGATATTCAAAGTTTGGAGGATTATAAAAACAGCTGTGTTTCAGATCAATACAGCTGTTTTTTGTCGTTACTGTTGCATCCAAGCTTCTACGTCTTCAAGCTGCAAGGCGGGTGTTTCCAGTTTGTTTTTCTTGCGGATGCCGTTCAGTTTTTCGCGAAGAGCAGCCGGTTTTTCAGATAGCAACATTTCAACTGAAGTGTATCCGTTGCTGACGAGCACTTCCGCCCATACCTGAGGCACGCCGATGGCGATGAAATCGCCGGGTGTGGCAACTTTTTTCACTTTTTCGGGGCGCATCATCGGGAAGAGCAACACTTCCTGAATGGAAGTCTGTCCGGTAAGCAGCATCACTAATCGGTCGATGCCGATACCCATGCCCGAAGTGGGTGGCATACCGTACTCAAGGGCGCGCAAAAAGTCTTGGTCGATGAACATGGCTTCGTCATCGCCGCGTTCCGACAGTTTCATCTGTTCTTCAAAGCGAGCCCGTTGGTCGATGGGGTCGTTAAGCTCGGTATAGGCATTGGCCAGTTCTTTTCCGTTCACCATCAGCTCAAAACGTTCTGTCAGTTCAGGGTTCTCGCGGTGACGTTTGCAGAGCGGTGACATCTCCACCGGATAATCCGTGATGAAAGTGGGCTGAATGTATGTGCCTTCGCACTTGGCTCCGAAAATCTCATCAATGAGTTTCCCCTTGCCCATAGCGTCGCTGATTTCAACGTTGAGCTGTTTGCACACTTCGCGCAGCTGGGCTTCATTCATGCCCGTAATGTCAATACCGGTCTTTTCCTTGATGGAGTCGATCATGGTGATACGCTTGAAGGGACGCTGGAAACTGATTTCGTTTTCGCCCACCTTGACGGTATGTGTGCCAAAAACTTCGGTTACGACATGTTCAATCATGGCTTCGGTGTAGTCCATCATCCAGATATAGTCCTTGTAAGCCACGTAAATCTCAAGAGCCGTAAATTCAGGGTTGTGTGTGCGGTCCATTCCTTCGTTACGGAAGTTGCGCGAGAACTCGTAAACACCGTCAAATCCGCCTACAATCAGCCGTTTCAGATACAACTCATTGGCAATGCGCAGGTACATGGGAATATCCAAGGCGTTATGGTGGGTAATGAAAGGACGTGCCGATGCGCCACCCGGAATGGACTGCAATACAGGCGTTTCCACTTCGAGATAACCGCTTTTATTGAAAAAGCTACGGATGCTATTGATGATACGTGTGCGGGCAATGAAGATGTCTTTCACTTTGTCGTTCACCACCAAATCGACATACCTCATGCGGTAGCGTAGCTCAGGGTCGCTGAAGGCATCGTAGGTCACGCCGTCCTTCTCTTTTACGATGGGAAGTGGGCGCAGTGATTTGCTAAGCACGGTCAGCTCCTTTACGTGTACAGAAATCTCACCCATTTGAGTGCGGAAAGCAAAGCCTTTCACGCCGATAAAGTCGCCAATGTCAAGCAAACGTTTGAAAACAGTGTTGTACATGGTTTTGTCATCACCGGGACAGATTTCATCGCGTTTGATATAAAGCTGAATGCGCCCGCAGGCATCTTGCAACTCGCAAAACGAAGCGGCGCCCATGATACGACGGCTCATGATGCGTCCGGCAATGCTGACAGATTGAAACTGCTCCGAATTGTTGTCGTCAAATTTTCCCAGTATTTCCGTTGAGTTGACGTTTACCGGAAAAGTCGCTTGAGGAAAGGGGTTAATGCCCAATTTGTACAATTCGGCCAATGAATTTCTTCTGATTTGTTCCTGTTCGCTTAACATGGTTCTGTGACTTGAATTTGTTTGCAAAAATAGCAAAAACTTAAAAGTGACCCGCTCAAAGTTGAAATATAGTCCGTATCTTTGAAGCTCCATTTTGAGAGACTATGCAATTTAAGGAGGTTATTGGACAAGAAGAAGTGAAGCATAAGCTGGTGTTGAGTGCTAAGGAAAACCGTATTCCTCATGCCCAGCTTTTTTTAGGTCCAGAGGGATGTGGCAAATTTGCATTGGCTCTTGCCTATGCACAATACATACTCTGTCCCAATCGCGACGAGCACGACAGTTGTGGTGTTTGTCCATCTTGTCGGCAAGTCGCAAAATTGGCACACCCCGATTTGCATTTCGTGGTGCCCAACACCACTAACAAATCGATCAAGAAAGACCCCGAAACCGCCTTGTTTATTAATGAATGGCGCAACTATGTCCTTGCGAAGCAGGCTTATGTCGATCCGGTTTCATGGTATGCGGCCATTGAACTTGAGAACAAGCAGGGATACATCAACGTTCGCGATGCGGCTACCCTGATGCGCAATCTCAGTATCAAGTCGTATGCGGGTGATTATAAGGTAGCTATCTTATGGATGGCCGAGCGGATGAACCTTGATGCAGCCAATAAGATGTTGAAACTGCTGGAGGAACCGCCTGAGAAAACCGTTTTTCTGCTGGTAGCTGAAGATCAGGAATTGTTGTTGGTCACTATCAGATCGCGAGCTGTGCTTGTCAAGATACCGGGAATTGAAACCAATGAGGTTGAACAAGCTTTGGTTGCACGCAAAGGCTGCGATTGTGCTTTGGCGCACAATGCAGCTATCCTTTCGGAAGGCAATTGGTTGAAAGCATGTCATTATGCGGAGGAAGAGGAGGATATGAAGTATTATTCCCAGACCTTTCAGCAATGGATGCGCTATTGTTTCAAGGCGAGTGTGGGCGAATTGGTGGATTTCTCGAACAATATCAGAGGTATTGGGCGTAAACGGCAGCAGAATCTTCTGGAGTATGGATTGCACGTTGTGAGGAACTCGCTTTTGGTCAATAACGGGCTTTTAGACAAGGTGCTGCTTCCCGATGATGAAAAACTGTTCAATGTCAACTTTGCTCCTTTTGTTAACCCGAACAACATGATTCCATTTGTCGAGCTGCTGGAAGAAGGCATACGCCAGATAGAACGCAATGGTTATGCCCCTTTGATCTTCTTAGATATCAGCTTGAAGTTGACCAAACTGCTGAGAATAAAGTGACTTTTCATTACGATTTTAGTGTAACGCTATTTCAGGACTAGACACGACAATAAAAAAAAGAGACCGAGTACTCGGTCTCTTTTTCATGTCACACAAAAGTGTTGTGTGCAGTTTTTTTACTTGCCAACGTAAATCAGCACGCGGCGGTCGTATTCCGTAGGATCGAGTTCTTTGACACCACCAATGGCTTCAAGAATGATGTTTTCAGCAGGAACGCCCATTTCAAGAAGTTCTATCTTAATCTTGTTGCAGCGGTTCTCAGAAAGTGTCTGGTTGTAGGACGACGAAGCCGTGGCACTGTCAGCTGAACCTCTCAAGTGCAGTTTGTAGTTGTTTTCCTTGGCAGCCTTGGCGATTTCACGCAGGTTGACTCGGTCTCTTCCCGACATCAATTCGTAGGAATCCAAATTGAAGAAGATGGAGAAAGGATAGCTGAGGATTTCGGTGCTTTCGCTGTTGACGAACTTCACGATAGTATCATGAACCACGGTGGGCTTTTCCGCCAAGTCATCTTCAAGGCTCTTGATACGTTCACGCATTTCGCTCATTTCCTTTTCATAGTTGTAAGGAAGATCATAGACTCTGCCTCTTAAGTAAAAGGTGAGACCTAAACCAACAGAGAGATTTTGGTCGATAATGCAAGGTCTGACGCGGCTAGCGACTTCGCCTGTTCCAGGCTGAGGAACAGGATGCTGAATGCCGTTCGCATCTATTGTAATATCAGAGGCAGCTGTTCCGTCTGGATAGAAAAATCCGGTGGTTTCATGTCCCCATGAGTCAATTCCCCATCTCTGAAGAGCATACTTCAGGTCGAGGTGTAAATCCAGATAATCGTTGATTCTGAAATTGTTAATAAGTCCAGCATCGGCAGATAATTCGAAATTTCTGTGTTCCGAAGTAACGACAAGAATTTTGTCGCTCACACAAGCAACTCCCATGCCTAAATAGATAACAGGCGTATAAACTCTGTTCGGATTATAGTAGCCTTGAAAGAAATCTACGAGGCTGAATAAAATGTCACCATGCAAGTTGTGGTACATGAAACTATTTAAGTAAAAACCATTTTTGTCGGGGGTATCGTTTTTCAGATCGAACATCCAATAGTTTCCGCTATTTGGTCCGCAAACGTTTTTATTTGCCCAGGCTTTGGCTCCATTGATGTCGTAAGCAAGTCTCAAACCGAGTTTGTGGTTGATCCATTTGCCGAAGCTAATGCTGCCTCCAAAATCAGGCTTTGCCCATTGAAAGGCAGTGTAGTTGCCATTCGGATTTTTGTCACTTCCCTTCCACCAATCGACATTTCCATCGACTGAAATGAACCAATTGCGACCGAATTTGGTCGTCAGATAACGAACAGAATCAACATGGCCTGCTGCCATCGTAACAGAAGCGATGAGAACTGCGAACAATGTGGTAAATGCTTTTTTCATTTTAACTCCTTTTTATTTTGGTTGTAATAATTTGATTTCAAATCTTAGGGGTATATCTTTCAATTTGCAAAAATACAATTTTTATATACGAAACCGCCTTTTATTTTCAGTTTTTAACAGGTAAATTAATGGTTGCTTTTATAATTATTTGATATTCATTATTTTATCGCGTTAATAGTATTTGAAAATAGGTAATAATACCTATTCTAATAACCGTTCTAATGTATTGGAAATTAATTTTTTCACATAGTGTTGATAATCAGTGCAAAACTGTTCACTAACACGGTTGGCTACTACAACGCAGATGGTCATGCACTGATGTCCCATCAATTTGCCTAATCCATATAAAGCGGACGACTCCATTTCAAAATTGCATACACGCCATCCTTCAAATTGGAAAGATTCGATCTTGCTGTTGTTTTCTGGATAGGCCAACTCTGTTCGAAGCATTCTTCCTTGAGGAGCATAAAAACCGGATGCCGTGGCGGTGATGCCTTGATAGTAACCTTCCCCCAATCGGTCAAACAAAGTCTTTGAAGCTTCAACGACGTAAGGCTTGGGCAACAGGTCGGGATAATCCATGTGCGATATAAAAGCGTCACGCATGGCAATATTATTGACTTTTTCATGGCCGCCGTAAAAATACAGTAATCCGTCAAAACCCAAGGCATAACGGGTGGCTACGTAGCTGTTCTCCACGTGAATGTCTGCCTGCAACGCGCCGCATGTTCCAATTCTTACAATGTTCAGGCTGCGGTGTTTTTCATTGACTTGCCGATTTTTCAAGTCAATGTTGGCTAACGCATCTAATTCGTTCATCACGATGTCGATGTTGTCGGTACCCATGCCGGTTGAAATCACCGTGACACGTTCGCCGTTGAAATAACCTGTCCGGGTTACCAGTTCGCGGTTCTGGCGCTTGACTTCAATCTTGTCGAAAAACGAAGCCACCATATCTACACGACTTGGGTCACCGACAAGGATGACATTGTCGGCAAGCTGATCGGGATGGAGATTGAGGTGGTAAATGGCACCTTCATCATTTAAAACAAGTTGTGAAGCGGGAATAGTTCTCATCAATTCATTTGAATTATGGGGCAAAAGTACATCTTTTTTTGTTTCAAAGATCGGTTTTTCACTGATAACTTTGACATTTGAAGCTTTTCTGCTATATTTGCAAAGACAAAATCGTTGTTGTAACATAGAAGTCATGAAGAAAAAAGTGTTTTTAGAATTGCTTTTTGTGGGCGTGTTGATCGTTGTTTTCGGTTGCCGTCAGTCCGAACCGGGCTATAAGAAAAAACTTAAAAGTCATGTCGGTCACAGTCCCTCCTTGACTGTTTTTCGCTATGAGGATGTGTTGTTTAATCTTGACACCGCCATTTTTCAACAGGAACTGAAACGCATTCAGCAGGACTATCTGCCATTTCTTGAAGGAGACCTTGATAATGAAATTCTTGTGGGTGACTTGAAGGATTTTGTCATCGATCCGACCACGCATGATTTATATAATAAGGTGAAAAGCTACTATCCCGACACCAAATATGTCGAATCTGTTGTGTCGTCGGTTTTTGGACATTTCAACTATTATTATCCCGATATTGCGTTGCCCGACACGGTGTTTACTTGTGTGTCAGGTGTCAATCCAGAAATACCGCCCATTCAGATTCTCGGTAACAAACTCATTGTTTCTCTCGACTGGTACCTTTCGGGTGACGAAGTTTACAATCGCATAGGTATGCCGTTGTACCGTTCGGTGCGCACTATGCCTCAGACCATTGGTAAAGACATTGCCATACAATTGTTTCAGGAACATGTGTACCGATGGCGCAAACAGGGTGATCTCCTAACAGAAATGATGAATATGGGGCGTGTCAACTTCTTTATCGAGGCCTTGTGCCCCGATCTCGCTGATAATGATTTGCTTGGCTTTTCGGAGAAACAGATGAAGTGGGCGCAGGACAACGAAGGAGAGTTGTGGGCGGATATTGTTGGCAATCAGAGACTTTATACGACGGGTCTGGACATGTATCTCACCTTCTTTGGCGATGGTCCTTTTACTCAGGAGTACAGTAATGATGCTCCGGCGCGGTTGGGTGAGTTCATCGGCTTGCAAATCGTGAGGGCCTATATGTCGAAAAATGAGACTTCATTGCCACAGCTTATGGCCGAGGAAGACTTTCAAACTGTTTTTCAGTCTTCAGGATACAAACCCCGAAAGTGATTCTTAATCTCACGCAGAATGCGCAGAGTCATACGAATGTTAGCTGCGACAATAAGCGAAGACTGTTCGGCGATTTCTTTGGGTACTATATGTTAGTATTATCTATTGTGTATCATTGATTTATCCGCTTACAAACGATTGTAATCGCTTACTAACGACTATAAACGTTTTTAATACGAGTAGTTGATGTGTGCCGTTGCATCTTTGCATTGTCAATAAGCGAAGGAAAGTAGAATCATTAATATCATAGTATCATGTTAGTAAAGACTTATGGATGTGCGCTTTTCGGCATAGATGCGATTTTGGTCACTATTGAGGTGAACATCGACAAGGGAATACAGTTCTTTTTGGTCGGACTGCCTGATAGTGCGGTGAAGGAAAGCCACCAACGCATAGAAGCCGCCCTCACAAATCTTGGTTTCAGCTATCCCAAGAAAAAAATCACTATCAATATGGCGCCCGCTGACATACGAAAAGAGGGGTCGGCCTACGATTTGCCCATTGCAATTGGGATTTTGTCAGCTTCGGGTCAGTTGAAAGATACTGAACTCGACAAGTATGTCATCATGGGCGAACTTTCACTTGACGGGACGTTGAATCCGATTAAAGGGGCATTGCCCATCACGATTAAGGCGCAGCAGGAAGGTTTCAAAGGGGTTATTCTTCCGAGATCTAATGCGAGAGAAGCCGCCGTCGTCAGTGAGATAGACGTGATAGGTGTGGAAAACATGACCGAAGTGGTGGGTTTCCTGAATGGAACAAGTGACCTTGAGCCTGTGCGTATCAATATAGAGGAGAAAGAACGCAGCGAACAGTATGAGTTTGACTTTAGCGATGTAAAGGGGCAGGAAAACATCAAGCGTGCTCTTGAGATCGCAGCGGCTGGCGGTCACAATGTCATTCTCATTGGCCCGCCGGGCAGCGGCAAGACCATGCTGGCCAAGCGTTTACCGACCATCTTGCCTCCGTTGACCCTGCCAGAGGCCTTGGAAACCACAAAAATCCATTCCGTTGCCGGCTTGATGGGCAGCAATACCTCGCTATTGGCCACACGTCCGTTCCGCAGCCCGCATCACACCATCAGTGATGCCGGTTTGGTGGGAGGCGGTACCTATCCGCAACCCGGGGAGATTTCACTGGCACATAACGGCGTGTTGTTTCTCGACGAATTGCCGGAGTTTAAGCGTCAGGTGCTTGAAGTGATGCGCCAACCTATGGAAGACCGTATCGTTACCATTTCGCGAGCTAAAATATCAGTGGATTTTCCAGCAAGTTTCATGCTCGTTGCAGCCATGAATCCTTGTCCCTGTGGCTTTTACAATCATCCTGACAAGAAATGCGTTTGCAAGCCCGGCGTTGTGCAGCAGTATTTGAACAAGATTTCCGGACCACTGATGGATCGCATTGACTTGCATGTCGAGGTTGTGCCTGTGCCCTATAAGGATTTGGCGGAAAAGAAAAGCGGCGAAACGAGTGCGGTAGTGCGGCAGAGGGTAATCAAAGCACGTAAAAACCAAGAACAACGCTTTGCTGAATTTCCGAATATTCATGCCAATGCGCAAATGAACACGCAGCTGTTGCAACGTTACTGCGACTTGGACAATGCCTGCCGCATGATGTTGAAAAACGCCATGGAACGTCTTGGGCTTTCAGCGCGTGCCTACGACCGCATTCTGAAGGTGAGCCGAACCATCGCCGATCTTGACGACAGCGAGACCATACGTCCCGAACATGTGGCGGAAGCAATTAATTACAGGAGCTTGGACAGAGATAATTGGGGGAAGTGAAAGGCGGCTTGAATTTCTTGAAAAAGAAACACCTATTTCTCGTAGAAACGGTGAGCTTTCATGTAATGAAACGATTTTTCCGGCATGAAATGACGCACATCGCGGCCTTCGCCGATGCAACGACGGATGAAGGTGGATGTAACTTCTATAAGAGGCGTTTCGAGCACGGTGACGGAGGGGTGGGTGATGAGGTCGCCACCATCGTAGCCTTTGCGTGGAAAAACCAGCAACTTATAATCGGAGAGAATGCGTTCGTATGCTTTCCAACGGCGAAAACTTTGCAAACTATCCATGCCACATATCAATACGAATTGTATGTCAGGGTATTTTGAAGATAATGAGGTCAGCGTGTTGATGGTATAAGACGGCTTGGGTAGCGAAAACTCAATATCACAGACCTTGAAACGCGGATCATCGCCTATTGCCAACTGCACCATTTGAAGCCTTTCGTCGTCATCGAGCAGCTCTGTCTCGTTTTTAAGCGGGTTTTGTGGCGAAACGACGAACCAAAGGGCATCCGAATCAGAAAACTCCACAAGATAGTTGGCCAGCATCACGTGACCATGATGTACAGGATTGAAAGAGCCGAAAAACAAACCCACCTTCATGGTCTATGCCTTCGCGATGAAGTCCATTACGACACGGAAAATGTCTTGCTTTGCCTTTTCGAGGTCATCATTGATAATGGTGATATCGAATTTGCCTTCGGCGAAGCGGGTTTCCCAGTCGGCTTTGGCAATACGTTTTTCTATGCTTTCCATGGTATCGGTGCCACGCCCGATGAGTCGCTGACGAAGCACTTCGATGGAGGGAGCCTGAATGAAGATGGACAGGGCTTTGTCGCCGTAGTATTTTTTGATATTGCTGCCGCCTACCACATCGACATCGAAGGCCACATGGACACCTTTGTTTTGCAAACGTTCCACTTCCGACTTGAGTGTGCCGTAGCAAGTGCCTTCGTACACTTCCTCCCACTCAAGAAACTCGTCGTTGGCGACACGGCGCTTGAACTCCTCAAGGCTGATGAAGTGGTACTCCTTGCCGTCTGTTTCGTTGCCACGTGGTGCACGGCTGGTGGCCGAAATAGAGAATCCTATGGTCGGTATCTCGTGAATCAGATGGTTCAGCAAGGTGGTTTTACCCGATCCTGAAGGAGCCGAAAAGACAAGCAGTTTCCCTTTTTTTGTATTATCTTGGTTCATAGTATGTTGCAGATTTGTTCCTTGATTTTCTCCAATTCATCTTTCATTTGTACAACGAGGCGTTGTATATTGACTTCATTGGCTTTCGAACCAAGGGTATTGATTTCGCGTCCCATTTCCTGTGCGATGAAACCGAGCTTTTTACCGGCCTGATCTTCATCACAAGTGGTTTGAAAGTAATTGCAATGCTGGCGCAGGCGAACTTTTTCCTCGGTGATATCGAGTTTCTCAAGATAAAAAATCAACTCTTGTTCAAAACGGTTTTCATCGTATTGACCTTCGGAGGTCAGCTCGGTGAGATTTTTTGTCAAACGTTGCTTGATGGTCTCGTGGCGCGTTTTCTCGTATGGTTCCACCTGGTCAAGTAAGGATAAGATGAGCTGCACGCGGTGCAACAAATCATCTTTCAGGGTTTGGCCTTCTTGTATGCGGAAAGCATCAAGGGTATCGAGAGTTTGAGTGATGGTTTCCGCGACTTTCGCTACAAAGGCATCGTCGCATTTCGGTTCGGGAATGGAGAAAATGCCCGGCATCCGGAACAACAAAGTGGCCATGTCGGTCGGCGGCTCTATGCCGATCTGCCCGGAGATATTCTGGATCTGTTGCCGGTAAGCGGCCACAGTTTCGCTATCGATGTAGTTGTTGTGGCAGGCATCCGAATCGGTGATGCTAATGCTGGCGTCGATTTTGCCGCGTAGCAGACGGCTGCCAATCTGGTTTCTGAAATCAAACTCAAAGGCACGCAACTCATTGGGTAGCTTTACGGTAAGGTCGAGCTGTTTGCTATTCAAGGTTTTGACTTCGACAACGATTTTTTTTGTGTCGTATAGGTTTTCGGCTATTCCATAGCCCGTCATTGAACGAATCATATCAAATGCTTTGTGGGGCAAAGGTAAGATTTTTTTCAACGGAAACACAACCATAAACGGCGATTATTATTATTTTTGCATTTTATCTCCAAATGAAACTTGACCAGCCCATGAAATACAGATCTTTTATTTATGCCTTGTCTTTATTGCTTGCCGGAGGAATCACATCAGCTTCGGCACAACACCATACCCCTGCAAAACCTCCGCGTCCGACTGTGAATATCGATGTGCTTGATGAAGCCGATTCGGTTGACACCTCGTTGCCCGACAGTTTGCGTGAATTGGAAGAAAGACGTTTTGTGGATTTGAACACCGGGCGTGCTGTGGTTGAGGAATCGGAAGTGTTGAAAATGTTTGACACGATGGGAACGATTAAGTATTTCGGTGACAAATATCTCGACATCGACCGTAAGGCACTTAACGTCTATGGTTACCGCGAAGATGAAGTTCCTGTGTTCGACGATAGCATCTATATGCAGCGCATCGACGCTTTGGCTCGTAATACTACGATACCTTTGGTGTATAACGCGCATGTGAAATCTTTTATCGATTTGTATGCCAACCGAAAACGCAATCTGACCAGCCGCGTGCTTGGCCTTTCACATGTGTATTTTCCCATGTTTGAGGAAATGCTCGACAAGTACAATATGCCGCTTGAATTGAAGTATCTTGCGGTTGTGGAATCGGCACTCAATGCCACGGCAGGCTCCAAGGCAGGTGCCAAGGGACTGTGGCAGTTCATGTATGGCACCGGCAAGGTGTATGGCCTTCAGGTAAGTTCGTTGGTTGACGACCGATACGACCCGATCAAGGAGACCGAGGCTGCATGCCAGCATCTTCAGGATTTGTATCAGATGTATGGCGACTGGTTTTTGGTGTTGGCTGCCTATAATTCGGGTGCCGGCAATGTGAATAAGGCCCTTGTCAAAGCCGGTGGCGTGCGCGATTATTGGGCGATTTGGCCGTATCTGCCTCGTGAGACACGTGGTTACGTCCCCGCCTTTATTGCCGTGGTGTATGTGATGAACCATGCCGCCGAGCATAACCTTTATCCTTTAGATCCGGGGTTGCTGTTGCATGGCACCGATACCGTTACCGTGCGCGATTATCTCGATTTTGCCCAAGTCAACGAGATGCTGGGTGCACCGCTGGCAGATATTGAGTTCTTTAATCCGCAGTTCGTTAAGAGCATCATCCCGGCTTCGCCAGAGAACACCTATTCTTTGCGTTTACCCACCAAGTATGCGCTTGCTTTCGTGCAAAATGAAGATAGCATCTATTCTTTCAAAACAAGGGCAGGTCTTAATCGTGAAAAACTGGCCGACAAGGTCAAATTGGTCAGCGACCGTAGCGTGCATGTGGTGTGCAAAGGAGAAAGTCTTGGTGCCATAGCCAGAAAATACCGTGTCAGTGTCGCCAACCTGAAACGATGGAATGGGTTGCGTCGCGAGACCATCCAGCCCGGACAACGTCTTGTGGTCTATTCATCGGGGGCACCAATGGCGCAGGCCGGCGACAAGGCGCCTGTCATGCGTTCCACCTCGCAAAAGACACATATTGTAAAGGCAGGAGAAAGTTTAGGTTCCATTTCGAAAAAATACCGTTGCACCGTTACGGACTTAAAGGAGTGGAACAACTTGCGCAAAAACACCATTTACACAGGTCAAAAGCTAAAGGTTTATCCGCCTGCACAAGGATCGGAACAGGCAGGCACTAAAAAATCAGGCGGCTACGTTTACTATACCGTTAAGTCGGGAGAAACCTTATGGTCCATTGCCGAAAAGTTTGACGGCGTGACTGTTAATCAGATCAAGAAGTTGAACGGATTGGGGGCAAAAGGTGCTATTCGTGCAGGACAAAAATTGAAGATTCAAAAACTTTGATAAATAATATCATCATGAAAAACAAATCGTTATATGTTTCTTTGTTGATGCTGATGATCTTTGGCGTTATCGCCTCAGGATGCAGCGAGAAAGACAAGACACCCCGCAAAGACCGTTCGGCGGGCAACACTTCTGAAATTCTTGTCGTGACACAGAATGGAGAACAATGGAATGGTAGCCTTGGTGATTCCATCCGTGCTTTTTTTACGCAGGAGCAATACGGACTACCACAACCTGAACCTTTATATAAACTGCTGAACATCAATGTGTCGAATTTTTCCGATATGTTCAGAAAGCACAAGGCGATCTTGGTTGTTGAAATCAGCTCAAAAGTTGATTCGGTTTTAGTTGAGACAGGGAAAGACATTTGGGCCGCACCGCAGCGTGTCTTCAAAATTGTCGCTCCCAATTATGCTGCTTGGATTGAAACGTTTGAGAAACAAAAAGAGAACATCAAATTGATGTATGACATTGTGGAGCGCGAACGAATCATGTCGTTGTTGCGTCCCAATACCGATGCCTCACTCTATGATGCGATCCGAAACAAATTCGGATTTACACTCACCGTTCCGAGGGGCTTTGTCATCGCAAAAAACGAGACTGACTTTTTATGGTTGCGCCGTGAGACAGAGAAGTCGAGCTTCGGCATAACCATTTATGCGCAACCTTATACCGATACGCTGCAATTCGATGCCAACAGTTTGATTTCGGCACGCGACCGTATTATGGCTACCCATATCCCGGGACCTACCGAAGGCTCGTTCATGACGACGGAGAAAGAATTTGTTCCGCCCATGGTGAATTACATCAATAACTTTCCAGCAGGCTATGCGGCGGAGATGCGTGGAATGTGGTGCTTGGTAGGCGATTATATGGCAGGACCATTCATTTCGTACACTTTTGTCAATGCCGGAAAACTTGTCACTGTGGAGGGTTTTGTGTATGAACCCAATGCCCATAAACGTGATCAGTTGCTTCAATTGCAATCGATTCTGTTCAGTTTGAGTTTGCAGGATGAACAGGTGAAGCAGGAAGCCGGATTGTGATATTCTGACAAACAGGTGTTAGAAACTGTTTCGGTTATTTCCCGTTATCAAGACCCAATATGGAGTCGAAAACCTTCTTTCCGTCGGAGGAACGCAATCCTTCGATATGGAAGCTATTGTCCGATAGCGCATAACGTAAACGTAGCAGTTCGCCAAGCACACATTCCGATTGGTATTTGATGGTCATTTTCCCGATGCGTTTCTTGTGTGTGTTGAGCGGTTCAAATACATTGGCAATCCAATCGAAATAGCAGGCATTGTTCACATGCCCGTTGAAGTCTATGTCGGAAAACTCGACTTTACGGCAGCTTTCGCTCATATCGCTTGTGTCGCTGTCATCATAGATCTCGAAATCGGGCAAGATGTCGCTGTGGATGGCGGTGTTTGTGAATGGATCGAGAATATTGGGACGGACAATGCGACGTGTCTCATGGTTGATAAGGGTCCAATCGGTGCTGGTTTTTGCAATCGGCTCTCCTTGGCTGTTGCTGAATACGAAGTCGCGTAATGCGACAACGCCTTTGTAGCCTTTGTGCCACGATTCCACACGGATGGAGTCTTGCCAACGCGGCTGCTGGTAAAACTCGGCCCGAATGCCCAATAGCACCCAGACCGCCTGATGATGTGCCATATAGCTGAATCCGAAGCCAAGGTATTCGGCGTGCTGCCAGGCGGCTTCCTGCATCATGTTGGCCAATGCACGAAGCGACATGTTTCCGTTGCAGTCAATGTCTTGCCAGGTGAGCGTGTGTGTGGCGTGAAAAATAGCAGAATCGGTCATCTCATTTTTTCTTGTAGCTGATGGTAATGACACCGAGGATGGTTTTCTTGGTGGTGAGAATGCGGTCGTTTTTCAGAAGACCAAACACTTGGCCATTGCAAAATAAAGTGTCATTGCTGAGGCTGAAGCGTCCTGACAGTTTTTCTTCAGAACTTTGGAATTGCATGGTTGAATCTTGCGACAACACAATGCGGTTGCCATTTTCCATCTCTCCGAATTGCTTCACCAATTCCGGCGTGGACTTGCTTTCGTCAAACTCTACGTTGATGTTGTCGGTTATCCACGTTCCGAAAAGTGTATCATGGTGTTTGCACCCATCAAGCAACAAGGTGAAGCATACAAGTGTCAGGAGAAGGATTGTCCGCATAATAGCTCTTTTTGGCAAAATTACGTATTTGGATTGATATATTGTGTACTTTTATTTCCCGAATATTGATGAATCATGTCAAAAACATCACAGATACAATGGTTTAAGACGAAAACAGAACAGGATAAGGTCTATGTGTTCGATCCTTTTCGACGACGCTATTGCTTGCTGACACCGGAAGAGGAAGTGCGCCAGAAAGTGTTGTATCTGTTGGTGGAGCATCTTTCCGTGCCGGCCGGACTGCTTGCGGTGGAATATTCCATCAAGGTGAATGGCTTGGACAAACGTTGCGATGCGGTGGTGTTTGGAAGCAACGGTAGCCCTCTGATGATTGTAGAGTGCAAGGCTGCAACGGTGAAACTCGAATCCAACGTGCTTGACCAGGCCGTGCGATACTTTTCGGCCCTGCAACCGAGATATCTTATGCTTTACAACGGAAATTCCTGTTACTGCTTTAAGGTCGTCCACGGCGTGATGCAGCCTTTCGACCATGTACCCGACTATGCAGAGATGATGGCGGAATGACGCTTTTCCGGCTTGCCCAAAAAAGGTCGCCGATACGTACCGGCGACCCACCATTATGAAGATAAAAAAAACAACTGTTTCCTGTTCAATCAGCCACATTTCGAATGCCCACAGTTGGTGCAGAGCATACAGCCGTCTTGATAGATGACGCTGTTCTGCCCGCATTGCGGACAAACTTTTCCAAGTACCTTGGTGCCGTTGGCGATGTATTTCTTTAATGCACGGGCAATACCGTTCTTCCACGTGTTGATGTTGTCTTCTTCCACATTCAGGTTTTGGACAAGCTGGATGACGTAGGGGACGGGCATGCCATGGCGCAGGATGCCTGAAATGAGCTTGGCGTAGTTCCAATACTCTTTGTGGAAGGAGCGCGATAGCCCCTGCATGGTGACTTCGTAACCATCCTTATCTTCGTATTGGAAATCGTAACGCGAAGGCTGTCCTTTGATTTTTTCGCGGATGATACGGCCTTTCTGCACGTATGACGGGATGAGGAATCCTTCGGCATTGCCAAGGAAGATTTCATAAGGTTTGTCGTGCAGTATGCCGACAAAGGCGATCCATTTTTCGCTGTTGTTTTGAAAGCGAACCACGTCGCATTCAAGTACTGCTGGGCGTGGCGGCGCCGATGTCTCGCAGAAATCGTCGGAGCGCTTTTCGTTCTGCTTGGCTTTGGGCGTCTCTTTTTGCTCGTCTTTGGCGACGAGAACACCGTCACGTGAGCCATCACGGTAAATCGTCATGCCCTTGCAGCCGCTTTCCCAGGCGGTCTGATAAATCCGGCTCACCAGTTCTTCAGTAGTGTCGGCAGGTACGTTCACGGTGACACTTATGGAGTGATCGACCCACTTTTGCATACTGCCCTGCATCTTTACTTTGTTCACCCAGTCGATGTCGTTGGAGGTGGCCTTGTAGTAGGGCGACTTGGCGATGACTTCATTAAGTTTGTCATCGTCGTAGTGCATCACTTCATCCACGTTATAGCCGTTGACTTCTAACCATGTGAGGAATTTGTGGTGGAACACATTGTATTCTTCAAAGGCGTTGCCAACGCTGTCGTGGAAGGTGATTTTTGCGTCTTTGTCGTTCGGATTCACTTTGCGGCGACGTTTGTAAACCACCATAAAGACCGGTTCAATGCCTGACGTGGTTTGTGTGCACAGACTCACCGAACCCGTAGGTGCAATGGTCAGCATGGCAATGTTGCGACGACCTACCCGTATCATTTTCTGATAGAGGTCTTCGTCGATAGCGCGTAGGCGATTCACGAACGGGTTGTTTTCCTCGCGTTTTGCATTGTACATGGGGAAGGCGCCACGTTCTTCGGCAAGCGTCACAGAAGAACGGTAGGCCTCGTGTGCCAATAGCTTCTGCACTTCCGTGGAAAAATCGATGGCTTCGTCGGAGGCATAGCGTTTGCCCAAAGCAGCCAGCATATCACCTTCAGCGGTGATGCCAATACCGGTGCGCCGTCCTTGCAGACATTTTTCCCTGATATTGAGCCAAAGATTATGCTCGATGCGTTTCACTTCGGCTTCTTCGGGGTCGGATTCGATTTTTTTCAGGATAGCATCCACTTTCTCGATTTCCAGGTCAACGATGTCGTCCATCATACGCTGGGCGATAGCCACATGTTTCGAGAACAATTGGAAGTTGAAGCGGGCTTCCGGGGAGAAAGGATGATCCACATAGCTGTACAAGTTGATGGCAAGCAGCCGGCAACTGTCGTAGGCGCACAATGGGATTTCGCCGCACGGATTGGTGCTCAGTGTCTTAAACCCTAAGTCGGCGTAGCAGTCGGGAATGGATTCACGGATGATGGTGTCCCAGAAAAGCACGCCGGGTTCGGCCGATTTCCATGCGTTGTGGATGATCTTATCCCACAAGGAGCGGGCGTCGATTTCCTTCACATATTTCGGGTTCGGCGAATCGATGGGGTATTGCTGCACAAAGGGTTTATTGTCCCTCACACATTGCATGAACTCATCAGTGATGCGGACCGAGACATTGGCATTTGTGATTTTGCCTTGGGTCATCTTGGCATCGATAAAGGCTTCCGAATCGGGGTGCTTGATGCTGATACTCATCATCAATGCGCCGCGGCGACCGTCTTGCGCCACTTCTTTGGTGGAGTTGGAGTAGCGTTCCATGAAAGGCACAATGCCCGTCGATGTCAAGGCGCAGTTTTTCACAGGGCTGCCTTTCGGACGGATGTGCGATAGGTCGTGTCCGACACCGCCTCTGCGTTTCATGAGCTGCACTTGTTCCTGATCGATTTTCATGATGCCACCGTAGGAGTCTGACTGACCCTTGTTGCCGATGACGAAGCAGTTTGACAGCGAGGAGATTTGCAAATCGTTGCCGATGCCCGCCATGGGGCTGCCTTGCGGGACGATATAGCGGAAATCTTTCAATACCTGATAGATTTCTTCTTCCGAAAGCGGATTGGGGTACTTGCGTTCAATGCGTTCCACTTCGCGGGCGATGCGATGGTGCATCTCATCGGGGGTTAACTCATAAATGTTGCCCTCGCTGTCTTTTAGGGCGTATTTGTTCGCCCATACGTCGCCAGCTAATGAGTCGCCATTGAAATATGCGATGGCGGCGGCTTTCACCTCTTCAAGGGGATGTATGATGTATGGGGTTTTGTCTTTTTCCATGCTTGGGTCGATTGGTGCGTTGCGATGTTCGCTTTCTTTGTTATCAACGAAATCAAAGCCTTCTTTCGATTCGAGTTGAGAAGCATCAAAATTGGTGGTCATTCTGGATTTCAGCAGCTTTTCGTGTAATGAAGCACTTTCTTTCTGACCCTCAGGTTCTTCCGTATCACTGAACAAGTCAAGTTCATGATCCTGATGCACAATCTCGTCTTTCATATCATTGATGTTTAATCAGTTGGATAAATTTTCAGGGTAGGTTTTTGATCCCCGTTTTACGGAGGCTAAATTAGATATTTGAGACCAATTGAAGGGCTATAATTTTCAAATTCTAAGCTTATATTTATCAACATTGTTTGTTGATAAATTCTTTGACTTTGAAGGTCAATGCAATGAGAGGGATTTTGCCCATTCGGACAAGAAAAACGTCATTTTGGCACGGCGGCTGTTGTGACAATTTTCATAAAAGGCATTAGAAGTCAAGATTAAAGGAAAGGTAGTATTGGGGCTTTTTGCTGATGTGTCCGTCCTCGATGCCCCAAGCCATGTCGCCTCGTATGAAATAGCCGAGGATGGTGGTGCGTAATCCCATGCCGATGCCCCCTACAAACGGATTTTTTTGTTCGGTGACACTGATGTTGAGGTTGCCGTCGGAATAGTGGGTGGTGTAAAGCGAGTTGTTCAAATCATAAGGGTTCCAGCCTGTCCATGCGGTTCCGGCATCGCCGAAGGCAACGATTTGCAGGTTTTTGACAAAGTCCCAGTTGAGGGGCTGTTGGGCGAAATAGCTGAATATGGGGAAACGCAGCTCGCTGTTGAATACGACAAAGCTGTTGCCGTTGCGGATGTTCTGCTTGAATCCGCGCAGGTTGGTGGCGAGGGTTTGATAGGCGTAGTTTTGCGATAGATCAACGGGTGTCCTCGGGTCGAACTGGGCAAAAATCCAGTTGTCAACGCCCCCCATGTAATAGATGAGGCGACGTTGCCCGAACGAAGTGCTGCCGGCAACCCTATTCGCCCAGATGAAATTGCGGTGAATGCGCGTATAATGCCTGTAGTCGAAGCCGCACACGATGAAGTTACGGGTATCCGAAGCAGCCATCTGATGGTATTCGGCGAAGATTTTGCCGCGGGCACCGGTGTAAAGGTTGGTCTCGATGCGCAAGGTGTTGTCGTAAACCAACTCGCCCCGAAAGCCTATCCAGTTTTCCATGCGGTTTTTCTCGCTTAAACTCTGGTCGTCAACGGCGAGCCGCACACGCTCGTCGTTTCGATAGCTCATGGTGCCTCTGACACATAAGATTTCGCTGAACGGATAACTCAATGAGAAGAAGGCTTCGTCGCTGAAAGTGCGGTAATAGCCGCGGCTGCCGTTGTTGTTGTCCGTGACAAAACGGTGCAGGGTGAGCGACTTGTCCAAACGTCGGCTCAGGTCGCTATAACGGATGATGTATTCGTTGTTGACGAGTGAGGTGTTCAGTTTTACGCCGATGTCGATGCGGTGGTCTTCCATGAGGTCGGTCAGCGTAGTGCCGAGAAATACGTTGAGGCCTTTGTTCAGATAGATAGGGGCATGACCGCCGGTAAACGGCTGGTAGCTGTAGTTGAGGCTCGTGAAGTCTATCTGGCTGATGAGTTTGTTGGTGAACAGCTCTACATAATAGTTGTGCTTGCGCAGCAGGCTGTCTTTTGCCGGATGATGGCTGTCGCTGTTTTGTATCGGATTGACATTCAAAATATTGTCGTCCTCTGAAATCGGATTTTTTTGAGGAACAAAACGGTAGCTTGCCTTGAAGCGATGAGGGCTGGTTTTTGCCAAGCTGTCCTGACGTTGCTGTTCCACCATTTTTTGAAGCCGTTGTTGGGCAAACGGGTTGAAGGGAAGGTTGTCGGCAGCGGCGCTTTCATTTCGGTTGACAAGATAGAGGCGTTCTCCCGACTTGTGGCGCAAGAGCGCGGCAATACGCTGTTCTTTGGGCTGGTAGGAATAGGCGAGGATGCTCGATGTGAAGCGGGTGACGGGTCGGGTATGGGTGAAATAACGGTAGTGCACCGTGGTGTCGATAAAGTGGATGGCGCTGTCGAAACGGACTTCGTAAAGGTTGTAGTAGCCGCTGCTGTCGTTCAGATAAAGCAGGCTGCCGTCGGCAAAAACCGTGGGCTGCGTATTGTTCGACAGTTTTTGCCGCGTGAGATTTTGCAGTACGGGGCGTTTGGCGGCATAGTCGTAGGCGAAAAGGTCAAACTGCTTGCCTTGCGTGATGGGTTGCGGTGTGGGCGTCAGGCTGTCGTTTTCCCGGTTTGAGCTGAAAATGATGTGTTTGTCGTCAGCCGAGAAAACAGGTGTCAGGTCGGTGTGGTAGTCATCGGTGATTTGTTCCCAAGTGTTGGAAAACAGATTGTAAACATAAATGTCGGGTTTGCCGCGTCGGGATGCGGAAAGCACGATTTTACGCTCGTGATGGGCGTAGGAAAAAGAAGTTACCTTTTGAAATTCAAAAAGATAGGTCTTTCCTACCTTGCCGCTTTCAATATCGAGGTGGCAGAGCAGCACCTTGCCTTCTTCTTCGACGATGAACGAGAGAATGTCGCCGCGCGGATGCCAGGCAAGGAGGGGATAGGAGGTGTCGATGAATTTGTCGGAGTGAAAACCGTTTTTATAGAGCCGTTTGCGGCTGCCGGTCGCCATTTCCTCAATCCAAATGCCAATCTTGCCTTCATCGTTGCTGACATAGGCGATACGCTTCCCGTCGGGACTGATTGCCGGTTGAGTGAAAGTGCGGTATTTCCTGTATTTCAGCCTCATTTGTTCCGATGGGACTTGCTGGGGCAGATGTTCGTAGCGTTGCAGAACGGAGGCATACCATTGTCGGGTGAGCTGCTTGTAGTTTTCGCCGGTGACGATACGCAAGGCTTTTTTCACATTTTGTGTGTTCTCGGTGAGTGAAAGCACATCGCCGACGGCTCTTGCGCCATGGTTTTGTTCGATAAAGTTCCAGAAAGAACATCCTGCAATGCCGGCATCTTCACCTTTCAACTGGTTGATTTTTCGATAGTCGCCTGAAACAATTCCGTTTTGCAGCCGGTTTTCCTTGTAACCGTCCCAGTCATCGGCAATAAAGGCGCAAAGACCGTTCTGAAACCACTCGGGCACATCGTAGCGGTAGGAGCTTTTGATTTGTGAGCCTATGGAAGTGCCGTTCAGCAGGTGGCGCAGGAGCAGCGAGGCAATGGCAGAGCGTATTTGGTTTTCGAAATGTACATAGTCGCCGTCGAAGTAGAGGATGGCTTTTGTGCCGCTAATCTTGGTAACGCCGCCAATGTTGTTCCAAGCCTCTTCTTCGCTGTCGATGTTGCTCTGCTTGAGGTCGGAAAGGCTGTTGAAAAGGATGAATTGGATTTTCTTCTTGAAATGGCTTCCTGTCTTGCGTTTCAACAGCGGAATCTGCGTGTCGGCGTACCGTTGGGCATAGCGGGCCAGCTCATCGCCGCCTTGGTAGAAATAAATGTCGAAGTTGTCGGTGCGGTAGTATGACCAACTGAATACGCCCCACTGCACGCGGTTTTTCCCGAAGTCCATGTTCATGCCGTTGTAAAACTGCGCATGACAGGACAAGGCGGACACAAACAGGAGCATCGCCGTAATCAGGCGCAACCCTTTTGCAGAGCAACGGCAACCGTGTTGATGCTTCGACATATCGGAACTTTAGAAATGACCCGACAAAAGTAGTGATTTTTGGAAAACACGATCCCTTCTTGACAGTCGTTGGCAACCTTCACTTCTTTTTTCCCCTTTCGTTTCCCTGCTGAAAAAACACGTATCTTTGCCCCAAATTGCAAGACTTATGCTGAAAACGAAATGTTTCTGCTTTAACGCCTTTGGCGAGAATACTTACGTGGTGTATGACGAAACGGGCGAGTGTGCCGTTGTCGATCCGGGTAACAGCAATGCGTACGAAGCGCAGCAGTTGTATGACTTTTTCGATGAGAACAAATTGACACTCAAGACCATTTTCGTGACCCACGGACATATTGACCATGTGGCGGGTATGGCGGTGTTGAAAGAAAAATACGGGGCGGAAATCATCGCACATCGTGATGCACGAGGCTATATTCAAACGGCTGACCATCAGGCTGCCATGTTCGGTTTTGGCGGGGTTGCCAAGCTCCCCATGCCTGACCGCGAGATCGAAGAGCACGAAGCCGTGGCAGTAGGGCGTGGTTTTCTTGAGGCGATTGCTACGCCGGGACATGCCGAGGGCAGTTTAAGTTACTATGCCGAGGCGGAAGGCGTGGTCTTTACCGGCGACGCCTTGTTTTGCCGCAGCATAGGTCGCACCGACTTTTTGGGTGGCGATTTCGACACCCTTCGCGACAGCATCCGCCGAAAGCTGTTCACGCTACCCGCCGATACCGTGGTGCTTTCCGGACACGGTGAACCGACCACGATAGGAGAGGAGAAAGACTTCAATCCATTTGTGGCGGTGTGAGAGCGGGGTGCATCACGAAGAATCCGCAGAAATATGGGAAATTTGTTCTACGACAAAGAGCGAAGCCTATTCTGCGTGCGTAAGTACAGAAAAGTACTATCTTTGCGGTTCGAAATCGAAGTGAGAAATCACATCATGTTTTATTTAATTATTTATTAATCATCAAATTATCATTTTATGTCAAGAAAAAACATTACATTATTCGCCATGCTGATGGCAACAATTATCCTTTTTCCGGGATGCAAGAAAGAAAAGACAGCGGAGTTAGCTGCAACACAAGCAGCCTCCGGCATGTTATGTTTCAATTCTCCGGAAGACTTTGCCGAAACACAACAAAAAGTTCTCGCCATGAGCGAAACCGAGCGCCGCGAATGGGAGCGACAACAGGGCTTCAAATCGTATGCCACCAAGTGTTATGAGTTATTTGAAGAGTTAGAAGCAAGGGGAATTGAATCGGATGAGGACATCTGCAATTTTGTAAAAGAGAATCCGGATTATTTTTATATACATGTTGAAGACGGGGAAGAGTATCTGGCTTCTTATTTGGAAGGGTCTCCTTATTACAATTTTGCTAATGAGATGCAGCTGCTCCAAGTTAGCAACAGCTATTGGAAGATCTTTGATGAAGGTATTGTTACTGCCAATGCGGAACAATTGAATCTGCTTCTCACCTTAAACCATTATCAAGATGCCATTTCATATTCAGAATTATCTTGCCTTCCCATTAAAAGGTCAGTGATATTTTCATCTGTTACTCAAGAAGAAAACACACGAGATAAAAATAAGTTTTGGTTAGACGTTGATCAGCCGCAATTTATCCGTTACATTGCACAACGATCCAATTGGAGGATGGGGAACAGAAACGTTATTAGAGCTGAATTTATTGAAGATATGACCTATGATCCAGATCCTAACAATCCTAACATTCCTCCCCTTGTTCAAGATGAAGTGTGGGTAATGGATAGACCGTATCATAGGGTTTCAGGTATTTGGTATTGGTGCCAAAGAACCATTACTTATAATGTCGATATTGCATATAAAATAAATGGAGAAGAACAATCATATCATAGACAACATCCAGGAGACGGCGTTCATGGATTCTCTTCTCAAATATATTGGAACTTTTTTATTCCGGGAGATAATAGTTTTGTCTTTACAAAACTAAAAGGCTGGGCAAAGACTCCCGACACTCCGCAAATCGATATGAAAATAGAAAGATAACAATATCTAAGAACCAGTTACTCCTATGCGCAAACACAAATTCACCCTCGTTATTGCCATGTTGCTCCCCATCGTGGCGGCACATGCACAGAACGAAGACCCGAAAAGCCTTCCCTACATCAACAACCAGTTCTGCATCAGTGCAAAATACGTCAAATATTCCGGTTCTCATTCTCCTGTTGGCCTTTCATTTGAAACACTTTATGGGTTCAACAATTGGCTTGAAGCCGGAGCCTATATTGATGGAAAAATTCTTGAAAGAAGCGGCTATTACGGCATTAATTATGCAATTGAAGCTAAAGCGCACCTGTTTGCCCTCTTAGCCGATCCGTCTTTTTATTATGCCGACTTGTATGGCATAGGAAGGCTTGGGGTAAGTACACATCATCTTCCCAACTATTCTTCTTCAGAAGGGGATGTCGAGGCAAAAAACTGGAGTTCTTTTTACCATTCTTTGGGCATAGGAGCTGCTGTAAACTTTTCGCGCCACTTCGGTTTCTGCTACGAGCTGAACTGCTTCCCATTCTATGCCAACAAAATGCTGAACCACAGCTTCGGCATCCAAATCCGCTTCGGCGGACCCAAGAAGTGGCGGAACACAAGACAATAGCAGAAAAGTGCGGAAGTACGGAAAAGTACTATCTTTGCGGTCTCAAATTCAGAGTGAAAAATCACATTGTTTTATTTAATTATTTATTAATCATTTTATGCCAAGAAAAAACATTACATTATTCGCCATGATGCTGGCAACAATTGTCCTTTTTCCGGGATGCAAGAAAGAAAAGACAGCGGAGTTAGCTGCAACACAAGCAGCCTCCGGCATGTTGTGTTTCAATTCTCCGGAAGAATTTGCCGAAGCGCAGCAAAAAGTGCTCGCCATGAGCGAAGCCGAACGCCGCGAATGGGAGCAACAACAGGGCTTCAAATCGTATGCCACCAAGTGCAACGAGTTGTTTGAAGCATTTGAAGCAAGGGGAATTGAATCGGATGAAGACATCTACAATTTTGTGAAAGAAAATCCAGATTATTTTTATATTTTTATTGATAATGATGGAGAGGAGTATTTGAAGTCGTATTTTGAGGATACGCCTTATTCTTTTTATATGAATGAGGAGAATCTATTTGCTATCAATGATACTGTTATTAAAGTGTTTGAAAATTACATAGTTAAAGCTTCTAAGAATGATGTAGATGGACTTTTGCATCTTGAAGAAGATGTTTTTGATACTAATTTTGATTATTATTCCTCCAATAACGATATTTTATCAAGGGAGTATTCATGTAATTGTGATATTAGAGAAGCAGTTTTTAGGACTACAAAATCAAATAACAGGTTATATGTTCGGTTTTATATTGGTCCTACGGGTGTTTTAAATAATTATTGTTGTAGCTATCGTTTGCGTCCTTACCATCGTATTGCTGGAATATGGTATTATTGTTCCAGAACGATATCATATAATTTTTCTGTAAATTGGAAGTACAAGGATAGTTTAGCTTATAATAGTCCTTGGGTTTATGGAGGCAATTCAGCATCAGATGTAAACGGTACAGGATCTAGTTGTATTGATGGTTTTTTATTAAATGTTTATCTGCCAGTAGGTGCGTATATGAATGATCTGCAATTTGTTAGTTTTAATGGATGGGCAAAAACTCCAGACACGCCTTCTTGTACCATAGTCTGTCCTAATTTATGAGAAATTGCATTTTTATTTTACTGCTTGTCTGTATTGGCTTATCAGATATACAGGCCCAGGAAGCCTCTCTACAAGCTGATAAAATCAACGTAAACAAGGTGGCTTATTCGTTGGGCTATAGCCATATATACAGCTATTATGAGCAGGATTTCACTGACAATCATTGGAAAAAGAATTTCTGGTCGCACACGATGGAATATGACCGGCAGCTGTTTCCATGGTTAGAGGCAGGTGGCTACTTCATGTACTCAATGAAGGGCTACGAAGGGTTTTGGCTCAACATGACTGGAATAGGGTTGAATCTGAAACTCCATCCCATAGGAATGTTCTACAAAAAACCGACATTTGTGGATGTTTATGGGTTTTTCAGAGGCGGCATAAACTACCGGTTTGTTTCCAATGTTTCAGAGAAGATCTACTCTAATGCAAACAACGAGAACAGATGGTATTCCTATTTTTCACCGGGTGCAGGCATCAGTTTTTTCAACCATAAAAGAGTAAGCGTTTTCTTGGAATACAGCACAAGCAAATGCTTCACAAAGACCTACAGCATAGGAATGTCATGCCGGTTTTAGTCAGCCCCTTGCGCGAGAAAGTTGCAGCTTGGACTTTCGCTTTGGCGGACCCAAGAAGTGGCAGAACACAAAATGATGACTAACGACCATGACCGGTTTTGATTGTCAAAAAAAGCCGGTCATGGTCTTAAATCCTTGAAATATATCTTTCAATCCATGAAAAAAGCATCCATTCTTCTTTTCGCAGTGCTTGTCCTTAGTGGCTGCCGCAAGCCGGTCGGCAACTATGAGCATCCCGATTTTGAACCTGTTCCCACCTTGAACGCCGTGCTGTCGGAAAGCCGGCCCGTATGGGTGCAGGTATCGATGGCGCAAGGCTTGGAATCGGTGCATCCTGCCGTTTGCAAGGATGCCGAAGTGCTGCTTTTTGTGGACGGACAGTTCGCCGAGAACTTGCATTTCGATGCCGAAAGCGGTCTTTACCAAGGCGAAACTATGGCACAAGCCGGCCACGAATACGCCTGCAAAGTTGTTCTTCCGGGCTACGACACGCTTTTTGCCCAGACCACAGTGCCCGAAAAGCCCGTGGTAACCCATGTGGAAATCATGGAAAACGCCACCGTTGACGAAGATGGCAACGCATGTCCGGCCATCCTCCTCTCTTTTAAAACAAACCCCAACCAACGCTTGTACTACGATGCCAACATTGCGGCCTCTTTTCAGACCTACTATATCCAAAACGGGGATACTACCGGCCATTCGGCAGTACAAGGTACCACGAATGGATCCATCAACACGGACGATCCTGTCCTGCTCAATGAAGGCTCCGGCCGTCTGCTTTTCAGCAACGAAATCATCAGGGACACGACTTATACGCTTAAAGTCAACACCTCATTCAATTCTCACGGCCACGGAGGACAGCATTCCGGAGCCACCTTTGCTCGGTCGGGCTATGTGGTAGTCAACATACACGGTCTTTCCGAATCCTGCTTCCGGTACCTGAAAAGCCAAGAAAGTTTCTATGCCCCCGATGCCCACGCCAATCTTTTTCTCGGTGTCATTACCCCGCTCAACCTTTACGGCAACGTCGAGAATGGAAAAGGACTTTTTGCCGCCATTGCGCCCCTGGCCTGCGACACGGTATTTATCAATCCCCAATGAATCCCATGAAAAAAGCCATTCTTTTTCTGTGCCTGACGACCTGCCTCGCCATTCGTGCGCAACAAGCTCATATCTCCGGTTTTGTAAACGACGCCCATAGCGGCGAACATGTTATTGGGGTCAATGTGTATTTGCACGACCGTTCGCATGGCACTTCCACCGATGCAAAAGGCTACTTCAATCTCAGTGCGGATTTGCCGGTCCATTTGTGCCTGTCATGCATCGGCTATGCCGACACGTGCTTTAAGGTGGAGCGTGTGGGAGACCATCCCATCAGCATCCGTTTGCGTCCTTTGTCGGAGACTTTGCAAACCGTCGAGGTGAGTGCCAAACGGATGGAACGCCAGCTTTTCAACACCTTGACGCTGAGTGCCAAGAACATTGACCAGCTGCCCACCTTGGGCAGTCGCCCCGATATTATCAAGGCGGCCCAGCAACTGCCCGGCATTGAGCCGCTTACCGAGGGATCGAGCCTTATGTTGGTGCGTGGCGGCAACCCCGGCGAAAACCTCTACCTCTTGGACAATGTGCCGCTTATTTACGTGAACCATATCGGAGGTTTCATGTCGGTGTTCAATTCCGAGATGATCAACAGCATGGACATCTACAAAGGCGGCTTCCCCGCCCGTTTTGGCGGCAAGCTGTCTTCTATCGTTGACCTTACTGCCAAAAAAGGCGACCCTTCGCGGGTTAAAGGCAGCCTGAGTGCCGGCATCACCGATGTCGCCTTTGCCTTGGAAGGCCCCGGCGGATTGGACAGCTCCAGCTTCATCATCACCGGAAGGAAAACCCTCACCGAGCTGCTGTTGTATGCCGCCAGCGAAATCGCCATCGAGTCGGATGCGCAAGAGCACCATGTCATATACGGATTCCACGACATCAATGCCAAATACACTTGGTCGCCCGATGCCAAGAACAGTTTCGCTTTCAACCTCTACGAAGGTGACGACTACATGCGCATCTGGAAAAACAAGAGGGAGAAAGGCGACATCGAGCGCAACAGCATCGGCAATATCTGGGGCAACCGACTTGTTTCCGCGCAATGGAACAGCGCCGTCAGTGCCAAGCTATTTGCAGCCAACACCTTGTCGTTCGCCCAATACCGTCTCAAGAATCTGTCCAAGGCCTATATGCGCAACAGCATGGACACCGTCGATTTCTTTGTCAAGGCATCTTCGCGGGTCGGCGACCTCTCGATGCGCTCCGACTGGAAACTCTTCCTTAACGCTTTCTGGACCTTGGAATACGGACTTCATGCCTCCTATCTTAACTATCGCCCCAACCACTTTGTCAGCAGCTATGCCAAGCCTTCTGTCCCAGATGTGTCAGGGGTTTTCGACAATGCCTTATATTTTGACAACAATCTGAAACTCGGCACTTTGGCTTATGGCTCTATTGGATTGAGGCTCAATAGCTATTTCAACGGTTCGTACCGAAATATTGCTTTGGAACCGAGGTTGAATTTCAACTTCCGCATCGGCGAGAGCCTACTCAACTTTACCGCCATGCGTGTTACCCAAAACGCCCACCTGATGATGACACCGGGTTCCATCAACAACGAGGTGTGGGTGCCTGCCGAACAACGCATCAAGCCTGCTTGTTCCGACCAAGCCTCCATTGGCTGGCAACGCGACTTTATGGCCGGTCATGTCGGTATTGAAGTTGATGCATACTATAAGCAGCTCCGCGATTTGGTCGCCTACCGCGAAGGTATTGGCTCTCTTATCGGCGACCCAGACTGGCGCAATAAGGTGGAGACCGGAGGCAAAGGAAAATCCTACGGCATCGAGATGATGGCCAAGCTGAATTTCGGACGTTTGAACGGCTATGCCGGCTATACTTATGCTCACACCACACGGCAGTTCCAACACATCAACCAAGGCAAGGAATATGTATTTGAATACGACCGCCCGCACTCCATCAACCTGAATGTGAATTACATGTTGACGGAACGATGGTCTTTCGGTGCTTTGTGGACCTTCCATTCGGGATTACCTTTCACCCCTGTTATCGGTGTGCAGTATGTCCCGTCCTTTTCTCAGGAAGGAGAGGTGACGATGACAGAATCCTTCATCTATGGAGAACGTAACAGTCAGCGCATGAGGAGCTACCACCGTCTTGATGTGGCGGCAAAATGGAAAACCACCACCGAGAAAGGTCGCAGGGCGGAATGGACTTTCTCGCTGTACAACATCTATTGCAGGCAAAATCCGTACTATTATTATTACGGCGACAAGAAAGGCGATCCGCTTAGCTGGGGACAGTATCCCGATGACCCGCCCCAGCTATGGCAACGCTGTTTCTTCCCTGTCATCCCGTCTGTCTCGTACAAGGTGTGGTTTTGATTCCTTTACTTGCAGTTGGTTGAACCGCTGTTTTTTGATAAGCAACAAGAATGGCCGACCCGAATGCGGTTTTCCTCTTCCATGAAAAAATGCATCACGCAGCATGTGAATAACCATGGAGTTGTTTTTCTACAAAGAAAATGCATCACACAGCATACGCAGAATCCGCAGAATCAGGGGATTTTTATTCTACGACAAAAGCGAAGCCCCTTCTGCGATTTCTGCGCATTCTGCGTGCGGAAATATCATTCTGCCTATCAAATCACGCGAATAACGATTAAAAATCTTATTTTTGCTGTGAAAATGATGGTCAAATGCGGCAACGTTTTTTTATACTTGTTTTTCTGTTTTCAGGTTTTGGTGTGCTGTTTGCGCAGGACGACCTGCAGCGGATTGATAGTCTGAAACAAGCCATGGACGGACAGAGTGGAGCCGAGCGTGTAGAGACACTGATAGAGCTTTCACGGGCTTTCTTCTCCGTTTCTTTCGATGAATGCATTGCAACGGGAGAGCAAGCTATTAGTGAGGCCAACCACCTTGGCGACCGCCTCTTGGAAGCCCGCGCCTTATGGAAGATGGGCTTGCGCTACATGTACCATTATGACCTTGATTTGGCCAAAGACAGCTTTTTACAGTCGATTCGGCTTCAGGATACCGTCGCACCTACCGACTTGCTTGTAGATGCCTTGAACTATTTAGGTCGTACAGAACTGTTTATGGGGCAGATGGATGCGGCTTTGAACACCTATTTAATGGATATGAGGTTTTCGGAGAAGTTGGGCGACACCATCAATTGCGCCGATGTGACCAATAACATAGCCTTCTTGTATTTCCAGCAGGGCGAGGCCGAAATGGCTTTTGAATATTTCACGAGAGCGCGCCGCATTTACGAAGCTTTCGGCGATACGTTGTCGATGGCGCATTGCGACAATAACATAGGCAATATCCGTTACAAGTGGAATGAGTTTGACGAAGCCCGCCGCTTGCTGCTGCAAGCCAAGCAAGTCCTTGAGTATTATGGCGACGATGCCGCACTGGCAAATGTGTATCAGAATCTCGGTACCATCTGCGCCAACAATGTGATCGACTATGATTCCGCATTGTACTGGTTGGAGAAGTCGAAACAATACTGTGAGATGAGCGACGACAAAAACACCCTGACGGAAACTTTGATTGAAATGGGCCATGTGTATTTGGCGCAAGGCGATGTGAAACGGGCTATCGGACAGTATGAGGAGGCTTTGCAAATGGCGCAGGATATTGATTATGGAAATGGGCAGTTGTCTGCATTGACAAGTCTTGGCATCGCCTGTTGCAAAACCGGCGATTACGACACGTCCATCCGTTACCTTCACCGTTGCCTTGAAATCGGGGAACAGTATGGCATCAAGGTGTATCGTTCCATGGTGATACAGTGTCTCATTTTGGATTATGCGCATCTTGGACGTTTTGCCGACATGGAGGATGAACTCTCGGGCTTGATCGGCGATTACGACAAGCTGCTGCATGAAAACAATATTCTGGCGAATATAAACTGCGACCTTGACGGAAGGGTTAGCCAGCTTTCACTCCGCGAGGAACAATACGAACAGGAACTTGCCGACAAGGACGTCCGGTTTCGCCATGGACAACTGATTTTTCACGCTTTGCTAGGCGGCCTGATTTGCCTTTTATTATTCATGCTGTTCCGTTCTTTGGTCAGAAAGCGTTGAGTTTCATCGGATAGCAAATATTCTTGAGTTTTTTATTGGAATTGTTGTATTTGTTGGAATACCGATTCAAAATAAAAAGTTACCTTTGCGATGTTAAAATCTAATTGTCATTTTAAACCCTTAATAATTAACATCATGATTGAAAAAATCACATCTTCTCAGCAAGCTATCGATCTCGAAGCAAAGTATGGAGCACACAACTATCACCCGTTGCCGGTTGTCTTGGCCAAAGGAAAAGGCACCAAGGTTTGGGACGTGGAAGGAAAAGAATACTATGATTTCTTGTCGGCGTATTCGGCAGTCAACCAAGGACACTGTCACCCGAAGATTATCAAGGCCTTGACCGAACAGGCCGAACGCCTCACGTTGAGTTCGCGTGCTTTCTACAACGATGCACTGGGTGTTTGGGAAAAATATGTAACGGAGTATTTTGGATATGAAAAGGTATTGCCCATGAATAGCGGCGCCGAAGCTGATGAAACCGCTTTGAAACTCGCACGTCGTTGGGGCGTAGTCAACAAGGGCATCCCGAATGACGAGGTGACCATCGTGTGCTGCGAAGGCAATTTCCACGGTCGCACCATCACCATCATCACCATGAGCAACGATCCCGACTCGTATGCCAACTATGGTCCGTTGACCCCCGGTTTTATTCGCATTCCTTACAACGACCCCGAAGCCCTCGAAAAAGTGCTTGCCGAGCACGGAAAGAAAATCGCAGGTTTCCTGTTGGAGCCCATTCAGGGAGAGGCGGGCGTGTATGTCCCCGATGAAGGCTATCTGAAGAAATGCTACGGCATCTGTAAGAAATACAACGTGTTGTTCATGGCGGACGAAGTGCAGTGCGGCATAGGCCGTACCGGCAAGCTGCTCGCTTGTGACCACGAAGGCGTGCGTCCCGACATCCTCATCCTTGGCAAAGCGCTTGGCGGCGGCGTGGTGCCAGTCTCAGCAGTGTTGGCTGATGATTCTATCATGCTGAATATCAAGCCAGGAGAACATGGATCGACCTTTGGAGGCAATCCCATTGCCGCCCGTGTCAGCATTGCGGCACTTGAAGTGATCAAAGAAGAAAACCTGATGGAAAAAGCCGAATACCTTGGTAAGATTTTCCGCGAGGAGATCTCAAAGGTCAAGTCGTCGATGATTGAGAAAGTGCGCGGCAAAGGCTTGCTGAATGCCGTGATCATCAAGCCAAAAGATGGCAAAGAGGCTTGGGACGTCTGCCTGAAGATGCGCGACTTGGGCTTGCTGGCCAAACCCACCCACCGTCACATCATCCGTTTTGCACCGCCTATGGTCATCACCGAAGAAGAATTGCGCGATGCCATCAAGATCATCAAGGAAGCGTTGATGTCGTTTGAATGATGTAGGTGTACTTGAAATGAAAAACGGAGGCCGCGGCCTCCGTTTTTTTGTGGGTAATACGATAGGGGAATGGAAAAAATCATTCAGCTAAGATCTTTGCCTTGGCGGCATCATATTCTTCTTGACTGATAAGCTTTTCGTCTAACAATTGTTTCAATTCCCTCAGCCGTTCGGTAGCCGATTTTACGGAAGGGGTGACATTATTTGCACCATCCGTTCCCTTTTGCTTCTCGATAAGTTCGTAGTTGTGAACCGGATTGTATTTCATGGTCCAAAGAAAAGGTATCCAAAAAAAGCAACCACCGATAATGGCGCCAATATCAACAGCTTCATCGCGCGAGAATGAGGTGTGAAGTGTTTCATACCCTTCTTTTTCAAGTCTGAGCATTGTTGTGCTACCTACTATTCGTGTATCGGTATGCGGATAAGGCGTGGTGCCAACCATTTCTTCGTTGAGATAAACCTTGGCTCCACTTGGCGTTGACTGGATGAGGGTCGTGCTGCTGCAGCTTGCAAAGAAGAAAAAGCCTGCTAAAATTAGTGCTGTTGCTTTCAATGTGTTTGTTTTAACCATAGAATGACTTTTTAATTGAGTGAATGAGAAAACAATTATCGAATGGCAAAAATAATAAAAAAGTTCAGTTCGCTGTCTCTGTTCTTTTCAATATTTCTCACTTAGGTTGATAGCATCTTTTCCACCCATATTCCCTGCCTTTTACCGTTAAACGGAAGCGTGCCCCCGTACCCGCCCTCGTCCGTGTCAATGTCTGGTAATGACGGTGCGTTGTCACTGTGCAATTGTACGTTGTATGGGCGTTACGATGATGGGCTGCTTGGCCCGTGCCTGCCTCGGCACAACTGCAATGGTCGTGTGGTCTCATTCTCAGCCACAGAGATGACATTCGCCCAACAGACTACCAGCTTCCGTTTGCTTTCATTGGAATGGATGAGTTAAAGCATGGTGTTCCAGTTGGTTTCTTGTATGGTATTATCTACTTTGCGCAGTTCCATGCTCATTTTATCGACTTGTTTTTGCAAATCGGGCACATTCACGGCACTCATAATCTTGATTTCGGTGCGTGTGGCGCGTTGAGCAAGCAGGCTGGCATCGTTCAGCAAGCTACGGTAGCAAGCGATCTTCAGCGTAAGGCTGTCGCGTTGGGCTAATAGCTCGGTCAGTGTTTTGCCTTCGACCTTTGTTTTGCTGTTGGTAAGATTGATGTCGGCAATCAGTTTTTCCTGTGTTTTGAGACACTCGTCCAATTCTTTCAGCAGCGCCATGGGGTCTTCGGAGGGCTTTTCGCCTTCCTGCACCGTGGCGTTGGCCGACAGGCGTGCCCTAAGCTGGTCGATTCTGGTGCTCAGGTCGGCACGTTCTTGTAATGCTTCTGCCAATTTCATGATAGTTGGTATTGTCGTTTGTATTGTGTTTTTCCTTTTATTTCAGACCTTTCATTCGGCATTCCGAATGTTTGGATTGCAAAGATAGGCTTTCCGAAATGGTTTTGTCAATGATTTGCAATAATAATGTCATTTCATTATGGATTTTGGCACTATTGTTTTACAGGAAGCTTTTTGGTTGGGATTTACACTTCGAGTTTCCTGTCGCGGAAAACTATGGGTATTGTTGCCTCGTATTCTTTCAAGTCGTTGATTTTCCTTACTTTTCTCCAAATGGCCTGTGGGTCGTCGAAAGCATTGGACAAGTACGACCATAATTCTTTCATGCGCCCTAAGACCTTAGGACTTCCGCCCGTCCTGCAAAGCCTTTCTTCATATAGTTCAGCGACAAAGGCAAGAAGTCGGCTTTGTTTGTCACCGCCATCCATTCCCTTGATCTGTTCGGCTAAAAATGGGTTTGCCAGCAGACCACGTCCCAACATGAACGCCGAAACGGGTCGTACGGCATCGCCAATTTGCAGGAAACTGTCTATCGACACAATGTCGCCATTATAAACCAAAGGTGCTTTGATATTGGGAATCAGATGCTTGAATCGTTCTACGTCGGCGTTGCCTTTGTAAAGCTGTTTGCCGATACGGGGATGGACGATGAGTTCACTGATGGGATAAGTGTTGAAGATATCGACAAGAGGGAAGATTTCATCAGGGGAGAAGTAGCCGAGGCGGCATTTCACGCTGAAGGCGATATCAATGTGTTGAAAAACCGTGTCCATTAACCCTTGCACTTTTGCAGGATAGGGAAGTAGTCCGCAGCCTCGTTTTTTGTTGGCAACGCGAGGGAAAGGGCAGCCTAAGTTGAGGTTGATTTCACGGTAGCCCATCTGCTGGCATTGTTCGGCAAAACGCAGAATTTCGGTGGCGTCATTGCTGAGAATCTGTGGGGTAAGCGTATGGATGTCGTTGCACCTTGGATCGATTTCTTCAGTCTGAAGGTTCTTGGCATGGTCTTTCTGAATGCCGCAGAAAAAGGGTGTGTAGTATTTGTCGATGCCCGCAAAATGTTTCTTGTAGCAGTTGCGGTACACCATGTCGGTGATGCCTTGAAAAGGAGCTAAACTCAGGGAGAAGTCGCTGTTCATCGTTTGCCGGAACGGGAGGTTCGTTTTTTTAATCCGTTGATTTCCAGTTTAATAATTAACGCAAGGCAGATGAGGCAGGTGATCCCGACAGCAATACGGTTCAGGTAGTCGTTGTGGCGGGCGTAGAAAGTCAAGTGGCGGTTGGCTTTCAGGGTTTCGCGGATGACATCGCGTTCCCGGTATTTGGTTTTCTGCAAGACATCGCCGTGTTGGTTGATGAATCCCGAAATACCGGTATTGGCGGATCGGGCGATGCAGCGCCGGTTTTCGATGGCACGGAGCTTTGAGAACTCGAAATGCTGGCGGTGCCCCGGGGTGTCGCGCCACCAGCCGTCATTGGTGATGACAAACAGCAGGTCGGCCCCTTTGCGTGTAAACTGCGACATGTAGCCGCCAAATGCCGACTCATAGCAAATGCCCACACCGACTTCATGACTGTCGAATTTAAGGTTTTTGGCCACAGGGTCGGTCTTCAATGTGCCGCGTGCCACAGCCATGGTGACACTGAAGTTTTTCAGGAATTTCATCCAAGAAGGAATGGCCTCAACACCTGGTGTCAGCTTCGACTTGTTGCGGTGCTGCATGTCGTTCGTTTCAATAAGCAAGGCGGAATTGTGTAAATAATAATAGGCGTCGGAATCAATGAACTTGCGGGCGGGGAAGTCGTCTTCCATGCCTTGGGGAACAAATTCAAAGGTCGTCGCACCAATGACCACTGCGGCTTGTGGATGTCGGCTCAGGAAATCCTGAAAGTAACCCACCGACTGTGAATTTTCTACGGCATTCAGCCAAATGCCTTCCTGCACCGCCGATTCCGAACCGACTATAAAGCGGGTGTTGGGGGTCATTACCGATTCGGCGAGCCTAATGTTGTAGTCGGCTATTTCCTTGGGAGTGGTGGTATATTGTTCCGTCCACGGATCCAAGTTCTGCTGTACCACCACTACTTCGGTATCCTCGCCTTGTTCTTCATAATTCCGATATATCACCTTGCTGATGAGAATGGGAACCAAAACCAATAACAAAGTTGTCAAGGCTGGCACCCATAATTGTTTGACTGATTTTCCATTTGAAACGGCAATGAGGATATTGACAATCAGTATGTTGACAAGAAGTACCCACAGGGTTCCTCCGGCGCTGCCGGTAAATTCGTACCATTGAATCCAAGTGTGGTATGTGGAAAACACATTGCCTAAATTCAGCCATGGCCATTTGGCCGACCAATAGTAATGCAGCATTTCAAATGCCATCCACAGCGGAATCAGTAGCAGGTTGCCCCAGCCGTTGTTACACAGCTTTGTTTTGGCGATGTGAAAAAACCAAAACACAGTTGCCATAAACAGTGCATTCAGGAAATATGCGGCGGTAGCAGCGGGTGTGGCGTAAAACACCCACCAGGTTGTCAGCACGTTCCAAACCAAAAAAGTAAGGAAAGAAAGCCCGAAAACGCGCCCATTGCCACCGTTGGCAATATGGTGTTCCACCCACAACAACGGTACAAAGGCGATGAAAATAAACGGCACGAAACCGCGCAACGGCCATGCGGCGGATAACAACAGACCACTAATAACGGCTAATATGAGATTCAGATGTTTTTTCATCTTGAAGGATTATTATTTCGGCGCAAAACTACAAAATTCACGCATTGGGAAAAACAAAAGCATGAAATACTGTTCACTTATCTCGCAGCAGCCAAAGCATGCTAATTTGTAGATGCGACTTTTTTGTTGTGAAAAAGAAGCTGTTTTGAATGGAGTAGAGTTGTCAACCGAAAACAAAGGAAATAATTTCCGAAATAATTCAATAAATACTTTGTTGTAAGAATTCAAAACAACTTCGAAGTTTTGTGTAAGTTTGCACCTCAGAAAAATGTATCGGTTTTGATGAAGATCCTCCTCATACGCTTTAGTTCTATCGGTGATATTGTGTTGACGACCCCCGTTGTCCGCTGTCTGAAAAAACAATTGAAAGATGCAGAGATTCACGTGGTTACGAAACCATCTTATCGCACTATTTACGAGAATAATCCTTATGTCTCCAAGGTGCTTGATCTTTCGGGAGGCTTGAACGAACTCATTTCCTTACTGAAGTCAGAGCGGTATGATTTTATCGTGGACTTACACAAAAACTGGCGTTCGTGGAAGGTGCGCATGGCGTTGCGTTGTCCTTCGGCTTCGTTTCCGAAACTCGATTTCCGCAAATTCCTATATACCAAGTTGAAATTGGGTCATTTGCCTAATCTGCATATCGTCGATCGTTATTTCAAGGCTGTAGCACCGCTTGGTGTGAAGAACGATGGACAAGGATTGGATTTCTTTTTTTCCGAGAGCGATGTGCTGCATCTTGCCGATCTCCCCGAGGAATTTCAATGGGGCTTTGCAGCGGTGGTTGTCGGCGGTCAACACGCTACAAAGATTCTGCCTGATGACAAGGTCGTTGCCGTTTGCCATGCATTGGATGAACCGGTGATTTTAGTTGGGGGTCCCGAAGATTTCGCCCGTGGCGAGAAAATTGTCCGTCAAGTAGGCACTAATATTGGCAACAGTTGCGGACGGCTTTCCATAGGGCAGTCGGCCTCGTTGCTTTCTATGGCGAGCGTGGTGTTGACCAACGACACCGGCATGATGCACATCGCGGCGGCCTTGCGAAAACCCATTGTCTCCGTATGGGGCAATACGGTTCCCGAGTTCGGCATGTATCCATATTTGCCTCAGGACATGAAACCGGCTTGTATTGTCGAAGTGAAAGGGTTGAGCTGCCGTCCTTGCCACAAATTGGGATATAAGCGTTGCCCCAAAGGGCATTTCAACTGCATGAACCGCATGGATGCCGTTTTCATCGCACAAAAGATGCGCGAGATGATGGAATCTTGAAACGAAGGAAAGGGTAGGGGAAATAACGAAAAAAAAGCCGAATGAAAATTCGGCTTTTTTTCGTGGTGGTACCGACGGGAATCGAACCAGTGACACGAGGATTTTCAGTCCTCTGCTCTACCAACTGAGCTACGGTACCATCATTTGCGGCTGCAAAAATACGACTTTTTTTGAAACTGCAAGAAAAAAATGATAAATATTGGGAGAAATAGTGTGATAGTTTTGTAACGTATTGGTTGTCAAATTGATATTACATTGTTTTAGATCTGCTTTTAAAATGGGGGAAGGGTGATATGGCGGTTTTTTTGGTGTTTGTAGCCTTGAGTTTAGACGTTGCTGGTTATTAATTTGATGGAATAATTGCCCTTGCAAGGGAATCCAGTATGAATTCTGAGCACCGTCATTCTGGATCATCCAGAACTGATCCGGCGGCTCTTCTGCATCTCCACATTAGCGCTAGCATCTCCAATAGCTAAAATGATCAAGCCATTCAACGCAACTCTCAAATGATGGAACGTATTTTAGGTAAGTGAGCTCTCATGACATTGCTGTCAAGAAGAGATTCAATCACTGCGAAAAAAAGCGTATTTTATAATTCATTGATAATCAAAATAATAGTATTTTTTATAAGGTAATAATGCAATAAATACTTGCTGGGGGAGTTAAAAAATCAGATATTTGCACGCTCAAAAATCGGATCAATCACGATTAAAAGTGTGCCCATCTGGAAATAAGAGACACAGACTATGAGAAAATTTACCTTGCGAAAGCTGATTGTTGCGGTCTTTCTTGTTTTTTCGGTTCATGGCGTTATGGCGCAGGCCGATGTTGATTCGCCTTATTCCATGTTTGGCATTGGGCAAGTGCGCAACAAGACGATGAACACTCGTCTTGGAGGCATGGGAGGAGTGGCCAATGCATTATGGGGCGGTTCGATGATTAATGCGGAGAACCCGGCTTCGTATGCCACTTTCGACTCGCTGGCCTTTTTGTTCGATGTGGGACTGTATGCCAAGAGTTCTACCTTTAGCACTACGCAATTGAGCGAGAAGTCAAGTAACGCATCCCTCAACTATGTTGCCATGGGTTTTGGCGTCACGCCGTGGTGGAAGACTGCCATTGGAGCACAGCCATACAGCAGCGTGGGATACAATATCATTGTGAATCATCATGATGAAGTGATTGGCAACTATGGCACTGCTTTCAGAGGGTCAGGAGGTTTGAACCAGGCTTTCTGGGGCAATGCCTTCCGTTTGAACAAACATTTTTCGGTGGGGGCAAACGCCACGTTTGTGTTTGGCGACAGCGAATCGCTCACAACGCTTTTTTTCCCCGACTCCACCTATCGGCTTGCCACACGCCGCAGCGTCGACCTGATGGTGCGTTCCTTTATGCTCGATTACGGCATGCTTTACCGTACCGCACTGGGCGATAACATGAATCTTAGCCTTGGATTGACTTATAATCAGAAAATCAAGATTGGTGGACGACAGACCACTTTTATCCGCACCATTATTAATAATACAGGTGAAAACGAGGTAGAACACCTTGTGGATACCATATTTTATCAGAAACAAGGTGACGGCAGTTTGACTTTGCCTCATGGAGTAGGTTTCGGTGTGGCGTTGCAGAAAAACAAACGATGGACGGTAGGTGCTGATTTCAATTGGAACCAGTGGACTGGCTTTGAAAGAAATGGAGTCGCCGACACTTCGTTGCAAAACGCGTGGAGCGTCGCTTGCGGTGCCGAATATCTCCCGGTGTCCTCGGCCATTTCGAATTATTGGACCCGCGTTTCGTATCGTTTTGGAGGTTTTTATGAACAAACATTTCTTCGTATCAACGGACAGTCTATCAATAAGTTTGGTGTTACATTGGGTATGTCGTTGCCCTTGGCGAGGTCACTGTCCAAAGTACATCTTGGTCTCGAGTTGGGACAATGTGGCACGAAATCTGATAGGTTGATACAAGAGAGATACATCAACTTCACAATCGGCGTTTCGGTGCATGAACGCTGGTTCATGAAGAGACAGTATAAATAAGAATAATAACAAACTAGTAGTATAACCTGTAAAAGTAAAATTGAGATGAAAACAAGAAGATTTGTGATGACGGCACTGTTAGTAGGAATGACTGCGGGTGTTTTCGCACAGGAAGTGACCGAATCGAAATACGGCGCTGATAGCGTGGCCTGCGTCACCAACATTTCCATCTACCGCGAGTATTTCAAGCAGTGGGAAGCTGCAAAGTATGCCGAAGCCTCGTTTAGCCCCGAAATGGTGGCAGCATGGCGCAAAGTGTTTTTGGAATGCCCACGTGCCAGCGAACTGACCTACACCAATGGCCAGAAAATCATGGATTATTTCATTGGGAAGGCAAAGAACAAGGCGGAGAGAAATATCTATATCGACTCATTGTGCATGATCCATGACGGACGTGCCCAGTATTTCCCCACCAAGAAAAACGGCGAATCACAAGTGGCGGCTATCATGGCGCGTAAAGGTCACGATGTGTATGCCTACAACAAGGACCGCTACGAAGAAGCCTATAACATCCTGAAGGAAGCTGTGGCCATGGATGTGCGTCAGCTTCAGGTGGCTTACCTTGATACATATTTCCGCACCGTGGTCGAAATGGCCAACGCCAAGAAGATCGAAAAGATGGGCGTGATCGAGGTGTATCAGGATTTGTCTGATGTGATAGATGCCGACATGAAGAACGCCGTCGAAGCAGCGGACGAAAGGATGATCGCCAACTATAAGGGTGTGAAAAACAACCTTGACAACTCGTTCCAGCCTTTCGCCTCTTGCGAAGACCTGGTGGCCGTGTTTACGGCAAAGATGGCCGAAAACCCCAACGATATCAATGTGCTGAAGAAAATCACCACGATTCTCGATAGAAAAGACTGCACCAGTGCCAAGGTCTTCCTTGATGCCAGTATGAAACTGCATGAGCTGGATCCCAGCCCGGAATCGGCCTACAACATCGGCGTGAAGCTGTTTGGAGAAAAGAACTACCGTCAGGCTGCCGAATACTTTGAGCAGTCCACTTCATCCGAAAACTCGGAGCGTGTGTATCGCGCCTATCGCAACCTCGCCTATTGCTATATGAATGTCAGCAACTACTCGAAGTCACGCGATGCCGCCAGAAGAGCTGCCGCCGTTGACCCGACAGCCGGTGAGCCTTACATCATCATCGGTCTCGACTATGCTGCCAGCGCTCAGCAAATCGGCGAAGGCGACTTTTACGGACGTGTTGCCTACTGGGCTGCAGTTGACAAGTTCAACAAGGCCAAACAGCTAGACCCAACGGTGGCTGACCGCGCTTCCGATTACATCAGAAGCTACTCGCAGCACTTCCCGACCATGGAGAACATCTTCTTCAACGACTTCAACGTGGGCGATTCCTACACGGTAGGCGGATGGATCAACGAAACCACTACCATCAGAGCCTCAAAATAAGCTTTGAGAGGGATACGAAACACCTTTATTCATTGATGTTGAAAATGGAAACACATCGTTGAAAAGGCGAATTAAAATAGGAATAATATGCAACATCACGGCCATGATGGCTGTGATGTTGTTTTCGTGTGAGAACCCAATCAAGGTGGTTCAGGAACTGGCTTCGGACGATACGCTGGCTGGCATCACCGCTTACGACGTGGTGTTCTATCGCAGCGATTCGGGGCATGTGCAAGTAGAATTGAATGCGCCCAAACTTTTCCGACAGGAAAGCGAGAACGAAAATCTGGAATTCTCCAATGGCTTCGTGGCGAACATGTACGACGTCAACCATGTGCGGACAGCGTTGATTCGGGCAGACTATGGAGTTAGCTACGGACAGCAACAGCTTGTCGAAGCCAAAGGCAATGTGCATGTGGAAAACTTCGAGACCAAAGAGATGATGGACTCCGATGAGCTGTTCTGGCATCAGGATACGAAAATGATATTCGCACGGTCGAATGTGAAGATCGTCACGCCCGATAAAGTTATCCTCGGCGACAGCCTCACCGCAAAGGAGGATTTTTCGCAATATTCCATTTTTAATGTGACAGCCACATTTGATGTTGAAGATGAAGAGATTCCGTGACCCGCTACAAAACCAACAGATATGACGGACTGGATCATCGTTTCGATAACTTTGTTTTTCTCGGCATTATGCTCGGGGCTGGAGATTGCTTTCAATAGCGCCAACCGCCTGCAATTGCAAGTGGACCTGACGAAAAACAAGTTTTCGGCCAAAATTGTGCAGCTGTTCTACGACAACCCGTCGCGTTTCGTCACCACTTTGCTGTTGGGGAATAATATCGCATTGATTATCTACGCCATCAGCTTTGCGCGGATTCTCGAACCGGTCGCATATTGGATGCTGCCCCAAGCCTTGGAAAACGATTTCATGATACTCGTGATACAATCGCTTCTCTCAACCTTGATGATTCTGATTCTTGGTGAGTTTTTGCCCAAGGTGCTGTTCCGCATCAATCCCAATGCCATCCTGGCTTTTTTCGCTTTCCCGACCTTTGTCTGCTACTGTTTGCTTTATCCGCTCACATTGCTTTATACCGGATTTTCCGAGTTGATCATCAGGGGGCTATTTGGCGTGAAGCCCGATCATGAAGCCTATAAGTTCAGCACCGTTGATTTGAACGATTATATTGCCGAATACGCCGACCCCGAAGAGGCCGACGAGGATGTGCAGCAGGAGATACAGCTTTTCCAGAATGCCATGGACTTTAGGACTGTTAAGCTGCGCGAGTGCATGAGGCCGCGTAATGAAATAGAGTCTGTCAAGTTAAGCGATACCCTCGAAGTGCTCAAGGCCCGTTTCGAAGAAACCAAGCACTCCAAACTTGTTGTTTATAGCGATAGCATCGACAACATTGTGGGCTATGTCCATCTCAACGATTTGTTCCAAGCGGAGGTCGGCAAGCGAAATGTGGAACTGAAAGACTTGTTGCGCCCCATTGATTTCTTTCCCGAAACTTATTCCGCCGACCAATTGCTGAAACATCTCATACAAAAACATCAGGCGTTGGCCGTTGTCGTCGATGAGTTTGGCGGTACATCCGGCATTGTTGCCATGGAAGATGTCATCGAGGAGATTTTCGGCGAAATCAACGATGAATACGATGACGAAGACGAGGTGCAAAAGGTTGTCGCATCCAATGTTTTCGTGTTTTCGGCACGTCTCGAAATTGATTATCTCAACGAGACTTACAAACTCGACCTGCCCGTTTCTGACGATTACGAAACCTTGGCAGGAATGGTGCTGCACTATTATGAGGATATCCCCGAAACAGGCAAGGAAATCACCATCGGTCATTTCAATGTCAAGGTGCTTCGGGCTTCCAACAAGAAATTGGAGTTGGTGAAGCTGACTGTCATATAGTTTTGTTATAAGTCGTTGAAAATAAAGATATTACAAATTTATTCATGTAAAAAAATTCATGATGATAGAATAAGGTCGGCGGTGAAAAAAATAAATTTAGCGTGGAAGTAGGTTTCGTTTCAAATCCTTTACTAAATTTGCAGGCTCAAATTTTGAAGAATTAATACTATAAATAGGTAAAAAATGGCAGTAATTGAAAAAATCAGAAGACGTTCCGGCTTATTGATCGCCTTCATTGGTCTCGCCTTGTTGGCGTTCGTTTTGCAAGACCTTTTCCAAAGTTCAAATAGAGGTCGTGAATACAACATCGCCGTGGTAAACGGAGAGAAGATTCCGTATCAGGACTTTGATCAACAGGCGAAGAAGAACGTTGAGAACCAACGCAGAAACCAAGGAGTCAACAGCCTTTCGTCTGAACAGACACTTGGCGTTTACAACAGCACTCTTGAGCAAATGATTGCAAACAACATCATGACAAAGGAGTATGAAGCGCTGGGCATGAATGTTTCGGAAGAGGAATTGTACGACCAGTTTGTGGGTGAAGAACCCCACCAATGGGTCGTCCAGACGTTCACTGATGTCAATGGCAACTTTGATCGCAATATGCTGAACAACTATTTGTCCAATATCGAGAACTTTGCTCCTGAAGCCAAGGCACAATGGTTCGATTTCGAGAAGCAGGTGCAGGAAAACCGCTTGCAGACCAAGTTTGAAAACTTAGTGAAGGCTTCCTATTTCGTGCCTACCAAGCTGGCTCAAAGAATCTACGAAAACAGGAATAACAAGGTCTCTGCCGATGTGGTGGCCTATCGTTATAGCAATATTGCCGACACCACTGTTGTGGTGACCGACAAGGACAATCAGGCTTTCTACAACGAAAACAAATACAAGTATGAAACCGATGAAACACGTGGCATTGAATACGTGGTGTTCGAAGTGAAACCTTCGCAGGAAGATATTATGAATGCCGCCAGTTTTGTTGATGACTTGAAGTCGGAATTCACACAGTCCGCCAACGTGATTAATTTTGTCAACGCCAATTCTGACCATCGTTATGATAGCACATGGAAGGCAAAGAAAGATGTGTCGATGGCCATTGACACCATACTCTTCAATCAGAACCGTGAAGTGGGTTATGTGTTTGGTCCTTACAGAGACGGTGAGACGTTTAATCTCGTTCGTGTTATGGATGTTCAGATGCGTTCTGACTCGCTTCGCGCCAGCCATATCCTCATACCTTTCATCGGTTCGTTGCGTAGCACCGACACAGTGACTACCAAGGAAGTCGCTAAAATGCGAGCCGATAGCATACTGAATGCTCTGAAGAACGTTCCTAAGAATGCGACTTTGTTTGGTGAACTTGCTGCCAAGTATTCGAGCGATGGTTCCAAAGACAAAGGTGGCGACTTGGATTGGTTTACCGATGGCATGATGGTGTATGCCTTCAACGAATTTGTGGTGAAAAACGCTGTTGGAACACTCGGCGTAGTGGAAACCCCCTTTGGCTACCACGTGATTAAAGTGACCGACAAAAATGCTCCTCAGCGCAAAATGCGTCTTGCCTACTTGACCCATGAACTGGTGGCAAGCACCGAGACCTATCAGAATGTCTTTGCCCAGGCCAATAAGTTTGTGACGGAAAGCACGAGTTACGATGCTTTCAACGAAGCCATCGAAAAGGACGGCCTCACCAAGCGCACCATGCCTCGTTTGAGTAGCGGAACCTACCAGATTACTGGTGTCAAGAATCCTCGGCAGATTGTGCGTTGGGCTTTCGATTCCAAGACAAAGCTTAACGACATTTCCTCCATCTTCGACCTTGATGACATGTTTGTTGTTGCAGCCCTTACCAAGGTCATTCCTGAGGGATATGCACCTATAAATGAAGTTGCCGAACAACTCAAATATCAGATCCTCAATAAGAAAAAAGGCGAGATGGCCGTTGAGAAGATGAAGGCTTGTGGCGATGACTATCAGCGCATGGTCAATGAACTGGGTGCTGAATCCACTACGGTGAACGATGTTACAGTCGAATCACGTGCCTTGGGTAACTTTGGCGTGGAAGCCAGTATCATTGGAACCGTCATGGGTATGAAGGAAGGCGATGTTGTGGGACCGGTTGCCGGCAATACCAGTGCTTTCGTCATCCGTAATGTGAAGCATAACAATGCAGCCCCGACGGAGGATTATAGTGGTATCATTAAAGAAATGAACTCGCGTTTCGCTAATAGTATTTTGAACGGAGGCGTTTACAACGCATTGCGTAAAAAAGCCAAGATAGAAGACAATAGAGCTGTTTTCTATTGATTTTCATTGTAAGAAAAGACTAAAGGGTGCCGGAAACGAGCACCCTTTTTTGTGCCTGCACCGCTGTTGTCTGAACATCGTAACCGCTTGCTGTGAATAATCCATGGATGGCATTTCAAGCGAATAGCAACCGGAAATCGGAATATTTTATTATTTTTGCTTGAAATCTAACTCATAATTGTTATGTCAAAACTAAGAAACATAGTGTTGTTTGCTGCTGTGCTATTGCTGGCAGTAGCATGTAGAAAGACGAATGTATCGGTCGATCCGAGTTCGGTAGTGATACCCACCGAAGGGGGAACGGTGGATGTTGCCGTGTCATCGAATGGCGATTGGACCGTTGAAGGATGCCCCGATTGGATAACCCTTTCAACCTCAATGGGTACTGGGAATGCCACCTTGTCGCTAACTGCACCGAGAAATGTTTTGGGCGCTGATCGCGATGTCCGCATTTCGTTGGTTACCGAACATAAATCCGCCGTCCTTGAAGTCAGTCAAAAGACTTTTGCAGAACAGTTTCTGACCGTTTCTCCTGTGTTTTTTGATGCCCGTATCGGTGGTGACACGCTGACACTTAATGTTGTGGCAAGCGCACCATGGACGGTGTCCTGCCCTGAACCTTGGATCAGTTTGGAGCCTCAGGCTGGAGAAGGAGACGGGCAAGTTAAGGTTACCGTGGCTTCGGGTGTTTCCGATGATTTCGATTTGCGTCGGGCTTATGTCACATTGACTTGTTCGGGATTGTCGCGTGAGGTTAAAATCTATCAGTGCCATTCCGAGAAAATAGCAACCTATCCCTCTGTATTGGATTTCGGCTATGAAGCTGGTGTGGACACACTGTTTCTTCACGCTCCAGGTCAATGGAAATCGACCAATTGTCCCGATTGGATTTCTGTGTCGCCAGAAGAAGGAGAAGGCTCCTGTTTTGTGGCAGTGCATGTAACTGAAAACCCATTGTACGAGGACCGTTCAGATAATCCTATCTTTAGGATGGGGGCCGATAAGGCTGTTCTCAAGGTTAATCAGGCAGGACTCAATAGCTTGAACTACATTAACGTGAATCCGAAGAGCATTTTCTTTAGCTACGAAGGCGGTAGCCGACAGGTGGAGGTTTCTTGTAACAGAGATTGGAACGTCACGACCGATTGCGACTGGCTGACTATTTCACCTCTTTCGGGAAATGGCGATGGGACCTTGCTCGTTGAGACCGAAGCCAATCCTTATGTCAACAGCGACCGTTCGGGCACCGTTACCTTGACTTCGCATGATAAGACAGTTGATATTGTAGTCGGTCAAAACTCTGGCACTATCGTGCCGATGCTCTCCATCGATGTGCCCAACCACACTTTGCAGTTCGATGATGCGGCAGGGACAAAAACCGTCAACATTACTGCCAATGTGGCGTGGACCATCACCTGCGATGCGGATTGGCTGAGCGTCACACCTGCATCAGGAAATGGCAATGCCTCCTTGTCGGTCACAGTTCAAGCCAATGATTCATTTATTGCCAGAAACGCCATCGTTTTCATCCAAAGTATTATCGGGACGGTTCGGCTATATGTCGTTCAGTCGGGACATGAAGCGATAATACAGCTTGGCATGGATGAACTGCATGTGCCTTTGATAGGTGGCCAATATACGGTGAACGTGACGGCCAACCAGTTATGGAAAGTGACCAGCAGTGAATGGATATCCTGCTCGCCCCCCGAAGGATCGGGTAACGGCTCTATTGTGATTACCGTTACGCCTTGCACGTTGACTAATGAACGTATCGGACAAGTGACGGTGAGCGGTGTTTATGGAGGCTCTGCAACAGTGCGTGTCGTTCAGTCGAGCGTTTATTAATGCCTGCAACTAAAGCAAAAAGAAAAAGCGGCATAACGCCGCTTTTTTCGTTATTATATGGTGGAACAGATTTAGAAGCCAGTCCAGAACATTTCCCAGAACCTATGCTCCATTTCCATCCAGGTTTGACGTGTGGCACCGGCAAAGTCGGCAGTGTAGCGGTTCAATAAGCCTTGGGCATCTTTGGCCTTGTCGGCGTTCAGTAAATCGACGGCTTGTTTTTCAAGGGCCGGCAACTCGGCAAAGGCTTTATCTTCGTAGTGTTTTATGTTGCCGAGCATAGTGTCCTTACAGCGTCCCCAGCGAACCTGCGCCAGTTTGTTCGCTTTGCGGTACTGCCACAGGGCGGCATTTTCGTTGTAACGGTGGTGCCCGCAAATTTCAAAACCGGCAGGGAGCTTGGTACTTCCTGCAAATATCGGGATGCGTGGGCTTTGTCCGGGGTTTTCCATCGAGAACCAGCAAAGGCCGCCGACGGCATCAGGCAACCAGCTCCGGCATTGGATGATGGTGGAGTAGGAGCACCATGACATGGCTACGCCACGGTAGAAAGTGACCGTGCCGGGTTTCAACATGTTGTAAAGGGAGCGTTCGTTGCCGTCCATCCATGGGTTGGCGTTGATGCAAACTGCAGTATCGGTGACAATATTTCCTTCAGCGTCCCGATGGCGACGAGGTGCCAGCAGGTTTTGGGTCTGGTCCAATTCAGGCGAACCCTCGTAGTTGGTGCGAAACAGCTCCATGACACGCTGTGGACTGACTTTTTCCTCCGGCTTGACGGAAAAAGGCAGTGCTTCGGCTTCCAAAGAGAGTTTTAAGCTCGGAGCCAATTCGTTGAAAATATACCATTCGCGTTCCTTGAAGTTCTTGCCGTCGGAATAGGATGAAGGGAAGACTTTCCACCAGATGAAATCCTCTTTGCCATCCCAAAGTCCATATTTTAGGGCTACCTTTTCAATATTATCGGAACACAGAAAGAAGTCTTTGTTTTTGCGGTCAAGTTTGCCGATGCGCGGGACATTGCAACTGACGGCCACCTCATCGTCGGGCACGCGCTGTGCCACCCAGATGCCGCCGATTTTTTCGGGGCCTTCGCCTAAAATTTCCATCTGCCACACTTCATTTTTGTCGGCAATGGTGATGCACTCTCCGCCGTCGCCGTAGCCGTATTCCTTAATCATCTTGCCGATGAGTGCGATGGCATCGCGGGCGTTGTCGCAGCGTTGCAATGCGATGCGTTGCAGCTCTTCGATGTAAAACATGCCTTTGGGGTTAACCAAGGTGTCGGGGCCGGAAAAGGTACTTTCTCCCATGGCGAGTTGTTTTTCGTTCATGCAGGGATAAGCCGTGTTCATGTAAGCATAGGTGTGGGCCGCCTCTGGAATCTCGCCGGCAAGGGTGAGGTTTTCCATGCTGTAAGGCGTTTCGGTGTGCATGGTGCCTTTATACACCTTGTGCATGGTGCCTTTTTCGTGGTCGGCAGCAGGTTCCATTCTCACCCATGTGCGGTACATAGCATCGCAGGTGTGCGAGGTGATGACCGATCCGTCAGTTGAGGCGTTTTTTCCAACCATGATGCTGGTGCAACTGGCACCTACAAGCATTTCCTGTTCTTGCGCTGCGGCGTTGATGCCGAACAGCAGCAAAGCTGCAAGAAGCAGCGAATTAAATCTCTTCATATCTGTAAGTCTGTTGTATTGTCTGTCACAAGTAGAAGGCGTTGTAAGAACGCCTTGCTGCTGTTGCTTTCGAGGGGTCAAAATTAGGAAAATAATCTTTTTTATTCCAAAATAGTTGCAGGATATTCAAAAAGTTGGTAATTTTGACCCGCATTTCCATTCAAAGACGGCAATGAAAAAGAGGAAAGAAAAAACAACATTTCTCAATGTCAAGGAGCGCGACCGCTTCTAAATGTTTTTTGCGGATCTAAAAAAGACCCCTTTTCTTTATTTTGTCGGAAATTCAATCTATTAATTACTATAAAATATTAAAAATCATGGAATTACCATTCTCAGAATCTTGGAAAATCAAGATGGTGGAGCCTATCCACAAATCGACACGTGAAGAACGTGAAAAATGGCTTGCTGAAGCCTACAACAATGTGTTTATGCTGAAATCGGATCAGGTTTATATTGACTTGTTGACCGATTCCGGTACCGGTTCGATGACTGACCGTCAGTGGAGTGCCATGATGTTAGGCGATGAAAGTTATGCCGGCGCTTCTTCTTTTTTTAAGTTCAAGGAGGTTGTTCAACGTTTGCTGGGTTTCAAGTATGTCATCCCTACCCATCAAGGTCGTGCTGCCGAAAACGTACTGTTTTCTTATCTTGTGAAAGAAGGCAATGTGGTTCCTGGTAATGCTCATTTTGACACTACCAAGGGTCATATCGAAATGCGCAAGGCCAAGGCTATCGATGTCACTATTGACGAAGCACATAACACGCAGTTAGAAATTCCCTTCAAGGGCAACGTCTCGCTTGAAAAGTTAGAAAAGGTGCTGAAAGAAAATAAAGGCAATGTCCCTTTCATGGTGCTTACCGTTACTAATAATACTGTTGGCGGTCAGCCTGTGAGTATGAAGAACATCCGCGAAACCTGCGAACTTTGCCATAGATACGGTGTGCCGGTCAATATGGACAGTGCTCGTTTTGCCGAAAACGCCTATTTCATCAAAACCCGTGAAAAAGGCTACGAAAACAAGAGCATCAAGGAAATCACCAAGGAGATGTTCTCTTATGTTGACAGCATGACCATGTCGGCCAAGAAGGATGCCATCGTAAATATGGGTGGTTTCATCGCCACCAATAATGAGGAATGGTACGAAGGCGCCAAGGCTTTCTGCATTCCTTTTGAAGGTTTCCTGACCTACGGCGGTTTGAGCGGTCGCGACCTGAATGCCATGGCAGTAGGTCTTGACGAGAATACCGAGTTCGACATGCTTCAAACGCGTATCCACCAGGTGCAGTATTTAGCCAGCAAGCTCGATGAATATGGCATTCCTTACCAGCGTCCTGCCGGTGGCCACGCCATCTTCCTCGATGCCGACCGTATCTTGCCCAACATTCCCAAGGAGGAATTCCCTGCACAGACCATGACTTGCGAGCTGTATTTGGAAGCTGGCATTCGTTCATGCGAAGTCGGTTACCTGCTTGCCGACCGTGACCCGGTGACCCATGAAAACCGTTTCGACGGTCTTGATTTCGTGCGCCTTTGCATCCCGCGCCGTGTCTATACCGACAACCACATGGATGTGATTGCAGCAGCCGTCAAGAACTTGTACGACAAACGTGACAAGATCAACCGTGGTGTGCGTATTGCATGGGAAGCCAAACTGATGCGCCACTTCACCGTTCAATTGGAACGCCTGAAATAAATGCCATAGCAATGTTTGCAAGTGCTGCTGTTTTCGCCACCGTCAGGAGAAGCGTATTAATCGGAAACGATTAGAGTTTTACTCCTTTTTGCGGACTTGTTGCAGTTTTTAGCACTGGCTGATAGTTGCTTATATGATTATCGCCACCCTTATTGAAGTGTAGCAGCTTCATTAGGGGTGGTTTTTTTATTAAAGACTTCTATGGTCATGAAATGGACTGAAAATATTGCAATGGGTAACATTTGTTACCATCGAGTGGAACTCTGCATACTACTTTTGCCAAAAATAAATGCAAGAAAATCAATTTTTTATCTAAAACTAAATAAGCTATAGAAGAAAAAATGTTTTGTTTCCAGTGTCAGGAAACGGCAAAAGGAACAGGTTGTACAGTTCGTGGCGTATGTGGCAAGCAACCGGAAACGGAGGCGAATTCGCCAAACACAAGCTGATCTCCAAGAAGCTGAAAGCCCCCGTCTATTTCGCCGACCCCTATTCGTCATGGCAGAAAGGCACCGTCGAAAACACAA
>JASBYY010000001.1 GCA_029983675.1 Bacteroidales bacterium | reverse complement strand
CCTCAAGAACAAAAGGCTAAAAGCCGCTTGGGATTTTGGCTATCTCCTGCTTTTGCTACAAATCTGATGCGTTGGCCCTGCAGCAATAAAAAAAATCCACACACCAATTCAAATTAATTAGTACTTTTGCAAAATTGTTTTCAGCCTTGCCGAAGCCCTCGAAAGGGTGAAGCGGGTGGGACAATACATATAGAGAAAGACGTTGAGCTAACGTTTTATCTGCGGTGCTTAGAATCTCGCAAATTCAAACACCATCCGCATGGTAAAGCAATAGTTGACGTCCACTATGGTAGATAATACTAATCCAAACAGTATTATACTAACGGCGTGGGCTTCGGCATTGCTTATCCTCGGATGGTAGGCGATGCGAGAGCCTTAAGCACGGGATGAGCAAAAGTTCAGATTCCCACGCTTTTTTATTATATGTAGCACAATGATTTAGTGAAAAATATGGGCTTAGGGAGTCGGCTCTGAAATATTATATTATACGAGCATTGTGCCTTGAAAATCATTGATAATAACCCATTCCGAATACTAGGAGTTTATTCAAACTCACGTCCTGTTGAAATTGTGTCGAATTGTGATGAGATGGAAGCCTACCTCAGCATTGGACAGGCCATAGATTTTGACATGGATTTCAATAATCTTATGCCAGCAGTGAATAGAACATCGGGGACAGTTCAGCAGGCCAAGAAACAAATCAATTTACCCAAAGACAAACTGAAATATGCCTTGTTTTGGTTCGTAGAGGATTCTTCTTCCGCACATGCAATGAATCAGCTTATACTCGGTGATTATGGGAAAGCAAATGATATTTTCGAAATTGGAGAATCATTTGCCACATGTGTAAACAAAGCAGTGGTTGCAATGATACGCAATGATCTTGAAATGGCCATTGCCAACATTACGGAAATGATTCATGATAACGGATTAAGGAGTAGTTTTGTGAATGCCATTTGCGGTGATGTTTTTGCGATTAGCGAAAATGATTTGGCACATCTTTTTATCGACACCTTGTTAGAAGAGATTTCCGCTTCAAAACTGCTGGATTTATTCAGAGAAAATGGCCATTCGAAAGATGACTACAATTATTTGTGCAAAAAAGCGGTTGATGAACCTGTTTTAAGAATCAATGCTGAAATTGCTAAGGCAAAAGCAGTGAAGCGTGGTGATGCGTTTGCCAATTACATTGCAGGTAAGGTTTTGATGAAAAACACAAAATCCGACTTGCAGACTGTAAAATCCATGTTAGGAACATCGGACATGAAATATCAGATGCTTGCTGATGACTTGGCGGAAACCATTTTACAATGCGGCATCAACTATTTCAATAATACGGATGACAATGACAGCATTGAAAAGGCTTTGGTTTTACAGGAATATGCTTGTATAGTTGCTGTTGGGAAAATGTGCAAGGATAGGTGTAATGAGAATGTGAAGATTTTGAAGAAACAGAAAGATGAAGCAGTTATCAATTCCGATATTACATTCATTGCAAACAAATTGGAAGCATTCCAATCTCAATTTGATACTGTTGAAAATGCAAGAACTTTTGTCAATGAGTGTGTCCCACATTTAAATAATATCAAGAATCAATTGGGAAGCACGAATAGTTTCTATTTGAAAATATCCAGCGCAGTGGCGGGCAATGCGTTGGGAATGCTGGTCTCCGTAATCAATGAGGCCCAGCTCTCTTCACATGGCTTGAAAGCAAAAGTGGATAGTGCCATGCTTGTTATGCGTCTAATTGGTAAACTGGATATGGATTCTAATACTCGCAATCGATTTATGGCTAATCAAGCAACTTTACAAAGCATACAGCTCCAACTCCAACTCTCGTTATCTTCTACATCTTCGCATCCTTCCAGCAGTTCTTCCGGTGGTTGCTACATTGCCACCATGTGCTATGGCAACTACGACCATCCACAAGTGTTGGTTCTACGCGATTTCAGAGATTCTATTTTACAACAACACTCATGGGGACGAGCCTTCGTGCGATTCTATTATCGCAATTCGCCTAATTGGGTAGAGCATCTTAAAGATAAAAAAATGATTAATAGACTCATAAGAAAGATATTAGATAAATTCATAATACTATACAAATATGTTAAGAAGTAAAATCACATTCTGCCTATTATTGATTTCGGCTTTGGCATTTTCACAAAATGCCGATAGCATATATCAAGTTCAGCAAAGACAGATAAGAGAACTTGAACAGAAAATTCAAAGTGCTGAGAATCAAAACAAAATCATTGGTAGTAAATTGAATGAACTATCAACTAAAATTTCTTCGCTTTCCAGTGAAAACGTTACTCTAAATACTGCTTTGCTGCAAAAGCAGCACTCCATTGATTCGTTGCAAAAGCAAGTGGCAATGAACTCGGCAAATATCCAAGCCACGGCTGATTCTTTGGGCATAAGGATTCAGACAACCGACAAGGCAGTTACACAAAACGCAGACAACCTGAAAACGAAGACCCTATGGGGTATTGTGGCTATAGTCATTGCCTTATTGGTTTCAGTAATTGTGGCTTTGTTGCTTCACAAGAAAGGGCAAAAATCGTCCGATGAGAAGATTTCAAAACTCAAACAACAAGCCGATGACCTGAATGAGAAAATTGTCAATCAGTTCAGCACCGAAATGGGCGAGTTGCAGAAAATTGGCGAGGTGTTGAAAACCGCTGGGGGTAATGCTTTGGCTGAACCTGACCATTCGTTGGTGAAAACCCTTGCCGACCGCATTACCTTTATGGAAATAACACTTTTCAGAATGGATAAATCCGTAAAAGGACACAAACAACTTTCAAAGTCCATTATTCAAATGAAAGACAACCTATTGGCAAACGGCTATGAAATTGTTGACATGCTCGGAAAGGATTACAACGATGGAATGAAAGTTACAGCCAATTTCGTTGAAGACGAAACCCTTGAGACAGGTAAGCAAATTATCACAGGCATTGTAAAACCTCAGATTAATTATAATGGCGTGATGATTCAATCCGCACAAATAACAGTAAGTCAAAATTAATAAGCAAATTCGTATATGGTAAGAATTAAGATGAAATTTGGAATTGACCTTGGCACGACCAATTCCGCCATCTGCAAGATGGAAAATGGTGATCCTACTATTAAAAAAGCAGACGACTTAAAAGACACAATGGCATCGTGCGTGTCATTTACAAAAAAACAAGTGATAAAAGTCGGAACAAGTGCCTACAATGATTTACGACAAGACAAGTCGCGTGCAACCAAGAAATGGGTGACAGGAAATGAAAATGTTTTTCTTGAATTTAAGCGCACAATGGGCCTGGACACTAAAGTTAACAGTCCGAATATGGGGCGAAACTATAACTCAGAAGAATTGTCGGCAGAAGTATTGAAAGCATTGAAATCATTTGCTTCTGAAGACAATATTGATACTGCTGTCATTACCATACCGGCAAAGTTCAAGGCAGACCAGATTGCAGCTACCAAACGAGCGGCGACTTTGGCCGGCATTGAGCATTGCGAGTTGTTACAAGAACCCATTGCCGCCGCAATGGCATACGGCTTGAACGTAGAAAACAAAAATGGTTATTGGCTTGTGTTCGACTTTGGCGGTGGTACTTTCGATGCAGCTCTTTTGCATGTTGAAGATGGTGTAATGCAGGTTTTTGACACCGAAGGCGACAATTACCTTGGAGGTAAGAACCTCGATTATGCTGTTGTAGATGAAATTATTATCCCTTATCTGAAAGAGAACTTTACCATAGAAAATATTCTTTCTAATAACACGAAGAAACAAATTTTGCGTGATGCCATGAAGTTTTATGCCGAACAAGCCAAAAATCAGTTGTCATTCAAAGAAGAATGTGACATCACCTCGCAAATTGACGAGTTTGGCACCGATGATGAAGATAACGATATTGAATTAGACATGATTATCACGCAGCAACAATTGAAATCGATTGTTCTGCCGTTTTTTCAGAAAGCTATCGACATTTGCAAGGAATTACTGAAACGCAACAATCTGAATGGTTCACAGTTAGATTCACTAATCTTGGTTGGTGGGCCTACCCATTCCCCCATTCTTCGCCAAATGCTGAAAGAGCAAATTACTCCTAATGTTGACTCCAGTATTGATCCGATGACGGCTGTCGCCAAGGGGGCTGCGTTATTTGCCTCTACTATTGACTGCGAGGTAACGGAAAAAGTCAAAATAGGCACAATACAATTGGATATACAGTATAAAGCAACAGCTGTTAGAAACGATACTCCGGTGTCTTTAATGCTCGTTCCCAACCAGCCCAATTTGCCTGACAAGGTCTATGTGGAATTGGTGCGTGGCGACAAGGCATGGTCGAGCGGTAAAACTGAAATCGGATCGGGCACGGTCATCAAGTGCGTCCTCAACGAAGGCAAGGCAAACCAATTCACAGTGAATATCTATGACGACAAAGGCACTTCATATCCATGTTTTCCTGACGAAATCAATATCATTCAAGGTGTGAATGTCGGAGCAGCCGTTTTGCCTTATCATATTGGTATCGAGGTAACTGATATAGAGCAAGACAAGCAGGTTTTCATCCCGCTGAAAGGTTTGGAAAAGAATCAGCAGATACCGGCGGTCGGAGTGCGCAATGGTCTGAAAACCATGCGTCAGTTGCGCCCCGGAATGTCGGAAGACAAATTGGTGATACCGATTTATCTTGGTGAAAACAATGCAGAGGGTACAAATGCTATATACAACGACCATGTGTTCGATGTGGAAATTACTGGCGACGATGTTCCACAACTCGTTCCGCAAAATAGCGACATCGACATCACCATCAAAGTTGACCGTTCGCAACTGATGAGATTAGAAGCCACTTTCCCGGTCATAGGTGAAACCATCGAAAAAGAGGTGGATGTCAAAGTACGCAAGGGCGTGGATGAAAGAGATTTGACGAATCGTTTGCGTGAGGCTAAATCAAAAATGGAAGCATTGCGTTCAAGCGATGCTGTTTCGCAATTTGAGATTCAGGAAGCGGAAAAACTATTGAATGATTTAGAGACTCGTTTTGATGGTGAAAAAAGTTCAGAAGACGGCAAAATGCACTTATTGGCCGACCTTCGCCGTGCCTTCCTGAAAATGGAAGAAGTTGAAAAGAAACATGAATGGGACACCCTTGAAGCTGAACTTCGTCATGAGTTCGATCGTCTTGAAAAAGCAAATAACGATTTGGGTAACAAACATGACCAAGAAGTGAGTGAACTTCGCCGCCAAACCGATGCTGTCATTCGTAGTCGCGATGTGAAGATGGGGCACAGAGTACTAAAAATGATTGAGCAGGTGTTCGTACAAGTAACAATAATATACCAATTAATGGCTTGTATTGAGCATTACGATAATGGCTTTGGACGATACGCCTGGCGCAATTCAAGTCAGGCCCGCCAATTGCTGAATCAAGGCAAGAGCATGATTGCCAGCGGAAATATCAACGAACAAAGACTGCTCAGCATTTGTCGCGATGTGTTGAATTTGCTGCCGGAAGAGGAAAGATCTGCTGGCGGTGGAATTGGAATGTCTGGCGGTGGAATTGGATAATAAAGAAGGAGGTTGTTATGAATTTTATAGACACAGTAAAAATTGCAAATGCAAACCGGCATTTACTTGGTAAAAAATGGAAAGGTGTTACAATTGACAAAATAATAATAGCATCTACTGAACAGATTCTACGGGCAGAATTTGAAAAGAAATACAAAGAAATGGTTGGAAAAGATGTTACTCCCCAAAGTAACGATTGTTTAGGCACGTTTGTTCTGTTGATAATTGGAGGCGTAACATTGATTGGCGTCCCATGTTATGGTTTATTTCAACTTTTAATCTGATTATCCTATGCCCCTCCTCACCAAACAACAATCCATCGGCGCATATACCGTCGCTTTTCCTATTAAGGACAGCACCTACGCCGAAACCTACCGAGTGAAAGACACTTCGGGGAAGAACTATTTCATGAAACTCTTCAATTACGCCAAACTACACCATACGCAATTCGATGAGAACGGCGAAGTGCTGGAACCTGTCATTTCCAAGCAACTCAATCATCCAAACCTGACACATTATCACGACAGTGGTGAATTGGTGCTGAATGGTCAGAAAATAGCCTACATCATCTATGATTTTATCAGTGGCGAGACACTTGCCCAAAAGACAGGCCGCGAAAGAGGATGCTCAGTTTACGAGGCAAAGCAATACGTTCTTGGTGTGTTAGAAGGCGTGAAGTTTCTTCACGGTCTTCCTAATCCAGTCATCCATAACGAATTGACGACCGAGAATATCATGCTCGACATGAAAGACAACAACCCGAAAATCATCGATTTCGGTTATGCGCGTTTCTTGTCGCAAAGCAGAAAGGCCTTCCAGAAAGACGGACTGAATCCTTTCTATATGGCGCCCGAGACATTCAATGGTATTTTCACCTTCCAGTCGGACATTTATGCTGTCGGTGCCATGCTATATCACTTGTTGTTTGGCTTGCCTCCATACTTTGTAACCATTCCTCAATATCAGGCGGATATGAATGCGATGGTTGAAGTTGTCATGCGTGAGCGCCAAAAACCTTTGCCCATGCTTATCAGGGACAAACCCGGCATGGACGAGCAATTGGTCAATACCTTGCGAAAAGCCTTAGCCAATGACGTGGACAGCCGCTTCAAAACTGCTGAAGAATTCATCAAAGCCTTGAACAATGAAATGATGGTGGAGGCCATGCCTTCACAAAACAAATCCCAACCCAAGCGAAAGGAAGCCGAACGTCAAAGGACTGGTAACGGCTTTGCTGATGTGGCTGGCATGGACGACTTGAAAGAACAAATGCGTTTGGACGTTATCAATGCCCTGAACAATCCGGAAAAATACAAGGAATATGGCGTTACCATTCCCAATGGCATGTTGCTCTATGGACCTCCGGGTTGCGGCAAAACGTTCTTTGCCAAGAAGTTTGCCGAGGAAGTCGGATTCAATTTCATGGTAAAGACCCCCGCCGACTTGAAAAGCCGTTACGTGAACGCCACACAAGAAAACATCAAGGCAATGTTCGACGAAGCTTACGAAAATGCTCCGACCATCATCTTTATTGACGAAATCAACGAACTGGTTCCCGATCGCAACAGCGATATTCACGAAATGGCAGAAAGTGCCGTAAACGAAATGCTTTCACAGATGGACAGGACGGGGGAGAAAGGCGTATTTGTCATTGGTGCAAGCAATCTTCCACAAAAGATTGACACTGCTATTCTTCGCGCAGGACGTTTGGAAAAGCATTTCTATGTTGGCCCACCAGATTTTACCGCCAGAAAACTATTGTTTGAAATGTACCTGAAAACCCGCAAGGCACTTGATTTTGGCATTCACTATGATAAATTGGCCAATATGACAGAGAATTACGTTTCCGCCGACATACAGTTCATCGTCGATGATGCAGCAAGAAAAGCCTTATCAAGACACGAGAAAATCACAATGCAAATTCTTGAAGAAACTATTATGAGTAAGAGACCTTCCTTGACAGCCGAGCAAATCAGGCAATACGAAGTTGTCAAGGACAAATTTGAAGGCTTTGCTACCCATACACCAGAAAGAAAACCAATTGGATTTAAATAAAAACCATAAAATACATAAAACAATGAAAACCAATGAAATATATCTAAAAACAGCCTTTGCTTGCATGGCTTGCGATGGTGAGATTGCCAATGAAGAAGTGGCTTTGATAAAAAGAATAACAGCCGATGAACCGAAACTGTTTGAAGCATTGGATGTCGAATCAACCTTAAATGGTTATATATCAGAGATCAATGAAAAAGGAAAAGCTTTTCTGTTTGAATACCTTAGAGAAGTCGCAAATGCCGAATTATCAGAATCAGAACAACTTCAGATCCTGACCATTGCCATCAAGATGATAGAAGCAGACGAGAAGATTGAATATCCGGAGATTGCTTTTTTCAAAAAAATTCGCTTCAAACTTGACATTTCAGATGATGCCATCTTGAAAAAGTTTCCCGACAAACAAAACTTTCTGCTACCTGATATTATGATTCCTGATGAAATAGATTTGAACGTATTGTTTGATGATATTACTTTGAAATAAATCCAATAAACTCATGGTACAGCGATCTGTTATCATTGAATCATGATAGGATTATCTGAAAAAATCCACATCTGTATTTGCCAACTCTGCAAGCAAATCTCCCTCCACCCCCATCATGACTTACCATCTCTATTTCCTGTAAAATTTCGGGGAAAGTGCAGAAAACGGCAAAATATGTTTCGGGGAAACATTTTTTCAAAGCCGTTTCTAAAATATCGGTGGCTTTCCAAAGCGAGATTTGGCAATAGTCACCGCATCACGCTTTTCAGATAGGCATCGAAATCGGCAGCAAAATCCTTGCCTTTGGCCGTGGCCATCTTCTTCGGATCGGGACGTATGCCTACGCGCATCAGGTCGAGGCGGTCGGCATCGAAACACGCATCGATAGTGGGATTGCCCGTATCATGATGCGACGTGTGCTGTTCAATGGCTTGTTGCAAAGTATGAAACTGCTCGTCGTTCAAACCCGACAATAGGTTGGGCCTCAGGTCGGCGATCATTTTTGCCGCACGCGGGCCATGCTCGCCGTCATGACCATTGTCGAGCCTGCATGAGTCATGAAGATAGGCGAACAGGCGAAGCACCGTCGGATCGGTGTCGGGTGTCGCCAGCTGCACGCCGTTACGCGCCACCCGCTGCCAAGGCGGAAGCCCGTGCATGTTGTCCAGCATCCAGCGCTTCGACACAAAGTCAATGACGGCATCTACATCGACCCCATCCTTTCCATTATTTCCGTTTTGAAACCTCTGATTCATGCAGCAAATATCGAAAAAACATCCGCCCATGAAAGCATTTTTTCTGACAAATGTCGCTAAAAATCGGAAATCGCCCGAAACAACGTAATTTTGCAGCAAACTAGTTGCAATGGCAGAAGATTTTAACGAAAACGACCTTGAACAAGATATTTTCAGTCAGCCCGAAGAACAGCGCAAGATAGATGAAAACTACAACGACGACAGCATCATCCATCTTGAAGACATGGAACACATCAGGCGACGGCCCGGCATGTATATCGGCAAGGGAGTGAAGTGAGTGCTGCGGAAGTTCAAAATGAGAGACCGCATCATCAAGTGCAACGTGCGGAATTCCGCTTTAAACGCACATACAAGTCTTGTATATAGTCATCCCTTAAAAAGTGATTATTTCGTAATAATTCTCCCTTAATAAGAGATTTTTTTGTATTTTTGCGACAAAAAGAAGGAGGAAATGATGATAGACACGACGTTATTTGCCTATATGGAGGAGTTGTTGCGTTATACGCCCATGGATTTTGTCCGTTACATGGCCGGGCGCATTGATTGGAGTGGCCGAATGGTCGGTATCGTCGGACCTCGGGGTGTGGGGAAATCGACGATGCTGCTTCAGCACTTGAAAACGCATCGGGAAAACGGAATGCGGCTTTATGTCTCTGCCGATCACAGCTATTTTTCCAATCACGGCTTGGCGGAATTGGCGGATGATTTTGTAAAGGAAGGCGGCACGCATCTATATATAGACGAAGTACACAAATACCGAAACTGGTCGCGCGAACTGAAACAGGTTTACGACGTGCATCCCGATTTGCATGTGTTTTTCTCAGGATCTTCTGTGCTCGACATCACGAAAGGCGAAGCCGACTTGAGCCGCCGTGCCTTGATGTATTCCATGCAGGGACTGTCGTTTCGCGAATATCTTGAGCTTTTCCATCAGGTAAAAGCAAGGGCATTTTCCTTGGAGGAGATATTGTCTCACCAGGTTGAACTTCCCGATGTGCCGCATCCTTTGCCTTGGTTCAGGGCGTATTTGGACAAAGGCTATTACCCTTTCGCTAAGGAAAGCGGCTTTGCCATCAGAATGGAACAGGTGATTTCGCAGACGGTAGAAGGGGATATTCCGCAGTTTGCCGACATGCTGGCATCTACAGCGCGAAAAATTAAGCAAATGTTGTCGGTGGTTGCGGCACTGGCACCCTATAAGCCGAATGCGGATAGTCTGGCGGCTGAGCTGCATGTGAGCAAAAACAATGTTCCCGATTATTTGACCTATCTTGAGAAGGCGGGAATGATAGGCCAGTCGCGTGACGACACGGGTGGAATGCGGGGATTGGGCAAGGTGGAGAAGGTGTATGTGGACAATCCCAACCTGATGGGCATTTTGACCAACGGGCATCCGGAGACGGGCAATCTGCGCAAGACGTTTTTTTATAACCAGATGAGGGTGATGAATAGGGTATTCTCTTCGCAGGAATCAGATTTTGTCATTGGAGACTGCACTTTTGAAATCGGGGGGCACAAAAAGGGGAAAAAGCAGATCGAGCATATCCCCAATGGCATTGTTGTGAGGGATGAAATTGAATATGGTCATGGTCGGGTGATTCCCTTGTGGCATTTCGGGTTGAATTACTGACTCGCTTTTCGCAATATGTTTTTCGCCTGAAACGTCGGTTTTCGCAAAACGTTGGGTATTTGAAGTTTTTTCAAGTTATCACGCCGTTGTAACCGTGCGTTCAATTGACTGTTTGTGCCGAAAACTTGAATACCCCCCCGTTACAGTGCGATTTTCTCAAATTAAATCCCTTTATAAGGGGCATTATTCGCCATTTGAATGCAGGTCGATGGAATGTTTATCGTGTTTTGTAGAGCGATGCTTTTAAAAAAGTGCCATAAAGGGCAAAAAAGTAAAATCAGAAGTCGTGGTTTTATTACTTGAACAAATGATTTTACCTTCGCTTCGTTGTCTCCGAAATGGGGATGGCACTGTAAAGTTTCTTTACTCTTTTTGTTTTATGCTAATTTTGTAAATTCCTTAGTCAACCCTTAAAAACTCCTTTTCAATCTTTGGTTTATTTGAAAGGTTTCGCTCAAGATTGGAAGGAGACACATCTGTATGACGAAGTAGAGGAACAAGGAGCGCTGGTGGGTGACAATGGATTTCCTATACATTTTCTGCAAGGCTTTAGACTGCAAATATACGCCTTTTTGCAGAATCGAACAAGCTTTTTCAACATTATTTTATTGATTCATAATAAAATAAATACTTTTAGGGACAACAATATATTGTCGAGCATTTGCAGCTGTCATGTTGTTTTCAGAATTTCAAAGATACAATTTTGAAAGCAAATCCACCTTCACCCCCATCATGACTTACCAGTCCTATTTTCTGTAGAATTTCGGGGAAAGTGCAGAAAACGGCAAAATAAATTTCGGGGAAATGTTTTTTCAAAGCTGTTTCAGAAATAACGGTGGCTTTCCAAAACGAGATTTGGCAATAGTCACCGCATCACGCTTTTCAAAAAACGGTCTCACCTGCAATTCTCTCGTATCACAACATCCAAAACAAAGAGGCTTTCACCCAAAACTCCATCTTTTTTTCGGGAGGCAAGGGTGTTGATAATATATCAGACTGCACCGAGGGAATGCCGACATATTGAACATCGTTGGGACGGCCTCCATAATGCACCATGACATCCAACAGCAGACCTGCTGTTCCTATGTTCCTTATTGAACGAGACAACTGCAATTCCGTTTTCCCGCCAACACCCTCAAAACAATAATAGGCATACGGAGTGAAGGCATGTTGAAAATCTGTCATCAATCCGACAGGAGCAACGGCATACGCTTTATCGAGCAATTTTCTATACATGACCAAAGTTTTTATTTCAGCGTTCATTTCTTCATTAATATATTGAAAATCAACGCCAAGCATTGGAATAATAGCGTTTGTGTGCAAATGTTGGCTAGGATCGGTATAATTCTCCGACCGGTGTTGTTCCGCACAGCTTCCCGAATAACCGATTTTCACGTGTTTCCCAACAGGATGCCTGAATGTGCATTGCACAATATTATCCGACAATAAATACCGGTACCGATTGCGTATGCTTACAATCCTATAGTCGTAGATATTGGGATAAGCAGGGTCGGGAAGGTAACTCTCGTAAATGTTCTCCATTCCCATTCTAAAAGTATTGCTTGACAAGGCAGAGGCTTCGATCTGAAAGGTGCCGAATGTTTGGGAATAACTCATCCTGCCGGTCAGGGAATGTGTTTTTGAGTCAAACAGGTTTTTCCGATTGCTTTCTTCCGTTTTGATTTTGCAAAAAGCATAGTCTAACACATATAAAAAGGTTTTCTCCGATTCGTTTCTTTTGTAAAAAGCCTCTGCTGCTGCACCGTTCAGATAGTACATTCTGTTGATTCCAAAACTGATAGGGCTGCTTTGTATGTCAAAAAAGCCAAACCCATACACCAAGTAAAACCTGTCTTGCTGATTGGGACGCCAATTACGAAGTGCGAGGTGCTGTCTGTTGTACAAATAAAACGCCCTTAAGCCGTACATGTCATCACCGGCTTTGACCGACATGCTGCCTCCCAAAGACAGCCACGCCGTAGTATTGGCACATCGCGGATCCGTCTTGCGACAAGCTATTTCGCCACGGTAAGAGCCTTCGCATCCGTAGTAGAAGCCGTTTTTGCCCCAAGCATAGCCGCCGTGAAAGAAATAGTCTTCGTAATCGTAGTCGCCCCCGGTGGAATCTGCCACGACATAAGGCAAATAGATTTCAGCATGACGGATTGCATTCCATTGGTAGCCATAATGCTTTCCTTTAGAATACCTCGCAGCACCCCAAAAAGACCCTTTGTTCTTCAAGGTGTGCACCAACGAGGTGCCGACATGAAAGTCTCGAAATTCGTTCCCGCTATAAGGTAAATATTCACCTCCGATATATCCGTGGCTATAACCGGTTTCCGCTCCTATTCTCAACATGCCCAAGGAATCCACTGGCGGGTTTTTCTTGCATGAAAAGCGGTCTCGAAAAGCAGAGTCGGTTTCTATCAGCAATTGAAAAGCAGAAATGTTACTAATCATTCTATTGTTGTTTTGTTGTGACAGGTCAAACGCATAGGTGTTAAAACGCTTCTCCAATGGCGACAATGCGTCATGGCTTTTGTCGAACAATAGTTCCCGTTCACTTTGTGCAAACAGCACACCATCGAAAAAAACACATACGAACAGGCTGAATAATAGTATATTACACTTCATGGAAAATTGTTGTTTTTGATTGTTGATACATAACCACCCGTTTTTTACAAACGCATCATCAGTTCAACGCCGAAGAATGCTACAGCCCAATCTCTGCCGGTGGTATGGTCGGCGCGCTTATAAATTGGATTAATGTCGATGATATTGTTCACATAGAACGACAACCGCGTTCTTTCACCGATTTCCTTGGTCGCCTTGAAATCCACCCTTATGGCGATGGGTTTTCTCTCTGTTCTGTAGTAAAGTTCGGTGCGTTCTCGAGCCAAGTCGATAAGATGCACGTCTGACTGTATCTCTTCCGGGGTGACCGGATGCACCTTGCCATCGAGATCCATGTAAGAATAAGGATAAACGCTTTCTTCATTCCCTTTGCGTTCGTTTGACAACCACACCACCTGAAAGAAGTTCGTGAAAATCAATCCGTATGACGGGATGTGCGTGTTAAACCGCACCGTGGTATTGAACCTTTCCTTGTAATAATGGGTACCGCCTTCGTAAAAACCGACATAAGGATATTTCTGCCCAAACTCGATAATATCGGGACGATACATGACGGGAACGCCCTTGGTGTAAACGGTTTGGTAATAAGCGCCATTGACTTCTATGTTTGTTGCCAACACATCGATCTTGGGAAACAAAACCCGGTACTCGATGCCCTTTTTAATGGTTTTGGCGCTGTTAGCGACCGTGTTGAACCGGGTAAAATCTTTGTAATACTCTTCAAGATAATCTGCTTTTGTCGGTTTTTCAGTGATGGGATGCAAAGGTTCCATGTATCGGAAAAAGGCAACAGGGTAAAAACCGGCGAAATACTCGTATCCGTATGGTGCGTTTTCGTAGAAGGCAGACAACGATACCTCAAACTGATTGAAAAACAAGTCCCAACCCACCTCCGCCTTTTTATTCAAACTGGCCCTCACATTGGGGTTGGCTGGGTCGTGCACAAAGGTGTTGACCAACAAATAATCGAGATCTTCGTTTTGAAAGTAGGCGTTCAATACCATGAAATCGCGATACACTTTGTCGGGATATAACAAGTCGAGAGTCGGCAACTTGTTTTCTTCGCCATATCCTGCTCTGAAAACATTCAGCATTTTATCGCCTTTAACATTGTTTACCAAGTTCAACTGCCCTTGCAAACGCGGTTCCACCATAATCTTATGGCTTAGAATGTAATCCTTCGGAAGGTTGAACATTTTTGTAGCTCTGACACCGAGTGAAAAATCCAGGCTATGCCTCGACATGGGGACGGTCAGCCTGTCTTCCGCATAAAAAGCGCCATAAACGATGGCGGGTATCGCATAGTTGGGACGCGGCCTGATGTAGGTGTTGTCTAACGGGTATGGCGGACGCATGGGGTCGGCGCACACTCCTTTTCCGAAATTTTTCGTCACTTTGGCCTCACCGCCATAATACAGACAATTACGCGCCTTCTCCTTGATGCTGAATCTCGATGTTGCGTTGATCTGTGCAAAAACATACAGCGGAATGTTTTCGATACAATAGTCGCTATAGTATTTGACGGGCAGAAAAATCCCTTCATGTTCTCCGGCTACGGCACTCAACGGCATGCTTTTAGGTCCCGAAGAACTCAAAACCATTTTGTGCCTCGACAGCAGGTCTCTTGACAGATCGGCCGAGAGCTTCATTTCAAGATCCTCGACAAGCATTGTGTTCAGCAAAAGACGGCCTTTCGTTGAAACAGCCAGCCGTGCGTAACGCGATTGGTAAGACTCGTCCTTCTCCACAACAAGCTGGTCTGTTTTGTGATTGTTCACCGACACATTCTGGCTCAGTTTGATATTCAAATCGAAAGGTTTGTCGCCGATTTCATACTTATTGTTGTAGTTTTCTTGCGCCGTGACTCGCGTGTATTTTTCCAGCTGTTCCCTGATGTCGGCGGTAGAAGACAGCACGTCCATACCTACATGAAGCACCCCTCTCTTTTTCGAAAGTTTGACACCTTTCCCGACATAAAACAGCTTATTGAGCGGATCGAGTTTAACACGTGCCATGAGGGGAGACTCGCCCTGCTTGGAATGCACCTGGATGGCACCGGTGGTCAAGTCGCCCACCCTGGCCGAGGAAATGCCACGGACGATTTCTACGCTTTCGATATGATCGGTTGACAAGTTGCGCATGTCCACGCCGGCATTGACGCTTACATTTCTGTTCACCACCCGATCGGCCACATAAGGATTGGATGGGTCTTCTCCCGTAATGCCTCCCAGCTGCACCCTCATACCATCGTTCGACATCGGAACACCGTCGCTGACAATGGCCATTCCCAACGATGAATTGGCATCGGCACCCACCTGCCGCAATCCCGTCAGGTTGAATCGGGTCATCACCTTGTTTTCCAAAATGTTACCGGGCAGCAACTGCAAAACATCCGATATGGATGTCGGCTGAATATATTCAAGTGCGGCCTGGTCAATCACGGCATTACCTTTGTTTTGAGGTGCGTATTTGGCCACCACATTGATTTCATTCAGCCTAAAACTTTGGGCCGACATTTTGATCATCAGCGTGGTGTCGCTGTTAAGGAAAAAAGCCACCGTTTTGCCGGCATATCCCAAATAGCTTGCTTTAACAGAGACTTTGCCGGCATGTATGGGGGGCATGGTAAAATTCCCGTTGACATCACACACAATACCGATACCGCTATTTTCTTCTAACAAAACAGCAAAGGCCAATCCGCTGTCATTATGATCATCAGACACTCTTCCCCTGATGACATATCGTTCGTCAGGCTTCACTTTTACGCCGGCATGAACAGCTGTGGCCATACACAAAAATGCCAACATCCAAACCAGAAGCACCGCCTTACACTTATGTTGCATTGTAACGGAATTGTTTCGGCTGGGCGGGTGTTTGCACCTGCCAAGCCGAGATTGAAATAAAATAGTAGTTTTCTAAAAAATCAAGGGGCTTCTTATCACATCAAAAAGCATCTAAAAAGCCGCTCTTATCGTTAGGGACGCGGATACGAGTTTGCACCGATTTGTATTTCACAGTCGGCCGACGAATCGTCGGTATCGATATAATGTCTCCGCCCATTCTCTTCGGTAAACTTGCGCACGACCAGCATCTGACGATGGCAACCCGTTACCTGCACCGTACCTTTGTCCACACTGTTCGGCAATGCTTTCACGGCAAGCTGTCCCTGGTTGCCCGTTTCGATACCATCCAAAATAAGATCGGTGTTGATTTTGTAAGCATATTCAACCTCTCCTTCAGAATCGACAAATTGCACTTTGTTATCTTCAAGAAACTGTTGGATGTCGTTACCTTCCACTTTAAAAATAAAGGGAGGCAGATAGCCGCGTGGGTGCATCATAAACTGTCCGAACATCGAATAGTAAGCGATGAGGTTGGGCACATTGGGATTATCGACATCGTCAGGGGCGGTCGGATCGAAAGCCTCGAAATGTGCTCCGGATAAGTCAACGGCATTTTCATAGGAAGCATGATGGTTGATGGCGGTTCGCGCAATTACAATTTCCTCGCCCGGAGCCACGGGATAGGTCGTTCCGCTGCCGGGTATGGCATACACCAAGCCTGCTATGACGGCATCAGGCAAATAGTTCGTAAAGTCATCGGACTCGGCAAAATTAGGATGACGGGCAATGGCAAAACACACGCCGTCGGCATAAACGGTCGATGTTCCATTGTTGACAAGAACAAAATACTGGTCGGGATGCATCATTTGCCCGTTGTTGGTCTCTCCATTATGAAATATCTCCTTGAAAATCAATCCGTCAGGCTTTCCAATGGAAAAAGTCAAAGGGATCTCGATCACTGCATCTTCAACAATTGACAGGCTCTCTTTGGAACCAAACAACGAGGCATTACCGTCACGCCAACTAATTGTAATCGTATAAGTGCCTGCATCGATCTGTCCCCGATACTCACCATTGTTGTCTAATTTCGCATCAATTTTGGTCAATGTCCGTAAATTATTGACCGAAATGTCAAATGCCGTAAAGTCAACTTCTGTGTTTTCAGTAATCGCTTTGACAATGACGTTTGCTTTTTTTTCTTCTTTCCTGCACGAGGTGACGGAAAATAGCAACGCGACCGCCACAACTGCTAATAAAACTTTCTTTTTCATAATAGTTATAAATTCTAAATTAGTGCTGCGAAATAATAAAAAGCTCCACAGGCGTACCATCACCATTTATTGGGATTTTTATCAAAAACCATAACCAAAAATAGGGATGAATGTACCGAAAAAAACACTTGGAGGCAAAAGACGGTCATAAACCGTAATTTTATTACAAGCATAACGACTATAAAAAACAACGTGAGTTCGAGGCATCGATAAAAATTTGTCGGCTGTCATGCCATGCTGCAAACCGTGTCATTTGTTTTTCAAACCATTAAAAGATAGATGTCGAAATCAGCGGCAAACGCTTTGCCTTTGGCTATCGCCTTTTTGTAGGGAAGGGAACAGATTTATTTTCATTATGAACGCATCTTACTTTATGATAACTTGCATTTATTTTCCGCTATCCTTGAACCCCCTTCCCGTGCCGCTTGATCAAGGTCCACAAAACTGTTTCCTTTAAGATTTCGGGAAAAGTGGTGTTTTTGGTGAAATGAAATAAGTTTTGGAGAAGCGGCTTTCATCCTATCCAATACAGCAATAACCACGACTTTAAAAGATGGGTTTAGGCAAAAATAGCGACCTTCAAAGCCCACTAATACTTATAGGGCTGCATTTTCAGATAGGCCTCGAAATCAGCGGCAAATGCCTTGCCTTTTGCTGTCGCCATCTTCTTGGGATCGGGGCGGATGCCAACCCGAATCAGGTCGAGGCGGTCGGCGTCGAAGCAAGCGTCGATAGTGGGGTTGCCGGTAGCGTGATGCGAAGTGTGCTTTTCGATGGCTTGCTGCAAAGTATGAAACTGCTCGTCGTTCAAACCCGACAATAGGTTGGGCCTCAGGTCGGCGATCATTTTTGCCGCACGCGGGCCATGCTCGCCGTCATGACCATTGTCGAGCCTGCATGAGTCATGAAGATAGGCGAACAGGCGAAGCACCGTCGGATCGGTGTCAGGTGTCGCCAACTGTTCGCCGTTGACCGCCACGCGCTGCCAATGCGGAAAGCCATGTAAATCATCCAATTTCCACTGCCGCTTGACAAAATCAATCACCGCTTTCATATCGACCTTGATGGTCTTGTCGCAAATATTGCTTTTTCCGTTTTGAGATGGTTCTTTCATACTGCAAATATCGGGATTTTCATCATCAACGAAAGTATTTTTTCAGGCAAAGGTCCCGAAATACCGGAAATCGACTGAAAAAGCGTAATTTTGCATCAAACTAGTTGTGATGGCAGAAGATTTTAACGAAAACGACTTTGAACAGGATATTTTCAGTCAACCTGAAGAACAGCCCAAGATAGAAGACAAATACAACGATGACAGCATCATCCATCTTGAGGACATGGAGCATATCAGGCGGCGTCCCGGCATGTATATCGGCAAATTGGGCGACGGCGCCTCGCAGGACGACGGCATCTATGTCTTGATCAAGGAAGTCATTGACAATGCGATAGATGAATACACTTCGGGCTACGGAAAGAAAATCGAAGTGCACATCGATACCATTGAGAAAAAGGTCAGCATCCGTGACTACGGACGCGGCATTCCGCTGGGAAAAATCGTGGAAGCCGTCTCACAACTGAACACCGGTGCGAAATACGACAGCAAGGTGTTTCAAAAATCCGTCGGTCTGAACGGCGTTGGCACCAAAGCCGTCAATGCGTTGTCTTCCTATTTCAAGGTGCAGTCCTTTCGCGATGGAAAGACACGTGCCATTGAGTTTGAACAAGGCACACAAATCAGTGATACCGAAATCATAGAATACGGCAAGGGAGATAGTGGCACTTTGGTTGAGTTTATCCCCGACCCGGCGCTTTTCGGCCACTACCACTATGTGGACGAATACGTTGAAAAACGCATTTGGAACTATGCCTACTTGAACCGTGGGCTGTCGCTCATTTACAACGACAAACGCTACCATTCGAAAAACGGGCTTCTCGACTTGCTGCAAAACAACATGGAAGGCGAAGGCCTCTACCCTTTCATTCACATCAAGGACGGTGACTTTGAGGCTGCTTTTACGCATGTCAACGGCCAGTCGAACGACTATTTCTATTCCTTTGTCAACGGCCAGCACACCACCGAAGGCGGCACGCACCATTCGGCTTTTCGCGAGGCCTACGCCCGTGTGGTGCGAGAGTTTTACCAAAAGGAATACGAGCCTGCCGATATCCGCCAAGGACTCATCTGTGCATTGTGCGTTCGTATTCAGGAACCTGTGTTCGAGGCACAGACCAAGACCAAGCTCGGTTCAACGCATCTGGCGCCCAACAATCCGGACGGCAGCAACGACAGTCCTTTCCTCAAGACTTACGTCTTCGACATATTGAAACGCCATTTGGACGACTATCTGCACAAAAATCCCGAAACAGTAGCCGTGCTGCAACAGAAAATCCTTGCCAATGAAAAGGAACGCAAGGACATTGCGGGCATCAAAAAAGCCGCACGCGAAAGTGCCAAAAAGGTCAGTCTGAACAACAAAAAGCTGCGTGACTGCCGCATCCATCTCAATTCCAACGATGTAAAACGGTTGGAAAGCACTATTTTCATCACCGAGGGCGACTCGGCATCGGGCAGCATCACCAAAAGCCGCGATGTGCAGACACAAGCGGTGTTCAGCCTGAGGGGCAAGCCGCTGAACTGCCTCGGCATGTCGAAAAAAGTATGCTATGAAAACGAAGAGTTCAACCTGCTGCAAGCCGCACTGAACATTGACGAAGACATTGAAAACCTGCGCTATAACAACATTGTCATTGCCACCGATGCCGATGTGGACGGTATGCACATCCGCCTGCTGCTGCTTACGTTTTTCCTACAATTCTATCCCGACGTGGTGCGCAACGGGCACGTTTACATCCTTCAAACACCGCTTTTCCGGGTCAGGAACAAAAAGGAGACATACTACTGCTATTCCGAGGAAGAACGGGTGAATGCCATTGTAAAATGCGGCAAACAAGCCGAAATCACACGTTTCAAAGGCTTGGGCGAAATCTCTCACACCGAGTTCCGCGCCTTTATCGGCCCCAACATGCACCTTGAACCCGTCATCCTACGCTACGACTTCGGCATCAAGGAACTGTTGGAGTTTTATATGGGGAAAAACACCGCCGACCGGCAAAAGTTCATCATCGACAACCTTCGCATTGAAGATGACACTTATATTGACAAGGTAGTTTGATTTTGAAGACCTACAAACGCAACACGATAACCACAAACAATAAACAACAATACGCCATGAAGACTTTTTTACAAAACCTCATCCTAATGAGCATCATCATCACCATGGCTGCCTGCAACAGACAGCCGGAACGCTACTCGGTGAAATCCTATCCCGAGACCCTGAAAGACAGCACCGTCACCGACGATTACTTTGGCACTATAGTAGCCGACCCTTATCGCTGGCTTGAAAATGACACCTCTGCCGAGACTGCCGCCTGGGTCGAGGCACAACGCGCCGTCACGAACGATTACTTGGAACACATTCCTTTCCGTTCCGCCATCAAAGACCGCATGACGCACCTTATTAATTACGAACGTTACGGAGTGCCTTCAAAACGTTTCGGACGCTACATCTTTAGCAAAAACGACGGTTTGCAGAACCAAAGCGTGATCTACATCCAGTCTTCGCTCGATTCAGAACCGGAAGTGCTGCTCGATCCGAACAAGCTATCCGACGACGGAACGGTTTCATTAGGCGGCATCAGCCAGTCGAACGACGGCAAGTACCTGGCCTACACCATACAACGCAGCGGTTCCGACTGGATTGAAATATACGTTATGGACATTGCAACCAAGACACTGCTCGCCGACCATATCGAATGGGCCAAATTCAGCGGTGCCACATGGTACAAGGAAGGATTCTTCTATGCGGCTTACGACAAACCCGTTGCCGGCAAAGAGTTCTCGAACATCAACGAAAACCACAAGATTTACTACCATAAACTCGGCGAAACACAGGAAAACGACCGGCTTTTCTACGAAAACCCGAAGCAACCGCGTTATTTCCACCAAGTCAGCCTGACCGAAGACGAAAAATACATGTTTTTGTATGAGAGCGGCCAAGGAGCAGGCAGCACGCTATGGATCAAGGATATGAAAGATGAAACAAGCACTTTCGTACAAATTGCCGACAACATGGACTACTTCTACTACCCGCTCGATGTTATCGACGACGTGCTTTACATTTTCACAAACTACGGTGCGCCCAAAGGCCGTGTCTGCCGCGTATCGGCCAAGACTCCTCAAATGGAAAAATGGGAAGTGCTGATTCCGGAATCTGACAATGTCATCGCTTCTGTCGATCTTGCCGACGGCAAAATGATTGTCACCTACGACCAAGATGCCGCCAACCACGCCTACGTTTACACCATGAATGGCGAGATGGTACATGAAATCGCGCTGCCCACCTACGGTTCCGTCGGATTCAGCAGCCGTTATGACGAGACCGAAGTTTACTATGCCTTCACCTCGTTTGTTTTCCCCACCACGATTTACAAATACGACATCAACAACAATACCTCCACGGTGTTCCGCGCCCCGAAGGTCGATTTCAAACCCGAAGATTTTGTCACCGAACAGGTTTTTGTCACCAGCAAAGACGGCACCAAGGTTCCCATGTTTTTGACCTATAAGTCAGGATTGCAGAAAAACAGCGACAACCCCACCCTGCTTTATGGCTATGGCGGTTTCAACATCACGCTGAACCCGGGCTTTTCCACCTTCCGCCTTCCTTTCTTAGAAAACGGCGGCATCTATGCGCAAGCCAACTTGCGTGGCGGCAACGAATACGGCGAAGAATGGCATGTTGCGGGCACCAAGCTACAGAAACAGAATGTTTTTGACGACTTTATAGCATGTAGCGAATACCTTATTGCCCAACAATACACATCTTCGCAAAAACTATCCATCCTCGGCGGCTCCAACGGCGGTCTGCTTGTCGGTGCCTGTGTCAACCAACGTCCCGACCTGTATGCTGTGGCCGTTCCCGAAGTGGGTGTGATGGACATGCTGCGTTATCACCTGTTCACCATTGGCTGGAACTGGGCCAGCGACTACGGCACCAGCGCCAACGATGAGGCTATGTTCAAGGCCTTGTATGCCTATTCGCCCCTGCACACCATCCAAAGCGGAGAAAACGTACACTACCCCGCCATTATGGTGACTACCGCCGACCATGACGACCGTGTTGTTCCGGCGCATTCTTTCAAATATGCCGCCGCATTGCAGGCCGCTCAAACCGGCAATGCACCGAAAATCATCCGCATCGACAGCAAAGCCGGCCACGGCGGAGGCAAACCCATCACCAAGGTCATTGAAGAACAAGCCGACATCTATGCGTTTATCCTATACAATATGGGATTAAGCTACGGAGAAAAGAAGTGATCCACTGACGGATTTCCCTATATCTGAAAATCGCCCGAAGCATCAAAATGTTTCGGGCGATTGTTTTTCGCACAAAAGGATAATCAAATAAGCAAGGAATAGATGTTGACACTTTGGTCTTGCAGAAGGTTTAAACAATGGAAGCGATAAAACATGCCGTTTAGCACTTCTTTCGGACAACCTTCTCCCATCCTTTTATTTCGAACGCAACTGCAGGTAAGCCTTGCCGATATGGTCGGTAACATCACTGGCAATCATGGCATCCATACCTATGGTTTCTGCTGCAATATCGCCTGCCAAGCCGTGCAGATACACACCGGCAACAGCCGCTTCTTCGGGCGAATAGCGTTGCGCCAATAATGACAAGATGATTCCTGTTAACACGTCACCGCTGCCTGCCGTAGCCAATCCGGGATTGCCTGTCGTATTGAAAAAACAACTTCCATTCGGAAAGGTAACCGAAGTATGGGGGCCTTTCAGCACGATGACAATGCCGAACTTCATCGACATGGCACGCTGTCGATCGAGACGGTCAAACGAATCGGATGCTTTTCCCGCAATCCGTTCAAATTCCTTGATATGCGGTGTTAGTATGGTCTTTGCAGGAAGGAAGTGCAGCCAGCTTGGGTTTTCGGCAAGAATGTTCAAGGCATCGGCATCCATGAGCAAGGGCACGCTTACATCCTGAATAAGGCGTTTCAAAGCCTGCGCAGTGTGTTCCGAACGTCCCAGACCCGGTCCGACACCAATGGCGGAGTATGTGCCAAGGTCGCCATAACCGCTAAAACACGTCTCAGCAGCATCGGCATCGACCATAGCCTCCGGAACGGCAACTAGCAAGGGAAGGGCGGCTTCATCAGGAAGATGAACGCTCAACAAGCCCACACCTGCTCTCAAACATGATTTTGCCGCAAGCAAGGCCGCCCCAGTCTTGCCTTTTGAACCAGCAATCAGCAAGGCATGGCCGTATGTTCCTTTATGCGAATACTTTGTCCGGACATGCAACAAAGGCTTTACCATGGACTGTGTCGTATAAAAATCTGCCGTTGTCACCTCTTCGATAAACTGAGGATGCAAGGCGATGTCAAGCACTTCAAAACGCCCCACGTATGCATCGTTTTCCGGAAACAGAAACGCCAGCTTGGGGAATTGAAACGTCAAGGTATAGTCGGCCTTGAAAATCGCGCCCACTGCACTGGGACGGTCAGCGAACAAGCCCGACGGAATATCGACGGCGACACTGATAGCGGGAGTCTGGTTGAGATAAAAAATCAAATCGGCGGCAACGCCTTCTATCGGACGGTTAAGTCCCGACCCAAACAGAGCATCTACAACAATATCATTCGCGGTCACCATCGGGAAGTCATCTTCCGAATGGATTTCAAAAATAGGCACTTGCGTTTCGTTCTCCAATCGGCGGCAGTTCGCATCACAATCGGGACTCATCTGCGAAGCGCCATACACAATAAACACCTGTGGAACCACATCGTGCTGGAAGAGCAGTCGCGCCAGTGCAAAGCCATCGCCCCCGTTATTGCCCATGCCACAAAAAATCTTCACAATGCGGTCACCAGAAACCCGTTTATACAACCACTCAAACAGCCTTTGCGCCGCACGTTCCATGAGATCGAGAGAAGCGATCGGCTCATTCTGAATGGTATAGGCATCCGCCTGTCGGATTTGCTCAACAGATAGTATTTTCATGATTTGATTTTTTTCGATTTATTTTGAAGCGCAACGATATTGTACGAATTGGTTATCAGACGTTTAAGAATTGCATCATCCGCCTGCAACGCATCAATTCCGATCCAATACTTCGGGTTGCCGTTATAGGGCAATCCAATATACGGATAGCCATCGACAAGCCCAGCAATTCTTTCGGGCTGACACTTCAAACTCACACAACTTAAATCGTTGATATTGAAATAGGCAAACATGCTGCCGGAAATATAGAAAACAAGCACATTCTCGCCGCCGGGAAATTTTGCAAAAGGAAAACCTTCCTCGATTGCTTTATCGATGGAAAGGCAAAAGTCGCGCAAATCCTCTACGTTCATGGCTGCAAATGTAATCATTTTCAGGCAAAAACGGTAAATCGCCGGCAAATCTTCACTGCAAATTGCAAAATCTGTATTTTTGCAGAATGAGCAAAAGAAAAAAAGAAGCTGAGTTTTTAGAAGACGTAGTCATCGTCGATGCCGGTTCGGAAGGCATGTCGGTTGCCAAACCCGAAGGCCGGGTGATTTTTGTTCCTTTCGGCGTGCCCGATGACGTGGTCGATTTGGAAGTCCGAAAGAAGAGAAGGAACTGTTTTGAAGGCAAAATCCTCAAAATCAAGCGATCATCAGACAAACGCATTGAGCCTCGGTGTCAGCACTTCGGATTGTGCGGCGGATGCAAATGGCAGCAGATGGATTACAAGTGGCAGCTGCATTTCAAGCAGAAGCAGGTAAAGGACAACCTCGACCGCATCGGAAAAGTCAGCTATCCCGACATCCGTCCCATATTAGGATGCGAAAAGCAGTATTATTACCGCAACAAACTAGAGTACGCCTTTTCCAACCGAAAATGGTTCACCGATGGCGCACCGGCAGGCACCCATAGCGAAGACGACTTCAACGGATTGGGATTTCACCTGCCTTCACTTTTCGACCGCATCATCGATATAGATCAGTGCCATCTTCAAGCCGACCCTTCCAATGCCATCAGGCTGTTCGTCAGAAAATTCGCCTTTGACCATAAACTGTCGTTTTTCGATGTCCGCAACCATCAGGGACTGATGCGCAACCTTGTCATCCGTTGCAATGCAAAGGGCGAGTTCATGGTGATTTTAGTCATCAGCGAAGAAAATGAAACCGTGCGTTTTTCACTCGTTCCTGCCTTGGAAGCTGCTTTCCCGCAAATTTCGTCACTATTGCTCATCATCAACAACAAACTGAACGATGTAATCAGCGACCTGCCTTTTGAATGCTTGAAAGGAGTTCCCTATCTCATTGAGACCATGGCCTCTCCTCGCGAAGGATTCGACGACCTGGTGTTTAGAGTCGGCCCCGTGTCGTTCTTCCAAACCAACGTGTTTCAAGCCGAACGTCTTTACCGCACTGCATTTGAACTGGCCGATGTTCATGGCGACGAGTTGATGTACGACCTTTACACCGGCACGGGCACTATCGCCCAGTATTTTTCACGCTTCGTCAGACATGTTGTGGGCATCGAATATGTCGAAGAAGCCATCGCCGATGCCAAGGTGAACGCCGAACTCAACGGCATTCACAATGCCTCTTTCCATGCGGGCGATATGGCCAAGGTGTTTACCGAAGATTTTATTGCGGAGCACGGTCGCCCCGACCTCGTTGTGACCGACCCTCCTCGTGCCGGCATGGCTGAAAAAGTTGTCGAAAGACTTCTCGCCATCAAAGCCCGCAAGATTGTTTATGTCAGCTGCAACCCGGCCACACAAGCCCGTGATTTACAGCTACTCGACACCGCCTACGACATAAAAGCCGTACAACCTGTAGATATGTTTCCGCACACCCAGCATGTGGAAAACGTCGTTCTGCTTAAATTGAAGGAAAACTTCGATTGATTACGGATTGAAACGGTCGAAAAGCCGGTGGGCTATGCCTTGTTGCCCTCCTCATACAACTGAATCATGATGAGCAAATCATCCACATTCAGATTCTCGCCTTTAATAGTCATCCGAGCCTTTTGATAATAGGGCAAACGGGCGGCATAATGCTGTTTGACATAGTCCAATAATTCCTCGCCGCTCTTATTTTCCAACAAAGGACGATGGTTTTTTGAAGACATGAGGCGTGATGCGGCACTTTCTGCACTAACTTGCACAAAGACTGTGAACCCATGCGCATTCATCCACTCCATGTTTTGATTGAAGCAAGGCGTGCCGCCGCCGGTAGATATGATGATGTTTTCAAAATTTCCAGTGGTTTGCAACACCTCTGTTTCTATCTTACGAAAAGCCATTTCTCCATACTTCTTGAAATAGCTGTCGATAGAAAGCTGCGTCTTTTCCTCAATAAGATGGTCGATATCGGCGAAACGCCACCCAAGCCTTTTCGCCAAACGCCGCGAAATGGTCGTTTTCCCTGCGCCCATGTAGCCAACAATGTAGATGCGTGTTATCATGGTCAAATCGATCTTGCATTTAATGCCCGTGTAATCATCTCATACTGACACAAATGCAATTTTCCTTCTCCATCGCGGAGATGCATACCGTTACCTTGACAATAACGCCACACCTTGCATCGCGCACATTTGCCGGTACGCATCCATTTATGGTTGCGATAGGGTTTGAAACGGTTCTGCCAAACATCCCAAAACGAATCTCGATAGATATTGCCCTGATGATAGTTGCTGCGGATGCTCAAACATCCCGAAACAGAGCCGTCCGCCAAAACGGAAGCGACATTGACTCCTGCGCTACACGCAAAATATCGGTTGCGGACTTCGCCCTCATAGATGCCCAGAAAGCCATCACAGCCATAACTGGTATTAATTTTATTTTCGAGACGGGTCTGACGGATAAAATCCATCATCTCAATAAACTGCTGGTCCGAAAGTCTCAGTTCCGGTTCATTGGCAGCCCTTCCGAACGGGAAAACCGTAAACAGCCGCCACTTGGGCACGCCAATCTTTATCAAATAGTCGCGAAAGTCCGGCAAGTATCGGATGGTGCGTTGATTGACACAGCTGATAACATCCCAGACCAGACCCGAAGTTTTTGTCAAAGCCTTGATAGCGTTTTCCGCCCGACAATAACTCTCAGGGTGTCCGCGCATCCAATTATGATCGGCTTCAAAACCGTCGAAACTGATTGCAATGGACTTTAATCCGCTGTCAATCAATTCTTTCAGTTTATTATCATCGAGTAACATGCCATTACTGACCATCCCCCACACAAAGCCACGCGAGGTGATTTGTCTTCCACATTCGCAAAGGTCTTTCCGTAATAATGGCTCACCACCCGTCGTAATCACCATGATATCAGACGGATCGGTTTGTGAACGGATTTCGTCCAAAACGTTTAGAAAATCATGGAGGGGCATATCCGATTGTTCCGACACCATGCGACAATCGCTGCCACAATGCCGGCAATTCAGATTGCAACGCAGTGTGCACTCCCAGAACAGTTGATGCAAACGGTGTTCATCGACACGTTGCTTCAGGACAGCATGATGCAACTCAAGAGATAACCTTTTGTGCAAAGGAATCCGACTGCCGCCCATTATTGGTTCAACTTGTCGATTTCATTCTGCAACGAGTCGGCCTTCAAATGGAGGCGACGGGTTTCCTCCCCGTAGCGTTCCATCACTTCAGGCGATCCGTAGATGGTAGAATTCTCCCTTTGCCTGATAATCTTGTTGACCGAATCAAGCTCACGCTGCAAATCAGCCTTACTTGTTGTGTTTTTATGCGAACAGCATGAGCCTACAATCACGGTAACCACCGCCAGAATTGCAATCCAGACTTTTTGAAACAATCTTTTCATTAGTGATTCAATTGGTTTTGTTGGCAAAAATACAAAAATCAAACCAAACCTTTTACTTTTTACGGCAATCTTTTGATGATTGATGAATCCTCTGAATATCATTTCTTTTGATACTCATTTTCAAACATCTACAATATCCAACCTGACATCCAAACATAAAAAACACAGCTAAAATTTGGAAAACCGGCATTGTTTTACTATCTTTGAAGTGAATTTCTGGTGCCTTGCATCTATGTCTAAACATTGTTCTTCCACTTCCAAACTCTACGATTATGAATAAATATTACACCTTTCTCACAATTATTCTGCTGCATTTCATGGTGGCTTCCCATTGTTTGGCTCAAAACAGTTGGGAAACAACAACTTGGAACGATATAACTCCCTCCGATGATGTCATCATTGCCATGACCCTGCAAAACGGAATAGACACAAGCACCTACGCACTTCCTAACGATGGCGGCACCACTACGCCCGTCGCCGTTGCCATGGCTTTCGATGGCGCTATGCTTCAAATTGGAGACGACTATACCGATCAGCAGCTCATTTGGAACATTGACATTGCAAATGGCAAACTTTATCCCGCGGGGACAACCGCAAAATGGCTTTATACGATTAAAGCGAATGACGGGGTGCGCATTGGCATTAACACTAACAACGGACACGTTTGGGAAATTGACGGCAACTACTTGAAAGCCAACGATGGCCAAGACGACCGCTGGTTAGGTGTTTATTCTCCAACCAATGGGACACCGAGCTGGCGTGCCTACAAGAGCACAACGACAGCCATTGCCCAACAAAGGGTCAGTTTCTACAAGAAAAACCACTCCAATCAGAATGTTGTTGCGACCCCCACTTTCACCCCTAACGGAGGCTGTTTCCTGCTTCCGCAAACGTTTACCATCAGTTGCACGACACCAGATGCGACAATTTACTATACTGTGGACGGCAGCATGCCCACGACATCGGGCAACATTTACAGCACCCCCCTCACGGTGACTGCCACTACCACCCTAAGAGCCGTGGCGACAGCCGATGGTCACGACAACAGCGAAATCGCCACGGCTTTGTTCACCATTCCCGAACTACAATCCATTGCCGAGGTAAGGGCGTTAAATATTGGCGAAACCGCCCATGTGGAAGGCATCGTGACTTTCATCGACAATGACGATATCTATGTACAAGACAGCAGCGCCGCCATCGTGCTGCGCACCAACGCGAGTACCATTCCCGACACGCTTGCCATTGGCGACAAGGTGAGAAGCCTTGGTACAAAACAAGTGGAAAACGGCTTGGTGACATTGAACGGTATCGACGGGTCTTCGGCAAATGCCCTGCTCATCATTGCTCACGAGCACCCACTTCCCATTGCCGTAAAAAGCATTGCCGAAATCAATAATGATTATTCCCTTAACAATCAACTGCAAGCCTCTCGTGTAAAAATCGAACACGCTACCATTGGTTTTATTAATACGAATGGTGTTACGGCAATTGTACAAGACCTTGACAGTTTAGACATCTTTCGCATTCCGCAAGTCGAAGGCTTGGAGGCAGGAGACGAAGTCACAGTAACAGGGGTCATCAGCTGCAACAACAAGCCCCAAATGCTCGTCAATAGTGCCAACGACATCAATTTCATTCATGTTCCAAAACTCTCTGTCGCACCAAATTCTATTGCAGGACTTGATTATTACGAGCATCACGGGCCGTCGGATGTTGTCCATTTTTATTTGTCAGGCAGTCACTTAAATGGCTCCGTGAGCATTTTCCCATCGGAACATTTCGAGGTGTCAACCTTTGGAGGCGAGCTTTTCAGTCCGGAAAACCCTGCCATTGTCATTCCTCCCACATCGGGTAATTTCGGCAGTATCAGGATATATGCCAGATTGAAAGGCGGTCTGCCGATAGGAAACTATCAGGAAAACCTGACCGTTGCCTCTCCCGATGCCGATACCGTATATGTAGCCCTGTCTGGCACCGTCACCGATGGAAGTGCTTATGAGGGGCAATATGTCAGGGTTACCCGTCTGAATGCCTTGAAACCGGGAAGCCAAATCATTCTTGCCACACGATTCAATGATGACTCAACGCAATACTGCGCCCTAAGCAATACCCTCACAAGCGGAAAACTGATTGGAACACCTTTCACAAGTCTGTTCCTGCATGATGCCGAGATACTTCCCGACAGCATCACAAACAATGAAAATCAATATGTGTGGACACTTGACAAAAATGGAGGCGACTTCACATTCACCAACGCTGACGGTGCAAACATCGGTTATAACAGCGGAGCCAACTTCATGATGAACGGAGATCAAACGACATGGAATATCGCCCCGGGTGTTTCGAGCAGCACTTCGATGGTTCCCGAATATGCCGCCTTTAGCATTACAAACGCCAGCACCGACAACCGAGCTTTCGCCCTCAACAACAACCTTAGCTGCGGTCCTTTCGCTACAAGCAACATGACAGCTTCAGGCTACAACTTTTTCATTGACTTTTTTGTAAAACACGAATCGAACACAACGCCCACCGTTGCCACACCTATCTTCCACCCCGACGGAGGCGTTTATTACGAAGCACAAACCGTCAGTATTACATGCAGCACTGCCGGATCAACCATTCACTATACACTCGATGGTGAAAACCCCACCCCTGCGAGTCCCACCTACGACCATCCTATCACCATCGACACAAACACCACGTTAAAAGCCATTGCATGCAAACCCGAATGGCAAAATAGCGCGATTGCAACGGCGAACTACACCATCGTAGAAGGACACTTTGTCATTTTCAATCAAGACTGGGAAAATGACATGAACGGCTGGACTTTTGTCAATGTGGCGGGCGATGCCGAATGGGAAATTATCAATGCTGAAAATCACTACGCTTATATTTATGGTGCGAATGCAGGAGAAAATGAAGACTGGTGCATCTCTCCTGCTTTTGATTTGAATGCTTGCATCAATCCGACACTCCGATTCAGAAGTGCCAAAAGTCACACCGGCACCAACCTGAAAGTATTCCTTTCGGATAATTACGACGGATCATCCCCTGCCAACGCGACATGGACACCCCTCAATGCGACGGTATCTTCCGGCGGTTGGAACTGGGTGGAATCGGGCGACATCAATTTGAGTGATTTTCAAGGCTCCAGCTGCCACATCGGATTCAAATACACTTGTACTGCCAACAACGCCTCCGCTTGGGGGCTTGACGATTGCATGCTCATCTCCCAAGAAGCCAGCCCCACCCTATCGGCAAACCCCACTGATTTATCGGGATTCAACTATATTGTCGGACAAGGCCCCTCCGAAACACAATTGTTCACCCTATCGGGGAGTCATCTAACCAGCAATGTTAGCATCACAGGTACAATTCATTATGAGATTTCATCAGTATCAGGAAGTGGTTTTTCGGCACAATCGCCCATCACCTTGCAGGCCATTGGTGGCACCCTTGAACCAACCCCGATTTACGTGCGTTTGAAATCAGGACTTGGCATCGGACAGTATCACGACGAAGCCATCATGATTATCACCGATGAAACCGACAGCATCAGCGTTGTTTGCAACGGGGAAGTCGTAGAAACACCATCTGCCGACACTTGGCGACGCATTTCTTCTTTGGCGCAGCTAACTGACAGCTGCCGTATGATTTTTGCCGCTCGATGCGACACCAGCAATATTTCTGCTTATGCCGTCATGAAGGCAAAAGCATCAGGCAAACCTGAAGGCACACTTTGCTACAGCTCTACCCTTGCCGGAGACGAACTGCTTCCTGATGGCATTGCACTTCAAGCAGAAGACTATTATTGGGACGTCCATACCACCGGTGATGCTTTTTACTTCACCAATGCTACCGGCGACACCATCGGCTATAGCGGCAGCGGCACTGATTTTGCCAATGGTTCGAGCAATTGCATTTGGAACATCGAGGTCGGCACTTCCAATGGCAACGCCATGATTCCCAATCACACAGCGTTCAACATCATTAATGCAGCTTTCAGCCGCGGCTTCGCCATGAACAACGACCATCGTTTCGGTGCTTATGCGATGAGCAACCTGAACGCTTCCAACTACAACTTTTTTATTGACCTCTTTATGCAAAGCGAAGCGGTCACGGCTATCACCGCAACACCCAACTCTATCTCAGACCTTGACTACATAGAAGGGCAAGGGCCTTCTGAAGCGCAAACGTACCAATTGTATGCTACAAACCTGACAGGTAGTGGACAGATTTCAATACATGCAGACGCAGACTTTGAAATCTCACTTAACGGATCCACATACGGCAACACATTGGAAATACCCTTTGCCGACGGCATTATCACCGGACAACCGATTGATATTCTTGCCCGTATGAAAAGTGGACTTGGCGGCGGCATCCACCATGGCGGCATTATACATGAGGGAGGCGGTGGCAATTGCACCGTAACGCTTACAGGCGAAGTGTTCCCCGACGAAAATCCACATATTGCCCAAGCCATCATTCCACTTTACATTCAGGGCAACAATGGCACGAACAACAAACGCATCCCTTATGCCTTCCGATTGACCTTGAGCAATTTACGACCCAACACAACCTACCGTTACATCAACCAGATGGTAGACAGCAACGATGGTGCCACTGCAAGCGGTGTCGGCAATGTTATTTTTGTCGATGGCGACAATTTTTACCGCACAACCAATCCAAACCTCGAAAATGAAGGCAATTATGGTGTTTTCACCACGGACTATGACGGAAGCCACGCCGGCTGGTTCATCAGCGAAAGCACCGGCAACACCCGCTTTACGCCCGGCAATCATATCTATATGCGTATCCGTCTCAACGACGGCGAAGAAGGCAATACTGCACAGCATTTTCTCTCGACCGACGATTATGCCACCGTCATCAATTTCGGCGAAGATCAAGAGGCCTATCAAGGCACCGCTCTCAGAGGCGTATCGGACAATTCGCCAAAAGACTTTGTGTTCCTTTATGACAACACCGAAGGAGAGGGACGACCCTTTTATGGCACCAGCATTGAAACCACAGGCATCGATTTTGCCAACATCAGCCAATATGCTGCATTCTACCGCAACGAAGTGGCCGGCAACAACGGAAGCTGGGGCGCCATCATCCCCAACGTCAATGCCAACGGCATCCGTCGTATCGAAGTGCGTAATCTTTCCAATGGCGAAATAGCCGATACTTACACATCATCCGACGGATCATGGGGAAGCGGCACCACAGTTAATCCGAATGGCGGCACCAATGCAGTAATCGTCGTCAACCTAATCGGCCAAGGTGTTGATGATCAAAAATGCGAACAGGTTGTCATACGTAGCAAGAGAAAAGAATTTCAAGTTGTCAATTCAAGTGATAAAAACTTCAATATGGTGATTTACAATTTATTAGGTCAAATTGTATTCACCTACAACATCGGCAACAATAGCAATGTGTACATTCCGCATCATCTTCCGACAGGCTTGTTTATTGTAACATTGAGCAACGACAACCAAAAGATATCCAAGAAAATCATCATCGAATAGACGGTCAAAAGCCTATCGCTTTTCGTTTTCCAAGATGATCATGCCAACTTTCCTGTTTTGAATTTCCATTCGCAAATAATAGCTACCTTTGCGAATGGAAATTCAACAGAAACCGATGGAAGATAAACAAGAGCAAAAACAGCTCGTCAGCAGTTTGGTCATTCCAGCATGTATCCTTGTCACCATGTGGATAGTAATGCTGACCGAAAAGGTCTTTCATCTTGATTTTGGCGGATGGGGTGTCACCCCACATACTGCAAAAGGGCTTATTGGCATTCTGACCATGCCGTTTCTGCACGGAAACTGGGAGCATCTACTCAGCAATAGCGCGCCCGTTGTCATATTATGCACAGCACTTTACTACTTTTATCGTCAAATTGCAAGTAAGATACTGTTTATCACCTACTTGTCAACGGGTGTCCTCACATGGCTCATTGCCGAAAACGGCACCCATATCGGTGCCAGCGCTTTGATTTACGGATTAAACTTCTTCCTGATTTTCAGCGGGTTCATTCGCCATAATGTCAAACTTATCGCCCTATCTTTAATCATGATATTTTTGTACGGCAGTTTTGTCTAGGGGCTAATCCCTTCCCTAATGATACCCCAACACATCTCATGGGAAGGCCATCTGAGTGGGGCTTTGGTGGGACTTGTTCTTGCTTTCTATTTCCGCAAACAAGGTCCTCAACGCGAGCAAGAACCCGACGATGAAGACGAAATGGAAAACGACGACCTTGACGATAACGGGAAACCGTACTGGGACGTTCCCGAACCCAACCGCAAAGATCTTACAGTGGTATATCGGTTTAAAAGAAAATAATGGATTGGATATCACCGTCATAAACACACGAATAAAGATTTCGCTATTCTGCATTCAGTCTCCCATGCAGCTTTTTCCGGGATCCTATATCCGCTATCCTCAACAACAGGTCGCCAAAAAACATTACTTTTGCAGCACTAACGCAATTAAAGATGACAAGAAGAGTATTATTCATCATACTTTCTATCGGTCTATTGGCCGCATGTGAAAGCAACAATAACAAGGAAAATGACAAGCCGAAAAACGCACAAAACACCATAAATCAAGCTGTTCCGGATTTTAATGCGGACTCTGCATTTCACTTTGTGGCTTGCCAGACCGATTTCGGTCCCCGTGTTCCCGGTTCGGATGCACATGATAAATGCGCCTTGTGGTTAGAAAAACGTCTTTCTTCTTACGCCGACACCGTAGTGGTTCAGACTTTTCGAGCACGGTTATACGACAAGAATGCCATGAATGGCAAAAACATCATCGCTTCATTCCATTCCGACGCCAGCAAACGCATTGTCCTTTGCGCCCATTGGGATTCGAGGCCTTTTGCCGACCACGATGCCGACGAATCCAATTGGGGACATCCTATCGACGGTGCCAATGATGGTGCCAGCGGCGTGGGTGTGTTGTTGGAAACCGCACGCATTCTCAAACAACATCCTTTGAATGAAAAACTTGGGATCGATATCATTCTGTTCGATTTGGAGGATTATGGTCCGCCACAATCGCAAGCCATGAACTATTATGACGAAAACAATTATTGGGCCTTGGGTTCACAGTATTGGTCAAGCAACCCACACAAGGCGGGTTACCATGCCAACTTCGGCATTTTGCTTGATATGGTCGGGGGCAGTAATCCGAATTTCATGAAGGAATACTACTCTCAAAGTTATGCAAGCTGGGTTAGCAACAAGGTTTGGCGCAAGGCCTACGAATTGGGCTTCCAGTCGTATTTTAGCAACGAATTAGGCAACCCCATCAGCGACGACCATATCCCCATGAACACCATTGCCGGCATTCCGACCATTGACATCATTGATCTTCAGCCTAATAGCGTAAACAACTCATTCCCCAACGAATGGCATACCTTGAATGACAATATCGGTGCCATTGACAAACAAACATTAGGCATGGTTGGCACGCTGATAATCAATGTCATCATGGATGAAACAAAAGAAAAATAAGTTGAAAGGCCAATATTATAATGAAAAAAACGTTGTTCTGTATATTTTTACCCAAAGAATGACAACTAACAAACGCTAATAAGCAACAACACATTAACTATGAAAAAAGTTTTGATTATTTTGATTGCCGTTTTTGCAATCAGTCTTGGTGTTCAAGCCCAATCGAATCTGGGTATCCGTTTCGGAAACGGAAGCGAACTATCGTGGCAGTACAACTTGAGCGATGCCAATCGTTTAGAATTCGACCTCGGCCTGGACGGCATTTTCGACAACAGCGGATGGCATTACTTCTGCTTAACCGGTGCTTATCAATGGCATTGGAACATTGTTGACAAACTCGGCTGGTATGTTGGGCCTGCTGCCCAGACAGGTTTCTACTCTTGGAGCAACCACAACAGCAAACTAGCCGCAGCTGTCGGAGGTCAAATCGGTCTCGATTACGTATTTCCTATTCCTCTGCAACTTTCACTAGACGTTCGCCCGATGTGGTTTCTTACTGACAGAAGTGAATACTATCACGACGGTTTGGGATATAGTGCCGGTTTAGGCATCCGTTATATGTTCTAATCGAACCTTAACAACTGGACAAAAGGCCGCAATTGCGGTCTTTTGTTATTTAAATAGGGTCCTATTACAAGCCTTTAACCCAAATCGGTCATTAGAACGCTTGAATGTGGTTTTTCATTGCTGTTCGATGATTTTTGCGTCTTTTCGGCATCTTTCGTCCTTCTTTTCGTTTCCATAGCCCGCTATGCTTCACGAAAAGAAAAACGAATTCTATTCGTAAATCCATCAAAAATCATTACGAATCCTAATGATCGAATTGGGTTTAATAAAAGCATCCAGTTCCCGTTTTGAAGATTCATAGCTAAAAGCTTTGTTTACCATGTAATACTTGTCCCGTTCAGAACAAAAGGCGTAGGCGTATTTGGCAAACTCCAATCTGTTACTCTCAAATGAAAATTTCTGGCAAATCTCAATAATTTGTCTGACACACAGCTGGTTGGAAGAAGCAACCTGTTTGGCTATGGAAAGACGCGAACTGTCAAAGGATTCTTTCTGAATAAGATGCAATGCCTCACTAAAATCAACATCATTCATGCAGTGACTCACGGGCTGCAATCCTCCCGGAACAGGATGCGGCGGCTTGGGAGGTTCATTTACCACAAGAGGTTGCATGAATTGCGGATGAACACCTGAAAAACCAGTCTGTAAACCATAGAGTGCACCTTGCCGGACAATAGACAGATAGATACTTCGGTCGTTTATCGTGACAAAACGGCCAATGCTGTTATGGTCCTGATTGTCTAACTCAACACGCACATATAAATCGCCGACCGGAAGATTCTGCAAGCAAATGGAAGCCACCGGATTATCAGTCTGCTGCACTTCGTCGATATAAATCCAAAAAGGAACACCAAAACTTGATGTGACATTCAACGTAGGAAAGCCTTCGGGTTGATGCAAGGCCCCCGCCCCCACCTTGACTTGGGCAGGCATGGGCAGGAATATGACAAGCAATAGCGCGAAAAAGAAAAATTTTTTCATGACATTCTGTTTTTCATTTGCAAAGATAACATTTTGGAAGCACTGCATTCCTGTTTACAATGAAAAAATCACTAATTTTGTCAGCCAAACCAATGCCCATGAGAACAGCCTTGCGCTTAGTGATGTTTTTCGTAGTATTTTGTCTGTCGTGCAACCGGTCAAACGACTGCATCATCCCAGTGGACTACGCAGCCTATTACAAGGGAATCACCCATCCGACCGAAGATGAAAGCCGTGCCATTTCGCAAAGAATCACCGAAGACCTCCAGCATAACACGCTCGGAAAACGCATGCCCAGCATCAAGGTTAAAGACTGGAACGGAAAAAGCATCCGCCTGAACAAACTCATGAAAGAAGGATCCATCCTGATTTTTAGCACCTACGACGGTTCATACGGGGCTGAGGAGGTGGAGAAAGTCCTGCCAGGCATGCTGCGTGATTTGGAAGGTGAAATGGAAGATATTCGTGTCATCTGCCTTGTCGAAGACAACGCCGACAACAAGAAAAAAGTCGAAGAATACGTTTGGAAACTGACGACTGAATACAGTAATGTTTATCTAATCGATCCAAAGGATGCCGCACGCATCAACCTTGCAGCCACCCCCACCAAGTTTTATGTCAACAATGAGGGCATTGTGGTTCATCTTTCAGTGGGATATTTTGCCGAAGAACAGTATCGCGAGCAAGACCTCCGGATAGGTGTGGACAAGATCATCCAGAGATGATTGTAGCCAAAAAAAACAGAAGCGAAAGGTTCAGATGCGTGACATCAGAGGAAATCATGTAATATCTATTGAAAACAACTCCTATTCAAATAAAAACCATAACTTTGCAAATCATTATCAAAACAATTCAAACATGGCAAAAAGCATCGCAGAAATTAGAGAAGCATTAGCTTCCTATGGAATTAACGACGTTAAAGAGATTTACTACAATCCATCTTATGACCAGTTGTTCAACGACGAAATGGCCCCCTCGCTGACAGGCTACGACAAAGGTGTCATGACCGAGCTGGGAGCCGTCAATGTGATGACCGGCATCTACACCGGACGTTCACCCAAGGACAAGTACTTCGTCATGGACGATGTGAGCCGTGATACGGTATGGTGGACTTCTGATAAATACAAGAACGACAACAAACCCGTCACTCCCGACACCTGGAAGCAACTCAAGCAATTGGCCACTAACGAGCTATCTGGAAAGAAACTCTATGTGATGGATGGTTTCGCGGGCGCCAACAAAAACACCCGACTGAAAATCCGTTTCATCATGGAAGTGGCTTGGCAGGCGCATTTCGTGAAGAACATGTTCATCCGCCCGACAGAACAGGAACTTGCCGACTTCGGCAAACCTGACTTTGTGGTTTACACTGCTTCTAAAGCCAAGGTGGACAATTACAAAGAACTGGGCATCAACTCTGAAACCGCCGTGGTCTTCAACCTGACTTCACAGGAGCAGGTTATCCTGAACACCTGGTATGGCGGCGAAATGAAAAAAGGCATGTTCTCCATCATGAACTACCTGTTGCCTTTGAAAGGCATGGCTGCCATGCACTGCTCCGCCAACACGAACGAAAAGGGCGAGACGGCTATTTTTTTCGGTCTGTCCGGAACGGGAAAGACCACGCTTTCCACCGACCCGAAACGTGCTTTGATCGGCGACGATGAACACGGCTGGGACGATGACGGCATCTTCAACTTTGAAGGCGGCTGCTATGCAAAGGTCATTAATTTGGACAAGGATAGCGAACCCGACATTTACAATGCCATCAAACGCGATGCCCTGCTCGAAAACGTCACGGTCGATGCCAACGGCAAAATCGACTTCACCGACAAGAGCGTGACCGAAAACACACGTGTCTCCTACCCCATCTACCATATTGAAAACATCGTGAAGCCGATCTCGAAAGCTCCCGATGCCCAAAAAGTCATCTTCCTTTCGGCGGATGCTTTCGGCGTGCTGCCTCCAGTTTCCATACTGACCCCCGAACAAACAAAATACTACTTCCTGTCGGGCTTCACGGCCAAACTGGCCGGCACCGAACGCGGCATCACCGAACCCACTCCGACTTTCTCGGCTTGCTTCGGTGCGGCGTTCCTGAGTCTGCATCCTACAAAATATGCCGAAGAACTGGTGAAGAAAATGGAAAAGGTTGGTGCCAAAGCCTACTTGGTCAATACCGGCTGGAACGGAACCGGCAAACGCATTTCCATTAAGGACACACGCGGCATCATCGATGCCATCTTGGACGGCTCCATCGACAATGCGCCCACCAAGACAATCCCTTATTTTGACTTCAAGGTTCCTACAAGCCTCCCCGGAGTTGACACAAAGATCCTCGACCCACGCGACACCTACACTGACAAAAATACATGGGAAGAAAAGGCAAAAGACCTCAGCAAACGCTTTATCGACAATTTCCAGAAATTCACTGAAAACGAAGCTGGTAAGGCTTTGGTCAATGCCGGACCAAAACTCTAATAGTTTTTTAGGCTTTATGGCCGGTCAAACATCATGCTAACGAGGGCGGCCATGACCGCCCTCGTTTTTTTGACACCATAGGAAAAGGCTCTCGTTTGAGAGCCTTACCATAAAAAAAAGTAGACTTCACCATTAGCAACACTATGGCCAAGGATGAATATTATTATCGTTACTGATTCAGCATGACGGGCATAAGCAGCATCAAAATGTCTTCACCTTCGTTCGGGTTGTCAACCGGAGTGATGATACCGGCGCGGTTGGGTGCCGACATTTCGAGTTTCACTTCCTTGGTATTGAGATTGGCAAGCATTTCCTGGAAAAAGCGCGAGTTAAAGCCGATTTCGATATCATCGCCCGAATAGCTGCAAGTCAGACGCTCCTTGGCTTCGTTGTAAAAGTCGATATCTTCTGCCGTCAGCATGATTTCTTGTCCCGCAATCTTGAAACGCACCTGATGCGTAGCTTTGCTTGAGAACACGGCGACACGGCGTATGGCGCTTAAAAACTGCACACGGTCAATGGTAAGCTGGTTCGGGTTATTGGTGGGGATGACCGCTTCATAGTTCGGATAACGTCCTTCGATGAGACGGCACACCAAGGTGTAGTCGCCAAAGACAAATGAGGCATTGGTTTTGTTAAAAGCCACATTAACCGGTTCGTCGGCCATGGTGGCGAGAATGGCTTTCAACTGGTTGATAGGCTTGCGTGGCATGATAAACGATGCTTCACCACCTTCAAAAGGCTTATCGGTGGTTCTTCTGTAACGCACAAGTTTATGGGCGTCGGTAGCCACAAAAGTCACGTTGTCGGATCGCATCTCAAGCAGCACACCCGACATGATGGGACGAATTTCGTCATTACCCGTGGCAAAGACAGTCTTTTCAAATCCCGCAGCAAGCATATCGGCCGGCATATCAAACGCCGTGGTATCTTCCATGACGGGCATCTGCGGAAATTCTTCACTCTTGTGCCCGACAAGTTTGTAGTGTCCTTCGCCCGCCACCAATTCAACAGCCAGCGTATCTTCAGCTATCGAAAGCGTGACCGGAACGTCGGGAAGCATCTTCATAATATCGACAAGGATTCTTGCCGGTATGGTCACTTCACCCTCTCCTTCCACCAAATCAGGCTGAAGGGTGACCGACATGGTCGTTTCGAGGTCGGAAACCGTGATTCTAAGCACATTGTCTTTGATTTTGAAAAGAAAATCATCCAAGATGGGAAGCGTGTTGTTTGTCCCAATGACACCATTCAAGGCTTGCAGGTTTTTCAGCAACTTTGCGCTGGATACTATAAACTTCATATCAATACAGTTTTACTTATTTACTTATCATACACTTTGAGGGTGTAAAAATACAAAATTCCGCCTTACACTCCCAAAAATAACATTTTTTTATCCTCCCGTTACGGCAGGCTCATTCTCAACGCACCCCAGCCCTTCGGAGTATGGACAGGAAGTTGGTCAGTGCCTCGTAGGGGGTCACCACATAATTAAAAGTATCGTCGTCCCGCGACAAGGTACGGTTTTTCTCCTTCATGTCGGATAAGCGAATATTGACATCGCCCCAAGTGGCATGGATCTGCAACTGGCGGTCACCACAATTGTAACTCAAATAGGTCATAAACATGTCGTTTTGCAGGAAATAGGTAATGTTGCCCAAACGGCGGTCGAACACCACGCAACCGTCCACATACTTATTGACCACATTCTTTCCGATGTTTCCGATACCGATTTTTCCTACAGAGACGAAGGCATTCAGGCGATTGTTCCACACCATGGTCAATGATGGAATGACCAAGGTTTGATTGTATAAATCGCTCGATTTGATACTTGGATAACCTTCCAATTCAATATCCTTTTTCAAAGCATCGGCTTCCTTATCGGTACGTTGAGAACGCAAATACGACACATAATTCGTTGCTGTCAAATCTATAGACTCGCCTTCCACATTGGCATAGACTTCCGCAATATCCGCCATGATTTTATCATCGAAAATCGGCGCACTGAAGATATTCAACACCTCAAGCATGAGGGTGTCGCCCGGATAGTCGGTATAGCTGCCGTTGCACACGAAACCTGCCAGCCCTGTTTCAAAACCAAGGTCAAACGTACCGTTTCCCTTTACCGTGCAGCGGTCAGAAAGTTCGATATAGGTGTCGGGCTTGCTTTCATCCACCACGAGGAAACGCGCCTGAACGGAATCGTATGACAACATGCCGTTGACAGGCACGACTGGAAGCACATCGGTTGAAGATGTCGCCATCATGGAGGCGGAAAAACGACTTCCTGCGTTATTTTCGCAATACAATCCGTTGCACAACCGAGGCTGCTTGGCATTGATCTTTTCCATCACAACGGGAATTTTCACATCTGAAGGATTGACCGATGCTGTCGAGGCAAACCAGTTGTGATTTTCATCACATGAATGAATCATCCTAAAATCGCCTTCGTAACGGCAGTATTGCTCACGGGAATCCGCTGTCACCCTACCGGCAAATCCAAACTGAGGACTCAACAGAAACTCCGCCGTATCGGCAATATGGGCCACCCCCATGGTCACACCGTCAACCGGTGCTATGGTGTCGAAAATTATCGGCGTCGTGACTCCATCCTCCGCCACATAATCCATGATGCCCGAAGCTTTGTAGTTCTTTCTGCCCCGTATGGCGACCGTTGCATCTTTGAACAAATGGTAACGGTTGGCTGTATCGGCCAATATCGACGCATACGTCAGTTGTCCGATTTCCGCATCCTGACTGATATTCACATTGCCATCGGAAGGAAATACTGCGGCATCGGCCACTCGTATGATTTTCACCTCATGGGCATGAATGTTATAGGTGTTCATGTCGTAATCGGCATCGGTGCAATAAAACTCCAATGAATCCTGCTCTGGATGCGATGAAATAAACTTCGACGCTCCCGACCTCACGGCTAACAGCTCCTCCATGGTTTTTGCATTTGTATAGGCATCGAAAGCACCTCCGGAACTATACACATGAATGTTGTTGCTCTGCATGTCCCATTCGGCTTCTTTCAACGTGCACAAGTATTGGTTGAAAGGGAATGCGAGGTTGCTCTTCCTATCAAGATAGTCGTAACGCACCTTTTGCGTATCAAAATTCACAGAAACCTTGTAGTTTGTGGCAAGAAAGGCTTCAGTGGCATCGGAGTACAGCGTGAAGTCAGCCGAATCAGCCACGAAAGAATGGTAGCCAAAGTCGAAATACCGCGAGTCAAACTTTGTGGGGCCAAACGTCAGGGTGCCATCGGCAGCATAACCATCGGGCGATAGATAGGTGACACCCTTGAACAAAGTGCTGTCGTACAGTGCAATCGGATTTTCGAGGGTGCGAGTCGTCAACTGCGGCTTGTTCACCTCCCATTTCATGTCGAGCACATCACACGAGGCGGTTGGAAAACTCACACCCGAAGCCGATTCACGCATCTTGAACACCTTGGTGGTAGCTGTGACGGAATCCAAATAAAACATGAAACGGTCGGATGTAAAGTCAGCGGTCTGATAGTCGAGTTTCCCGTTGCCATAGAAACCGTCTTCGGAAAGATGCACGTGATCGTGAAACCGTCCTTTATCGCCAAACATGGGATAGGAAGCCTCCGTCGAAATTCCGATTTGATGTTCAAAACCCAAAGAATGGTCATCCATTACGGCAAGCGGTTCGGCGATGTCGGGGAAAATGCCTCCCGATACGAGTTTGCCGTCAAACTGCACATGCTTCATGGCAATATCGTTCAGGCTGTCGGCCACAAACGGATTGAGCAAATAATAGAACTTACCGTCCAACTTATCAGCATCCATTGCCGTGTCATTTTCAAGATGCGGGTCGAACACGCCGCCGTTGATATGCCGGTAAAACTTGTACGAATCATAGTCGCTATAAAAAATCGGGTACTCCGCATAGTCTTCCTTGCTCGACTTGTTGTCGCCCTTATCTATCATCAAACGTCCCTGCAAACGCTCCAATGTGCCCTCGACAGGATAGACCTTGCCATTCTCACGGGCATACATACGCAGCGAATCGACTTGCGACATCTTGATATAGAAATCATCGTAGTAGAACAGGCAATCCTTGGTAAAAAACTCCAGCATACCTGCCATGACACCTCCTGAAAAGCGGAAGTTACGGTCTTTTTTCAAGGTGATTCTGGCATTGTCGGGCAAGATAACGACCCGTTTCCTATCGCTCAAAATGATGGAAGCTCCTTCTATTCCCTCAACGGGATTGGTGATGCCGTGCACAATCAAATCATTGGTTTTCATGTCGAGGCGCAGGTTGGGCTGACGGTTGGTGGTCACCGTGCGAATCTTGAACACATCAAAGTCAATGTTTTCGCGGTTCGACTCAATGACATCGTAGAAACGTTGCATCACGTCAACCGATTTATCTTCCTGATTATATTCCACATAGCCCTCGGACTGCAGACGCAGCACCATGCTAATCACTTGTTCCAATGGATATTGCAGATACAAGGCCAAGTCGTTGACATTAAAACGGTTTGGATGATCCGGATTGCCATAATCCGCTAAATACTTCTCGATCCGCACCATAGGATGCTGACCGTCAAGACTTTGTAAATGAACGTAATCCGATTTACGGAAATAATTGGTCGAAACCAATTCGCCTTCGCTGGTCGTGCTGGCCCCTTCCATTCGCCGAAATTCAATGAGGTCGGATTTCAAATCCCAATAAGCCGCTTCCAGGAAAATATCCATCTTGTGAAACGAATCGTGGAATGGCCCATCGCCAAAACCGCTTTCCGACCGGTATAAGACCAGATTGTGCTTATTGTTATCGTAGCGAAACCCCAAGTCGTTGTGATAGATGGAATCCACTGTATTTCGTCCGCTGGCAGTGTCATACATGTAAATGCTTGCGTGGCAGCTGTTGGAGACTAAAAAATCATCGTTCAGCACCATGCGTACAGCCTGCACCGAAGCCATCGGCTTGTGGTTTCTGACGAATGTGAACCTGGCTTTACGGCCTTGGTCGCCAAAAACCTCCATGCGTTTGCCCACCATGCCGATGCCGCCTTCAAAATTCACGTGCAAAAACATGTTTTCGATGCGGTAATGGGCACTGTACGGATGCGATGCTGGATATGATGTTTTTTCATTTGGCTTGGAGTTCGACACCTTGTCTTCAAATCGGCTTAAAATAGGCTTTTCGTAGTATTTCTTATTGTAGAACCATACCGAATCAACGACATATTCCGACTTTGAAAGGTCGATGCGATAATGATCGGGAAACACGGCATACACCTCATTTTCAGCAATATTGAAGCGCGACCAGTCTGCTTTTCCACCTTCTCCCTCCCAAGTATGCGTATCGAAATGATACACGCCTCTTGTGTCGCGAACCAAAGAGCTGTCATTTTGCGTGAGCAGTACCAATGTGCCACTTCCCACGCCAAGATCAAACGAGTTTTCTGACGGAAAGCCATAGCTTGCTTTTCGCACCACCCATTTGGAATTGCCCCTTCCTGCCAACACGCCATATTTGAACAAATCACGGCACGATTCCATGTAAGAAGCAAACTTCGACATGGATTTCTCATGCCGCACCTTGGTATGAATCAACCATCTATGAATATCATTCGGTGTCATTCCAGAATGTGGCAATGCTGTCAGCACTTCAACAAAAGCCCGAATCCCTGTATAAGTCTTGGCATCGGGACGCGCTACGGCACGTTCGCAAAGTTCCATCACTAACGTGGCATCGGCAGTGCCGTATGCCGTGTTCCAACAACTTGAAAAATCGTTGGTCAGTGCCGCCACCGCCTCTGCTTCCGCTTTGGTTGAGTTAGACACAAGATAATCATTGAGTCCGCGCAAAAAAGCATCCTTTTCCGTTGGAAAATGTGTTTGAGCAAACCCCGTTGCAGCCATCAGCGACAACATCAAGGCAATAAACCAGCGTTTTTTCATTTTCTATTTGATTAATAGCAGATTACGAATAGAAAGAAGCGTTATGTCAACACTTTGGACCAATTTGCTTAGATGCGAAGTGCGCGGAACATGCTGCAAAACCCCGCCGTTCAGCGCACAAACTCGGCGGCCACCCATCCATTTCGGCTCAAATGGCGTTCCAGATGCAGGCCCAATCTTTGCGCCTCAGCACCGATGCTGTTCAGATCCTCGTCATAGAAACCGCTGAAGAAGATACGTCCGCCGGGGCGTAAGGCTTCCACATAATACTTCATGTCGCGCAACAAGATATTGCGGTTGATATTGGCCAAGATGATGTCGTAATGGGCATCGCCGATAGACAAAGCATCTCCCAAAACGATTTCAATATCATCGATGCCGTTCAGTGTGACATTGGTAAAAGCATTGCGATAGGCCCACTCGTCATTATCGATAGCGACGACACGCGCCGCTCCTGTTTTCTTGGCTAAAATCGCCAAAACAGCCGTTCCGCTGCCCATATCGAGCACGTCTTTGTTATGGAAGTCAGTATCAAGCATCAGTTTGATAATCTGCGCCGTGGTCTCGTGGTTGGCCGTTCCGAACGACATCTTCGGCTCGATCACCAAATCGTACCGAAACATAGGATCCGTCTCATGAAATGGTGCTCTCACTCGACAACGCTCATCAACCACGACCGGCGCATAGGAAGCCTCCCACACTTCGTTCCAGTCCTTATCGGGCAATTCTTCAACTCGGAGCAGACTTATGTCGGAAAACGCGGCTTCGAGCAACAGTTCCGCTACTGCCGCATCGTCGCGGACGTTGACCGGACAGTAGGCCTTGAACGCATCCGCTTCATCCATAAATGACTCAAAACCAATGCCACTCAGCATGGCGCCCAGCATATCGTGCTGCACATCCGACGATGGTGCTGAGAACGTGTATTCTACATAATTCATAGCTGCGAGGCTTGAATGCAAATCGAGACAAAATCTTCCGCTTTTAGCGAAGCTCCGCCAATCAAACCGCCGTCCACATCGGGCTGCGAAAATACCGCCGTAGCGTTGCCCGCATTACAGCTTCCTCCATAAAGAATACGGATTTTATCGGCCACTTTGTCGCCATATTTCTTGCGCACAAGATCACGAATAAAAGCGTGCATTTCCTGCGCCTGATCCGGCGTGGCGGTCTTGCCCGTTCCGATGGCCCATACCGGTTCGTATGCAATCAGCACCTTACCAAAAGCCTCGGCGTTCAAATGAAACAGCCCCTGCTCCACCTGCTGGCGCACCACCTCAAGATGACGGTTCGATTCACGTTCTTCAAGCAGTTCTCCTACACAGAAAATCGGCGACATTTCGTTCTCCACCAGCCTGTTGACTTTTTCCGCCAACATGGCATCCGTTTCATTGAAATATTTCCTGCGTTCACTGTGTCCCACAATGCAGTAGTCCACATCCAAGGACTTCAGCATGGAAGGCGACACTTCGCCCGTATAAGCTCCTTTTTCGTATGCCGCACAGTTTTGTGCGCCTACGTTGTAAAGCTGCACGTCAAATTCAAAATCCGTCAGCAGTTCCAAGTATGGAAAAGGCGGACACAGAATGACTTCACATTTCAAATCCTCCTGTTCTTCAAGGCGGTCGAGCAGTTCATCGACCAATTCCTGCGCTTCATTGAAAGAAAGGTTCATCTTCCAGTTGCCGGCAACTATTTTGTTTCTCATAACTTATTGATTTATTAATTTAATTCTTGAATTTCGAATGAATAATACAAGTACAAAAATACGAAATTTCCCGAAAAATATGGATAATGGAAAAGTTCATGATGTTTCGTGGTCATGAAATCCATAGCTATTCGACTGAGAAGCTGTTTTGAAAACAGATTCTACGACACCCTCACCCTCGGATCGATGATGCCATAGATAATGTCCACCACAATATTAACCAAGACAAGCATGACGGCAATCAAGAGCACTGCGCCCATAATGACCGGAAAATCGTACTTTTCGAGCGCATCGACCACCACCACCCCGATACCTTTCCAGTCGAAGACATATTCCACGAACACAGCACCTGCCAACAAAGAGGCGAACCAGCCAGAAATGGCCGTCACTACAGGGTTCAAGGCGTTGCGCAGGGCATGAACGCCAATGACCCGCGACGGTTTCAAGCCTTTGGCTCTTGCCGTACGAACATATTCGGTTGACATGGCTTCGAGTAATGAGGTGCGTGTCAGCTCAACCACTACCGCCAACGGTCGCACACCCAAGGTCAGAGCCGGAAGAATCAGATTGGCTAAACTCAGATATTCACCTCGCCCGTATTCATCGACGGAATAAAGGCTGCCCGTCATGTTCAGTCCCGTATAGCGTTGGAGCAAAAAGCCGAAAACCCATGCCATGAGGATGGCGGCGAAAAACGATGGCAGCGACATGCCAATCGTGGTGACAAATAACGTCAGCTTGTTCAGAAACCGCGTGTTGAACACGGCGGACAGGATGCCAATAGCCAACCCGAGGATCAAAGCAATGGTTATAGAAACAGCGGCCAACAGCAATGTATTCGGGAAAGCCTCTTTCAAGACATCGGCCACATCGCGTTTGCTTTGGTACGAGGATCGCAGATAAGGCGCTTTTAACAGGATGGCGGTGTTGCGGGTTTTAGCAATCATGCGATAAGGTTGCAGTCTGTCAAGCCGTTTTTCACCATCGGAAATATCGTAGAATGACAGCGGGACAAGGTCGTTCAAATAATCGACATATTGTTTTGCAAGCGATTGATTCAGCCCCAGCTCTTCACGGATGGCATCGACCGATTCCTTGTCGGCACGCTGCCCCAACATCATCTGAGCAGGATCGCCCGGCAGTATGTTGAATAAGAAAAAAACCAAGGTCGCAACCCCGAAAAGCACCGCGACACCATAAAGCAGTTTTCTGATGATATAAGCGACCATGTGCAATGTCAGTTGAGAAGTATTTTTTCGAGTTTCTTACCTTGCGGAAAATCAATGGCACTCCATTTGTCGATAACCAAACCCTTATCCAGCAAAATCAGTCCCGGATTAAACCGAACTATCGTCTTGATTTCCAGCGCATCGCCATAATATACCTCATACAAATACGGGTGTTCGTGCCGCAGCCTTGCCACATCATTGGGTGCCGTTGCCGTGACCCATACGACATAATAGCCATTTCGGTCGGCAGCGGCTGTGATGGCCGCAATCTTATTCCACTCATCTACCATTATTTTCGACATGTCGTGCGAGGTAAACACAAACAGATGCTCCGTCTCCAGCAACATTTCGGTCACATCGTTACCATATTCATCCTGTGCGGAAAAACCCAGCATATCCGCCCCGCCTTCCGTCCTTTGGTCCACAAACTCCCACTGACTCATCCATACCGAATCGCTCCATGGATAATTGGGCGACAGAAACTCCTGCGTTGCTCCGCTGGCTTTATTTCTATATGTCAAATAGATACGTTGCTCGCTCTGCGGCTCTTGGCGCATTTGCTTTCCCACTTTCCAATTCATGAAGTCAAGGACGGGAAGATGACGGTAGTTGTATATTTCAAAGCAAAGAAACACTGTTGCATAAAGGAACCCGATGAGGAATTGCCCTCGCCAAGTCAAGCGGTTTTTCAGTTGTCTGTTATTCAAAATCAAAAGCAGCAAAGGCACATCGATGACAAGGTTTTTATAAAAGGTCTGCCAGTTGCTCATCTTGATCGCCGTGCCAAAGCAGCCGCAATCGGGAACAACGTTATATAGCGCATCAAACAATGTGGTGATGGTGAAAAACAGCATCAGGATTGCAGCACCGAGTATGGCGAGGCGAGGAAATATCTTGGTCAACAAGCAGATACCGACGATAAACTCCGCCAGAATCAACACAACGGCAAGAATCAGGGCAATATCATTGAACCACTGCAAGTTGTAAGCTGCCAGATAGTCGAGAATCTTGTATTTTGTCCCCAACGGATCGACTCCTTTCATGAGGCTACTGAAGACAAAGAGTGCCCCCACAAGAATACGCGAAACCGTCAAAGCCGGTTTTGAACAACTGCGGCGACAGCAAAACGACAATAACAAGTTCAGGATCAATACGATTAGGAACCACAGCGAGAATGCAGGGACAAAGGCAATGCCTATCGCCATGGCGATGGCAACTCCAATGTTGAGCCAACATAACATCAGACAGGCCTTTCTCATTTTTTCGCACCCTCCGACAGCAAAATCAGCGCAAACACGGCATAGTTGATCATGTCGTAGTAGTTGGCATCCAATCCTTCCGAAATAAGGGTTTCGCCTTGGTTGTCTTCAATAGATTTCACCCGCAGAATCTTCATCAGGATCAAATCCGTAATCGAGCTAAGGCGCATGGAACGCCACGCCTCATCATAATCGTGGTTTTTGCACATCATAAGCTCAAAGGCTTCGTTCAGCACCGTGTCGTACCACCGTGCCGCCTCTTCTTCCGAGAGGTCGGGTTGTTCCACCACCCCCAACCGCAACTGAATGATGGCCATCGCCGAGTAATTGACAATACCGACAAACTCTGGTTCCACACCTTCATCGACAAGGTGTTCAGGCTTGGTTTGCAAAGTCCTGATGCGGTTCGCCTTGATATAAATCTGATCGGTAATGGATGGCGTGCGAAGGATGCGCCATGCCGGACCGTAATCCTTCATTTTGTCGTTGAACAACTTGCGGCAACGCTTTACAACCGCATGAAATTGGGTGTTGGTATCCATGGTGTGCGACTAATTCGTATTTTTGCAAAATTACTGTTTTTTGACAATCCTATCGGTAATTTTCGCACAAAGATGAGGTTTGCCGACGGATATTATTAAAAATCAACGACTCATGTTTTCTCTTGAAATAAAAAATCGACAGCACATTTTCGACCATCCTGCGGTGATGGGCATTCTCAACCTCACCCCTGATTCGTTTTCCGACGGGGGTTGCTTCAACAACATGGATGCCGCATTGCGCCATTGCGAGGACATGCTGCTTGCCGGTGCCGACATGATTGACATCGGAGGCTGCTCCACCCGCCCCAACAACCCTATCGCAACGGAGCGGGAAGAGCTTGACAGGCTGTTGCCTATCGTCAAAGCCATACACAAGCGTTTTCCGGAAGCACTGCTTTCCATTGACACCTTCCGCGCCGCCGTTGCCGAACCGTGCATTGCCGAAGGTGCTGATATCATCAATGACATTTCGGGCGGACTATTTGACGACCAAATGCTGCCCTATATCGGCACCAACCATATTCCCTACATCATGATGCACTGCATCGGGACACCCGAAACCATACATAACAACGCCTTAGAAGGCGACATCCACCAAACTGTCATGGACTTTTTCGAACAGCAGTACTCCCAATTGCAGCCTTATGGATCGCAACAAATTATCTTAGATCCGGGTATCGGATTCGGGAAAAGCATCCCTTCCAACTACCGCTTGCTGGGAGATTTGAACCGCTATCGTCTGAATGGGTTTCCAATACTCATCGGAATATCACGTAAATCTTTAATATTCAAAATATTACAAACAATGCCACAAGAAGCGGAAAACGGCACAACCGTGCTGAACACCATAGCCCTACTCAACGGCGCCGACATCCTCCGCGTTCACGACGTAAAGAAAGCCAAAGAAGCCATTACACTGACGGAAAGGTTTCTGGAACAGTAAGAAACTATTTTGAAATGCTGTGCATTCAGCGTAGTTAATTCTTACGACAAAGCTATTATTCCATTATTCGAATCTTTTTCTTCGTTTTCGGATAGATCATGTTCTTTTTGCTCAAAATTTTGTGAAACATTTATTCAAAAAGTGCAAAATTATGTGAAGTAAAGTGGTGTTTTTACACAAAATTTTGTGAAGACATGATTGTATATCGTTGAAAATAGTATTTTTGCAGCGATTCAAGAAATATTGGTAAAAATGCGAAGAAAAATCTACGAAAAACTGCTGTCATGGAAACAGGATTCCGATCACAAGCCACTTGTGTTGAACGGTGCCCGACAAGTGGGAAAGACATGGATTGTGACGGAATTTGGCAAAACAGAATATCAGGATTTTGCATATGTCAACTGTTTGGAAGGCAATGCGATGCGTGAACTTGTGGAAAGAGACGCAGATGCTGTTCGCATTCTTCAGGGATTGAAAGCCTTTGTTGGCAAGGACATTGTGCCAGGTCGCACGCTGGTGTTTGTCGATGAAGTGCAAGAGGCCGTGAAGATGTTGCCGGCGCTAAAGTCTTTCAACGAGCGTATTCCCGAACTTGATGTCATCGTGGCGGGTTCGCTTCTTGGCGTGACCATGCACGAGGGCGTGTCGTATCCCGTGGGCAAGGTCGATGAACTCATGATGTTTCCCATGGATTTCGAGGAGTTTCTCTGGGGCATGGGGGAAACGCACCTCGCCGACCTCATTAAGGATGGAGACGCAAATTCTTACGCTCCTTTCCATGACCAACTCAACGACTGGCTGAAGAATTATTTCTTTGTTGGCGGCTTGCCCGAAGCGGTGAAGGATTTCGCCAAAGAACACTCCTACATTGCCGCCCGCCGCAGGCAAAATGCCATCCTCAGTGGTTATTCCAAGGACTTTTCAAAACATGTGTCATCGGAAGAAATGACATTCAAGATTTCGCTCATTTGGAAAACACTTCCGTCGCAGATTGCCAAAGAAAACAAGAAATTCATTTTCAACGCCATCAAGCCATCGGCAAGGGCCAGAGACTATGAAACGTCTGTTGGATGGCTGGAAGATGCCGGCCTCGCAGTGAAGGTCACCAGATTGACTGAAATGAAACAACCTGCAGGGTTTTATCACGAAGAAGGTTCCTTCAAGCTTTTCCCTCTCGATTGCGGCCTGCTTGGTGCCATGATGGGTGTCAACGCCAAGGATGTGGTGATGAACGACAACATTTTCACAGAATACAAAGGCGCTTTCACGGAGACTTTCGTCCATCAGCAACTAAAGGCAAATTATGAAGACAAGATCTTTTATTATAGCAACGACACATCCACGGCTAAGATTGACTTCGTCGTTGAAGCTGACAAACTTGTGCCCATTGAGGTAAAAGGCGGTAGAAACCTCACGGCCAAGAGCATGGTCAATTATCTGAAGAAAACGTCCGGCGAAAAGGGGTATCGCTTTTCGGACAAGCCAGCGCATGAAGGCGGGATGATCATCGACATGCCGTTGTATGGCATCTGCTCCTTTGCAAGAGACCTGAATCGCCGAGCCGAAGCAGCAAATTGCATACATCCTTGACGGTTACCTGGTCATCGGAGACATCAGACACAGCCATCACAAACGCATCCCCCCCTGCCTGACCTTCACCCTCAACAAGCCGGGCTCCTTGCTGTTCACCGGTTTGCCGAAACCCAATGTGACGGCTGCGACCTAGAGATTTTTATTTCCCCGAATGGGGCACGCCATAGACGCAGTGAAAGTTCAATATGAATTTGATTTATCCTTGTCACCTTGCAACGAGTTCTGTCGCCCCGCAAAAACATCGTCTTATGTCGGGTAGTGCTTTTTATCAAAAGCAAACGCAAACGCCCCTCCGTGATAATCAAACACTTGGTCTTCCCCTTGGGCAAACGCCCCTCCCCGTTGGGTCCGCCCACCGCACCCTACCCGGTGAAAGAAAGGGTTGGCTTTGTTTGCGTCCTGACTTCGACACTGGGATACCCTAGAAATTTTCCCAAAAATTCTCATCAAATAAAGCAGCTATCGATTTGTGCTTTTTTGTCAGTAGCATTGTTCTTGTCATCGTCCTGTTGCTTTTGGGTAGCCTGACCTTGATTGTCGTGACAGTTCTCGCAATATCCAGCACTTTATCCACGCTCAAACCGATATTGCCCAGCCTAAGTATCCTTTCCAGCTCCTTGTACACTTTATGAGCCACAAAGCAGATGCACACGTGGGCCTCTATGCGCTTGGGTGTGAAATGAAACATGGGACACATTTCAAGGGTGCCCTTTGTCACCCTATAGGCACGCTCAATGACCCAGAGACCGTTGTATTGTTCGTAAACCTCGCCGGCAGGAAGGTCCGTATTGGTGACATACCCTTTTAATCCGTCCCATTGTTCGTCTTCCCTTATCATCTCCCGATTGATGGTCACCTCCACATTGTTGGAGAGCTCCAAAAACTTGTTATACCCCCTTTTATTGATGTTCTCCTTGGCTATCTTCCCGCTTTTGTAGTCCTTTTCCAGACGTCTGACACCCTTGTTCCTGTTGTAACGGTCTTTCTTCGCGCGGCTTTCCGAATAACCGACAATAAGCCTCGCATGGCCCTTGGCCCGCTCATAAAACGCCCCGTCCCGCTTCTCCAGGGAGAATATCCATTGCCTTACCTCGTCGGGCTCATTCTTGATCCTTGCGCCGATAATGTATTTGTATTTATTACTGTCCGCTAAACATTGAGCATTTAATTAATTCAAGTTTCGCAAGTTAAAATAACCCATTGAAAATGAGCGGAAAAAAATAAAAAAGTGACATGACATGTTGTATAGTTAACTGAAAATCAGTATTTTTGTTGTGAAAATATAACAAATAAACATCCGTCATGTCACACAGCAAAAATACAACAATTATCGAGGAAATCGGAGTTTTTTTTCAAAAAAGCGCGTCAACGCAGGGACCACTTCCCCTTTATGATTCTCCATTGTCGCCGAAACATCAATGGCAATGATGTAATCAGTTTTTAACGCCGACATTCTCTTCCCATATTCCTGCATAACATAAGGATAGGATTTCTTCAAACGTGCAACAGCATCCTGAGCCGACAAGGTATTTGCCATCAAGAAGATAGCGAATAACAAAAATAGGGTAATACGTCTTCTTATCATATAACTACTTTTTATTTATGAGACTGAATAATTACTTGAATTATCACTTGATTTTATCATCTTGCAAATATAAAAACAAGTTTGATACGTTTGCAAAAAAAGTTATTTTATTTCTATTTTTTATTTGCTTTTTCATACAAACAAACACAAACGACTGATTGTAAATTAATTACATGTCATATTACACATGATATTTTGACACATAATCATACTGACATCGATTTAACACCTATATTATTATTGGTAGAAGCTGTTTTTAAATCTCGAACTTCAAAAGAATCACAACTCGGGTTAATCAAATAATTCCAAATGGGGGGGCTGTATGTGATTAGCGTTATCACAATTGTCCCAACTAAACCAGAATAACAGATTAGCGTTGTTTTCGACACAATATTTTTAGTGCGCTATCGGACAAAAGCATCTAAAAATAACTATTTTTGCATCATAAACCATTTAATATGACCCCACTGTTTATTGACATCCGGCTTTTAGACATCATCGACATCATTTTGGTCGCTGCGCTCATGTACTGGCTGTACCGCTTGCTGAAAGGCACTTCGGGCATCAACATTTTTGTCGGCATCGTCGCCATATTTCTCATCTGGCAGGTTGTCAGCGCACTGCAAATGGAAATGCTAAGCAGCATCTTAGGTGCTTTTGTCAGCGTAGGGTTTATTGCGCTATTCATCATTTTCCAGCCCGAAATACGCCATTTCCTCTTTACCATTGGCACACAGGCCAGCAACAGGAAACTCCACCGGTTTCGGTTCTTCAGGACTCAAAAAGTCATTGAATACGACACGAAAAACATTTGCGAAGCCTGCGTGTATATGGGCGAGATCAAACAAGGCGCACTGATTATCCTCACCCGACAAAACGCCATCCACAATATCGTGGAAACCGGAATTGCCATGGATGCCCGTATCAGTCCGCAACTCATCGAAAATATTTTCTTCAAAAACAGTCCCTTGCACGATGGCGCCATGGTCATCACCCAAAACCGCATCGTTGCCGCACACTGCATCCTACCGCTTACCAATCGTAACGACCTGCCCAGCCACTACGGACTGCGTCACCGTGCCGCTATCGGCATCAGCGAGAAGAACGACAGCCTTGTTATCGTTGTTTCAGAAGAAACGGGATCCATCAGCATCGCGCAAAACGGCAGTATCAAAAGCGTAAAGCCACAAGATTTGAAAGCGGAAGTAGATGCCATACTGGCAAAAGAAACGACCTGAACAAAACCGCCCTATTTTGTCACTCTTCCTTCAGTTCGATAAAGCGGTCGTCTTTTTCGGAATATATCACCTGCTTGCTGTACGGATCATAACGCAGGAAACGGCTTAATTCGTGGTTTTGCTGTTTTAGCTGCTCGCCAACGTATTTGTTCATCATATAGTCGTAGGTGTAGCCGGCGTACAACTTACCGAGATAGACGGCATAATGGTACACATCCCCTACAACCAATGTATCGATAGCATAAGCATAATCCGTTTGTCCTAACCAGAACGAAAAATTAATATCGGAGTCAAAGGCATCGATAAGGTTGTGCTCGTAGAACAATGTCGGCGACCAAGTGCCATCGTTCAAGTCGAACCACGAAGCCACATTGACCGTATTCAACGGAAAGGCATAGCTGTATGTTTCTCCGTCAAAGGGAACGTAATCTTCATATTCCGTCACTTTTTCCTGCATCTCGACACGGGAAAGCACCACCAGCCAATGAACAGAATCGACTTGCACGTCATTCGGGTCATCAGGCTGATAGAGGTTCAGACCGTAATCCTTCAGTTGGGCAGAAAATGCGCCATACATGATTTTCAGGAAAGCCTCCTGATTGAGCGAGTCGAGGACGGCTGCACCTGCCCCATCCTGCGCATCACGTTGCGATTGCGTGATGATCTTTTCCGGAAAATAAACCGCCACACTCGCATGGCCGCTTCTTTCGATGAAATTCTGCGCCAGTTTAAGCTGCGAGCTACAACCGGACAGCAGCACAATGGCCAGCAAACCTCCAAGCAGACTATTTTTCATCATCAAACAAATCCATTTGGAAGACATCATTTCCCCCTTTCTTGTTTTTGGAAACATCCGTATTCTCCGTTTCAGCGTCATCGCCCGTCTCTGCATCGACAACCTCCATTGGATCATCGTGCGTGTCGATCACATCGGAAAGCATGTCCGAGGTTTCTTCGTCGGCATTTTCCTCCTGATCTTCTTCCGTGACTTCCGGTTTAAAAGGCTCAAGAAACTGATAGGATTCAATTTCTTTGTTCGACAGGCGTTTGCCCTTGGCCTTATAACTTTTTACCGCAATAAACTCCGCCACATTGATTTCATCATCGGGGAAGGATTTGCCGGCATCGCTCACCTTATAGCTCAGCAGCAGGCGCGGCAGTTCATCCGTATTATGGCCAAGATATTGCGATGCTTCGTTTTCTCCCACAAAGGACATGCGCACATTCAGTTTTGTATCCATATCGATGGCAAAGCGTTTCAGATAGTACTTTTGCGTTTCGCCTTCGATATAAACCACCGAAAACACCTCGTCGGAGTCATACTTTTTGATTTCCACCATATCATCGTCGAAATGGGTGGAGAGGTCGAAAGACGTGATCTTGAAATCGCCGTTGGCAAAGATTTGCAGAATACGATCCTCGCCTTCAAAAGCCCCCAGATAAGTCCCGCGCCCCTCCGCATTCAGGCGACGCACCGTTTCGTCATACCATATATCGCGTGCCTCCAAGGTGGAAACACCATCATCGTGCTTGGTAATCAGTTTGATGGGCTGCTTGGACAACAAGTTGCCGCGCGAGGAACGCCCTTTGACGGCAAGCTGTGCGAAATCGTAGTCGAAAACGCTTTTTTTCATCTTGAGTTTCGGCTTGAGCTGCACCTTGATAATCTCTGCTTCTCCATTGGGGTTCGCCGTGAAATACAGCACCTTGGATTCGGGCTTGCCTTGGGTCAAGTCATACTCTTTGTCGCGCGTGATACTGGTAACGGCAAAGCGCTTGACATAACTGATACCGCCGACCTTTCCATCGCGATACACCGCATTGTAGGTGGTGCGGTCATCGTTTTTACGGAATACGTCGATATGTATAACATGCTGACCCACAAATAATTTCGACTGCAATTTGGTCACCATGTATGTGCCATTATCATGAAACACGATGATGTCGTCCAAATCGGAACAGTCGCACACAAACTCATAAGCCTCCTTGTCTTTCTCGCGTTTCAAGCCATCGCCTGTACACACAAACCCTTCTTCCTTCTTCACATACAGCTTTTCGTTATTGGCCGCCACTGCCACCGCCGAAATATTGTCGAAGTTACGGATTTCGGTCTTGCGCTCACGTCCCTTGCCGTATTTCGCCTTGATGGTTTCGTAGAAGCGGATGGTATAATCCACAATATTATCAAGGTTGTACTTCGCCTCTTCTATCTTGGTTTCGATATCCGCCAATTGTTCATCCGCTTTCTTGATGTCGAATACGGAAATCTTTCGCACAGGCTTATCGCAAAGTTTCAACACGTCATCGCGGGAAATCTCACGTTTCAAAAGGTCGCGATAAGGATCGAAACGACGTTCGATGCCTGTCACTTGGTCTTCCCATGTGTCGTAGTCCTTCTTCTCCAACTCCTTGTAGATGCCTTTCTCAAAAAACAGTTTTTCCAACGAAATCCAATGCCAATTGGATTCGAGTTCGTCTATCAAAAGGCGCAACTCCCAACTCAACAGTTCCATCGTGCGGTCAGCGGTGGCCCTGAGGATTTCCGAAACGCCCATAAAAACGGGATGTTCGTTGACAATCACACAGGCATTGGGCGAGATGGACACCTCGCACTGCGTGAAGGCATACAGCGCATCGATGGTTTGGTCGGGCGACACGCCGGCATTCAGGAAAATGATGATTTCGCATTGCTCAGCCGTGTTATCATCAATCTTTTTGATTTTGATTTTACCCTTGTCATTCTCCTTGATGATGCTCTCGATGACACTCCCCGTGGTCGTGCCAAAAGGTATCTCCGTAATAACGAGTGTTCTCTTATCTTGCTGGCTGATTTTCGCACGTATTCTGACCCTGCCGCCCCGGATGCCGTCGTTGTAATTGGTCACATCCATAAGGCCTCCCGTCGGAAAATCGGGATACAACACAAACGGCTCGTCACGCAGATAGGCGATGGAGGCGTCAATCAATTCAATGAAGTTGTGAGGCAGAAACTTTGAGGCAAGTCCAACGGCAATGCCCTCCGCACCCTGGGCAAGCAATAACGGGAACTTCACCGGCAACGAGATCGGCTCACGGTTACGCCCGTCGTATGATGCCGTCCAGTCGGTGGTCTTCGGGTTGAAAACCACGTCTTTGGCGAATCTCGACAGACGCGCCTCTATATAACGTGGCGCAGCTGCATCGTCGCCGGTAAGGATATTACCGAAGTTTCCTTGGGTCTCGATGAGCAGGTCTTTTTGAGCCATCTGCACCAAAGCGTCGCCAATAGAAGCATCGCCATGCGGATGGTATTTCATGGTATTACCGACAATGTTGGCCACCTTGTTGAAACGACCGTCTTCCAGCTCGTCCATAGAATGCAAGATACGACGCTGTACCGGTTTCAAACCGTCTTCGATGGCAGGCACGGCACGTTCAAGAATGACGTATGAAGCATAGTCGAGAAACCAATTCTCGAACATGCCTTTAAGCGGCACGACACGGAAAGCGTCATTCCTGTCGTTTTCCGCATCCTTTAGCGTTTCTTCCTGTTGAAGATTTGCTTCGCCTTCTGTCAGATTCTTGTTTTCAATGTCGTCTTTATCGTTAATATCCATCATTCATTTACTCCTACTCCGATGCAAAATTACTATTTTTTCCAAAATCTCAACACGGCCACTTCGCCGACAAACGCCATGAGTGCAACCAGCACGAACCATTTCCACAATGTGCTTTTCCGTATCATGGAAAGCATCAGGTCGTTCGTTGCCAAATCATCGATGCCAAGCACAGCAGTGACCACAAGCCCGGCATTTTCAAACGCTTGTTGCACTTCTTCCTTTCCGGCAAAATCCATTTTCGACTCTGTGCGGCTGTCGTTCCATGCCAATACATGCGCCAAGGAATCATCCTGAAACAATTCGTAAAACCCTGCCGAAGGAATCATATCGTTGACAAACACATTCGTACTGTTGTCTCGTTTCGACGAGTAAGGAATGGCTTCAAAAGCACCGTCTTCGCTCCGCAGTTTCAGAACGCCGTTGCCTTCGGTACGCAAATCATTGAATTTTAATATATTGTCAACGCCAAGCGTGTAAGCTATTTGTCCTACCTGTCCGCCTACCAACGCCATTTTCAGCATCAACGGGACAAAAAGTGCATTGTCCGACATGGTGCTCCATTCATCCGTCATACCCGAAGCAAACAGAAAAACAGTACCATTGCCATAGTTGCATGTGAACAAAAACGGGTCGGTGTTTTGCATACGCATCAATGCGGTCAACGTTTTCGTTCGGCTCATTGTCAGGTGCTTACGCACTTCCGGAAGATCGGCATTCTGCGGCATTTCGACAATCATGTCATCGAAAAAAGCGTGTTGCACCGCCAATTCGTTTACTTTGCTCGCATTCGTATCAATTGACGTGAATGCCGCATTCAGTTTGGAATAAAGATAACCGAGTTTTTGCGGGTCACCCGATGCGGGAAACAGGGCCAGACTTGCCCCCGAAGCGGCACAGTCAAGTAATTTTTGCTGCATGGTCTCGTTGAGCACCGCCGATTCGTTGACCAGCAGAAACTGCGCCTCTGACAAGGTGGCAAGGTTGATAGAGGCTGGATCAACACGTTTGTAGTCAAACTGATCGTCATCATCAAAAACAAGCGATGCCGCCGAGGGTTCCGTGCCTATTTCGACGACCTTCAAATTGGGGCGTACGTCTAAAAAGAAATTATAGCTGTCGTCAAATGTGATGGGATGGTCCATCAGCGAAACAAGACACTTCTTTTTCCCCGAAGCCTCCACCACAAACTGCATATTCAGTTCGACAGTGCTGTTTTTTTCAATGTCCGCCGTTGTCGAGGCCGCCAAAACACCATCGATGGTGAAACGAATCGGAATGCCTTTCCATTCTTTTTCTCCCTCATTTACCACGCGAACATTTATCGCATTACTCAGCCCCGGCTGAAGAATGGGCGACTCCATCCATACGCTGTCGATATAAACATTCGACTTGAATTCCGATGACAACGGAACGGGGAAAAACTGCACCGTGCTATCTGCAGCAAGCCCGGAAAGGTCGAGCATGTCTTTCTGGAAATCGGAATAGACAAACAGCGTGGCATATTCATAGTGATGCCGGTTGCGCAGCATTTCAAAGCGGTCGATGAAGCGGTTCAGTTGTACCGGCGGACCGTCAAGGCTCATGCGGTCGAGACGACTCAACATCTCCTCTTGGTTCATCGGATATTCGTTTTCTACCTCAAAACTATTGGTTATCAACACATAACGATTCGACGGCTTTGACTTGGCAACAAAATCACGGGCTGCGGTACGGGCATCTTCCAATAAGGTAAAACGCGAGGATTGCGTCTTCATGCTCATGGAGTTGTCGATGCAAATGCCCACCAAGTTGTTTTCTCGATCAGTGTTCAAGTCGATTTTTGCATTATAAGGGAAAGCAAAGGCAAACACCAAGGCTGCGACAAACAGGCAGCGCAACAACAAAGTGACAACATATTTCAGTTTCTTGGTTTTGGCGTTTTCCTTTTCAATGACACGCAACAAGGCCGTATTGCTGAAATAAACAGGCTTATGCCTACGAAAATTGAACAAGTGGATGGCAATCGGTACGGCCAATGCCAACAAGCCCCATAACATCCTTGGATATAAAAACTGCATGTGTCTTACAAAATGAATGGGCAAAGGTAGGTATTTTCATAAAGCAATAAGCATGGTTGCAGAGATTTCACCCGCCAGCCATGCTTCACAAGTCGATACTAAAGGTGGCGGCATTCATGCCAACCAATCCCTAACCATATACCACTAATCCTTATTATAATAATAGAGATCCTTGAAGTTGGAGCACGCGTCCTTTTCTGCAAATTTTAAGGGGATGCCAATGCTGATACAACACTCCAGCCCACGAGTAAGACGTTTCCCCGTTGTATTATAGGCATTCACATTGACAGGTGGTGTTGTGCCGTCGTGTTCCATCTTTGAAAACGTATCCATAATGCCATAATTATAAGCGGCCTCTATCTTCATAAGCATAGAAAACTTGTTGAAGTTGAAATTGAAACGCATCCCTACGCCGCCAAGCACGGAAAAATGAAACGGGTTCATGTTGCTTGCATTGATGGCCAGACTATCATAAGAAACCAACAATGTGTCATTTTTCATCACGGTCTGCTGAATGTTCCCTCCCGATACCAAGCCAAAGTCTGGAGCCACAAAAGCGTAAGGCTGCAACGTTTCTAACTTGAAGTTGAAAACTAAAGGCACCCTCAAATCAACACTTTGCGAGCGAATAGAATGGTCCACGTTTAGACCATCACGATTCATGTAGTTGGTGCGCATTCCGCGTTTCACATACATGATTTCAGGCGCAATCGAAACATGTTCGTTGAGAGGAATATCGACAAACACTCCGAACATGGGCTTGAACGACAACAACAACGTATCTTTGTATGAACGCGTGCCATTAATTGTTTGGGGAAACAGGAACAATGTGTCATACAGTGGTTTATGCGGCAGTTGGGCTAAATTCGGATCCGTAAAATCCATGTAAGGCCAGTTGACACCACCCTTTACGCCAATGGAGATGGCATTGGAACGGTCGTTTTTATTCCGTTTCGTCTTAAGAGGCGACCTGTATTGCGCCTGCATCGTACCGCACAATGCAAGCAACAGCGAAATCATTACTATCTTCTTCATTTTTCAATATTTTACAACCTAAACGATCAGTTCTTCAGAATTAATAACAAGGATACAATGTGTCCAAACGAATTGCAGTATCATTAATCGCTTGATAAACAATCCATTTTCCAATGATAGTATCTAAATCGATGTGTTCGCCCCTCTTATCAAAATCAACAACAGATAATGCTACCCGGACTTCACAAATTCCCAGACTGTCGACTTTCCCCGTCACAACAACACCTCGTGTTTGCGGATACCACTTGTTATTATATGCAACAGAATCCCCAACTGTAAAATACGTCCGGAATTTTTTGTCACTACCTACAGCATAAGCAGTATCGACAGTCTGTTTGTCATATATGCATGAAACAACACGGTTATGCTGGTCGAAAAATTCAAATATAATGGAATCAGGCATACCAGTAAAAGTCCCATCTATTCTCGATGGAATCATTTTGTATTTTCCCTGAAAACAAGGTGGATAATACCCACTGTCACCTGTTAAATAATGCTTCGAGTCGAAGTATTTATACAGCGAATCAAAAACATGATTAATATCAGCGACATCTTTCACGTATTTTTCCTCTCCAAGTAGGACAATAGTCTTGGGGTCTTCCACTTTGCTGCAAGCGAAAATGCCAGTGGCAACGATCAATAACAGCAACCATTTCATATTTTTCATAAGCATTCGATTTACCTTGGTTGTTTATTTAATAATTTAATTATCAATGAAATGAAATAAATAATAACTCTTAAAAAGGTCGATTGTTTTCAGCACAAATTTCATCCCACAAAAATACAATCTTTTCTCTTTTGTCCAAACGTATTGAGCAACAGTTTATTTTCACAACTTCATTCTTTACCTCAAAAAACACATCCGCACCGTGTTCTTCCTACACGCTGCAAAAACAAGAAGCTATTTTGAATTCTTACACAAAGTTATCATTCTATTATTTATCCCAAATCGGTCATTAGAACGCTTGAATGTAGTTTTTCATTGCTGTTCGATGATTTTTGCGTCTTTTCGGCTTCTTTCGTCCTTCTTTTCGTTTCCATAGCCCGCTATGCTTCACGAAAAGAAAAACGAAATCTACTCGAAAATCCATCAAAAATCATTACGAACCCTAATGACCGAATTGGGTTTATTCGAGTCTTTTCCTTTGTTTTCGGTTAATTTGATGTGCTGCTTTGGCTCTTTTCGCCCATCGTCTCGCCTTGTTAGGGCCAGTCATGCCGCTGTCATTCTGGACAATGTCATTCCTCATCAGAATTGGTCATGTTGCACTTGATGCAGCATCTCCTCACCAAAACGGTACTACTTTCATAAAAAGACATTACTCATAAAGAGATTCCGCATCAGGTGCGGAATGACATGAGAGGGGAAACGTTATATGCCTGATTGAGCTATAGCCGTCATGCCCCATCTGTATTCGTCCCGCCTCATCAAAAACCGTCATGCCGCGCTCCGACGCGGCATCTCCTCACCAACCGCAACACCTTCATATGAACATCTCCTTGCAAGAAGATTCCGTGCAGACTCTGAATCAAGTTCAGAGTGACATAGCACGGAAAGGACTCAACCCGAAATAATTCAAAACAGCCTGAAAGTTCAATTTGGAAAGTTATAAAAGCGGGGGAAAAAATAGTCCCGCCGCGGCGGGACTATTTGAAAAAAGCGCCAAATTTGCAGGTCTCTTAAAACTTGACAAATGAAGCATTTAAACGAGTCGCAAAGGTACACAATTTATCGAATGAGGAAAGACAACAAGTCACAGGCCGAAATCGCCAGACACATCGGGGTGTCGCAGGCCACTGTCAGCAAGGAGCTCAGGCGCAATGCGAACTCCGAAGGGCGATACTCGCCGGGAACCGCCCAGATGTTCGCCGACATGATGAAGGAGCGCAGCTGGAGCTTCTCAGGGCTGGCTACGATGGTCAGAATCGTGCTCATGTATTACCTCAACATGCAGACTTTCTTCAACCGGCCCGATGCCGACCTGAAAATCATGCTCGCACAAGCGTCAGAATCACCGCCAGGAGAGGTCGAAAAAGAGTAAGGGGGGCTTGTACAAGGTGATAAAAACGCCCAGTTTCTGATTGTCAAGATGCTGGCCGTGAGTAGATGTGGTTTAGCGGACAGTAATAATTGCGAGATAAAAATTTCAGGTAGGATTTCATGGAATCTATCAATTTGAATAATAACGCCCCATTATCTACATTTCCATATTGTATAGCATTTCCCGTTCAAAAAATCACATATATCCAATAATCAAATATTTACAAAATGTGCTTCCGAAAATAGTGAGGGTTGATTATCACGCCACCACGCCTACAAGCCGGATTGCAAATTCCTGTCATGCACAAGATTCATAAATCCGCTGTTTTTGAGGAAAGGCTTATGTGCTTCACGAGGTCGCAGTCCATGGCTTTTTGTCGAACATTCAAATACATTGAATAGTTGGATACCTTTCCGAAGTCAGTGTCTTTTAGAAAATAATTGTCAGGTGTCTTTGTTTTTTATCGGAAAACGCAGTTTTTCAAGGCAAAAATCTATAGGAAAACGCTGTTTTTTATGAAGAAATTTTGCCGAAAATGCAGTTTTTATTTTGTAATTCAATGAAAACGTGTAACTTTGCGGCATTATAAAAAACGACCTTATGCTGAAGCGAAAAATTGAGACTTATATTGAGGATTTTTTGGCTCCGCGACCGCAGAAAATCCTGATTTTGGATGGTGCGCGACAGACGGGAAAGACTTTTATCATCCGGAAAGTTGGACAAAAGATGTTCAAGAACTATGTGGAGATTAATTTGCTGAATGACAGCCTCAACGAGCGCAATTTTGAGGAGGTGCGTTCGGTTTCGGCGTTTTATCTGCAACTAAGCGCTGTGGCAGGCGACAAATTGGGCGGCAAGGATGACACTTTGGTTTTTCTTGATGAGATTCAGGCCTATCCACATTTGCTCACCTTGCTCAAGTTTCTAAATCAGGATAATCGTTTTACTTACATTGCCAGTGGTTCCGAGTTGGGGATCACGCTGTTCAAAACGCTTTCCATCCCCATGGGCAGTATAGAGATACGCCATCTATATCCGCTTGATTTTGAAGAGTTTCTTTGGGCAAATGGGGTTGGCGAGGCGGTGATCAGCCATTGCCGTGATATGTTTTTTGCACGACAAAGCCTACAACAAAACCTTCACCGTCAGATGATGGAACTTTTCCGCAAGTATCTGTTGGTCGGAGGCTTGCCGGAAGCGGTGCAGTCGTTTGTAAACGACACCAACATTGCCAAGGTGCGTCAAGTCCAAAGCCAAATCCATGAATATTACGGTGTTGATGCATCGAAGTATGACCATGAGAACCGTTTGAAAATTCGTCGCATCTACGACATGATTCCTTCCGTGCTCGAAAACAAGAAGAAGCGTATCGTTGCGCGCGACATAGAGGGGATGGCTTCGAAGCGCTTCAAGGATTATCAGGATGAGTTCGATTATCTGATTGCTTCGGGCATCGCGCTTGATGTGAAGGCCATTTCCACTCCGGTTTTCCCTTTGGTTGAATCGATGAGCAAGAATCTTTTGAAGTTGTATCTCAACGATGTAGGAATGCTGACAGGCATTTTATACCGCAACAACATCAACCCGATTTTGAATGACGAGTGCAGTGTGAATTTGGGAACGGTGTACGAATCGGTTGTTGCTCAGGAATTGAAAGCGCACGGATTTCGCCTGTTTTATTACGACAACAAGAAGAATGGCGAGGTGGATTTCCTTATTGATGACTATACGCAGTTGTCGGTATTGCCGTTGGAGGTGAAGTCGGGCAAGGACTATTACCAACATAGCGCTTTGAACCATTTTTTGACGAACAAAGACTATTCGGTGAAGCACGCCATCATTTTCTGCAACGAAAATACGGTTGAAGAAAAGGACGGCGTAATCTATACGCCGGTTTACAATGTGATGTTTTTGCAGGCGGATTAATACTCGGTACGGAATAAGTTTTTCATTTCCCCCTTGCTTTTCATTCCTTTTTTCTATTATTTTACACCAAGCATCACAATATACTTATAATCAATATCTTACACAATATACTTTCTACATACCCTCTAATAACGCCCGATGTTCATCTGCAAACAAGCCTATTTTTTCCAACATGAATACAGCACCCAGATCAAGGCGTTGAGCTTGTTGCGTTTCACAAAACCTTTCCAAACAGTTTCTCGAACCATGACTTTTCCATCACCACCGCCGTAGCCTCCAGTTCCACCGGTTCGGTGATTTCATCCTCGCCCGACAACTCAACCCCCACCTGATACCTGCCATTGACACGCTTGGGGGAAACGGAAACCACCCGTCCCGCCGCCGCTTCATGGAAAACATCGACAGTCACGGCCATGCCGACATGGAGCGCCCCTGCCTGTCGCGCATCAAGCGAAGCCTGACCGACGGTCGTCGAACATTCAGGGGCGAATTTCAAGTGAAATTTCACTGTCTCCTTGTATGGTATGATCATGGAAACGGCAACGACGGCCAGGATGACGATTCCGATGACCGTGATGCCGTAACGATCCATGGCCGGTGGAATCTTGCCGACGATGTTGCGAACCTTCTCGCTGTGTAACCCTATGTCTTTGTCTTCTGCCATGGCTCCGGCTTTTATTTTCCGAGTTCCAACTGGTTTTTCACCAACTCATAGTACCTGCCTCTCCGCGCTGTCAGTTCGGCATGGCTGCCCTGTTCCGCGATGCGGCCTCCTTCCATCACCACGATGCTGTCGGCGTTCTTCACCGTGCTCAGGCGGTGGGCTACGATGACGACGGTCCTGCCTTGGCAGAAGCCGAAAGAGCGGAGATAAAATCCAACAAAGAAGATGCTTCCCACCGGGCAAGTGCGGTCAGAGAATATGCTCTTTATGGCGGACAATCACGCTATTTGAACCATAGCAGTGTCAAGGAATGGTCCAAACGCAGCGGATCCGAGCTGTTGGCCCAGGTATCAGAAGCCCTGAAATACGATGGCTATGTCACCTACAGCGGCAATGCCTTCCCAAGGGTGCTAGTCAAGATCATCCGCAGCCATGAGCTGCTCCCAGAAAAAGCCTTGAAGGGCGATGATAACATCCGAGTCGAAAACAAGTTCACCGAGCCGCAAGTCTATTTGGCGCACAACAAGAAATTCCGCCAAAGCAACATTTACTTCCACGTCCCGAGCGAGAAGCTGAGCCGCGAAGACGAAGCCCTAGCCCAGCTCTTCAGCAAATATTTCGGCACCGACATGTATTCCATCGTGTTTCAGGAAATCAGGGAGTTCTGCTCCTTGGGCTACACCGCCTATTCCTACTTCTCCTACGACAACTTGGAGCGCAAGCCCGGACACCTTTTCGGTTTCTTGGGCACCCAAGGCGACAAGACCATGGACGGCATCACGGCCATGAGCGGACTGATGACCGACATGCCGGAACGCCGCGCCAAATTCGAGGCCTCGAAAGAAGCCCTGATCAAGTCGAGAGCCAGCCAATACTTCACTTTCAGAGAAAAACCAGGCGTAGTGCAGGACTGGGTAAGAAAAGGTTACGACCACGATCCGAGGGCCGAAGTCGCTTCCATCATCCGCAAAGCGGAATTTGAAGACGTGATGAGCTTTTACAACCGCCTGGTCAAGAACCGCCCTGTCATCCTCATGATGTCAGGAAACATGAAGAAGATGGACAAGCACGGACTTGAAAACTTCGGCAAACTCACCAAGCTGAAATACAAGCATATCGTCAAGGAATAGGAAATCTCATCCGACAAAAAATCTCCCTGCAAAAGTTTTGTGAGGAGATTTTTTGTTGACAGGCTGATAGAGCATTCCAATAGTTTGCGATTAATTGCGATTATAACGACGAATTGAAGGTACAAATCATCTTCTCATCCGGTAACCGACGATTACGGCATAAACCGAAATCAGCATCAAAGGCAGATGGATGAGGGCCAAGTTGATCCGTTGCGGGTTTTGAAACATCATCATGTTATAGCATCCGATGATGACGCCAATGATGGCCGTGACGCGATAAGTTACAAGATTCACCTTGGGGAAATTCAGAGTCATGATGGTCAGGAAAACAGGTGTCATCATGCAAAAGGTCAAACTGGAGCCGCTGAAAAGGAAACGGATAGGCGAAAAATCGAAGCGGATGTGTTGATTGATGGGCAGCCAGAACGCAAGCAAGGCCAATGGAATCATCCAAGCCGTTTTCCAGTTCAAGTTGCCAAACGAATAGTCGTTTTCAGGAAGCTTGCTTTCCAAGAACCAGACATAAGCGACCATCAAAAACATCAGCACATTGACACTCACGACACTCAGGCCATACTCCTCCGTCACCGCCACATTCTGCAACAAGGCAAATGCCACATAGCTCAAGGCAGCGTAAAGGCTGAAGACCTTTTTCATCCTATTTTTGAAAAGGAATAAAGCAAACAGAACCACCAAGGTAAGAACTTGAAAATACAGGTAATAGGACCGCATTTGCAACTGTATGGCATGGCTAAGCGTCCGTCCGACCATATCCTCAATATTCTCAAAACCGAAGTTTTTCGTTGAAAAAGGCATGACAACGAACTGCAAGGCAATTAAGCCCGCAAAGAACCACCATTTTCGGGTCAACTTCTCTATTCTTTCAATTTTCATGGCTAAAGATCTCCTAATTCACTTGCAAAAATACGAAATATTGGGATAATATCACGCATCACAAAAGGGCGTGCTATATTTACCTTGACACACCCTTTCCTTTGATTTTTCAGTATCATGCCATCGAGAACTTTGCCGACAGCCGTACTGTCCTGTTTATTTTACCGCTTTCACAATGATTGCCGTACCCATGCCGCCTCCGATGCAAAGCGATGCCAGACCGAAATTCTTGTTATACATCTTCAGTTCGTGAATCAATGAAACCAAAATGCGGTTGCCCGATGCGCCGATAGGGTGACCCAAGGCGATGGCACCGCCATGCACGTTGGTGCGTTCGGCTATCCATTCAGGTGTAACGCCATGCTCCTCGCACAAGGTCTTGATGACACCCAAAGACTGGGCGGCAAAAGCCTCGTTCAACTCGATCATTTCCATGTCCGGCAGTTTCATGCCGGCACGCTGCAAGGCTTTGCGGACTGCAGGAACAGGGCCCAAACCCATCACGGAAGGATCTACGCCGCCTTCGCCGAAAGCTACGATTTCAGCCAATGGCTTCAATCCATACTTGGTCACCGCTTCCTCGCTGGCGAGCATCACAAACGATGCGCCGTCGTTAATGCCGGAAGCATTGCCTGCGGTCACCGTGCCGTCTTTCTTGAAAGCAGGACGCAGTTTGGCCAATTGTTCAAGCGTGCTGGTACGGTTTGGAAATTCATCTTTGTCGAAAATATGGGTTTCCTTACGGGTCACCACTTCGATAGGAACTATTTCTTCCTTGAATTTGTCGCCGTCAACGGCAGCAATAGCTTTTTGCTGTGACTGGTAAGAGAAAGCATCTTGGGCCTCGCGGGTAATCGACAGTTGTTCGGCCACGTTTTCGGCGGTAATGCCCATGTGGTATTCGCCAAAAGCATCGGTAAGTCCATCGTTCACCATGTGGTCAATGGCCTGCATGTTGCCCATTTTGACACCGGAACGCAGGTTGCCTTGCAGGATGAATCCTGCATTGCTCATCGATTCCGTTCCGCCGGCAATGACGACAGAAGCCAAGCCCTGGGCAATGTCGGTACATGCGTTCATCACAGCTTTCATACCGCTACCGCAAACCATATTGATGGAGTAAGCAGTCTTTTCATAAGGGATGCCTGCCCCTATGGCACACTGACGACCCACACCTTGTTTCTGTCCGCCCGAAAGCACATTTCCTACAATGACTGTGTCAATGGCGGCTGGATCTATCTTTGTTTCTTCCAGAATGGCCTTGATGACCTTGGTGCCCATTTCGGCTGCGGTGAATGAGGAGAGACTGCCCATGAATTTTCCGATAGGAGTGCGTTTTGCAGAGACTATGAATATTTTTTTCATGATAGTTGAATTAATTTATTGATTATTAATGTATTAAATAGTAGTTTCTTTCGTTTGCAATGGCTTATCAATATGTAGGACTTTTTCCCAAGTCAGACCCTCACCTTCCATTCGAAAGCAGCTTCTCCCCATATCCATCCTTATATCCTCACCTCCATTACCCCGCATCAATGGATAATTTTGTATGGATAAAAACATATCGATTTGATTGTTTGTGCTTGGGTGAATTGACATGACTATTGGTTATAAATAGTTACAGACTGAATATTAGTGTGTTATGTTGAAATCCCATGGGCATTTTGCTTCGGAATGCATTGGCAAAAGTCAGTTTATGGAAAGACATTTCGACACAAAATTCGCCCATGGTATTTCGTTTATTGGAAGACTTGATGGCAAAAATAGATATTTATTTGATTCTACAAACACTTTTTCGCTATTTTTTTGCTGATTTTTACTTTTTCCCCGAAAAAACAACTCATATCGTTCGTTTTATAGCGAATAGATTTATTCTGACTTTGCGTTCTTTCGATCCGATCCATAGCACCTAACATATTGACTGATATTCTATTTATCAAAACTTTACAATGCCTGTCCTCTGCATCCATCAATTAGCACATATCGGCTACAAAACCAAATTCGGGAAAGGATTGATTTCATTAGGCAAAGTTATGGATATGGGAAACAACTTGCTATCACAACTAATTGGTATTTTTCCGCCTTCAATAGCTATTAATAGGTAATAGGCTTCTTTCACCATACGTAAAAAAATACGGCAAAAAAGCTCTGGTTCAATAATTTGACGGGGTCATGCTACCTTTCGCTACACAGGCAACGGCAATCCGTATTGTTTGAAAATTCGTTCTGTCCGCCCCACTAATTCGGGTGAAGCTGGCGGCACATTCTCTAATTTATAGTTCATCCCCATTGTTTTCCACTTATGTTTTCCCATTTGGTGAAAAGGAAGGATATCCACGCGTTTCACAACATCGTATTTCGCAACATATTCCGCCCAATGATGCAAATCCCGTTCATCATCGGAATAGCCGGGAACGAGCACATACCGCACCCATACGGATTTATCTATCTTTTGCAGGTAATCTACAAATTGCAATGTAGGTTCGAGAGGCCTGGAAGTCAGCATCTTGTAACGTTCAGGACGAATATGCTTAATATCCAATAGCACCAAATCAACAAGTGACAGCACTTCCTTCACCTTGTCATTCATAATGAAACCCGATGTATCGACAGCCGTATGCAAACCCTCCATTTTACACAAAGCGAACAAATCCATCACGAACTGAGGCTGCAGCATGGGTTCACCGCCTGATACGGTAACGCCTCCGCGACGGATGAATGCCTTCACTTTCCGTATCTCCTCAAAAGCCTCGTGAGCTGTCAGTTCATAGCTATGCTGTCCGACTTTCCACGTATCAGGATTGTGGCAATACAGGCAGCGTAGCGGACAACCCTGCATGAAAAGCACAAAACGAACGCCAGGACCGTCTTTGGTACCAAAAGACTCAAAGGAATGTATCATGCCTTTTTCCCATTCGATAGCACTTATCGAATCGGTCAGCGACAGTTTATCGAACGTTACCGGAAAAGCACTCGCTGTGCTGTCATTCGGTCTGATAGATGTTGTCATTTCTAATAGTATTGAGAAAACCATGAAGAAAGCCCCCCCTTACGCCCAAATCTTATGGTCTGCATGAGGAGGGACTCCTCCCGGAACTGGTTTTTCTGTGTTTAAGTCAATATCGGCAAAATTTCCCGTGTATCCGTCAGAAACTTGTGGTGATGGTCCTGTTGATGACTTCCAATTGCTGCTCCTTGGTCAGTTTAATGAAATTGACAGCATAACCGGACACCCTGATGGTCAATTGTGGATAGTTTTCGGGATGTTCCATGGCATCGATCAGCAGGCTGCAGTCGAACACATTCACGTTGAGATGCTGTCCCGACTGCAAGAAATAGCCGTCAAGCAAGTCAACAAGGTTGCATTTCTTTTCCTCTTCTTGTTTACCCAAAGTTTCCGGTGTAATGGCAAAGGTGTACGAGATACCGTCATTTGCATGTTTGAAAGGCAGCTTCGCCACAGATGACAAGGAGGCGATAGCGCCTCGGGTATCGCGTCCGTGCATGGGGTTGGCTCCTGGTCCGAAAGGTGCTCCTGAGCGACGTCCATCCGGGGTATTACCCGTTTTCTTTCCATACACCACATTTGAAGTGATGGTCAATACGGACTGGGTAGGGATGGCGTTTTTGTACATGGGGTGCTTGCGTAAATTATTCATGAACATCTCCACAATTTGGACGGCAAAACGGTCGGTGTTATCATCGTTATTTCCATAAGGCATATGGTCTTTTTCCACCACAAAATCCGTTGCATCGCCGTCTTCATCACGCACAACCCTGACTTTTCCATACTTAATGGCCGCAAACGAGTCGGCAACAATGGAAATGCCTGCGATACCACCAAAGGCTTGTGTGCGGCGCACATCCACATCGTGCAAAGCCATTTCCAAGGCTTCATAAGAATACTTGTCGTGCTTGTAATGAATGATATTCAACGCTTTTACGTAGGTACCTGCCAACCAATCGAGCATTTTATCGAACTTGTTCCACACCTCCTCAAATTCAAGATAGTCGCCTTTCACTTTCTCGAAAGAGGAAGGTGCCACCTGTTCCTTGGTCTTCTCGTCCCTACCCCCATTGATTGCATACAGCAAGGCTTTGGGGAGGTTATAGCCTTATAGAACAATCGTCCTCTTTAGGAGATTCCGTGTCAAACAAACTTACTGCCGCGTGATTGCAACGCGTGGTAATAAGTTTTTCAAGGCCATGCAATACAATCGCCCGGCAGCAGATGACGAAGCAATTACATCCTTGTTACGAGTTTCCGGATAGGTTCAGAAAGCAGTGAAGAATGATAATACTGAAGATTAAGCCTTTCACGCTATATCAAGCCATTTCAACACGAGATTCCGTGTCGTTTCGCTGATTGAATGCGTTGGGATGTCCTGCACAAGGCAATTGTACGGAATTGGCAGTTTGCACCTGCCTTTTCGCATTCCTGACCAGATACCTGTCACACTGTATCAGCCGGTCGTAGCCCAGCATGATGCCCAAAATGAAATCCTCTTCGGGGGTGAAGTCGGTTAGCGTTCGCCGTTGAAACGACTTGACAATCTTCACACACTGCTCCTTGCCAAAGAAAACGTTCACCTTTTGTGGTGTGACATATTGAACAAAATAAGTGATTCGATACTGCCTGAGTTTTTCCTCGGCCTTTTCCAAATCCCTGCTGTCCATAGTGTGCAAGACCAAGTTTCGCAGTCCTTTCTTGTATTCATAAATATGATGACAAAGTACTTTCATAGCTCCTTATGGTTATCCGTTCTTCCCTTTTCCTCCGTTTGCTCATCGGAAAGCTCCTTTTTCATCCATGCTTCTTGGCACAGCCGTATGCCGCCCACTGCCTGCACAAGGGTGACGTTGTCTTCGTTCACTAAGGTTGTAAAACTCATTTTCGTATTATTTTATGATTAATTCTTTCGTTTTCTTTCACTCTTTTCCGCTTTCCGCGACACACTGACTTGGGAAGGTGTTTTAAAGCTACCCATCGCAGCACAAGGTTTGTTCGGCAACATGGGAATGCAGGTGTTTTTATTTTGAGTTTTGCCGATAGGCATCGGATATGTTCAATACCACCACCCTTTGGTTGAAACGGCGGTAGAAATAGGGGATCTTATACAACATCCTGAAAACAAACGGGTAACGTCCGTTTTCATATTGACTCATATAATACTCCGTTTGCAATTGTATCTTGGGATTCCACGTTTCCATCTCCTTGGTGTCGAGCACCGACCACCGGAACTCCACATCTTCACCGATTTTATTCAGCGTGTCGTGCTGTTTGGAATGTCCTACCAACGAAAAAGCCAGCATGTCGAAAACGACGGTCGCCTCCTCAAATCGGGCGCATAGTTCATTGAAAAAAGCCCTGACCTCTTCGGGGGCGAAATACATCAGCACGCCTTCAACGACCATTATAACTGGCTTTTTGTGCGCCTTCACCTGCTCTATCCAACCGTAATCGAACAGCGAACTTGCAATAAAGGTGTTGCGCTCGCTCTCCTTGAGGAATTTCCGCCTCAGCCCGATGGCTTCGGGCAGGTCCAAGTCGTACCAATGCGTGACTTCGGGACGACCAAGCCGGTCGTAGCGGGCATCGATGCCGGCTCCCAACTGAATGACCACCGCATCGGGATATTGGGCCAGGAAAGCCTTGATCTCCTTGTCGATGAGGCTGGCACGAATGCAACAGCCCGCTTGCGAAAATTGCCCATGTTTGAACTTGGAAAAGTCATAATCGACTTTCTCCATGATTTCGGCGGCCTTTTCATCGCGCAGGAGTGCATCCTTCCGTTTATTTTCTACCGCTTTCGCCCATAGCATAATTAGCATGTTTTCAGGCAATTGCGTTAGCTTCGTTTCTATTTTATCGTTCATATATTATCTTTATTATTCAGTTTTAATACGCAGATTTTCAAGCTCGTAAAAGCCCGTCATGGCGTTCATCAGGGCTATTTTTTCAGCTTCCAGCAGTTCCGCAACGCTTATATCTTTTTCCTGCAACAGATGTTGCTCTATCATGCGTTCGCGCACCGTCCCTTTCAGCAAGGGAATGCGAGGCGTAAACCAGCTATCCTTTGAGCGGATGGCGATGTTGGCGATGGAAGTGTCAGTAAGCAGACCGTTTTTCACCACCAACACCTCATCGCAATCGCCGCGTTGGGCAAAAAGACTGCCGATGGCGCTGCGGTCCAAATATTTCCTATCATAATTGATGTCAGAAGACAACAGACGGATGGACTTAATCTCCCTTTTCTTGTACGGCAAGCACTGTTTTTCAATAAAATTACCCTGTTCGTCGTAAATGATTTTCACCCGATACAAACCCTCGTCGGGGACAGCTATCACCGAAGCCATGTCGAACCGAAGACCGTTTGAGGTTGAGGCTTGGGCACGACGGAGGTGAAAATCCAAGTTTTCAGGCTTGAACCGCGACACCCTGACGGTTTCAAAAAGTAAGATAGACCTTTTTTCTGAGTTCATCGTATTCCTTTTTTGCTTCACTTTGAAGGGTAACACCGCCGCCGCTAAAATAGTGCAAGGCACCGCTTTCGTCCATACCCACAAAACGTATCAGGACGTAGCTTTTGCAAACTTTTCCATCGAAATGGACAAATATTCCGCTATAAAACCCTCGTTTGCAAAGTTCCACATCATGGATAATAGCCTCGGATTCCGCTTTGGGTGCGCCGCTGATAGAGCCTACAGGCAACATTTTCTCAAACAAGTCGCCGAAGTTGTGCCGGTATTCGGGCTTCAACCGGCCTGAAATCTGCGAGCTGGTCTGCCAGATATCCCCTTTTATGGTCTTCACCTTGGTGAAATAGCGGAACTTATCGATTTTCACATCGTCGCTCACGGCGGACAGCTCCTGCTGCATCCATTGGCATATCGCCACCTGCTCGTCGTGTTCCTTGGGGTCGTTGAGCAGCACCTCGCGGGCATTCGGGACATCCGCCCCGATAGTGCCTTTCATGGGATGTGTAGTGATGGTGTCGTTTTCTATTTCTACAAAAATCTCCGGCGTGAAACACACAAAATGCCGGTCGTACATGACGACCAACTTGGCTTTCGAGTAGCGATAAATGTCCGCCAAGGAAAGGTCGGTCTGCAAGCCCGTTTTCATGCACAGGTTAATGAGACCGACATGGTCTTTTGCCATGCGCAGCTGCGCCTTGTTGAAAGCCTCCTGATAAGTCTCGAAATCAATCGGATGGATGTCGAACGCATATCGGGGTGCCTTTTCGGTGTTTTCTTGATTTTCGGCAGTGCCGTCCTCATATTTGAAACGGATGCCTTGTTGGGAAGCCTCTTCCAAAGGACACACCACGTCGGCCTCGGGCCGGTCGTAGCTGATAAGCGCCACAAAAGGGACAGACTGCCGTCCAAATTCGTTAAGTCGTTCAATAGTTGTTTTGTTCATGGTCAATTCGTTATAGATTCATTGGTAAGAATAAAAATGCAGCGCCTTCGGCTTGTGCCCCAAAGGACACGCCGCATTTGCGCCTGCAAAAATACGCAACTGCCCACAAGTAAAACAGCAAACGGCTGCAATAATATCGTCCATGACAAAGCAATCATCTTGGATAATCTTTAACGTGTAAAAGTACCATGAACAAATCGGACGAAACATCCCCATTAATGGTGATTTTTAGGCGTATTTCTCATCATTTTGAACGATCTGAATAGAATCATTCAATAAAAAACTGGTTTTGAGTTCTTGCGGAAACTAAAGTGATTATCAATTGTTTTAGAAATCAACGGTTGGCAATATGGCCAGTGGCGGAATGCGGGCGACATCCCTGTCCGTCGTGACAAAACTTGATGCGGAGCAGAACCTTTCAACCACTGCGCCCGCCATTGGTTATATTGCTTGTTATAGGTTGTTTTTTCAACTTACCCAATCTGCGGCTTCAAAAAAGTACGTTTCATCATTTAATAAATAGAATCTTCTACCACCCCATGCATTAAGTGGTCCCACATAATATGATTCAAATTTGCGAATAATTTTGAATTGCCTGATGCCATTTTTGTTATAAATAGCACATTCCCCTTTTTCAATATATTTATCAAAATCCACTAAACTCCCAAGGCCAATATTATCAAATGTTTGTTGATAAACATCAACCGTGTCTTTGCTAATAATTTGTTCTTTTACAGTTTGAAAAACTGAATCTATTACTCTAAAATTTGTTACATAGAATTCATAATTTGAGTCTCCTTTTTTGGTTTCAATAGACCATTTTTTATATCGATTATAAAAAACTTCAACTCCATCAAGATAGTCTTGAGCTGCAATACATATTTTTACATATCCAATTGTGTATCTAACTACTTTTTCTTGTTCAAATACTCCCAAGTTAATAGTATCAACTTCCTCAATTGTGGTTTTTATTTCTTGGACATTGGCAGAAAAGGAAATAAGGAAAACTATTAAAATAATTATTTTTTTCATTTTTATACTTTCATTAAATGTCTTGTCCTAAAATAACCCACAACTTCTTCATTCACGCCCCAAATATACAACATTCGTAAATATAAAGCTTCGAATATTCGAAATTCACACCTTTTTGGTTAGAGGCTATTTTGAATATCATCGGGCATCTCCATCGAGAAGTTCATGCCTTGCTGCGATTTGAAATGCCGTCAATGAGGCTTATAGGTAGATGAGCAAATTTAGTTTACATATTGGACATGAAACCACGGGACTGCTGAACAGACGGCCCTCAAAGTCCAGAAGTCAAGACATACTGCAGTTTAATTTTGAACACTCACTTATCAATTATGTCATTCCACACAGCGGTCAACACAAATCGGCGCTGCTGTAGAAACACACAATTCGCTCTCCATAATCAAGAAAATCCGATTGGAGGTCACTGTATTGACGAAAACAGGAAAACTTACAAACCATTGCAAATATGCGGTTGATAAAATACTAATAACAATAACAGGCGAGTGTAACAGCAGTAAGGGATTACGGGACGAATCTCTATCCACGAGCAACAAAACATGAGGTGTGAAATGCTGACCGAAAACCGCTGAAACCCTTATGGAGTATAGCCGGTGTTATCTGCCGTATTTTACTACCGTACTATCTTTTTCAACTTTTCAATTACACTACTCTCTTCATTTGCAGGGTAGAATAAATAGTCATTAAACGCATACGAATCTGGTGTCCATTGAATAATCTTTATTGTATCAATTTTCTCGTAATTCACAATCGCTGACGATTCTGTTTGCAAACGTATAATATTATAATTCCAAGACTTCAACATTTCACAAAGTTCAGTTGCTCGCTTTTGTGTGAAGTTAAATACTTCTGCATTATGACTATCTAATACTTCGCAAGTTATAATCGGCTGGTGTTTTTTAATTGCTTTCTCCATTCCTTTAAGCACTTCGTATTCGGCACCTTCCACGTCAATTTTCACAAACCCCACAACTTTATCCAAATAAAAATTTTGATAGTCTAATGCCAAAACGCTTTCTTTAACTGAAAAATAATCGGGTCGTAAATTACTAACCACCGAAGCACGAGAGTCCGTGTCACTATCTTTCTCTAATTGCAAAATCCCTATTTCTGTCGATAAAGCTACATTTTGAATTGTGCAATTTCTGAATTTATCTTCTTTGATCAACTTTTGTGAGTACGCTGTACAAGTTGAGTTCGGCTCGAAGCCTAAATACTCAACTTCTGGACAGATTGTTTTTAACCGCAACAAGGTTTGCCCAATATTAACGCCAACATCAACAAAAGTTTTGGTATTTTGACCCGAAACAAATATCTCAATAAGCAAATCTTAACCACTCTTTTTGCAATACCATATTTGTAAGCCCCACATCACCCAAAATAGGAATTTTAACTTCCACATTGTTCACTTTTTTGGAAAACACAAAATTAAAGCAGCCCCATAACCTTAATTTTTTCAACAACTTCAGAAAGTAAATTTTAAACTTTTCCACTGTTTTCTTATTTATTTGTAGGGCACTTTCTATATGCTGCGTCCCCATATGACAGATAAATTCTTCATCTACGCAGCAAATATACAACATTTGTAAATACAATACTTAGAATATTCGGAAACCCCTTTTGTAAAAATATTCTGATTGTCATATTATCAATTGGAAATCAGAATTTTATATCTTATTTTTATCCGATAAAATGGTTTCATTTACGAATATTTTTGTAGCTTGGACAGAAAAAGGAAATGGATAAGAAAACAGTTTTGAAATGCTGTGCATTCAGCGTAGCTAATTCTTACAACAAAGTTGTTCTTGAATTATTTTGGATGTTTTCGGATTGATTTGATGCATTTATTGGCTTTTTGTTCGTCAACTCTAATATATGTATTCTGAATCGATTGCCATCGGGCACCTCCGCCGTTACATTTGCTGTAGTACGGAGATGCCCGGCAACCTGACAAACAACGGTTTAGCGGGTCAAATACGTGATGATTTCACGAAAAGCCCGCTTGCTTTCTGGAAAATATGGTAAGGTAGCATAGCAATGGCACAGCCCCTGCCCTATATGCAACTCATATTTTGCCCGGTAGCGTTCATACGCTCTTTGATAGGACTCCGCCACAGCATAAAGGGTCTCTTCACTTCCGTAATAGAAATGTGTCATGGGAAAATCGGAAAAATCGCCCAAGACCGCCGAAAGCATGTAATCGAGGACTTGTTCGCCATGCTCCACCAGCTTTTTTGCTACGGGCATGAAAGCGGCATCCACCATGAAGTCACACTTCGACAACTGCACCATCTTTTCTTTTTCCGCTTCCGAAAAAGGGTAGCCTCCCGGCGATACGGCAATAATCATGCGGGGCATAGGCAATCTTATTTCCTGCTTGTTATTGTGCTGGCAGATGCCAATGGCCAACGATGTCCGACCTATGCTCCGGCAAAGCGGTAGTTGGCTTGGATGTCAGCCGTAAGCAGGGTGAACAGTTTTTCAATCAACGCTTCCGATACGTTCAATGCACCCAGCAAAGTCTTGTCGGAGAACTCCTGCACCATTTCCTGTGCGGCGATGGGGCGGGTGCGGTAAATCTGCAAATAGGCCTCTTCCATTTCACGCTGACGCTGTGCCGTTTCCGCCTCAAAGCGGCTATAGGTCTCCCTGATGACAGGCGCATAGCGGTTGTAGTCCACCATGCCCAATGCCTGTACCTTGCGGAAAATCCAATAGGCCGAATCGGCACTCGACACTTTTCCCCCTTTGGTGTAAGCCTCCGGATAGGACGTGATGCCCTGATAGAACGGCAGGAAGACACTCAACACGCCCATTCCCATGGATACATAGTTCACCCTTCCGATTGCCTGAGGCAATTCGGGGCGCACATGCAGGATGTGGGTCTGGGTGGTACGGAAAATGGAGACCGGACGGTATTTTTCCTGCGGATTGCAATGCAAATAAGGGTCATGTTCCGTGCCTTGATAGTGAAAACGGAACGCCTCCTTCACATCCTCCAACGAAATGGGCTTTTCGGCCACGGCGAAGACGGGGAATGTGTTTTTCGTCACATCGTTTTCTATTTTCGGGCTGAACATTTTCTGCAAGCCCCACACACGCGGATAATTGTAGGTGGTGTCCAATTCAATATCGCGGATATAAGCCTCATGAAAATCGAATTTTCCGGCAGCGGGGTCAAACAATTGATGCGCAGCAGCAAAGTCAATCAGGTCGGCTGAGGCGATGAAATTGTCTTTATCATCAGGATTGTATTCACGGAAACGGCTCTGGTTGCCGGTTACAAAATACTTGTCCTGAGGCATACGGCAGGCAAGCCAACGATGTCCGGACGCCGTTTCCAAGTACCATATTTCATGGCTGTCCACAAACCCGATGCCGAAGCCTTCGGCGATGCCGTGTTTCTCGATCAACCCGCCAAGTCGCAACACGCCTTCACGTGCTGTGCGGACATAGGGCAGCACAATGTTGAACACCGAGTTTTCCGCCACGCCATCCGGCACCAACGGGTCGGCTTCCAACGCCTTGTCGCTGCTGAAAATACTTTCGGTGGCACTCATGCCCACACCTGCCGTGTTAAAGCCGGCACTACCCCAATGACCATGCAGATGACAGGGAGCCAATGCCGTATAGCCCAAAGCCTTTGCGGGCAGCTCGCAGCGGAAAAGACTGTCCTGCGCCGTAAAATCGGCGGGACCGTTATCGGCATCTTGGTAAATCTCCAAGTTTTTGGCAAACATGGCGTTCCAATCTTCCGAACGGGCTACAATCATGGAGCCGTCGGCGGTCATCTTTTGCCCTGCAATAAGGGTTGTACATTCGGACGGGAACAACACTTCCTCGTCTTTTATCTTGTTTTCAATGTTATTTTTCATTATATTGATTATTAAGCTATTATATCTGATGAATTTTGTTTTTGTATCCGATTAAATCCGTTCATTGTAAGAAGCTGTTTTGATTTATCCGAATCGTCATGAAAAGCCTCGGATTGGAGAGAATCGGGGATCATCCCCAATCCGAAAGCTCCATTGTTTTTCACTTTTTTAGAAACTGCGAAAACGCAATATTTCCCGAAGCAAGTCAATCCTTAAACTGATAGGCCCAGAAAGCGAATCCCGGCATGTTGATGGCCGGACCATCGCTCACCTTACCCGTTTTGGGGTCGTAGGTGTAGAATCCCGAACCTTGCTCTCCCCATACCGAGAAAAGCATCTGGTCATCGTAAGAGGAAACATGAGTGGAATAGGCACAGGTATGTGGAATAGGCAGTTTTTTCACGGTTTTGTTCCAGATGTCAATTTCAACGGAAATGATAGAACGGTCATGCACCCAGTCAGGCATAGCCGGATTAGTCCAGTAATCGGGCACATCAGCATAACCGAAGAGTTTTCCATTACCCAAGTAATGTGTAGCCACCAACCAACTTGCCTTGCCATTTTCACCTTCGATGGTCTGGTCGTTAAATACCCAATTGTAGCCGGGGTCTATTTCAGTGCTGCCGTTCTTGATGCGCAGAATGCCCGATTTGTATTTGGGATTGATAGAGAAAGCACCTCCGGCAATGTAGTAGATGTCGCCCATTTCATCTTTGAAACAATTGCGCTGTATGCCATACGGATATCCGGCATTGGTCAATCCGGAGTTGGTCTCCTGAATGCGTTTGATCACAGTGTCGGTTTTCAGATCCACAACAAGCATGTCAATCATCGGATCGCCTACCGGCATACGGTTGGCATCCACCTGCCAAAGCGGCATATACACCTTGTCACCATCCACAAATGGTGCTCCGATTGCCGGAACCAAGACTCCCTCAATAGCATAAGAGCTGATGTCAATATCCCCTGTCAATTGCATGGTGGTAGGATTGAAAATCAGCACTTTGCCTGTCATGGTGCCCAAATAGCCCTTCTCTGCCGAAACGAGAAGTCCGTGAGACGCAAAGCTATTGACAGGCAACTCCATTTCTGCTGTTTTGGTCAGTGAACCGTCCTTGGAACGTGTCCATTTTTCAAAGGTATTGGACGCTCCGTAGTCGGGAATGGTATAAATGTCATTGCCGATAACTCCCATGGGCGGCATACCGAAACCAATTTGCCGGGCTTTGGCGTTGGTTACGTTTTTTTCGGAAAGACCATCGATGATCTGCAACCACGATGTGCCCGACATACCATCAGGATTGGCCAACATGGAAACTACGGCCAAGTCGTATTTGCCCTGTGTCGGTTCCGGCTGGGGTTTAGGTTTTCTACAACCTGTCATGGTAAAACTCACAAGTAAAATGGCACTTGCCATCCAAAAAATTAATCCTTTTTTCATTGTGTTGATTATTAAATAGTTAGTAATTTATAGATTTGATTTTATTTCATCACATACCTGAGCCGTACCGAAAAAGCACGTCCGGGCAAGGGATAGTTAAATTCACTGAAAAGCTTTGTATTGGTGACATTTCCCAATTTTCCGGATAGTATCAGGCTTCCCCCCATCATGCTGTACTCCACGCCTACATCCAGACGTAGTGAGCGTGGTATGCGCCTTTCCTGATAGATGCTCTGCTCAAAGTCGTAGAAATACTCCTCCACAAAAGCGGCATCGGCAAAAAGGCGGGTATTGGTGCGTCGCACACCAAATAAGTTTTCCTTATGCAGTTCCAGTCCCGCATTGACCATAAAATAAGGTATATTGGGCATGCGAATCCCGTAAGTGGTATTGGGCACCTGACTATTCTGCTCGTATTTCCGCATATCGCGCAAATCCTGATAGGTGACATTGGCGTAGCCGTACAGCCAAGCGCAGATGTCTGATTTCACTTCAGCCTCGGCACCCAACGACCGCATCTCGCCAAAGTTGTCATACTGGGTTTGGATGATATTCCGTGTTTGCCGTATCATGTCATACAGGTGGTTGCCAAAAAGGTTCACTTCGAGCTGGAACATGCCATGAAGAATTTTTTTATCCCAAATGGCTCCAATGTTCACACTGGTTCCGCGTTCGGGGAGCAGGCTGCCCGATGGCGCCACCAAATAGCCATCGCCAATCAGTTCACTTTCGGTGGGAGTCCTAACCTCATAAGCCACTGCAAATTTCGCCATCCATTCCTTGGCAAAGCGATAGCGCAAAGCATCACCGATACCCCAATAATGCTTTTTCAAATCGATGGGATTTTCGCGGTGAGGTTGAACATATTCGCGCAAAATAGTGTTCATCGAGTAGAAGTAGTATTTTCCGGTAACAGAATTGAGCAGACGGTCGTCGAGCGACTTGTAATCGTAGCCCATACCGACCACCACGCTATTCATATCGCTGTTATAGTTCGTCTTATAGCCTAAGGCTACATCCTTGAGGGTATCTGTGGGATTGCCATGTGTATAGGTTTGAAACACATTCAGGTTGACAGCATGTTTCTCGGTGATGATATAGTTCAGGTTGAGTTTCGATCCCACATGCGTTTTCAGGATGGTGCTTTTGGACGGTGCTGAACCTGTTTCGCCACCCAAAGGATGGACGGGAATGTAGGGTTCCATCATCCAATTATATCGGTGCATGGCGGTGTCAATATAGTTGAAACGGGTCAAAGCAACTGCCGTACTGAAATTCAGGTCCAAGCCTTCCGCAATAAAGTCCTTTTTCTTCATAGCTGTTTCCAAAACTCCTGCAATGGACTTGCTATGTGCCTGCTGGATGTTGGAGAAGATGCCTTGTATCTGCTTGTTGTTCTTCACACCTTCCAAGAAGATTTCCAACTCATCGAAATACCACTTGCGGGCTTTCATGCCAAATCCCCAGCCTAATGCATCGAAACGATCATGGTCGCGTTTGATAATCAGATTTTTATGGAACGGCGATTCCATGACATAATCGTTATCGGAATGCGTATAGTAACCGCCGCCGCCAAACTCCAAGCCCTGTTTGGCCAAATTGCGTTTGAACCCCGTGCTGACTTTATGGGTGTTGAAGCTCTCTATAGTGTAAGAGGCATCGAAATAACGCGGTGGATATTCTTTAATGACGATATTCACTGCTCCGCCCATGGCCGACCCGCCAAACTTGGCAGGTACCACGCCTTTGTATATTTCGATACGGTCGATCAGCTCAACGGGGATGTCATTCACATCGATAAAATCGCTGTGGTCGTTCATGGGTGCTTCATCAATGAAAAAGCCGATGCGCTTGCCTTCCAACCCGCGCACCGACAAGCGCGAGGCACTACCTACCCCACCTTGCGAACGAATGGTCACCCCCATGGTCTTACCGAGAATGTCGCTCACATCACTCACCGAACCTGCCAATTGCACCGACGACAGCACCGTAACCGGCATAGCCTGCTCACGCAGTTGACGCGCCTCGCTTTTGGCAGAAACCACCACTTCGTGTAATGACTTTGCTTCAGCTTTGAGGCGAATGGTCTCTTTCCGTGTCTCACCCTCCCGCAAGGTGATTTTTTGCGTCTGTTTCTCGTAGCCGATAAAAGAAACGGTCACCTCGTAACCGCCTGCCTTTAGTCCCGATAACGTGAACTCGCCATTGCGACCCGCCACCTCGCCACGCTGTAGCTTCGGGGTATACACCGTAGCCCCTGCCAAAGGATCCTCATTCGAGGCATCAATCACCACACCGACAATGCGGGCGGTTTGGGCAGATAAAGTCGAAACAGAGACCAAACTGAATAGCAGCAGAAAGGTTATAAAAATGTGTCGTTGATTCATAATGTGTGATTTGTAAGTTTTCAAATAATGATCAGAAAAATAAAATATTGATTAGCCAATAGTCGCATTATCATCTTCGATTATTATGCAGTCTAAAAACTATACTTTGCCTTCACCCACACTTCCGAGTTATCTTTGTAGATGGAGAAGATACCCTTGTCGCCGCCAAACCAGTCGTAACCTGCCACAAGGTGTATTTGGTCGCTCAGGGCATAGTCGGCGGCAAAACGGCTGAACCAACCCGTGTTGCTCACATCGAAATAGGTGAAGTCGGAAAGCTGCAAAGTGCTGTTCAGCAACTTCTTCGACACATGCAGTGTTGCCAGCATGTTGTTTTTTTCCTGTGCAATGCAGTCCTTATAGCCAAAGATATTTTCGGTAGAGAATTGTGCTGACACCATCCATTCCGCCGGAGCATACCAGTCCACGCCCACTAACCAGTTGAGCGAGCCGAAACCTTGCTGCGGCTGTGTCATTGCCTCGGGTTTGTAGCTGAAATGTTTGTCAATATTATACGCCGCCTCTCCGCGCAGGACAAATTGTCCCAATGGCTTGGAAATATCGGCACCTACAAAACCCATGCGGTAGTGCTTGGGTGAAGCCGCTATTTCGGTCGTTGAAGGAACATACTGAACAACGGGCATCTTGTTCCATGTGTAAAGCCCCGAAAGGCTGAAATCGATACCGGGAAGGGTAAATGCCACACGTCCGCCGTATTCCGCATCGGCGAGTTTGAAATCGCGTTCAGCGGGTTTCCAAACCACCGGCAAGGGCAGGTTTTGCGGCAACACACACCACGGGTTTTCCGATTCTACCGGCAGCACATAGCCTTGAAAAACGGGAACGGCAATGGCCTCGACCCTCACAAATTCGTTGTATGCAAAGAAACGGAGCGCATTCACGGGCATGCGAATATCATCGTAATCCTGGGCCAGAAACTCCGTCATGTCCATGGGCGACACAAGGTCGGTAATGCGCAAGCCATCGGCGGCACCCCAAATCACTAATTGTCGTCCCAAGCGCAAGCCCCAATGATCTTCGCTGTGGTCCAAGTAAGCCTCGCGAAGCTCAAAGCCGGAGCGATTCTTGAGAATGGCGTTATAGGTGGCATTGAGGGAAACAAAAACCGAAGATTTCCCCAAAATTCTCCCCAACTCGCCACGCACGCGGGTGCGCGAACTCATGAAATCGCAGCTTTTCTGTGAACGCACGGCGTGGTACGTGTCCACAAAGCCTTTGACACTCCATGCGGAAGATTCCTGCGCATGCAGCAAGCCTGAACCGCCAAGCAGAACACAAAAAACGAACAGTTTGTATTTCTTTTTCATCGACATGACTACAAGGCTCCTTTCTCCAATGTGTTCACATTGAATTTCGATTCGTCCAAGGGCTGGTTGTATTTCAAATTATTGAACTCCAAGATGGTCTTATGTTCGGTTTGCACATTGCTCATCTGCATTTTCTTTGCCACCCAGAAGCCGTCCACTTTCTCTATCTCCGACATCTCCAAACGGCGTTGCAGATTGCCCATCTTGTCGAAATACTCCACTTTTACAGGTATCAGACAGTCCTGACGTATCCATGCGATTTTCTTGGAATAGATGTCGCGATTATCCTTGGGTGTTGACTGCAATTTCCAGCACTTCAGTCCGTCAAGTGTTTCCTCGCCGAGCAGTTCGTGCGTGTCTTCATCCACGTTGCGACTGCCCATGTCGTCGTAGGTGAAGTCGCTGCCCATGAAATAGTCCTTCTTTGCCGACGACCCGCTGATACGGCGGTTTTTTTTCATAGCCGGCAAATAAAGCCATTTGTCATCGTCCTTGCCGATTTCGTCATAATCCCACGTGAGGAAGCCTGTGCCTTTCACATCGCCGGGATACTGGAAAAACATCATCGACTTGCGGTCTTTCTTGTCCTTTCCCACATCGATGGAATAAGAAATCAGCTTGCGCTCGCGCACACTGCCGCGTTTGTTAATCAATTTCATGACCATTTCCGCTTGGCGGGTGTCGCCGTCGGGACGGTCTTTTACGCGTTGTGCAATCTCTCTGCCCGTCTGGGCCAATGCGGTGGCGGTAAAAGCAAACGCCACCAAACTTGTCAAAATTATTCTTTTCATCTCAATTGATATTTTGTGGTTAATTATAGGGATCGTAAGGGGCATTCTCACATACCGCGAAGCCCTTTTCTTTCCAATTGGGTAATTCATGAATGTGCAACAAAGCCTCATCCATACGGTTCGTATATCCTGAGTGAGAGGTGATTATAAGCTCTACCTTGTCGATGTTTTTCAATTTTTGCGACGAAAGCATGTTGAACTTACTGTCCACATTCCATTGATTATAAAAGCAATAGCCCTTTCTTCGTACCAAGATAAGGCTGTCGCCCGTGAACAGATAGCGGTCGTCCACCAAATAGCACAAATGCCCCAGCGTATGTCCCGGTATCAAGATGGCTTGAATCTTTATGCTGCCTATATATTCCGTTTGCCTATCGTCCAAAACCATGTAATTATCAGCCAATTGAATGGGCGTATTCAAGCCGAAAGGACCTATCTTTTTTCGGTTCAACTCGCCTTGGGCATAGCGACTTTCCGTATTGCCGAGATAGATTTTGGCGTTTTTGTACAGTTGCCTGCAACGCTTATCGACACCGCCGGCGTGGTCCAAATCCAAATGGGTGATGAACAGGTGCGATACGCACTCCGGATTGATGTTGAGCAACGACAGTCCCCGAATCATGTTTTCGGAGTTTTTATAGCCGCAGTCTATGGCAATGACATCGTTTGCCTTGCGATACACAAAGGCATTCACATCCTTGTCGCGCATGGCATAGATACCATCGCAGATGTGCGTGTTGTCCAGCGGGGCGAACATGTATTTCCCCCCGCAAAGTTTAGGTTTTACCTTTGTGCCGAAAAATTCTACCAAGTTCATACGCTATTCTTTTTCATTATAATTCAAAAATTCAATGACCGTTTCATAAAACCGATCCGGATGTACCAACACCAACTCGCCGTGCTCCATGTCGGGGAACTCCCGCATCTGCACGCCGGCAACATATTTCTGCATCCAGCGGATGTCTCTTTTTCGGGATTTTCTTTCTAACGAGCCATACCAATAGCGGATTTCGGTTGACGGTTCGGGCATAGGTATGGGCATGTCGTAGTTATTCGCCGAGTCAAACACATGCCAAATGGTTTTCCGTGAAAGTCCTTTGAGAAAATCGAACATGGCTTTATAATCTGCCTCCGTGTCACTGCATTCGGCTGCCCAGCGTTTAGGGTCGAAAAACAGCCTGAAGATGAATATGTTGCTTCTGAGGAACTGAATCATCAGGTAATCGCGGAGCAGGATAAGACGTGTAAACCAGTGCGGAAACTCGTAAGGAGTAATAGCACCGTCGAGGATGGCTTTTTTGACGGGGATACGCTGTTCAGCCAGCAAGCGTAAAACCATGCTGCCACCCATGCTCAATCCGTAAACGGCATAAAGTGAAGTATGTCCGTGTTCCAACAAATACTGCGTTGTGTCACTGACAGTTTTCTCTACCGAGACAAAATTCGTTTTCACGGTCGGGTCGTGTCCTTCCATGGCAGGGACAATCACATGAAACTGCTGCACCAGCAACTCAATGGAAGGCAGATAATCCTTCCAACAAGTGCATGAACCTTGAAAGAACAAGAGTTTCCGTTGATTTTCCGTGCCAAATTCGTAAACGTTCATAATTAACTTACCCCTTTTATACACTTACACACCAATACTGACCTATAATTCTTTATTTCGCACTGTTTTCCATAGATTGATAACAGCAGTTCCTTCGCCTCGTTCAGCGAATAGTGCGGCGGTATGAACAAACGCTTTTTATCAAGCACATTTCGAACAAACCAATCGGCGGGCGGGCGTTCTCCTTTTACATAAAAACAGGCGAGGAACATGCCTCCGGGTTTCAGCACTCTGAATGTCTCGCCAAACGCTTTCGGCTTGTCGGGAAAAGCTTGGAAGCCGTTCATGGAGAGCACACAATCGAAACTGTCGTCCTCAAAAGGCAAGTCGCCCACATCGCCACGGACAAGTTTCAGATTACTCAACTTTGTTTCGGCAATTCTGTATTGGGCGAAATCGAGCATCTCTTGCGAATAATCCAAACCGGTGATTTCGGCATTTTTCATCTTTCCGTACTTCTCCGCCGTAAATACGGCCGTACCGACCGGCACATCGAGTATTTCTCCCTGAAAATCATCCGGAATCATAGACAGTACCTCACGGGCAATGGCGTTATCGTCTCCTTTCCAAAGCCAATGCATATAAATCCGTGACCACCATTTGCGGGCAGTGATCACGTCATCATAACGGTTCATCCGTTTTTTGTAGGCGTTTTTGTTCATGATTCTCAAAATTATTCCGTTATTTCCTGAATGTCACGCAATAAATCCTGCCGTCCCACAAGTAGTCGGTTTCCTTTTCCGTAACGTGTTCCGGGACTGCTTTTTCAATGGCTTTGACATTGACTTGCGCATCCTTGAAATAACGCCTTGAAAAGCCTATCTTATTGTATCCGCCTCTTATCAGGTCGTCCGTTTCGTCGGCAACCAGGAGTTTAGAACCCTTTTTTGCCACGCGTATCATTTCTTCGAGGGCCTTTTGCTTGTCGTTGAAGAAATTGATGCCTCCGAAGTGAAACACGACGTCGAAGCATTCGTCCCTGAAGGGTAACTCCTCGGCACAACATCGTACCAAAGTCAAATCCAATTTGCCGTTCCATTTTTTGCGACAACGTTTCATCATCTCCACGTTGATGTCTATACCGCATATTTGTAACGAGCGAATATCAATTTGTTTGGGAATAAAATCGAAGTCCCTACCGGTTCCGACGGAAACACACAATACAGAAAAACCATTGCGCCATTCCAACTTATCCATCAACTGCTGACGCATCTCCGCAATGCGATGATGTGACCAAAACCTTTCGACCATCTTTTCGGTAATATCATAAAAAGGGCTGAGCCAACGGTACATCTTCATGTATTTCCGGTTATCGTCAGTCAGATATTGCTTGTCTGTGAAGTCGGGAAAACCGACGGTGGTTTTCCTGTTGGATAAATATTCTTTTGACAACAAATCTTTTAAGTATTTATCAATCAATGTCTTTCCTACCATTACCTTTTTGCTTATTATTTAAATTTGATACTGTTCTTGCATTCGCAGAATCCCGTTTCCTTAGCACAATGAATAACAACATGGCAAAGAAAACCAGATGTGCCTCGTTGAATATGGCACAGCCTATTTGGTCTTTCAATGGAAAAGGCGGCAGAAGGGACAGCAGACCTATTCCTATAAAAAAAATGATGGGATTGAACCATACGGCGCTCCTTTTCAACAGTGTTTTGCCGCTTGCCACCATAATGCCGAAGACAAGCCATCCGACAGCCGTAAATCCAACCGATACAGTCCAGCAAATCTTTAAAATCCTGACAAATCCGGCAGCAGTTTGCAGCAACTGCGCATGAGCCGATACATCGGTGTTGATGACGGCTTTGTATATTTCGCCCACATAAAAGAATGCGGCATGTCCGAGCGGAGCATAGGCAAAGCCTAAAAGCAGAAGCAGAAACACGGGCATCATGAATTTCCGCTTTATCAGGTAGCTCACGGCAAAGGTGGCATACAGGTAAAACGGCACGGAGAATACCGCTATCAGCGCACCCCACATCAACCTGTTTGTAGAGCCGGAGAGCATTAATGTCGCCAGCCCTACGTCTATTTGCGAAGTATAAATCTCCGACAGCAACGGATACTTTTCAGGTGCAGGCGTAAATCCCACAATCAACAGGTCGCCGATAATCCAACACAAAGAGGCAAAAACACCGGACAAAACAGCCGGAAGCATCTTCCGGACAATCTTAGGGTTTGTATTTTTTTGAAACATATTCTGTCATTTTTAAGCGTATTAATTTCAAAATTCAACCATTTACGCCACCGATTTTTCCAGCATTTTCCTGTATTCCTCCGACTTCGCCTGCAACTCCTCGTCCGTACCCACTGCTTCTACTTTGCCTTGGTTGAGCAGCACGATTTTATCTGCGCCGCGTATTGTCCTCATTCTATGGGCGATGACTATGACGGTTTTGTTTTTAATCAGCTCGGAAAGGGCTTCCTGTATCAGGCTTTCGTTTTCCACATCGAGCGAGGCGGTAGCTTCGTCCAGCAGTATAATTGGAGCATCTTTCAGGATAGCCCTCGCAATGGAGATGCGCTGACGTTCGCCGCCGGAGAGCCGCTTGCCGTTCTCGCCGATGACGGTATCCATACCGTTGGGCATTCGTTCGATAAACTCATCGCAGCGGGCTATTTTGGCGGCACAGGCGACCTCTTCGTCGGTAGCTCCTTTCTTGCCGATGCGGATATTATCTTTTATGCTGGCATTGAAGAGCACCACGTCCTGAAATACGATGGCATAGTTTTTCAGTAGCGTTTCGGGGTCTATTTGGCTGATGTCCTCGCCACCGAGCAGGATTTTCCCCTGCTGAATGTCCCAGAAACGGGCGGCCAGCTTGGTGAGCGTGGTTTTGCCACTTCCCGAAGGTCCAATCAAGGCGGTCACTTCGCCCTGTTTGGCGGTGAAGCTCACCCCGTTAATCACCGAGTAATCCTCGTAGCCGAACACCACATCCTTAAAATCGATGTCGTACCCCTTGGGCTGCATCTCCTGTTTGCCCTCCTGAACGGGCATGGTCTTAATCTCCTTGATACGCTCCACCACGCCGTCGAGCAGCACAATCATCGCCATGAAAGTGAGGATTCCCTCTACGGGCAGATAGATGCTTGCCGTGAGAATCAGGTAGGCAATATAGACAAGGACGTTAATCTGTCCGGCAATCAGCATGTTGGCTCCTACGATTGCCACCGATACGATGCCGAGCTTCATCAGCATACCGGCTAACGACAAGAATATGCTAGAAGAAAACTCCGATTTCAACTTTTCCTTTGTAACAACGTCCATCTTTTCATAGAAAGTCTCCACAGCCTTGTCTTCAAGGTTATAGGCTTTTATCTCTTGAATCCGATCGATTTTCTCCTGCAGGTCGTCAAAAACCTCCCGATTGGTTTTCACATAACGGATTACCGCCCGCTTCTGCTGCTTTTTGGAGAGCGAAAACATAAGCAAGGCGACCGGAATGACCCATAAGGCGGCTAAGCCCAACTGCCAATTGTAGGCAAGGAGCATAATGGAGATGATGACGGTAGAAAACGATGTGGCATAGATATGCGGCACGGAGTGCGAGAATATCTGTTCGTACAGCTGCATGTCATTCATCATGGTCGCCGACAGGTCAGCCACATCACGTTTGCCGAAATAGGAGAGCGGGAGCTTTTTCAGACGGTTGGCAATGTCGATGCGGGAGTTGGCGCTCTCGTTATACACATTGTCGTAAAGACGGACATAGTCCCACCGTGCCACGAAAAACATCACAAGCAACATCACGGCTATGATGACGACATACTGGACAAGTGTCAGTTCCGCCGGTACGGGTATGCCCTCCAACCCGCCCAGATATTGGAACAGAAACATAAACCCGATGATGGGCGGAAACATTTTGGTCAGATTCAGGATGGTGTGCGAAAGAATGGATTTTTGCAGGTTTTTCGCACCTTGCTCCGACATGGCGTATCTTTTTTTCAAATATTTGTACATAATTATATGGTTTCAATTGTAATAAAATTTATCATTCTGCCAATTAGCAGGATTATCGGTAATGTATTCCGCAATGTTTTTATACGATTCGGCATTGCGGATGATGTGTTCGTAATAATTGCGTTGCCATAATTTTTGGTTGAATGGTGTACAATTTAAATTTTTGACCCCACGAATATATTCGTTGGTGGTCATCGTTTTGAACCATTGCACGACCCGATGTAGGGGCGAACCCATGTGTTCGCCCGAATGTTGTTCGGTACAATTGGGGCAGACACGTGGGTCTGCCCCTACACGTGGGTCTGCCCCTACGGGAATGGCGGGGATATTGTCAATTTGCCAAATACAATGAAAATGATTCGGCATGACAACCATTTCCAAACAACGAATATTGGGGAATTTCTCCCCCGTTTTATAATACCATTTTTCTACCATACGTCCCGCATCGTTCAACACCATTTTGCCATCGACGATTTCACCAAATAGGCAATTCCTATCCTGACAACAAACGGTAACAAAATACAATCCGTCTTGAGAATAATCATATCCTTGCAGACGTATTGACCTACGGTGATGTTTTTCGGGATTATATTTCGATTGTTGTATCATATTGATTAAAAAAATCATCTTCTCTTTGCCGTTACTTGCGCTACAACCTTCCATTCACCTTGCCCGTTCATTTGTTCTTTTTTCCACAAAAAAGCGTCGGTAGTTATTTCAAAGAACACATACCTCATCTTCTCTGTTATATTCTCGGTCAGGATAATTTCTTCGCCGACTTTGCAAGCGGTAAGGCGGATCGCTTCACCCATACAACCGTAAAAAATATCCCATGCCATAGTCTTAGGATTGAAAATGCGCAATGTTGTGCCGTATTCTGCATCGGGCTGTTTATCTCGCAAACGTTCCGCACGAGAGGGAACGATAAAAAGGTCTTGCACTGCCGTACCGTCCAATACGCGAGAAAATATCCATTCTCCCTTTACATGTCTTGGTTCGTGATCTTCCAAATGGTCTTTCCAAAGGATGTCCCATTCGCCTATCAAGCTACCGAAAAAGTCATACTTTTCGAATATCCTTTCATTTTTTGTATTGCTACACAGAGCCTTTGCAAATTCATTCATTTTTTCACCTCCTTGCTTATTGTTTACTCTCTATCAATTTTTTCAACCGAATGTTATCTTCTTTCATATCGTTAAGGATTAAATCCCAATTGGCTTTTTTCTTGGCAATAACCTTAAAGATTAAAAAGTTGATTGCATTTCCTATCACGGGTGTTTTTAATCCGAATTTTTCCACATGAATAAAGCGCACCGTATCGCCTTGTTTTTTCCCGATAAAATAGATGTGTCCCATGCCGGATGAGGTTTTAAATGCAAAGACAAATTCGTTGTCCGATTTTGCCTTCTCGATAATCTTACCTTTTACGGCGTATTTCACTCCATCGACAACCTCTTCAAAATAGATCTCATCCCCAACGTTTGTTCCTCCGGAGAGCAACTTGAAATCGGTATGATGCACACTATCCCACCGCACAAAATTCTTGTCCAAATTCAAAAACCAATGGTACATGGAATCGATGGTCGTGTGAATCTCAATGGAATCTTTCAGTACTATCATGCCCCGTTTTTGAGCCATGACGTTAGCCGACAACAAAATGCCCGATAATACGATAACGCATCTACACCAACTCCTCATTTCTACTTCCGATTTTCCAGTTAGCCGCTTTTTGGAACTCATCCCAAAGTCTCTTATAGACACCGCCTTGGGTTAGCAACGCTTGGTGCGTGCCACTCTCTGCAATTTTGCCGTTTTCCATTACAAGGATTCTGTCGGCATCGACTACGGTGGAGAGCCGGTGGGCAATCATCAGCGTGGTTTTGTTTTTCGACAACTCACGGAACGAAGCCTGAATGATGTGTTCGTTTTCGGGGTCGGCAAAGGCGGTCGCCTCATCCAGAATGATGATGTCGGCATCCTTTAGGAATGCCCTTGCAATGGCGATGCGCTGTGCCTCGCCGCCGGAGAAATAGGTTCCCTTGGTGCCGTAAACCGTGTCCAAGCCCTTTTCGAGCTTGTCCACAATCTCCTTGGCGCCCGATTGGGTGAGCGCTTTCTCAATCTCCTTGTCGCTTGCATCCGACCTGCCCAGCAGCAGGTTCTTGCGAAGGCTCATCTTGAAGAGCTTGGGGCTTTGAAACACAAAAGCTATTTTCTTCATCAATGCCGATTTATCATACGTTTTGATGTCGGTGTCGCCGATTAAAACCGTTCCCTCGTCGGCATCCCAGAAGCGGGCTGCCAAACGTGCCACGGTGGTTTTACCGCCTCCCGATGCCCCTACCAAGGCTACGGTCTCTCCTTTGTTCACCTTGAAAGAGACATTGTCCAACACTTTCTCTTTTCCGTAAGAGAACGAGACGTTTCTGAACTCCAATCCCTCGCCGACATCCGTCTGACTGCCATAGGCTAGATCGTCATGCTCCAAGGTAGCGTCTATCTTATCGAGCGCCAGCTCTGCAAAATATACGAAGTTGCGAAGGGTGGCGCTGCGCATCACGAAGATGCCGAAAACGGGACCTATCAAGAGGTAAATGACGGAGTTGCCTATCACCTGACGCATATCGCCGCCAGAGGTAAACAACAGGATAGCGACAGGCACGAGGAAAAATGCCGTGGAACTTGACACCGCCTCGAAGATCGACATCTTGTTTTTATACCCCATACTCCACCGTACCACAAACTCTTTCGCTTTCATGATGAGCGAATAGAGGCGGTCGAAACTCTCCACGCTCTGGGCAAAGGTTTTCACCACCGGTATGCCGCGCACGTATTCCACCGATTCGGCGGATAGATGTGCCTGATATTCGTAATATTCATCTCTGATTTTCAGGTTCTTTTTGCTCGCCATAAAGCTCATCAATATCATGCCCACTAACATGGGGATAAGGCTTACCAGTCCCAACCGCCAGTCGAAGAGGAAAAAGAACACCAACAGCACGATGGGTGAGACGATGGTCATCGCCAAGTCGGGCAGTTGATGCGCCAGCATGGTGTGGGTCTCTGCCGCTCCATCGACGATGGTCTTGCGCAGATTGCCGCTCTCGCGATTGGCGAAAAAGCCCAAAGGCTTCGCCAGCATTTTCCGGACATTGATTTTGACGATGTTCGCCTCCACCTCGAAGGCGAAAAGGTGCGACACCATCAGCGCCAAGAAATAGAGTAGCAGCCCCGCCGCAGCGAAACTCGCCGCCAAAATAGCGTAGTAACGTATGGAAACTCCGTCGGCGGCACCGCTCAAAATAATTCCGCTGACAATCTTATGGATGTAAACCATAGGCATCAGCACTATAATCCCCGAAAGGGCGGAAAACACCATCGCCAACGGAAGCAATATGCGTTTGTTCCCCGCGTAGGGAAGCAGCCGCTTCAGGATGGGGGTTTTCTTCTGTTTTGTTGTACTATTCATATATTACCTTGTTTTTATTACTTGTTCTTAATCCCAATTACCGTTTTTATATTATCCATATCCATTATTTAACCATTTCTTACCTTTTCGACATTATGATTCATTCTTTTCCGGACGACATTTCGGAATATGAATCTCTTAAACGGTCCCAAGTACTGCCGGTGTTCCGCATAAAAGGCATCAGGAGTATCAAAAATGCCCAAATCTCGATTAATACCTCTATCCTGAATGAAAGTATTATTCAAATCCCATTCAATTGGCGGATTCTGCAGGTTGTCGGTATAAATGCCGTAGCCGCAAAACGTCTTACTCGCCATGTTTTGCGATTGTATTTTCGACAAATACGATCTGTCGATAATCACACCTTCGAGAATATACCATTGGTCGTTTACACAGACCTCCACCCAGCTATGGACGATATTCCGAGGCGAGAACAGGTAACAGACACCTGTAATCGCCCCTTTTTGAAGTGCCTTGTCAATCGTAAAGCCGTGTATTCTGTTCGAAACACCGGTGGCTCTGAGAAGTGCCATCAGCAAGGTCGCCTTGGTGTTGCATTGTCCGTATCCGTCTTTCAAGACCCCGGAAGCCGGAATATCGTCGGACAAATTGTATCCGAACTTGATTTCATCCCGCACATAATTATAAATAGACTTGATTCTATAGACGGTATCCATTTGATTCCAATTTCTGCTTTCGACCAACTTCACGATAGAAGCATTCGAGTAGTCTAGTATCCTTGTTTCCTTCAAATAATCATGCATTGTTTATTCATTTTTAGAAAAACAGAAAATACCGAGGAGTTCTTTTTTTATATGCTAAATATGACTCACCGTAGGTCTGCTCGCAAAAACGTTCCTCCTCCAAAATGACATAGTGTTGCAGCACGATATGTACCGCAAGCAGCACACCCAACACTAATGAACGGCAAAGCACAACTTCCCCAGCCATCATAAAAAGCGTTGAGACGTAAATGGCATTGCGCGAAAAACGGTACAAGCCTTTGGTAATGGTCTCATCGGGTTTTGAGGAAAAGTAATTGCCATAACCGACAAGCGTACATACGACGCCGAAGCCGAATAGAATGTAGCCTATTATCGATATGATTATCGAATCCGTGCGTTTTATAAAAAACGGAATCAGGATAAAAGCAATGTAACACAACGATATGACAAATGAAATCCATTTGCCTTTTTTGCTGATAAACGAAAAATTAATCAAACGTTTTACAGCTGCTTTATCGGCAAACAGAAGAGGCAGATAGCTCACCAATAGAAGCAACAGCCCTAACCAGCAATAGCCTGTCTTAAAATAGGTCATCATGATCATACATTTTTAGATTCAGAAAAACAACAAATATCTCGGCGTTTTCTTCTTGTACGCCAAGTAGGATTCGCCGTAGGTCTGCTCGCAGTAACGTTCTTCGCCGAGGACGATAAGGTGCGTAAAGACGACAAAAGGAATCATCAGCAACAGCATCCACAGCGAAGCCGAAGCGATACATGCACCGATCATTCCCACAGTAAAGAAAAAGTACATCGGATTACGCGACCAGCGATAGGGACCTGCTTTGATATATTCGCTTTTAGGTGCAGTTACATAGCTTCTGAAAGCGTAAACAAGAAAAACAAAACCTAATACGAAAATCACGGCTCCTGTCAAAAACCAAACGGTACCTATTTTTAATGGTGCAAACAAGGACAGGACGAGCAAGGCATTTTGCAACAAAGTACTCATCGTGGCATTCAACTTGTCTTTTGACGTGTACCACGAGGTATCCACAGCCCGTTTGCCTCCCTCTTTATAGATAGCCATATAGACGAATTGCATCAGTACCATGGCAAATGCCGGCATCCAGGCGTTTAGCCAACCGATTTGTAGGGTTGTATAAAAATGCAGATTATTCATGTGAATCGGATTCATTGGTTTTCTTGATATAGATGGTTTCTTTTCCGAAAATCTTAAACCTGCGGAACAGTAACGGCGTGATGCACAAGTCGGCAAGCAGTGCCGCCAGCATACCGGCTACCGACAATATGCCCATGTGCCGGAATGATGTGCTTTCCGAAATGATGTATGCGGCAAAGTTGGCGGTGATAATAATACTGGTAAGCACAATGGGTGTTCCCACAATGCGGAACGAACGCAAGATGGCACCCCTGTAGCTCCGCTGACGGTCAAACTCCAAATGTCCGTGGTTGATGAAATGGATGGTGTCGTCCACCGCCAAACCGAGTATCATAGGCATAATAGTGGCAGTCATCATATCAAGGGGATAATTCATCCAGCCCATCAAGCCTCCTACCACAATGGCAGGCATCACATTCGGGATTAATCCGATGAGACCGGTTTTGACACTGCCGAAAACCAGCATCATCAGCACCCCAATCACCAACAGCGCAATGAAGAACGAGGATATTTGTCCTCTTGCCAAATACTGCATCATGGTGGTAAATTGCGGCAGAGCGCCCACCGGCGATATTTTGGCTCCGGGGAAAAGTTTTTGAGCAAGTTCCGTTACATCTTTCATCTCTTTTTCGGCTTCGCCGGAATTATAAGTGCTGATATCCACTTTTAGACGCAGGCGGCGATAGTCGTAATCGATCCAGTATTCCGATTCGCTGCCTCCCGCCCCTTCGTAGAGCAACATCTGCTGGGCGACTTCATCGCTGTTGTCGGGAATTGCATAATACTGCTCGTCATTGGCATGCAAGGTGCGGTTCAAGTCTTTCAGGATATTCAGGAGGCTGGTCGTGCGTTTGGTGAGCGGGTATTTCTCAACGGCTTTCGCCAACTCATCCAAGGCTTTCAGGTTTTCCGGTTTCTTGGCGGCGCCGTCTTCTTGCAGGTCAACCAACACATCGTACGAATAAATGGAACCCAATTCGCTCTCACCCACTTTCAGGATTTCGTCCACGTAATGTACACCCCTTCCCATGGTACGCTCCACGTCGAATGCCGTTTCTATCTTGGTCATTTGATACAGCAAAAAAACCGTAACGACAATGAACACCGTCCAAACCACCCTTCTCCATTTCAGGATTTTGTCGCCAAAGGTTTCTAACATACGGTCGAGCTTGAAAGCACTCTTTCTTTGGGAAACGGGCACCGGTTCCTTATCCTTGCCAAAGCTGAGCATTACCGGCATGATGGTGACGGCAATCAGAAAGGTCAGTATGACACTGGTGGAGGTGGTGATGCCAACAAAGTGCATAGGGACAATAGGGATGACCAAAAACGACAGCAGGGCGGCAAAGGTGGTCAACGCGCTGAATAACACCGGCCATCCCATTTCACCGATGGTCTCCACCGCAGCCTGCTTGCGTTTACCGTGAATGCGCATCTGCCGCTTGAAATACGAATGAACATGGATGTTATACGCTATGGCGACGGCGAAAGCCAAGAGCATGGGCACCAACATCATGCCGCTGTCGATGGTGAAATGCAGATAGCCCACCAAACCGTACGCCATTGCAATGGAACTCACGGCGGTGATAATGGGCACCACCACTCCTCTGAACGTGCGGGTGACAAGAGCAAGCACTATGATGGCCAAAAGAACGGCAAGTCCCATCACCTTGGGCATCTCTTTATTAATCCAGTTCATCTTTTGTTCGGTGAGGTAGGGCATCCCCGACCCTCTTGGGTGCAACGATGCATATTCGGGCTTGGAGATAATATGCTCCAACTCCTCTCCGGTAACCATCTCAGGTGAAACGGCTCCTTTCACCTGTTTCCACACCGAATCGGCGGGGAAAGGTCGCAATTTCAACAATATCCATGTCTGCGTGCCGTCGCTCGACACCAAACGATTGGCAATGTACGGTTTCATAAAAGCCTTGCGCCTGATTTCAGCCAGACCTCCTGCATCGTCGGGAATCACGTCGGGAACAATCTGTTCCATCACAATGCCCTCTTCGTTGCCCGTCATAAACTCAATATCGGTGAGCGAGGTGATTTTGTCGGCATACGAAAGGCTGTCCAACATTTCGTTGGATAGGCGACGTATCAATTCGAGATTTTCCTTAGTAAAGGTGTTGTCGCAAGTGGTGAGCACGGCGGCGAAGTTGTCGTTGCCGAAAATAGCCTTGAAATCGTCGGTCTGCACCAACATAGGGTCGTCTTCCAAGAAATAGTCGTTCCATGAAGTGCTAAGATTCATGTATCTAAGTCCGCCCACACCTATTGCGAGCAGCAGAGCGAAAACTATCAGCACCCACCAGCGCCGCTTGATAATTTGTTCCCCTTGTCGGGTGAACCATCGGTTGATTTTTTCTATTTTCATATCGTGTTACTATTAATTATACTTTCATTACTTGCTTCCATCCCGCCGTAGTAAAAGTAAAATACTCGGTCAGAAAGCGTTCTATATCATTCTCATTCAATTCTTTATGCGACACTATCTCACAAAGGACGGTCATCATCCATGAACAATTGATATGGATAAAGAACTCCGATACATCGCAGTTGATATGGGGAAACTTTTTGCGCATCGCATCCATATAATTAAGGCTCATTTGGGTCTGTTGGTCGATGAATTTTTCCTTGAACGATTCAAGTGACGAACCTTCCGCACCGAGCAGCAACAGTTTCATCTCACTTCGAAAACTTTTGAAAATGAGCATAAAGTCATCGATAAAAGTCTGGAGGTAAAAATCCTTTTCAAACACCTCGAGCGAAAGACACTCTTCACTATTGTGCCTAGCCATAAGCTGCTCAAAGGCATCGAGCAAGGGAGCAAGGACTGTCCTGAAAATCTCATCCTTATCCTTATAGTAATTGTAAATGTTACCCAAAGAAACTCCAGAAAGCCGGGCAATGGAACGCATGGAAGTATCTTTATAGCCCTTTTTCAAGAACTGCTTGCGCGCCACACATAAGATGTTTTGCCTAATGACGGATTTATTTGCCTGAACAGTGTTCATAGTTTGAAATTCTATGCTGCAAAATTACCTTACCTGAACGGTGTTCACCCTACCAAGAAATAGGGATTTTTGCTTTAATTTATCCCTATTAATGTGGATTTTTTGATGGGGAATAGCCCGTCAAGACCTGTCACATAATTCAAAAAATCCAAACGAGGCCTTTCCCTTTCCGGCATCAAAAACTGTTTTGAACGTCTTTTATCGCCATTTTTTCCAGACGACGGTAACACTTTTACCCAATGAGGAAAATATTTTCGTTTTTTCAAACACCACTGCAAAACTTTTCTTAGTTTTGCATCTTTGCAATTGAAAATTGGAAATAAAAACCATGTCAAAAGAAAACACAGGACATATCACCCAAATCATCGGCCCCGTTGTTGACATCATGTTCGGCGGCGTTGATTCCGAGCTGCCCAAGATACACGACGCCTTGGAAATCACACGCAATGACGGCAAGAAGATTATCTTGGAATGCCAGCAGCATATCGGTGAAGATTCGGTGCGTGCCATCGCCATGGATTCGACCGACGGCCTGATGCGCGGCATGGATGTCATTCCTATTGGCAAGCCCATTTCGATACCTACCGGCCATCAGATCAAAGGACGTTTGATGAATGTTATCGGCGATTCCATCGATGGCATTGGAACACTGGATCGCACCAACGAGTCGCCCATCCACCGCGAGCCGCCTAAGTTTGAAGACCTCGCCACCTCAAAAGAAGTCCTTTTTACCGGCATCAAGGTCATCGATCTGTTGGAACCCTATTCCAAAGGAGGCAAGATCGGTTTGTTTGGCGGTGCCGGCGTGGGCAAGACCGTGCTTATCATGGAATTGATCAACAACATTGCCAAAGGGCATAACGGCTATTCGGTGTTTACCGGCGTAGGCGAGCGCACCCGCGAGGGCAACGACCTGCTGCGCGAGATGATACAGTCGGGCATTGTGCGCTATGGCGATGCCTTTAAAGAAGCCTTGGAAAACGGCGACTGGGATCTGTCGAAAATCGACCCTGAGGAATTGGCAAAATCACAATGCACCATGGTGTTCGGACAAATGAACGAGCCTCCCGGGGCACGTGTGAGCGTTGCGCTTACAGGTCTTACCGTGGCCGAATCGTTCCGCGATGACCCCAATGACGGCATCGACGACATCCTGCTTTTCATCGACAATATATTCCGTTTCACGCAAGCCGGTTCCGAAGTATCGGCCTTGCTCGGACGTATGCCTTCGGCAGTAGGCTACCAGCCCACCTTGGCTACTGAGATGGGACAGATGCAGGAGCGCATCACCTCCACGAAGCACGGCTCCATCACCTCTGTACAAGCCATTTATGTGCCTGCCGACGACCTGACCGACCCAGCCCCTGCCACTACCTTTGCACACTTGGACGCCACCACGGTGCTCAGCCGTAAGATTGCCGAGCTTGGCATCTATCCCGCCGTTGACCCGCTTGATTCCACCTCACGCATCCTCGACCCCAACGTCATCGGAGAAAAGCACTACAATACCGCACAACGTGTCATCCAACTGTTGCAGCGCAACAAAGAACTACAGGACATCATCGCCATTCTCGGCATGGAAGAACTGTCGGAAGAAGACAAGACCGTGGTGCACCGTGCCCGCCGTGTGCAACGCTTCCTCTCACAGCCGTTCCATGTGGCCGAACAGTTTACCGGCATGAAGGGCGTCATGGTGCCCATAGAGGAAACCATACGCGGCTTTAACATGATTATGAACGGAGAAGTCGATCAGTATCCCGAAGCAGCATTCAACCTTGTCGGCACCATCGACGAAGCCATTGCCAAAGGAGAAGAGTTATTAAAGCAAAGCCGTTGAACGCCATGAAAGTCGAAATCATTTCTCCAACAAAGACACTGTTCTCCGGATCCGTCACCTCAGCCACTGTACCGAGCAAGATGGGACCTTTCACCTTACTCCAGGATCACGCCCCCATCGTCGCCATCTTAGAAGCAGGCAAGGTGACACTGACCGACGAGCATGGAGAAAGACACAAGTTCGACATCAAGAGCGGTTTCGTCGAACAACACGATAACACCTTAATCATCTGCATAGAATCATGAGAAAAAAAACGCTGACAACCTACTTAACCATTTTTTTGGCTACCTGCCTTATCTTGGTGTTCCTGCTGATCGGGCTGTTTTCGGACAAATCATGGTGGAACAACTGGATGGCCATGGTACCCATGGTCTATATGATTCTCGGCGCTTTATACAGCAACCTGATGATTAAAAACTGTGAAACCGAACCGGTAAAATTGACCTGGATCTATGTTTATAAAGGCATTAAATTGGCGGTTACGGTTATCATCGTCGTGCTTTATCTCATTTTTGCCGACAAAGGCAAAAAAGCATTTTTAATCATCACCATGATTTCGTATCTGGTGGCACTCACCGAAGAAACCTGGATACACTCCCGTTTCTTGAAGCAGTCGAACCCTGACAAAAAAAAGGCTGCGAATCATAACCGTCATCAAAACAAAGATAATCGATGAACCGTCCATTCTGGCATATTATCATTGTTTTCACTGCTATTGCAGCATTACTGCTGCCTCGTGTCGCTTTTTCGCAGACCGTTTCTGCCGATACCGTAGCATCTGAAAGCAAAGGCAAGAAATTCGATGCGAAATCGTTCATCTTCGGTCACACGGGAGACTCCTACGAATTCCATGTCACGGAAGTCAAGGGGAAACCGATCAACATTGCGCTGCCTGTCATTGTGAAAAGCAAAGAACGCGGGTGGTTCGTGTTTTCGTCAAAACATATTTGCCATTTGCATCCTGGCGAAAACTACAAAGGCTTTTTCATTCAGTCGCAAGATGCGGAAAAACACGCCGGCAAACTTGTTGAGACCAACGGCAAGGGTGAAGTTATACGTCCTTTCGACCTGTCGTTCACCAAAAACGCCTTCGGACTGTTTTTCTGTTGTGCCTTCCTATTGGTCTTCTTCCTCCCTGCCGCAAGGCAATACAAAAAGAATCCCATGGGCAAGCCTAACCGTTACCAAGGTTTGGTGGAGTGGCTTACCTTGATGGTGCTTGACGGCATTATCAAGCCCTCCATCAATGAGAAGAAGTACCGCAAGTTCGCACCTTATCTGCTGACGGTGTTCTTCTTTATCTTTTTCAATAACCTGTTCGGGCTGATACCCTTCTTTCCTTTCGGGGCCAATGTGACGGGCAACCTTGCGGTCACCATGGTGCTGGCATTGATTACCTATTTCTTTGTCAACGTGTTGGGCAGCAAACATTACTGGAAGGACATCCTTTGGCCCGATGTGCCTGTGTTTCTGAAAGTGCCCATTCCGCTGATGCCCATTATCGAGTTGGTTTCCACCCTCACCAAACCTTTCGCCTTGATGATCCGTTTGTTTGCCAATATTTTAGCCGGACATATCATCATCATGGTACTCATGGCCTTGATTTTCATTCTTGGGGGCATGTACGGTGCCGGCATGGGCCTCGGCATTTCGTTCATCTCCATCTTCATGACCATTTTCATGACTGCCCTTGAAATGTTAGTGGCCTATATTCAAGCTTATGTCTTTACCATGCTGTCAGCCATTTTTATCGGGCTGGCACAAGAAGAACCTGAGAAACCTAAGGAAAAAAAACAACACATACCCATACAACAATCATCAAATTAAATTCAAATAATCATGTTAGCAACTATTTTAGCCATTATTCTTGAGATTAGCTATGTCCCGGCAATCGCTGCCATTTCTGCGACTATTGCGGTATTTGCAGCCGCATTCGGCATTGGAAAAATTGGCACCTCCGCCATGGAAGCCATCGCCAGGCAGCCCGAAGCTGCCGCCAACGTACGTTCCAGTATGATTATCGCTGGTGCACTTATCGAAGGCGCCACTTTATTCGCCATTGTCGTCTGTATTTTAGCTGTCATCTGATACCGCCGACACGGTACAAATTGACAACGAACTATTTACAATAGCATTAGTCTATGGATCTGTTTCTTCCTGAAAGCGGACTGGTCATCTGGATGCTGATAGCATTTCTGATTGTCTTTGCCATTCTTGCCAAGGCGGGCTGGCCGATGATTATGAATGCTGTGGATAAGCGCAACCAGCACATCAGCGATGCGATGTTGGCAGCAAAAGAAGCCAATGAAGCGTTGGCCGGTGTCGAACAGAAACGCAAAGAAGTGCTGGCAGACACACAGGCCGAGCAACTCCGGATTATGAAGGAAAGTCAGGAGCTTAAGACGCAAATTGTCGAAGAAGCCAAAGAGCAAGCCCGAAAGGAATCGGAAAAAATCATTGCAGAAGCTCATACCCGTATCAAGAAAGAACAGGATGAAGCCATGGTGCAAATCAAAAGCGAAGTGGTTGCCCTTTCGTTCAGCATTGCTGAAAAGCTGCTCAAGAAAGAGCTCGACGACAAGCAGGCACAGAGCGACTTTATTGAAAAACTTCTCGACAACAGCAAAAACATTCAGGCCTAACCATGGAAGACGGAAAAATATCGGTTAGATATGCAAGAGCCTTGTATGGCTTCGCGGTTGAAAACCACTGCGAGGACGAAATCTACCAAAGTCTGAAACGTTTCTGTGACAACGTCAATGGCGGCATCGGCAAGTTATGCAACGTGCTCAGCAATCCGGTATTAGACGACAACAACAAAATCGCACTCATTGAAACAGCCATCGGGGAACCCATTCACGACTGTCTGAAACATTTTGTGCGTTTCGTTGTGAGCCACAAGCGTGAAAACAAAATAGTTTTCATCGCCCTAAAATACCAGGACATCTACCGCAACGAGAAGCACCTGTTGAAGACGAAAATCACGACGGCCGCCGAACTGCCCGAGGCAACCATTGAACGCATCAAAAGTTTTGTCGCAGCGACTTTCAAATCCGATATTGAAGCCGAAATTGAAGTCGACCCGAACCTTATCGGCGGTTTTATGATCGATATCGAAAACAACCGGCTCGACGCCAGTGTCATCGGACAACTGAACCAGTTGAAAGAATCGCTGTTGCGAAAAAACTGACGGACCGGCCCTTTAAATCATTTTCGAATGTTGACCCCATGGTCTCCACTCACTGCTAATAACCAACGAATTATGTCAGACATTAAGCCAAGCGAAATATCAAGCATACTGCAAATGCAACTTCAGGAAATGAGCGACAAGATGCGCTTCGAGGAAATCGGAAAAGTGCTTCAAGTCAGCGACGGTGTGGCACGCGTGTATGGTCTCGACCGCGTACAGTCCAACGAATTGGTCGAATTTGAATGCGGCACCATGGGTGTCGTGCTCAACCTTGAAGAAGACAATGTAGGTGTCGTGCTGCTCGGTCCGACCGAAAACATTAAAGAAGGAGAAACCGTCAAGCGCACGCAACGCATCGCATCTGTCTTTGCTGGTGAAGGCTTGCTGGGCCGTGTTGTAAACGGTTTGGGCAACCCAATAGACGGCAAAGGCCCCATTCAGGGAAAAACTTACGAGATGCCCTTGGAGCGCAAGGCACCCGGTGTCATTTTCCGACAGCCTGTCAACCAACCCCTTCAAACGGGTCTGAAAGCCATCGATGCCATGATTCCCATTGGCCGCGGACAGCGTGAGCTGATTATCGGCGACCGTCAAACCGGCAAGACCGCCATCGCCATCGACACCATCATCAACCAACGGGAGAATTTCAAGAACGGCGACCCTGTCTATTGCGTTTATGTGGCCATCGGTCAAAAAGGTTCTACCGTTGCCAATATTGTCAATACGTTAGAGCAGCACGGAGCCATGGACTACACCATTGTCGTTTCCGCCACGGCATCCGACCCTGCCGCCATGCAATTCTACGCCCCGTATGCCGGTGTTGCCATTGCCGAGTATTTCCGCGACACGGGCAGACATGCACTCATCATCTACGACGATCTGTCGAAGCAAGCGGTCTCGTACCGCGAGGTGTCGCTCATTCTTCGTCGTCCCCCGGGGCGTGAGGCCTATCCCGGCGACATTTTCTACCTGCATTCACGCCTGCTTGAAAGGGCGGCAAAAATCATTGGCAACAATGATGTGGCGCGTCAGATGAATGATTTGCCGGAATCCATCAAGGACATTGTCAAGGGCGGCGGATCCATCACCGCATTACCCATCATTGAAACCCAGTCGGGCGACGTATCGGCCTACATTCCCACCAACGTGATTTCCATCACCGACGGTCAAATCTTTTTGGAAACAGACCTGTTCAACGCCGGTGTGCGCCCAGCCATCAACGTCGGCATTTCCGTTTCGCGCGTAGGTGGCAATGCACAAATCAAATCTATGAAAAAAGTGGCCGGCTCACTGAAACTCGACCAAGCGCAATTCAGGGAGATGGAAGCCTTCTCTAAATTCGGAGCCGAACTCGACGCCGCCACGCTCGCCATCATCGACAAAGGCACGAAAAACGTAGAACTGCTCAAACAGCCTCAGTACAATCCCGTTCCGGTTGAAAAGCAAATCGCCATCATCTTTTGCGGCACCAATGGGCTGCTCAACAAAGTGCCTGCCGATAAAGTGCGCGATTTTGAAAAACAATACTTAGACATCCTTGAGACCAAACACAAAAACGACGTGCTTGAAAAACTCAAAGCCGGAGTCATCGACGACAACATCAAGGACATCCTACGTGCCGAGGCAGCCACACTGAGCCAACATTTTTGCAGTTAAGAAGACAACGACATGCCCTCACTGAAAGAAATACGCGCCAGAATCAATTCGGTCGCCTCGACACAGAAAATCACCAACGCCATGAAAATGGTGTCGGCGGCCAAACTGAAGAAAGCCGAATCAACTACGGAGCGGTTCATGCCCTACAAGCATAAACTCCATGAGACCCTTTCCAATTACTTGAACACCTTGGAAGAAACCCTCAACATTCCATTGTGCGAAAAACGCCAAGTGAAAAAGGTCGTGCTGATGGCTTTTTCGTCCAACAACGGACTATGCGGCGTTTACAACGCCAACATCAACAAACTCCTCAAAGAAGCCTATACAGAATACACTACTCAACTGGGAAAAGATAATGTCGTGGTGTATCTCGCCGGTAAAAAAGTAGGCGATTACGCCAAACGGATGGGAATCACCGTTGTAAAAAACCTTTTGGAAATCAGTGCCAAACCCACTTATGAGGACGCCTGCACGTTATGCGACTTATTCACCAAACTATTTCTTGAAGGATCTATCGACAAAGTGGAGTTGATTTACAACCATTACAAGAACACCGGCGTGCAGATACCGCAACGCGAAGTTATACTGCCCCTGCAAGTCGCCATGCCGGATAATACCAATGACACGAGCTATCGTGACTACATCGTTGAGCCTTCAAAAGAAGAATTTGTCAACGAAATGGTTCCCAAAGTCCTGCGTACCAACCTTTTTTCCATCATGCTCGATGCTCATACCGCTGAACATGGCGCCCGGACTACCGCCATGCACATCGCTTCCGATAATGCCGAGCAGCTCTCGCAAGAACTAAGAATCGCGTACAACAAAGCGCGTCAGGAAGTCATCACCAACGAGCTTATGGATATTGTCGGTGGCGCCGAAGCATTGAACGGATAAGGATGATAAAAACGTTTCATTCTGATTTTCAGCATCAAGCAATCCGAATCGCATGGAGTTCTCTTACACAAACGAAATTATCATTATTTTTGCCCTATGAATAGTCATCCCCGATGACCTTTGCTATTTTTTTGCAATGACACAAACTCAAAATGAAAGAATTTTTCTTCACAGAACGACAAAAACGCGGCACTCTGGCAATTATATTTTCCGTTGCCGGCATTCTGTTTTGCCTCATATCCATTGTCAACAATTATCTTTTCAAGACCTATGCTCTCGACTTGGGGCTGTACACCCACGTCATGTACGACTACATGCATTTCTCTTTCGACGATTGCACCATGTTCAAGCCTTTGCCACAGAATATCCTGAGCGATCATTTCGATTTGTACCTCATGATACTATCCCCATTGGTCTTGCTTTTCGGCAGTTACACGCTGCTTATCGTGCAAATCGCGGCTGCCCTTTTAGGTGGCTGGGGAATATACAAACTCACTAGGCTATATGCCGACGACGACCTGATGCCGCTTTTAGCCGTCGCCACTTTTTTCCTTTCTTTCGGACTCATCCAGGCCTTGGCTTTCGACTACCACTCCAACGTACTGACCGCCATGATGTTACCTTGGCTGTTGTATTTTATCAAGAAGAAGAGCTACGGGCTGTCTTCGCTGATGGTTGTACTATTTGTCATCGGAAAGGAAAACATGTCGCTGTGGCTGTTTTTCATTACCATAGGCTTGATGTGGGATTATCGCAAAGACAAGAAAACAATATGGCACCTGCTGGCCTATTCGCTGTTTTCGATTACCTATTTTCTGCTGATCAACCTTGTTGTAATGCCCCGATTAGGAGGTTCCGGCGGAGGTTTCGAACGATACGCACACCTTGGAAGCAACTACATGGAGGTTGCAAAAAACATGCTCACCCATCCCGTCGAAATGCTTAGAATCCTATTTTACAACACGATGGGTAATCCTAACAATAACGGCATCAAGACAGAGTTTTATATTTGCGCCCTGACTTCTGGTATGATTTTCACATTGTTCAAGCCGAATTATCTTTTCATGATGCTACCGCTTATCGCACAAAAGATGTTAGCGATAGATTGCATTTTCTGGGGGGTATCCTTTCAATACTCCATTGAGTTCATGCCCATCTTTGTCATTTCATCCTTTTTAGTGTTTTTCAAGCTGAGAAAGCAGGCGTGGAGACTTATCCTTGCCACCCTTTTGCTTGTTTCAACCCTACTGACAACATTCTACACCATAGGGACTCCGAAATCATTCATATTCACCGAACAGCTATGTGTGTACCAAAAAAGGCACTACATTCAAAATAAATTCAATACACATTACGCCCGGCAGCTGATCAGGCAAATCCCCAAAGATGCCTCGATATGTGCTGCATCCATGTTTGTCCCCCATTTAGCCATGCGACCCGAAATCTACGATTTTGAGTTGAACCCCAAGAATGACGCGAGCTATTACCTAGTCACCAAACCCTATTTACGCGGCAAAAAGAGAAAGGATGTGAAGCATCTTTTCGACCGCAAGAAATACAAGCTGGTTGCATCTGACGGCATGATACTCTTATGGGAACGAGTGCAGGAATAACACTCCGACTTTGACACCTAGTCGTCAACAACTGAAAACTTATTGATAATCAATCTATAATGAATATATATCAGTCACAGTTTGAAAAATACAAGACGGTATTGAAAACCGACAATTATTGAAAAAAACATGAAAAGATTTCAAATAGAAAAATTTCATTATTTTTGCCCTATGAATAGTCATCCCCGATGACCTTTGCTATTTTTTTGCAATGACACAAACTCAAAATGAAAGAATTTTTCTTCACAGAACGACAAAAACGCGGCACTCTGGCAATTATATTTTCCGTTGCCGGCATTCTGTTTTGCCTCATATCCATTGTCAACAATTATCTTTTCAAGACCTATGCTCTCGACTTGGGGCTGTACACCCACGTCATGTACGACTACATGCATTTCTCTTTCGACGATTGCACCATGTTCAAGCCTTTGCCACAGAATATCCTGAGCGATCATTTCGATTTGTACCTCATGATACTATCCCCATTGGTCTTGCTTTTCGGCAGTTACACGCTGCTTATCGTGCAAATCGCGGCTGCCCTTTTAGGTGGCTGGGGAATATACAAACTCACTAGGCTATATGCCGACGACGACCTGATGCCGCTTTTAGCCGTCGCCACTTTTTTCCTTTCTTTCGGACTCATCCAGGCCTTGGCTTTCGACTACCACTCCAACGTACTGACCGCCATGATGTTACCTTGGCTGTTGTATTTTATCAAGAAGAAGAGCTACGGGCTGTCTTCGCTGATGGTTGTACTATTTGTCATCGGAAAGGAAAACATGTCGCTGTGGCTGTTTTTCATTACCATAGGCTTGATGTGGGATTATCGCAAAGACAAGAAAACAATATGGCACCTGCTGGCCTATTCGCTGTTTTCGATTACCTATTTTCTGCTGATCAACCTTGTTGTAATGCCCCGATTAGGAGGTTCCGGCGGAGGTTTCGAACGATACGCACACCTTGGAAGCAACTACATGGAGGTTGCAAAAAACATGCTCACCCATCCCGTCGAAATGCTTAGAATCCTATTTTACAACACGATGGGTAATCCTAACAATAACGGCATCAAGACAGAGTTTTATATTTGCGCCCTGACTTCTGGTATGATTTTCACATTGTTCAAGCCGAATTATCTTTTCATGATGCTACCGCTTATCGCACAAAAGATGTTAGCGATAGATTGCATTTTCTGGGGGGTATCCTTTCAATACTCCATTGAGTTCATGCCCATCTTTGTCATTTCATCCTTTTTAGTGTTTTTCAAGCTGAGAAAGCAGGCGTGGAGACTTATCCTTGCCGTCCTTTTGCTTGTTTCAACCCTACTGACAACATTCTACACCACAAGGACGCCTAAAGCATTTTTCTTATATGATCAGGCCAATGTCATAAAGAAGCAACATTACCGCCAAGATAATTTCAATGCTCAATACGCACGACAACTGATCAGGCAAATCCCGAAAGACGCATCGGTATGTGCTTCTTCAATGTTCATTCCGCATTTGGCCTTACGCCGTGAAATCTATGATTTTGAATGGAATCTAAAAACTGATGCGTGCTATTATTTGGTCACAAAACAAAATCTATATAGTGATAGAGAAGAGGCAAAACAGCTTTCCAATCAAGATGAATTCGAAATAGTAGCTTCAGACAGCACAGTGTATTTGCTGCATCGGATCAAGGAATAACCATTTGAGAAACAAGGCATATAGGTCAAAAAAAGACAGCCTTTTATCTACCAATGACAATAAGTCTTGTTATTGTAACAGCAAACCACTATATAAAAAAAGGACCGGCAGATGCCGGTCCTTTTTTATAGAAACACGCATTAACTAATTCACGTATTAACTAATTATTCACCTTCGGCTTTTTGCTTCAGGTTTTCATAGTCTACGCGTGAAGCGACAATAAGATCGTCGTATTCATGCAAGCCTGTTCCAGCAGGAATCTTGTGACCAACGATAACATTTTCTTTCATGCCGAGCAAGAAGTCCGACTTAGCGGCAATAGACGCATTGGTCAGCACCTTTGTAGTTTCCTGGAACGATGCGGCTGAAATAAAGCTCTCCGTCTGCAATGCTGCACGGGTGATACCCTGCAGCACCTGACTTGCGGTAGCCGGGTCGGCCGGACGCGTCTGCACCGTCTTAAGGTCGCGGCGTTTCAATTGCGAATTCTCATCGCGCAACTTCATGGCCGTGATGATCTGACCTTCGATAAGGTTTTCCGAATCGCCTTTGTCTGTAACCACCAATTTGCCGTAAATGTCGTCATTCTCCTCTTGGAAAATCAGTTTGTTCACCAATTCACCTTCAAGAAAACGGGTGTCGCCCGGATCAAGAATTTCGACCTTACGCATCATTTGACGCACAATGACTTCAAAGTGCTTGTCGTTAATGACCACACCTTGCGAACGATACACGCTCTGCACTTCGTTGACAATATATTCCTGCACCTTCATGGGCCCCATGATAGCCAAGATACTGGCTGGTGTAATTGCACCTTCCGAAAGCGGCTGACCAGCTTTCACGAAGTCGTTTTCCTGAGCTAAAATCTGCTTCGATGTAGGAATGAGATAACGCTTCTGTTCTCCTGTCTTAGAAGTAACGACCACCTCACGGTTTCCGCGCTTCAGCTTCTTCTCCATCGAAACGATACCGTCGATTTCGGAAACCACGGCAGGATCGGAGGGGTTACGGGCTTCAAACAGCTCGGTGACACGCGGCAGACCGCCGGTAATATCACCGCCACCGGAAACGTTACGCGGGATTCTAACCAAATTGTCACCCGCATTAATCATATCATTTTCGTCAACAATAACGTGGGCATCAACCGGAAGGTCATACGAAACCTTCACCTCGTCATTCTCATCAAGAATTTCGATCAACGGGTTCTTTGCACCTCTCCTGCCTTCAACAATGACACGTTCCTTGTATCCGGTTTCGGCAATGGTTTCTTCACGATAGGTCACACCTTCGATGACATTTTGGAAACGAACCTTTCCAGGGTGTTCCGAAACGATTGTGGCATTGTAGGGATCCCATTCGCAAATCTTATCACCTTTCTTCACCGCGCTGCCATCTTTAAAGTACAGCCTGGCACCATAAGGAATATTTGTGGTGGTTAAAACCACGCCTGTATTGTTATCATGCAGTTTCAACTCGGCTGAACGACCGATGACGATCTGACATTGCACACCATCGCGTTCGGCATTCACAGAACGAAGCTCGTCGATTTCAAGGTATCCATCGTACTTGGCTTCGGTGCTCGAAACGACAAGACCTTTCGAAGCCTTACCGCCTTGGTGGAAGGTACGCAAAGTAAGCTGTGTACCAGGTTCACCAATAGATTGTGCAGCGATAACACCCACAGCCTCGCCTCTTTGAACCAACTTACTCGAAGCAAGATTGCGGCCATAGCAGTTGGCACAAACACCACGTTTCGACTCACAGGTCAACACAGAACGAATTTCGACATTATCAATCGGGGATTCATCGATAGCTTCTGCCAATTCTTCATTGATTTCCTGTCCTCCGGAGATAATCAGCTCACCGGTCTGCGGATGGAAGATATCATGTAAAGCCACACGACCCAAAATACGGTCATACAGCAGGGAATGTTTACCCGGTTCTTTGATTTCCTCACCTCTCGACACCGTCAAGCCACGCAATGTGCCACAGTCTTTTTCTGTGATAATGACATCGTGCGCCACATCGACGAGACGACGGGTCAGGTAACCAGCGTCAGCGGTCTTCAAAGCAGTATCGGCCAAACCCTTACGGGCACCGTGAGTGGAAATGAAGTATTCCAACACTGATAGACCTTCCTTGAAGTTCGACAAAATCGGGTTCTCAATGATTTCAGCCCCCGATGAACCGGCTTTCATGGGCTTGGCCATCAGACCACGCATACCGCAAAGCTGAGAAACCTGAGCTTCGGAACCACGAGCACCCGAGTGCAGCATCATATAAACAGGGTTGAATCCTTGATCGTCAGACGAAAGCAAATCCATCACCTCACGTGTCAAACGCGAGTTGACATCCGTCCAAAGGTCAACAATCTGGTTGTAACGTTCATTGGGACCCATGAAACCCATGTGCTCGTACTGACGAATCTCAGCAGCTTTATTATCAGCCTCATGAATCAGCTTCTCTTTCGCCGGAGGAATAAGAACATTACCAAGGTTGAACGACAATCCACCCTTGAAAGCCATCTTATAGCCCATGTTCTTAATATCATCGAGGAACTTCGTAGAGATAGCGGTACCCATCAGTCGCACCATATCACCCACAATGCTACGCAATGATTTCTTAGTAAGCAATTCGTTGATAAAGCCGTATTCTTCGGGCACTACTTGGTTGAAGAAAACGCGACCAACGGTTGTGTCAATAAGTTTGGTTACAAGTTTCTCATTCTCACGTACTTTTACACGCACTTTAATCTGAGCGTGCATATCGACACGCTTCTCGTTCAAGGCGATGATAACTTCTTGCGGAGAATAGAACGACATGCCCTCACCCTTCACGATATGATCCGGAGTACTGACACGCGGCTTGGTGATATAGTACAAGCCAAGAACCATGTCCTGCGAAGGCAGCGTGATAGGAGCTCCGTTTGACGGGTTCAAGATGTTGTGCGATGCCAGCATGAGGATTTGCGCCTCAAGAACGGCAGCGTTGCCAAGCGGTACGTGAACGGCCATTTGGTCACCGTCGAAGTCAGCGTTGAAAGCCGTACATACCAACGGGTGCAGACGTATGGCCTTGCCTTCCACCATCTTGGGTTGGAAAGCCTGGATGCCCAGACGGTGCAGCGTAGGAGCACGGTTCAGCAGAATGGGATGTCCCTTGAGGATGTTCTCTAAAATATCCCAAACGACAGGGTCTTTGCGATCGACGATCTTCTTCGCTGATTTCACAGTCTTGACGATGCCACGCTCAATCATCTTACGGATGACGAATGGTTTGAACAGCTCGGCTGCCATTTCTTTGGGCAAGCCGCATTCGTTCATCTTCAGGTCGGGACCGACCACGATAACGGAACGACCGGAATAGTCCACACGTTTACCCAACAGGTTCTGACGGAAACGGCCTTGTTTTCCTTTCAAGCTGTCGCTCAACGACTTCAGCGGTCTGTTCGACTCCGATTTAACGGCACTCGATTTGCGTGAATTGTCGAGGAGAGAATCCACCGCCTCCTGCAACATGCGCTTTTCGTTGCGCATGATGACATCCGGGGCATTGATTTCCATAAGCCGTTTCAAACGGTTGTTGCGTATGATGACACGGCGGTAGAGGTCGTTCAGGTCGGAAGTGGCGAAACGTCCTCCATCCAACGGCACCAAGGGGCGCAGTTCGGGAGGGATGACGGGAACCACCTTTATAATCATCCATTCCGGACGGTTTTCTATCGTTTTGTTGGCTTCACGGAAAGCTTCAAACACCTGCAAGCGCTTCAAAGCGTCCTGCTTGCGCTGTTGCGATTTATCCGTATTGGCCTTGTGACGAAGTTCATACGATTCTTTGTCTAGGTCAAGACGGGCAAGAAGGTCATATATTGCCTCTGCGCCCATCTTGGCGATAAACTTATTGGGGTCATCATCAGGAAGATACTGGTTTTCAAGTGGCAGCGATTCGGCAAGATCAAGATATTCCTCTTCGCTCAAAAACTCCAGCTTGGTCACTACACGACCCGTTGTGTCGTTCGGGATTTCGCGTCCTTCAAGAAGACCGCCCTGAATCACCACATAACGTTCGTAATAGATGATGGAATCCAGTTTCTTTGTCGGGATCCCCAGCAAAGCACCTATCTTATTAGGAAGGGAGCGGAAATACCAAATATGAGCTACAGGCACCACCAGCGAGATGTGCCCCATACGCTCGCGTCTGACTTTCTTCTCCGTCACCTCCACACCGCAACGGTCGCAGATGATATTCTTATAGCGGATGCGCTTGTATTTTCCGCAATGGCATTCCCAGTCCTTCACGGGACCAAAAATCCGCTCACAGAACAAACCGTCACGTTCGGGTTTGTAGGTGCGGTAGTTGATGGTTTCCGGCTTAAGCACTTCACCATGAGAACGGGCAAGGATGGCTTCCGGAGAAGCTAAACTGACCGTGATGCTGTCGAAGTTGCTATTTATTGTATTATTGACCATAATAATCCCTTGTATTAATTTCGTAACTTTAATTAGTTCAGGACATTGCCATCTTTATCCTTAAAAGTAATCTCCAAACCCAGCCCACGCAATTCATGCACAAGCACATTGAATGATTCTGGGATTCCCGGGGTCGGCATGTTGTCGCCCTTGACGATGGCTTCGTAGGCCTTGGCACGACCATTGACATCGTCGGACTTAACGGTCAAAATCTCTTGCAGCACGTTGCTGGCGCCGAAGGCCTCCAGCGCCCATACTTCCATTTCACCGAAACGCTGACCGCCAAACTGAGCCTTACCTCCTAATGGCTGTTGCGTAATCAAAGAATATGGTCCTATAGAACGTGCGTGCATCTTGTCATCCACCATGTGGTGGAGTTTCAGCATATAGATGTAACCTACTGTGGCTGGCTGGTCAAAAGGTTCGCCCGTTCCGCCATCGTAAAGCTGCACCCGTCCGTTTTCAGGCAATCCGGCCTGCTTCATGTATTCGTTGATCTCATCCAAGGTTGCACCATCGAAGATTGGCGTGGCGAACTTGAGGCCAAGTTCCTTGCCGGCCCACCCCAACACGGTCTCATAAATCTGACCGAGGTTCATACGCGAAGGCACGCCCAACGGGTTCAATACGATATCGACAGGTTTGCCATCGGCAAGGAAAGGCATGTCCTCTGGACGAACGATGCGCGAAACGATACCCTTGTTACCGTGACGGCCGGACATCTTGTCGCCGATCATCAGCTTACGCTTCTTAGCCACATACACTTTCGCCATTTGGATGATTCCGTTCGGCAGTTCATCACCAACACTGGTAACAAACTTTTGACGGTTATTTCTGCCTTGGATTTCCTTGAAACGGAACGAATAATTGTCGATCACCGAAACAACCATACTATTGGTCTTCTCATCGGAAGTCCACTTATTAGGATTAATGATGGAGTAATCGATGTCCATCAGCACTTTCTGGGTAAACTTGGCTTTCTTGGGAATAAGAACCTCCTTAAAGTTGTTGTTCACGCCAGCAGAGACCCGACCATTCAGGATGATCATCAGCTTATCGACGAGTTTATTCTTCAGTTCGGTCAATTCCTTGACGGCTTCGGCATCAATGCGTGCAAGGTCTTCCTTGTCCTTGGCGCGGGCCTTGCGGTCCTTTTGCGCTCTTGAGAACAAGTGTTTGCCGATGACTACACCCTTCATGGAAGGTCCGGCCTTCAACGAAGCGTTTTTCACATCACCAGCCTTGTCGCCAAAGATGGCGCGAAGCAGTTTTTCCTCCGGAGTGGGATCGCTTTCGCCCTTAGGCGTGATCTTACCGATGAGGATATCGCCTTCCTTAACCTCAACACCAACCCTTACCAAGCCGTGCTCATCAAGGTCTTTGGTGGCGTCGGCGCTGACATTGGGAATGTCGTTGGTCAGTTCTTCAAGACCACGTTTCGTGTCACGCACTTCGAGTGTAAACTCTTCAATATGGATTGAAGTGAACATGTCTTCACGGACGATGCGTTCCGAAATCACAATGGCGTCCTCATAGTTGTAACCCTGCCATGGCATGAAAGCCACTTTCAAGTTACGGCCTAATGCGAGGTCTCCTCCTTGTGTTCCGTAACCTTCGGTCATGATCTGACCTTTGGTCACACGTTGTCCCTTACGGACCATCGGCTTGATATTGATGCTCGTATTCTGGTTGGTACGGGCATACTTGATCAAATCGTAGCTCTTGACATCATCGTCAAAGCTCACCAGACGTTCGTCATCAGTGCGGTCGTAACGCACCGTGATTTTCTTCGAATCGACAAAAAGGACTTCACCTTCGCCTTCCGCAGCGATAAGAACGCGAGAATCCTTGGCAACATTGCGTTCAATACCAGTACCTACGATAGGGGCTTCCGGATTCATCAACGGGACAGCCTGACGCATCATGTTCGATCCCATCAAGGCACGGTTGGCATCGTCATGTTCCAAGAAAGGAATAAGGGATGCCGCTATGGATGCAATCTGATTGGGCCCCACATCTATCAATTCAATCTGCTGAGGGGTGACAATAGGATAGTCGGCGACAAAACGTGCTTTGATATTTTCCTCAGTAAAGGCACCATTGTCATCCATCGGAGTGATAGCTTGTGCAATGATTTTGTCCTCTTCCTCTTCGGCGGTCAGGAACACGGGAGGATTTTCAAAATCGACCACACCATTTTTCACTTCACGGTAAGGCGTTTCGATAAAACCGAGTTCGTTGATCTTTGCAAACACACAAAGCGATGAAATCAGACCGATATTAGGACCTTCGGGCGTTTCAATCGTGCAGAGACGGCCGTAGTGCGTGTAGTGAACGTCACGCACTTCGAAACCGGCACGTTCACGCGACAAACCGCCAGGACCCAAAGCGGAAATACGACGCTTGTGCGTCACTTCCGACAACGGGTTTGTCTGATCCATGAACTGCGACAACTGATTGGTTCCGAAGAATGAATTAATTACAGACGACAATGTTTTGGCATTGATCAAGTCGGTAGGTGTAAACACCTCGTTGTCGCGTACATTCATACGTTCGCGAATGGTACGGGACATACGTGCCAAACCTACGCCAAATTGAGCGTAAAGCTGCTCGCCCACCGTGCGGATACGACGGTTGCTCAAGTGGTCGATATCATCAACATCGGCCTTGCTGCTAAGCAATTCAACAAGATACTTGATAATGGCAATGATGTCTTCCTTGGTCAGCACCTTGACGTCGGCAGGAATGTCGAGGTTCAACTTCCGGTTGATACGGAAACGACCCACGGCACCCAAATCATATCGTTTATCCGAGAAGAAGAGCTTCTCTATAATGCCGCGTGCCGTCTCTTCATCGGGCGGATCGGCATTGCGCAATTGACGATAGATGTATTCAACAGCTTCCTTTTCGGAGTTACAGGTATCCTTGTTCAAGGTGTTGAAAATCACCGAATAGTCCGTTATTCTATCATTCTCATCGCGAACGACTTCACGGTGGAGCAGGATGTTTTTCACACCCGCATCAAGAATTTGCTGGATATGTTGTTCTTCGAGCACGGTTTCACGCTCGATGATGACTTCATTACGTTCAATGGAAACGCATTCGCCGGTGTCTTCATTCACAAAATCTTCGAAATAGGAATGGAGCACACGGGCGGCAAGGCGACGACCGAGAACTCGTTTCAGTCCCGCTTTGCTTACCTTGACTTCTTCGGCAAGGTTAAATATTTCGAGAATATCCTTATCGGTTTCAAAGCCGATGGCACGCAGCAATGTGGTGATGGGCAGTTTCTTCCTACGATCGATATAGGCGTACATTACGTTGTTAATATCGGTGGAGAACTCCATCCATGATCCTTTGAACGGGATGATACGTGCAGAATATAAAATGGTTCCGTTGGTATGAGTGCTTCGGCCGAAGAATACTCCGGGCGAGCGGTGCAACTGTGAAACCACAACACGTTCAGCGCCATTAATGACAAATGTACCCCGTGGTGTCATATAGGGGATCATGCCTAAATAGACGTCCTGAACAACGGTTTCAAAGTCTTCGTGTTCGACATCGGTGCATGAAAGCTTAAGTTTGGCTTTGAGCGGAACGCTATAGGTCAAGCCGCGTTCAATACATTCTTCGATGTCGTATCGAGGGGCGTCAATGTAGTAGTCGAGAAACTCAAGAATAAAATTATTTCTTGCGTCAGTGATGGGAAAGTTTTCTGCGAAAACTTGAAACAGTCCCTCGTGTTTCCTGTTATCAGGATTGGTTTCCAATTGAAAGAAATCTTGAAACGACTGAAGCTGAATATCCAAAAAGTCAGGATATTCATAAGGATGTTTTATCGACGCAAAGCTGATTCTTTCTAATGTTTTTGTTGCCAAGGTGCTTTATATTTATAGGTGTATTTAAAAGAACGAAAAGCTGCAAGCTAGGGCGCGTGCGATTAGAGCGAAAAATAGGCACAAACCTCAGTCCCACGATACAGTTCGGGACTGAGGTTGAAGTGCCACAGTGGTAGTGGGATGATATGTCCCTTATTTGATTTCGACTTCTGCACCTGCTTCTTCGAGCTGAGATTTGAGTGCATTAGCTTCGTCTTTGCTCACACCTTCCTTGATAGCTTTAGGAGCAGCGTCAACTAATTCCTTAGCTTCCTTGAGGCCGAGGCTGGTAAGTTCTTTCACCAGTTTCACGACACCCAGCTTAGCTGCGCCAGCTGATTTAAGGATGACATCGAAAGAAGTCTTTTCTTCGGCGGCGGCACCAGCGGCACCAGCGGCAGGAGCGGCGACTGCAACAGCAGCAGCGGCGGGTTCAATACCATATTCTTCTTTCAAAATGGTGGCCAGTTCGTTTACTTCCTTAACGGTAAGGTTCACTAATTGTTCAGCAAAAGCTTTTAAATCTGCCATTTTAATTCTATTTTTTAAGTTCTACAAATTTATTCTTTAATATTTTGAATGTTCAATTATCATTCAGCTTTTTCGGATAACGTTTCTAAAATGCCCGAAAGCTTGTGTCCGCCAGACTGGAGGCCAGAAATAACGTTCTTGATCGGCGATTGCAGCAAGGCCACAATGTCGGCGATGAGTTCGTTCTTCGACTTAATGGCGACCAAAGTGTCAAGCATGTCGTCACCAACATAGCAGCACTCCTCGATATAAGCGCCTTTCAGAATAGGACGGTCACTGGTACTACGGAAATTCTTGATCAGTTTAGCAGGAGCGTTGCCTGTCTCGCAAAGCATGACAGCCGACTGTCCCTTGAGCACATCGTAAAGCGAATCGTAATCCTTACCCATTTGCTCCATGGCTTTACGGAGCAAAGTGTTCTTCACGACGATCAATTTGATGCCGCTATTGAAGCACTGCCTTCTCAACTGGCTGGTCTTTTCGGCATTGAGGTCCGAAATGTCAGTCAGATAAAAGTTAGCGCAACCTTGCAATGCACCAAGTATAGAGTTGATAACGGTCTGTTTATCTTCTTTTCTCATTGATAAATCCTTTCCAATTAATTGGTTATTGACTTAATATCAATCTGCACACCTGGGCTCATAGTACTCGAAATGAAGACGCTCTTCATATACGTACCTTTTGCAGCAGCAGGTTTTAACTTGATAACGGTCTGGATCAATTCCTTCGCATTATCGAAGATCTGTTCTGAAGTGAAGCTTGCTTTAGCGACAGCGGCATTAATGATACCGTACTTGTCAACTTTGAAGTCGATCTTACCAGCCTTTACTTCTTGAACAGCCTTACCCACCTCCATGGTTACAGTGCCTGTCTTCGGATTGGGCATCAATCCGCGGGGACCGAGGATGCGACCAAGAGCACCGACCTTAGGCATGATATTAGGAGTTGTGATAATAACGTCAACATCGGTCCAGCCATCCTTAATCTTCTGGATGTAATCATCCAGTCCGACGAAGTCGGCACCAGCTTCTTTAGCTTCCTGTTCCTTGTCGGGGTTACAGAGAACCAGGACACGGACGACCTTACCCGTACCATGAGGGAGCGTAACCGATCCGCGCACCATTTGATTGGCCTTGCGGGGGTCAACACCCAAACGGATGTTCACGTCAACGGAAGCATCAAACTTGGTGTAAGTAATCTGCTTTACGATGTCAACCGCTTCATTCAAGGAGTAACTCTTGCTTTTGTCGAACTTAGCCAAAGCCGCTTTCTTTTGTTTAGAAATTCTTGACATTTAACTTACTTTTTTGTGTTCTACAAATGCACGAAGACATTAGTCGTTCTTTAAAGGTGATTCGCCTACGACCTTCACGCCCATACTACGAGCCGTTCCAGCAACCATCGACATGGCCGCCTCAACGGTGAAGCAGTTCAAATCCTTCATCTTATCCGTTGCAATCTGACAGACCTGATCCCAAGTCACCGAACCGACTTTCGCACGGTTAGGCTCTTTAGAACCGCCCTTCACTTTTGCAGTTTCAATGATGGAGACCGCCACGGGTGAAGCCTTGATAATGAAATCGAAAGACTTGTCCTTGTAAACAGTGATAATAACGGGCAACACTTTGCCAGCCTGATCCTGCGTACGGGCGTTGAATTGCTTGCAAAACTCCATAATATTCACACCCTTAGAACCTAAAGCAGGTCCTACCGGCGGAGCGGGGTTTGCGGCTCCTCCTTTGATTTGCAGTTTAATTAATCCACTTACTTCTTTTGCCATTTTTACAATCCTTAATTAAACAGTAATAAGGAAAACTCGTCACGACACAAGGCTTATTCCAACACAACCTGGAAGTAACTCAGCTCTAACGGGGTCTTGCGACCGAAAATCTTGACGCTAACCTTGAGTTTTTTCTTCTCTTCGTTAATCTCTTCGACTACGCCGCTGAAACTCTTAAACGGTCCATCGTTGACGATGACCGATTGTCCGACAAGAAACGAAACATCGTTACCCTCTCCCATTTCCTGGAGCTCGTCCATCCTGCCAAGAATGCGATTTACTTCGGCAGGGCGAAGCGGGTCGGGTTCGCCTTTCGTTCCTAAAAAGCCAAGCACGTTAGGCACGTTCCGGATGACGTGAGCTACCTCTCCCACGAGAACAGCCTCTATAAGGACATAGCCCGGCAAGTAATTGCGCTCCTTGGAGACCTTCTTGCCGTTCTTCACCTCATAGTACTTCTCAGTAGGGATAAGCACTTGAGAGATCTGGTCATGCAGGTTCAAGCGGTCAATCTCGGACTCAAGGTATTCCTTTACCTTTTTCTCCTTACCACTGATGGCTTTCACCACATACCATTTCTTTTCCAAATCACTCATTGCGTCAAATCCTATTGGGTTACACCTAAATGTTTAGTGACAACACAAAACTCAATCTCATCCGCGGAAAAGTCCGTAGAACCCTTCCAACAAATGTTGAAAAGAAAAGTCCATCAAGAAAACCACCAAAGCGATAATCAGGGAAGCAATGGACACAACAATAACGCTACTTTGTAATTCTTTCCAAGTAGGCCAAGTCACCTTTTCCTTTAACTCGGTGTAGCATTCTTTTACGTAGTTTACAATTTTCATCTTCGATTGACCCTTATGTTTTGCACGGGCGGAAAGGCTCGAACTCTCGACACTCGGTTTTGGAGACCGATGCTCTACCAACTGAGCTACGCCCGTAAATCAGGGAGGTCTTTCGACCTCCCGATAATTACTTAGTCAACAAGTTCAGTCACTTGTCCTGATCCAACGGTACGACCACCTTCGCGGATAGCGAAGCGGAGACCTTTGTCCATAGCGATCTGGGCAATCAGCTGCACGTCGATAGTGACGTGGTCGCCAGGCATGACCATTTCCATTCCTTCAGGAAGGGTGATTTCACCGGTAACGTCAGTCGTTCTGAAATAGAACTGAGGACGATACTTGTTTCTGAACGGGGTGTGACGGCCACCTTCTTCTTTTGACAGAACGTAAACCTGTCCTTTGAAGTGGTCGTGAGGCTTCACCGAACCGGGCTTGGCAATCACCATACCACGGCGGATTTCGTCCTTGTCGATACCACGGAGCAGCAGACCGGCATTGTCACCAGCTTCGCCTTCGTCCAGGATTCTGCGGAACATTTCAACACCCGTAACAACGGATTTCAGCTTTTCAGCACCCATACCGATGATGTCAACAGGATCACCAATCTTAATGATACCGGTTTCAATTCTACCGGTGGCAACAGTACCACGGCCGGTGATGGAGAACACGTCCTCGATAGGCATCAGGAACGGTTTGTCAACAGCTCTTTCCGGTTCAGGAATCCAAGTGTCGCAAGCATCCATCAGTTCGTCAATCTTGCCAGACCATTTCGGGTCATCATTCAAAGCGCCAAGAGCGGAGCCACGGATGATAGGCGTGTTGTCGCCATCAAATTCATACTTGCTCAGCAAGTCGCGGACTTCCATTTCAACGAGTTCGAGAAGCTCTTCGTCGTCAACAAGGTCGCACTTGTTCAAGAAAACAACCAAGCGGGGAACACCAACCTGACGGGCGAGCAGGATGTGCTCACGGGTCTGAGGCATGGGGCCGTCGGTAGCGGCAACAACGATGATAGCACCGTCCATCTGGGCAGCACCCGTAACCATGTTCTTAACATAGTCAGCGTGGCCGGGGCAGTCAACGTGCGCATAGTGACGATTTTCGGTCTGGTATTCAACGTGCGCGGTGTTGATGGTGATACCTCTTTCTTTTTCTTCAGGAGCTGAGTCAATAGAGTCGAAACTCTTGATTTCAGACAGACCCTTCTTTGCAAGGTGCAAGGTGATTGCAGCGGTCAAAGTGGTCTTGCCGTGGTCAACGTGGCCAATAGTGCCTATGTTGACGTGCGGTTTAGTTCTTTCGAATTTTTCTTTTGCCATTTTACTATCTGTATTTATTTAAGGTTACTACTTGTTGCTCAAAAAACAAATGAGCCGATGGGGAGAATTGAACTCCCGACCCCTTCCTTACCAAGGAAGTGCTCTACCACTGAGCTACATCGGCTTGCCCCTGAGCGGAAGACGGGGCTCGAACCCGCCACCTAAAGCTTGGAAGGCTTTCGCTCTGCCAAATGAGCTACTTCCGCTTGACTCGTGGGGGAAGGTGGACTCGAACCACCGAACTCATCCGAGGACAGATTTACAGTCTGTTGCAATTGCCACTATGCGACTCCCCCAAGGTTTAACTACCCGAGCCGGTAGACGGACTCGAACCGCCGACAGGCTGATTACAAATCAGCTACTCTACCAACTGAGTTATACCGGCATTCTGACAAAGAACCCCTGCTTAAAAGCACACCCTTCCTTTTCAGAAAGAGTGTGCAAAAATAGATAATTTTCCCGAACCGACAATGCCTTTCAGGGATTTTTTTTCAAAATAATTCAAATTATTCGTTATCTATCTGATTCCCAGCTGCATAATTTCTAGTGTATCTGCCCTTAAATTTCTCCAATTGCTTTTTCAGGGCATCCACAGCCGTATCCACCGACTCTTCGAAGCTCTTTGACTGCTTGCTGGCAAAAAGATCATCACCTTTCAACACCAAACGGATGTCGGCAATCTTGTTTTCCGGAGTGTCGGTGTTCTCAAGTTTAAATGTCACCTCAGCATTGAGAACATCGGCATACTTCGCGCACACCTTTTCGATCTTGTGCGTCGTGAAATCTTCAAGTTTTTGGTCAGCCTTGAAGTGGACTGAATTGATCATAACTTTCATGATAACTCCTTTCTTTATTTACTCCCCTTTCGGGTGAGCCTGTTTATGTATCTTTTTTAGTTGTTCTATCGTATTATGGGCATATATTTGCGTGGTCTGAAGGCTTGCATGGCCGAGCATCTTTTGAATAGCGACAAGACTGGCTCCCTCGTCGAGCAGATGCGTGGCAAAGGTATGACGCAGCACATGGGGACTTTTCTGCCTGAGCGTGGTCACCTCGCCGAGCATGGCGTGCACCTTGGCATAAACGAAATATGGCGACATCTCACGGCCGTGGTCATCAACCAGCAGCCGATCGTCATGCGCATCAAAGGCCGCATCGCGCAACCGGCTGTAGCGTGCCACCAGCTGCAACAAATCGTAACCCAGCGGCACATAACGCTCCTTGTTGCGTTTGCCGAGAATCTTGACACGCATCTCGCGGCTGTCGATGTCGGCATCACTAAGATGACAAAGCTCGGCCTTTCGCATCCCCGTCTGATACAGCATCTCGAAAATCAGCCGGTCGCGACAAGTGGAGAAATCGTCCGCCTCGCCAAACGTCACCTTATTAATATTATGCTGTGGAACAAAACTGACAAGCCGTTTGGGTTGCTTGAGCGACTTGATACCCAGCATAGGGGTGGCAGACACAAGCCCGGCACGCATACCATACTTGAAAAAAGTCTTCAGCGTGGACAACATGCGGTTGATGCTGCGGCTCGAAAGCCCAGCTTCTTTCAAAAAAACAATAAACGACTTGATCATAGCCGTGTCGGCCTGTTGCAATTGTTCGACATCATAGGTCTCTTTCAGATAAGCGGAAAAGCGTTCCAGGTCACGCCGATAAGCCGAAACCGTATGGGACGAGTAGCGTTTCTCCGCATAGAGATATGTCAAAAATTGCTCGATCAACATGACAAAAAAACTTCGTTGTAAAAGTAATCATTTTTACTTTACAACGAAGTCTTTGCAAAAAAATTATTTTTCCTAAACGGCGATCAAAGATTTTCTTCTGCCTGACGGAGTTTTTGCACATACACAGCTTTCTGATGAGCTGCACGTTTGAGAACCGATGGTTTCGTGAATTTCTGACGCTCGCGCAATTCTTTCATCACGCCGGTCTTCTCATACTTTCTCTTGTAGCGCTTCAAAGCTCTATCGATGCTTTCGCCTTCTTTTACAGGAATAATAATCATTTAAAACACTTCCTTCTTTTAATTGTTAGTAACTAAATTTGCGCGGCAAAAATAGCACTTTTTTCTTTATGAAACACCAACAAGACGAAAAAAAATCTCCGCCGGCATATTGAATATCAGTTCTTACTGACAAAAAACAAGCACATCTCTCCTGCAGTGTTTTGCAAAAAAGGCTGAAGCGCCGTTTGCACTCCAACCTTTTTTCGTTTGCGCGATGTGAGCCTTTGAAATCGGCTCAATAGCCCATTCGCAAAAATCAATTGTTCTTCTTTCCGAGCAAGTGTTCAAACAAGAAGTTGTCAATCTTATTAAATAGGTGCATACGGCATTCGCCGTCGCCGTACTCGTAACCTCCGTAAATGCCGTGGTTTTTGTTGGGATATATCATCAGATCGAACTGCTTGCCGTTCGAAATCATGGCTTTGATAAGCTCCATGGCATTCTGGTAATGCACGTTGTCGTCGCCGCTGCCGTGGCAGAGCAGGTAATTGCCTTTGATGAGCGTCGTGTTATGCACAGGCGAGTTGTCATCGTAACCATCGGGGTTTTCCTGCGGCGTGCGCATGAAACGCTCGGTATAGATATTGTCGTAATAACGCCAATTGGTCACCGGAGCCACCGAAACAGCCGTACTGATGACCTCGGCGCCCTTGGTGATGCCGTTGGCCGCCATGAAGCCGCCATAGCTCCATCCATAGATGCCGATATGTTCCGCATCGACGTATGACTTGCCCGCCATGTGTTTCGCCAAGGTGATCATGTCTTCGGTCTCGTATTTGCCCAACTGCAAGTAGGTCATCTTCTTAAAGGCTTCGCCTTGTGCGCCGCTGCCACGGTTGTTGATAGACACCGTGATAATGCCGTGCTGTGCCAGCAACTGGGTCCAAGCAAAGTCGGAATGTCCCCACTGGTTCATAACGGTCTGATGGCCGGGGCCGCCATACACATAAATCAAGACGGGATATTTCTTGTCAGGATCGAAATCGGCAGGAAGCACCTCCCAAGCATCGATGGTTACGGGCGTGCCGTCGGGCATGGCAAAGGCGGGATCGTTGATTTGGAAGAAACGCTTCTCCCCCATGTTGTACTGCTTCAGACGCTCCACCAAGTCGTGGTTGTCTTCGAGGACACGCACAGTCTTGCCCTTGTTGTCGCACAACACATATTGATTGGGCTGGGCGGCGGTCGAGTTGATATTGATCAGATAATTGTAGTTGGCGCTAAAGTTGGCCCGGTTCACACCCACCTTATTAATTATATTGCGCACCTTGCCTTTCAAGTTGACAGCATAAATCTGTCTTTCGATGGGGCTGTTTTGAGCCGCCTGAAAATACACTTCCTTGCGCTTGGCATCGAAACCGTAAACAGCAGTCACATCCCAATTGCCTTGGGTGAGTTGTCTCGGCTGCGAACCGTCCATCGGGCAAAGATAGATATGATAGTAGCCACTCCGCTCGGAAGTCATCAGGAACGACTTTCCATCCTCAAGGAAAGTCCAGTCGTCGGTGATGTCGATATAGTATGGGTTCGTTTCGTCATAAATGACACGACTTTTACCCGAAACAGCATCAGCGGCAAGGATTTCGAGATGGTTCTGGTGGCGGTTCATACGCTGTATGGCCAGCAAATTGTCGGTCTCAGTCCATTTGACACGCGGCAAGTAAATGTCGGTCTCGGTGCCGGTATCCATCTTCACGCTTTTCTGGGTGGCAAGGTCATAGACATATACTTCCACAACGGAGTTGTCCTCTCCCGCCTTGGGATACTTGAAACTGTACCAGTCGGGATAAAGCCCCTCAAACTCCTCCATCTGGAACTCCTTCACTTTCGACTCATCGAATTTGTAATAAGCGATTTTCGCACCGTCGAGTGACCAGAAAAAGCCCTGTGAAAAGCCAAACTCCTCTTCATATACCCAATCGGGCGCACCATTAATAATATGGTTGTACAAACCGTCGCTGGTGAATTGGATTTCCTTTCCAGAGGTCAAATCTTTAATAAACAAGTTGTTATCGCGCATAAAAGCGACCTTTGAACCATCGGGCGAGAAGGTGGCGAGACGCTGCTTGCCATTCTCAGAAAGCGGTTGCAAGGTTTTGGTATTCAAATCGTAAACGAAGTAGTTGGCATGGAACGAATGTCGGTAAATGTACTCCGCATCGGTCATAAGCAGTGCCTTCTGCTCGTTCTCGTTCAATGCATAATCCATCAGCCTGATGGGAGTGGTGTCCCCTTGAGGAATGAGGTCGTTGAGGACAAAAAGCGTATTGATGACTTTTCCCGACTTGTAACTGTAAACATTGAGAGCACCCTTTTCAAAGGCGGCATAGGTATTGCCGTCTTTCATCGGGTTCATGCCTCTAACCCCTTTTGATGAAAAGGTAGGATGTTCGTAAAGGTCGGCCAACTCGAAGTTTTTCTTTTCCTGAGCCGTAACCGAAAAGGTTGCTAATACAACCAATAAGCTGATTATCAGATTTCTAAAACTCATTACGTAAAAATTTAATGGAGCAAAGATAGGGAATATTTGCAAACTATCAGTAATAGCCCGATAGAACCATCTCCTCGTAATGAGATTCCCTGCTATGTCATCCCCAATTGGTCATCCCGTGCCACGTCCCAATGTTTTTTTAATTTTGCCGTGAAATCATGTAAATCTACATTTATAAGAAGAAGCTTTGTATTCGTCATATCGTTGTCGCTCATGATGCTTGCTTCACAAGCGCAACAAGTTTTTCACAAGGCAGGAGAGATAGACCTGCAACTTGGAGTGTCAGCCGCCATGGGCAACCAAAGGGATCCTGTGTATATGTTTACCGGCAGTCCCGTCTTACTGGCTCGCGTTACGCCCAAACTGAGTCTAGGCATAGGCACCGAGTTGATAGCGACTACGGGGATTGGATTGAATTATTATAAGAATATGCGTTATGCCATGCCCGTTTTCCTTGATATGAAGTATGATTTCAGGAACATGCCCAAAGATAAGCCGGTTTGCCCTTTCATCGAAATGCGTGCTGGCTACATGCTGCCATTCTGGATGCACAAAGAGAGTGATGCCCAAAATATTGAAGGATATTACTCAACGATAGCCGTTGGCTGCTCTGCTTATCATTCCAATGTCAGTTTAGGTTTGATGATGTATGACTATTCAAATCCTACGGCATCACGGCGTGCGATAGAATCCAGCTTTTTCTTACGTTATGCCTACAACATTCGTCTTTCAAACAGGCTGACACACGAACCTCAAGAGCGTGTCCGTGAGCCAGAACAAGTGGAAAACGGGGACATGAGGCTTCATCTTTATGGTGGCACGGGACTCCTCGACCCCATTGTTTGCTTAGGCTTCCACGAAGCGCCGTTTCATCTGGCTACTGGAGCGATGATGGAATATCGCTTCAACCGATGGCTGAGTGTGGGATTGGGCACCGATGTTCATTTGAGCAAAGGAGGATATGCTGGAGGCATGATTTTCTTTCCTCAGTATAGATTTAATGGCATGACGGCCTCCTTACCCGTTTATGGCGATGTCAGGTTTACGATAGGAAAGCGTTATGTGCGGCCTTTCTTCGATTTGCGTTGCGGTTATGCCATTCCTTTGAACACGATCGCAACCTCAAGTGGCCATTATCATGGTCTTTTTAGTAGTTATTATGAAGGAAAGGTAAAAACTGGTTACTTGTATTACAGTTGCGCTTTCGGCCTTTCTTTCGGCCCATCGGAAATCAGCACAGGGTATAGTGTCATGGGCGTTCGTGGCCACGAAACGAATGTCGAAACGGAAACATCCAGAAGCATTGAATGCCAGATGGCCAATTTCTATTTAAGGTATGCCTACAAGTTTAAAATCAAATAGATAGATTTTTGCAGCCATTTGGCTGCCATAACAAAAAAAACAGTAGCTATTGCTGCGTTTTCGGGAAACAACATTAAAAACGGCGTTGGGGTAAATCAAATAATGTTTACTTTGTCGGCGACAATCAATGCCCCGTTTCTCATCGAACATCTTTTCTCCTTGGGACATTGCTGACGATGGCTGGAATCGTTTACCGGTTCTCTATTAAAAATGAACACAAAGGCGTTTTCCTCATTAAACAGGTATCCGAAAAACCATTCCCGAAGCAAAACACCGAATGTTTCACAACGCAAGAGCGCCTGCTTGAGCTGCCCTTGAGGTTACCCAAAAACAGAAACCCATTATTATTCAAAAGAAAATAAACATCTGCTTTTCAGTTTGTTACAAAAAAAATATTCATATAGCAATAGAAAAAGCACTACCTTTGCTGCGTTTTGCGAAAGCATTTATTTCAACCATCTAATATGTTTGAGTTTCACTAACTTTTACACAAATGACAAAACACATTTTTTTCGTTGTAATAACCTTGATGGCTACGGTTTCGCTTCATGCCCAGACAACTTTCGGATTCGGGTTGCAGAAAGAGCTGTTTGGCGTTTCATTAAACGGTGAATCGGCTGACGACGCAACGTTCAGCGTTGACAAGGTAGATTTCGCCGTGCTGCTGCAAGACCATTTGCGCATTGGAATGGGTGTTCAAGGCGGCACCCAAGTCAATCACGAAACCAAGCGTTATGAACCCGGTGCAGGCCTCGCATTGAGCTTCGCATACCTGTTCGATTTCAAGAATTACAAAGACTTTGCCATTGCACCCACACTCTCCGTCGGCAACAGTTTTAAGGATTTCAAATCGTTTCAAAATGTCGATATCGACTTGGGTGTCAGGTCTTACCTGTTCAATTCAGTGTTTCTCGGCACAGGCGTGAGGTATGCCCATTGGAGCAAATCTCCCATCATAAATGACAGCAGTTGCTACTCATGGTATTGGGAAATCGGATACAACCTTTATTTCAAATCACGCAAAAAATAACGGACAACGGTTCAAGAATCCCCAATGCGCCACATGTTGGGGATTCTTATGTCTTCTTGGCAAGACACGATTAACTGCGCCGGCCGTCGCCAAACAAAGAATAGAACAAGTAAAATTCTTCCAAAAACAGTAATATTCAATTTTCTGTTTATCAAATAATTACAATACAAACATAAAAAATAATGCATTTTTTTGATAAAAAATATGGTCACGATAAAGAAAAACACTATTTTTGCAGCCGCAAATGGGACGGTAGCTCAGTTGGTTTAGAGCGCATGCTTGACAGGCATGAGGTCACAAGTTCGATCCTTGTTCGCCCCACTCCCAACGCCGCAAGGGCGTTTTTTTATCACCTGCAGGGGACGTTAGCCCAGTTGGTTTAGAGCGCTGCCTTCACACGGCAGAGGTCACTGGTTCGAGTCCAGTACGTCCCACGAAACGGAGAGTCGATGACTTTCCGTTTTTTGTTTTCATCGTATGCAAAGCAAAGGGCTTCCTCTCATCGCCATTCGCCATCCCTTGTTACGAAGAAAGATTTTGCCAAATCGAAATAAAAGCCTACCTTTGCTAATCAAACGAGATAGCAGTTTTATTGTAAATAATTAAGTATTAAAATATTACAATTATAATGATGAAAAACAACATCGTTCCTTCAGAAATGGCCGACCGGATTTTTGCCGAGAGCGGCCTTCCCAACATTGGCAAAGCCACCATACGCGAAATCAACAAATTAGCCCGCGACCTTGAAGCCGCCAGCGGAAAGAAATTCATCCACATGGAAATGGGCAACCCCGGTCTGCCTGCCGCCCGCTACGGCATCGAAGCACAGATCAAGGCGTTGCAAGACGGCGTTGCCGCCAACTACCCCGCCATCGACGGCATTCCCGCACTCAAGAAAGAAGCCTCGCGTTTCATCAAGAATTTCCTCGACCTCGAAGTTGACGCAGCCAACTGCATCCCTACCGTAGGTTCCATGCAAGGCGCCTTCGCATCGTTCATGATTTGCGGCCACACCAATACGAAGAAAGATACGGTTCTGTTCATCGACCCCGGCTTCCCCGTCCATAAATTCCAAAACAAAGTGCTCGGCATCCCCATGGAGCATTTCGACATTTACGAATACCGTGGCGAAAAACTTCGCGCCAAATTAGAAGAGGTGTTCAGCAAGGGAAACATCCACAGCATGCTCTACTCCAACCCCAACAACCCGACCTGGGTGTGCCTCACCGATGAAGAATTGCGCATCATCGGCGAAATGGCCAATAAATATGATGTCATTGTCATGGAAGACCTCGCCTATTTCGGCATGGACTTCCGCAAGGACTACAGCCATCCCGGTGTGGAGCCTTTCCAGCCTTCCGTTGGAAAATACACCGACAACTACATCCTCATGATTTCCAGCTCCAAGGCCTTCAGCTATGCCGGCGAGCGTTGCGCCATTCTCGGCATCAGCAACAAATTAGCCAGCCGCCACTATCCCGACCTGAAAGCCTTCTGTGGACAAGAAGTCTTTGCCAGAGGCATCATCTTCGGTGCGCTGCACCCGCTCAGCTCAGGCACATCGCACTCGGCCCAGTATGCACTGGCCGGCGTGATGAAAGCCGTCAACGACGGTGTTTACAACTACCGCGACGACGTTTTGGAATACGGCAAGAAAGCCCAGCTCATGAAGAAAGCCTTCATCGACAACGGATTTTTCATCACCTACGATAAAGACTGCGGCGATCCTATAGCCGACGGGTTTTATTTCACCTACTGCTACCCCGGATTCACGGGCGCCGATTTAGTGAAGGAAATGATGTACTACGGCATCTCTGCCATTTCGCTGGACACCTGCGGCAGCACCAAGCAAGGCATCCGCGCCTGCACTTCGCTCATCCAAAGGGAAGAAATCCCTGTGCTGGCAGAGCGTTTGGAAAGGTTCGCCCAAGACCATCCGATAAAATAACGACTAAGGAAAACCGACAAATCCCGATGACAGTTCCGAGCACGCACAAGGATTGATGTTTCAGACAATATTCATCCGCGATGAAGCAGAATAATTCGGGAAATAAAGCAATAATTGGAGAAAAATGTGTACTTTCGTGCGCTTAAATAGACAATACAAAAAATTCTAAATCTAGTAATATTATGGCAAAATTCAGAGGAGCCATCGTTGTTGACACTGATCGTTGCAAGGGTTGTGGCGTTTGCATCACAGCTTGCCCGTTGGGTGTCATCGAACTGGCAAAAGAAGTAAACAGCAAAGGTTACAATTATTCATTCATGGCAAATCCTGAGAAGTGCATAGGATGTGCCAGTTGCGCCGTCACATGCCCCGACGGAGTGATCAAGGTTTACAAAAAAGCCCTATAATCAAAACAATTGTCTAACATTCAAAATCTAACATAATGGGAGAATTAAAACTGATGAAGGGTAACGAAGCATTGGCCGAAGCCGCTATTCGCTACGGTGCCGATGCATATTTCGGATATCCCATCACCCCTCAATCGGAAGTGATCGAATATCTTTCGGAACAGAACCCTTACGAACGTACCGGCATGGTCGTTCTACAAGCTGAAAGTGAAGTGGCTGCCATCAACATGATTTACGCCGCTGGTGCAGCAGGAAAACGCGTCATGACCTCGTCTTCAAGTCCTGGTATCAGCCTGAAACAAGAAGGCATCACTTATATTGCAGGTGCTGAAATACCCTGCGTTTATGCCGACGTCGTCCGCGGCGGCCCGGGATTAGGCACCATTCAGCCTTCGCAAGCCGACTATTTCCAGGCTTGTAAGGGCGGTGGTCACGGTGACTACCACCAAATCGTGCTGGCACCCGCATCGGTACAGGAAATGGCCGACTTCGTCGCTTTGGGCTTCGACCTGGCTTTCCAATACCGTATCGCCACATGTATCCTTTCTGACGGTGCCATCGGTCAGATGATGGAAAAAGTGGTGCTTCCCGACCAGAAACCTCGCATGACGGAAGAAGAAATCAAGGCCAAGTATCCTTGGGCCACCACCGGCCGCAAGAGAGGCACGCCTCACCGCATCATCACCTCGCTTGACTTGGATTCGAACCGCATGGAACAACACAACCGTCACTTACAGGAAAAGTACAAGGAAATCGCTGAGAAAGAAACACGCTTCGAAGAAATCCAATGCGACGATGCCGAATACGTCATTGTTGCTTACGGTTCGAGTGCCCGTATCGCCCAGAAGACCATCCAGCTCGGACGTGCCGAAGGCATGAAAATCGGTCTGCTGCGCCCCATTACGCTGTGGCCTTTCCCGACGAAAGCCATCGAAGCTCTTATCGCCAAAGGCGTCAAGGGATTCCTTTCCCTCGAGCTGAGCTGCGGTCAGATGATTGAAGACGTGAAGCTGGCCTGCAACGGCCGCGCCAAAGCCGAACACTTTGGTCGTGTCGGTGGCATCATCCACACGCCTGAAGAAGTTCTCGAAGCCATGAAAAAACAAATTATAGGAGAATAAGACATGTCAGAAATCACATTGCAAGATATCATCCAACCGGAAAATCTGGTTTACGAAAAATCAAAACTGCTGACGGACAAACGTTTCCACTATTGCCCGGGCTGTGGTCACGGCACCGTGCACCGCATCATCGCCGAAGTGATTGAAGAACTCGGCATCGACGAGGAAACCATCGGTATTGCCCCTGTGGGATGCGCCGTCATGGCCTACGACTATTTCGACGTTGACTTCCAGGAAGCCGCCCACGGACGTGCTCCGGCGTTAGCCACCGGCATCAAGCGCGTATGGCCCAACAAGGTCGTGTTCACCTATCAAGGCGACGGCGACTTGGCTGCCATCGGCACTGCCGAAACCATTCACGCCTGCAACCGCGGCGAAAACATCACCATGATCTTCGTCAACAACGGTATCTACGGCATGACCGGCGGACAAATGGCTCCCACCACCTTGGAAGGCATGAAGACCGCCACCACGCCTTACGGACGTAAGCCTCAGTGGGAAGACGGCACGCCGAACAATGGTTTCCCGCTGCAAATCACCAAATTGGTGGCACAGCTTCCCGGAACCCGTTTTGTCACCCGTCAAGCCGTGTATGATGCAGCTAAGGTGCGCAACTGCAAGAAAGCCATCAAGAAAGCCTTCCAGAACCAGATGGAAAACAAAAACGGTGTCAACTTCGTTGAAATCGTTTCCAACTGCAACTCCAACTGGAAAATGAGCGCCGTTGATGCCAACAAGTGGCTCCAAGAAAACATGCTGCCCGTCTATCCGTTAGGTGACATTAAAGATAACTTCGAGCTGATTAATAAATAAGTAAAACCACAAAGCAATGACAGAAGAAATAATTATAGCCGGTTTCGGCGGACAAGGTGTCTTGTCAATGGGTAAGATCCTTGCTTATAGTGGCATCATGCAAGACAAGGAAGTCAGCTGGATGCCTTCGTATGGTCCCGAGATGCGCGGCGGCACGGCCAACGTGACCGTCATCGTCAGCGACGAACGCGTTTGCTCGCCCATCCTGAATGCCTTCGACACTGCCGTCATCCTGAACCAGCAGTCGTTGGACAAGTTTGAAAGTAAAGTGAAGCCCGGTGGCTATCTCCTCTACGACCCGAACGGCATTACGCACAATCCCACGCGCAAAGACATTCACATTTACAGCATTGAAGGTGCACAGTTGGCATCGGATATGGGAAATGCCAAGGTGTTCAACATGATCATCTTAGGCGCTTTCCTGAAAATCAGACCCATCATCGACAACAAGAACGTTGAAGAAGGTCTGCGCCATTCGCTGCCCGAACGCGCCCACAAACTCATTCCGCTGAACATGCAGGCCGTACAGGTCGGCATGGACAACGTGAAAGAAGCTTGATCACTTCGGGTTTGAACCGTTTCCATAAAGAAGCGCTTCCTATGGAATGCGCTTCTTTTGTTTTGTAAAGAACCGGCCCGAACACTTCGACAAACAGGTAAAAAGGGATTTCGAATTTCGAATTGGGATGAAACAAATGAATGGCTAACAGCTAAAAGCAACAATATCAGTATGACGAACATTTTCTAACTTTGCACCCATGAAAGACATCATCGAACTCCGACATCAGCTTCATGCCTTGGCAGAGCTTTCGGGACAGGAGGTCGAGACCAACCGTTTTCTTTGCAAATGGATGGAAGCTACCCAACCCGACTTCCTCATCAAAAACTTGGGCGGCTACGGGCTGGCAGCCCTCTACCGCGGTCAGCACCCCGGAAAACGCATCATGATTCGTGCCGACATCGATGCCCTGCATATTCCGGAAGCCAACAGCCTCGCCTACTGTTCGCTACACCAAGGTATTTCGCACAAATGCGGTCACGATGGACATACGGCCATTCTTTGCGGCCTGGCACAACGTCTTTCCCAACACCGTCCCGAACATGGCGAAGTGGTACTTCTGTTTCAACCAGCCGAGGAAACCGGCCAAGGCGCAAAAGCCATCTTGAACGACCCGCAATTTAAGGACATCGTTCCCGACACTGCATACGGACTACACAACCTGCCGGGATTTGAGAAAGGACAGGTTTTGATCCGCAAGGGCTGTTTTGCAGCAGCTTCATTCGGCCTAAAAATGATTTTCGAGGGAAAGATCGCCCATGCCTCGCAGCCCGAAACCGGGAAAAGTCCATCTGAGCTGCTTGCCCTATTAATCCATCAGTTGGAAAAGAAACGCGAGATGCTGCATGCCGTCAAGCCGCTGACAACCTTTGTCATCACACACGCACGCCTTGGCGAGACGACCTTCGGCGTAGCACCCGGAATGGCTGAGCTTTGGCTCACACTCCGTAGCTTCAACGACCGACATCTTGAGCTTCTCGCCAACGAAGTCGTTGAAATGTGTCGTGCAAAAGCCAAAAATCACCTGTTCGACTTTAGTTTCAGTATGCACGAAGCCTTTTCGGCCACCAACAATAACGACAACAACGTAAATCTCATTGAAAATGCCGCAACACAGCTTGGGCTTTTCGTTGGTTATCTGACTGATCCTTTCCGCTGGTCGGAAGATTTCGGGCGCTTTGGTCAGGTCTGCCCCATCGGATTCTTCGGACTTGGTTCCGGATTGGAGCAACCCGCTTTGCACGATATCCGGTTCGACTTCCCTGATGACATTCTGCAAACCGGTATTGCTCTGTTCGACCGAATCATTCGGTTAGAGACAGAAGGGCATTAACCATCAATCCAACAACAGGGTCATCTCATTAACAATAGCCTTGGCGTAGGCATTGGCGACTTCACGCACAAAGCGGATGAAATCGATACGCGCGTTATGGTCGGCGGTATCTGAAATAACACGGATTACGGCAAAAGGCAAATCAAATTCATAACAAGCCTGTGCCACTGCGGCCCCTTCCATTTCAACACATTGAATATCAGGAAGTTCCGAAAGAATAGAGTTGCGTTTTGCTGCACTATTGACAAACTGGTCGCCACTGGCAATATCGCCCAACACCAATGCAGGAGCAACAATACTGAACTCCTTGGCATTCTTCTCACCCATCACCTGAACCACACCACGATCCAACAGTTTCGACACCGCACGAACGGCCAATCCGGTAAGCCGCACATCGCTATTGACATACACACGGTTCAAGAGCGGAAGTTCGAAACGCGGAATCATGGGACGCGCATCGAGATCATGCTGCACAAGACGTTGCCCAACCACAATGTCGCCGATTTTCAAGCCCTCCGCCAAAGCTCCTGCCGTGCCAACAAACAGCAGCTCGGTGATTGCAAATCTACCTATCAATATAGAAGCCGTGATGGAAGCCGCCACCTTTCCCCATTTAGAAAACACCACCACACATTCGATGCCATTAATCGTCCCCGAATAGAACGCTCTTCCACCGACCTCAACACTTTTGACATCCACCAACATGGTTTTCACCTCGTCAATCTCTTCGGCCATGGCACCCATAATGCCCAATATTCGTTTCATTTCCTTTTTGACATTGAAAGTGCAAAGATAAACATCCGCATTGATTGAACTTGTACAACAAGGATTTTTGATTGCTGATTTCGGATTTATGATTTAGAAGAATGAGCGGGCGAATGGTTTACCGCTGACAACCCACCGAACATCCGAACAACTTTTTCCGAGCGACGTAAAAATAGTTTATTTTTGCACAAACAAAGGACACCGATGAGGAATAAAATCTGCGTATTTTGCGGCAGCAGCATGGGCTTCGACAATATCTACCGGCAAAAAGCCGAATTGCTTGCCAATACGATGTTTGAAAAAGGATGTGAACTGTATTATGGCGGCGGCAGTGTGGGACTGATGAAAATCATTGCCGACACCATGCTGAAAAGAGGAGGAACCGTAGTAGGCGTCATCCCCACCTATCTGCTTGACATGGAAGTCGGCTACAAAGACATCACGCAACTGGTTGAAGTGGAGACAATGGCCGAACGCAAAACCCGACTCGAAGAGCTTTCGGATGCGTTTATCGCACTACCCGGTGGTTTCGGCACTATGGATGAGCTTTTTGAAGTATTGGTGCTCAGCCAGTTGCGCATTATCGACAAACCGGTTGCCTTGTACAACATCAACGGTTACTATGATTCGCTGCTACAATTCATGAACCATGCGGTAACCGAAGGTTATGTCAGCCGCGAACACCGCGACAATCTCATCGTCAGCAACGACCCGAACGAAATCCTTGAGCGCCTGCAACAATTCAAGCCTGTGGAAATATCAAAATGGGTGGACGACATTAAAAACGAAATAAAATAACGTAAGAATATGATTATCATAGGAATAACTGGAACATTAGGAGCAGGAAAAGGTACCATTGTGGACTATCTCGTCAAAGAGAAAGGTTTCAAGCACTATTCGGTACGCGCCTACATTGCCGAAGAAATCCAGCGGCGTGGCATGGAAGTCAACCGCGACACTCTGACAGCCGTTGCCAACGACCTGCGTGCCCAACACACGCCAAGCTACATCACAGACCAGCTTTTCGAACGCGCCAAAGCAGACGGGAATAACGCCGTCATCGAAAGCGTGCGCACTCCCGGTGAAATTTATTCGCTCCGCGAAAAGGGCCGGTTTTACCTTTTTGCCGTCGATGCCGATCAAAAGACACGCTACGAGCGCATCACCCTTCGGAAATCAGAGACCGATGCCATTAGCTTCGAGACCTTTAAGATGAACGAAGAACGCGAGATGAACGCCACCGACCCCAACAAACAGAATCTGGCGGTTTGCATCAAGGAGGCGGATTTCTTGTTCAGAAACGATGGCAGCATTCCAGAATTGCAACAGCAAGTAGAGAAAGCGCTCATCGACCTTCATGTAAGGCCATCGTGGGATGACTATTTCTTAAGTCTCGCCGATACCGTGGCCAAACGCGCCACATGCGACCGTGGCCGTAGCGGATGCGTCATTGTGAAAGACCGGCAAATATTGGTCACCGGATACGTCGGATCGCCACGTGGACTGCCACATTGCGACGATGTGGGGCACCTGTTTCGTAAATCCATCCACGAGGACGGCAGCATCACCCAGCATTGCGTGCGCACCGTTCATGCCGAACAAAACGCCATCTGCCAAGCTGCACGTCGGGGCATCATGTTAGACGGCAGCACTCTTTATTGCCGCATGACGCCTTGCCGGACCTGCGCCATGCTCATCATCAACTGCGGCATCGTCAGGGTGGTGTGCGAACGGAAATACCACGATGGCGCCGAATCGGAAGACATGTTCCGTCAGGCGGGCATTGAGCTGGTCTATAAGCACGACGAAGTGCAGCAATATGCCGGACAACGCTGCGACAACAACGAAGAATGATTTCATTTCGCACTTTCAACAGGTTGCGAAGGCACATTATCATTATAGGAGAAACACCAACCTGTTTTGGGCACCGTACCGAAAAAAACAGCATGAATCGAGTAGGAGGTAACACTAATCATAAAAGGTGTTTGCCTCCTGTTTTCATGTTTACTGACCTCTCTCACCACCGTACGTGCCGTTCGGCATACGGCGGTTCCACGCTTTGACATTCACATGTGCATGATGTTGCAATCGGGCATGCCTTGAAGTGATACCTCTCTTGCCTATTGTCGGTTTCCGACCTATCGGGCGACAAGAAACTCCTTACGGACTTTTGATTCCTATGCCTCCTTTGTGCTTCCGTTGGTTGACATCACATTGCACGGTTCAGTCCTTCCCTCTATTATGAGAATTCTTACGTTTAGTGTGTTTGCAAGATCGTTACCGAGAGGTACTATGACTTCTACTGACTTCTCAAGGCTCGTTGTTACTGCTTGCCCTTGATAGGCTCAACCTCGGAACCTCCCCAGTTATGGACGTATTCTCTCTATCTTGTACCTGCTTGATTTACTCTGCGTGTTCCGTGTAGCCATTGGGCTTTGTCTTGTTTGGCAGACTCACCCACACTTTGAGCCTTAATATCAAGTTTCTGTTCGTCAAGCCAGATATCAGCGGCAAGTGGATTAGAACTTGAATCCACTAACTCGCTGATGATAGATAACGATATGAAACACAAAATTATAAATTGGATTTGAAGTTACTTGAGCAATAATACTTTAATGATTGATTGATAGTTTGCCTAAAATTTGTAAATTTGCGACCAAAAACGAATG